>JBATZM010000001.1:0-3946 GCA_049674665.1 Terriglobales bacterium
GAATATTATCGACGGACTCGGTAGGTGGCTTCGGAACATCCATACCCTCAATCTTCAATTTCCCCCGTCTTGTCCACAACAAAAAATCGGCAGAGCCAGTTACCGAAGTACCGGCCCCGCCGATTCGTGGTCCTCCCTGTTCTTGGCTGGATTATAGCTTGGCGGCGAACGCCTTCAACGCAGGCAGGACAGCCTGAATATCGGCGATCAGCGTTTTATCGAGTGAAACAGACAAACCGTTGGCGGTGGCAGCCGGTCCGGCATTTTCGACGGCGGTGGCGATCACTTCAAACGCATTCAGCGCGGCAGTTTCGATGGCAGCGGCGCCGGGGAAGGCCAACTCGATCAGCGCTTCCACTTCCGGCGCATCTTTCGATACGTCGGCAACGACGACTGGCGCTTCGTCAGCGGCTTTCAACACGGCGGCTTTGAAATCTTTCGCGGCGGCAACAATTTTCGAGACGATACCCTTGAAGCTGACTGCCATATTATTTCTCCTGTTCTTTACTTTGAAATTCGGTTTGAAAACGGCTGAGGTTGTCCGCGTCCAGTAAGTCCTGCGGAATGGTGAGCGTCAGAAAGTTTTTCTTTTCCAGTTCGCGCAATGAGAGATAGGCCGTGGTGGCTGCTGCCTTCAGAGCTTGTCCTTCACCGGTGAAGTCGGCCCATTTCGCCGCGCCCGAAGTCCACATGAACGTGATCCATGCGGAGTAGGCCGCGCTCATCAAGGCGTTGATGACTTCGCGTTCGAGGCCCGCAGTCTTCGCGCCCTCGAACATCGAAACCGGATCGGGAAAGTCGATGAGGCCCATGAGTTACTTCTGCAACTGCGCTTGCGGCCCCGGCCCCGGACGCATGTAGAAGGCTTTCGCCGCGACGAGTCCCGCGAGAATTGCAGCCGAGAGCGTGTGTCGTAGACAATGCCATTGCCAACACGCGGCGGAAGGCTCTAGAAAATACTGGCTCGCGGTTTGTCCGAGAAACGTTCCCGCCGTGCTCGCGAGAATGACGATGGTGGCCTGCGCTTTCGGCGGAAGGCTGTGCCATAATGCTTTCACTTTTGGAATCATTGCCAAACTCCAGTCTCAATCTGAATTGCGAGTCGTTGCGCCCTCGCCCCTACCTGCTGCGCCCAGCGGGAATTCAACATTTCGTTGCGAGCCGATTCCCAGTCTCCGGTTCGCATCGCCGCGAGAAAATTCTGAAATTGACTCAGGCCGCGAATCCCCATATTGAAGGCCATGTTGAGCAACGCGGCGCGTCTCACCTCATCCAATCCAGCAGTCCAGGGAAAGGTTTCTTCGAGCCGCGCGGTCGCGTTCGCAATATCGTTGACGAGTAACTGCTGCGCTTCGACGACGGAGATTCCCACATCGCTTAAGTTGCGCCCCACGCCGATAGTGATTTTGCCGACCGTATCGGTGTAAGGCTCCAACCGGAGTCCTTCGTCGCGGATCAGTTGATCGGTAAGATTGGCGATCATGGGTTGGCAATCATTACTTAGTAACTCCGACTTACTGCGCCAGATACGAAAGCGCGGCGAACACCAAGATGCAGCCGAAAAACCAGCCGAGCGGCAAATAGAAACGATAGAAACGATAGAAACGCTTCATGTTCTTAGTTGACGAGGAAATAGTGAACGCAAACCGTGCCGGTCGTCGAAGGCAAGGTGAATGTGAAACTCGTACCCGCGGTTCGCGCCGAAGGAAACACATCGCCCAAAGTGCTCGGCACCACGCAAGTCGGCGAAGAGGGTAACCCGGTCGCATCCGTCGTGTACTGCAAAAGGATTTCCGAGTTCGCGGTGATCGCCGTGGTATCGACGGTGTAAGTGGTCGTCGTTGTCGGCACCACCACCGTGCCCGCCGCCGCCGCGCCGCAAGTTGCCGGAGAAGTTGAATTCACCTTGCAGTTGCTCGACGTTTCAAACAGCGCGCCCTGGACCGATCCCGTCGAATTTCCCACCGGCAGTGTCGTGCCATCGCCCGACGCGCCCTGATCTAAAAATTCTTGCCGGGCAGAGCCCGCCGACAGCAGATCGGTCTGCGCCGAAAAGGCACCAATTTTTCCCGTCGCCCCAGCTCCGCCGCAAACCCCTCCGCTGCCAGGACACACGGTTCGGTAAATCGTCCACTGCACCGGCCCCTGAATGCCAATCGGATTCGGAATGCTGATTCCGATGAAGTTCGTGGCGCTGAGCGTCGTCGGCCCGTTGGTAAAGCTCTTCGTGGCGCTGCACACTTGGCCGCCATTGCCATCGACCGAGCAGACGGCATAGGTGTAGGTGAGGCTGTTGCCGGTGCCGCCTAAGCTCAACGCGATGTTCGCGGTCGTGAGCGCCGTGATCGCGCCCGTGGATAAAGAACCATTGGTCTGCGCGATGGAACCCGTGATTCCAAGAGCCGAAGTAGCATCCGTGGTGATGACAGGCACTACCGCACCGCCTGGGCCTCCGCCTAGCCAGAAGATTCCATTGAATTGCGATTTCGCGGAGGCTAAGTCGCGAATTGCATAATCGTTGGCGTTGGAGCTGGAATAAGTCCCAAACGGGATATAGAATGCGCCCTCGTTCTCCGTGAAACGCGCGCCGTTGATCCCTCCGCCTGCCCAGAAATCGTAGCCGAACGAATTCGTGTTGGTTCCCTCCGAACCAACTACACCTAACACGCCTGCGTAGGAGGGAGCCCCATTGACGTTAATTGTGGACGCCTGCGCCGCCGATCCAATGACTCCGACAACACAGGGAGAAGCGCCGGTTCCGCAACTGCTGGAAAAATTTGGCGTGGCATATTGTGTACCCGCGTTGCCATGAATGCCGACAATGCCGGAGATTCCATTTACACCCGCGGTTCGGTCGTCTTCGGAATCCACTCGAATCGCGGCGGAACACTCTTCGCCAATGCCTGGCCCCGGCGCGGTGCAGGAGAAATTGTTGTTGTAGATGAAGTGTTCGCCGTAGATTCCCAGCCATTGCTCGTAGGTCGGGCTAGTTAGGGAGTCCGTATCTCGAAACGCGATCGCGCGATCGTCAGTGCCTGAGCCGGTTGTTGTGGTTACTCCCGATAAGTGCGAGATGGAGACTAAGGCATTGCGAATGGGCCCGGCTCCGGCCTGCGTTTCATCTTGAATGGATTGCTTGCTGTCGGTGATAAAGAGCCGATCGCAGAAGGTCAACGTGCCCATTGGCGCTGGAAGAATGCCGCTGTTGTTCGAGAAGTCCATCCCTCCATAGGGATAATTATTGCCATCGGCTTTTTGCACGAAGATGGTCGGCAAAATCGTGTAGCTACAGGGACTCGTCTGCACATTCGGCGGTTGCAAAATGGATGCGTTTTGCGTTGGGGCAGAGGCTCCGGTTCCCACCGTGCCAATCACGCAACTGGTCGAGAAGCTGAGATTCACGCAATTGGAAAGCGCGGTCTGCTCTTTTTCCTGGCCGATCGAGAGCGTGTCATACACAGTCCAGCCGGTAAAGGCCGAAGAGACCACGGTCGGCGGCGTCACTGTCAAACTGCACGAACTGCCGCTGGTGCAATTCGTGTCTAATTGAATGGCGAATTCTTTGGATGGCGTGGTCTGACCGAGCGCGGAATTTAAGGTGTAGGTGACATAGACCGTATCCGTGAAAACTAATGTGCCGCCCGTCTCGGAATCGGTGAAGGTGATGCCCGCATCCGGGATGCCGCCGCCGACCCATAATTGACTCCCTGCGACGGTGGCGGAGCCGGAGGGGGAGAGGCTGCCCAGTCCCCCCTCGACCAGAGTGTTGGCATTGGTGGACGCGCCGACTCCGGAGAAGGGAACCGAGCTGGCGATTCCCCCGTTGCCAAACAAGCTCGCATTCGGCGCTGGACTGGCATTCAGGTAAATCGTCGCGGTTCCAGAAGCATAGGACGAAACGCAGACGAGAAACGTGTCATACCCACCGACTCCCGAAACATAAGTG
>JBATZM010000002.1:0-4715 GCA_049674665.1 Terriglobales bacterium
GCCATTTCTGCGAGTGCCACGATAAACGCGCGCAAGCCGCCGCCGAACGGATGCTGACCAAGCAGATTGGCCTCGTTGCGACTGGAAACATGCCGAGTCCAAGGGCCGCGAAGGCGCTGGTGGAGGACTTGGCGCAAGCATTGTTGAAATCCCGTCGCCGTGACCTAATCCAAAAGATTCCTGAAGGGTTGCCATCGCCGACCCGCGCGTGGCGTGAAAAGGCGTCCGCGAAGCTTATTGCTGATGCCGAGCGCAGGTGGTCCGTGAATCTGCAAGCTACGTTTGGCAACCGGAAGGCGTCGCTGGTCACAACTGAGGACCTGAACGACTACATAATGGCGCGTCACAAAGCCAAGGCGATGAACGCTACGATAAACCGCGAGATGGCGTTCCTCCGCCGCGCGTTCAAGATTGGTTTCGAGACGAAACCGCGACTTGTTGCGGAGGTCCCGACCTTCCCTAAGAAGCTGCCGGAAACCGCACGCACCGGATTCATCGAGGACGCCGTCTTCGATAAACTTCTGACCGCACTGAAGGAGCCGGGGTTGAGGGCGATGGTGCTGACCGCATATCGACTTGGGTTCCGAGTTTCGGAATTGAAGAACCTTCTGGTGCTGCAAATCGCCGGTGGTTGGATAATCCTTTTCGCGGGAACGACGAAGAACAGCAAAGCGCGGAAGGTTGCAATGCCGGATGAAGTATGCGACGCCGTGGAAGCCTGCTGTGCCGGGAAAGACCCCGAGGACCACGTCTTCACTTGGCCGAACGGGAAACCGATTCTCGACTTCCGAGGAGCATGGGCTAAAGCATGCAAAGAGGCCGGTGTCGTCGGGCTCACATTCCACGATTTGAGAAGGTCGGCAACTCGCAATATAATGCGGAAGGGAGTTCCAGCGACGGTCGGGATGAAGATTACCGGGCACCTCACGAGAGCGGTGTTCGATACTTATGACGTGACCGCCGACCAAGACCTCCTCGACGCGGCAGGAAGAATATGAACAAATCGTGCACGAAATGCCAGACGGGCGCGAAGTCTTCCACGCAAGTCGCTGATTACACGTAAAGCCGGGATGGCGGAACTGGCAGACGCAGCGGACTCAAAATCCGCCGACCTTCGGGTCTTGGGGGTTCGACTCCCCCTCCCGGCACCACTCCAGAAACCCAGTGAATACGCGGCTAGCAAGCCCAGCTCTCTGCATGCGATTAGCTTCTGCGGCAGACGTAACGGACATTTTATTTTATCATTCAGAGTCGTAGTCGTATCCCGATGAAATGATTTAGCTTATTCAAGCGTCAGAGCAATCCGGACCTGAACATCTATGACACACTTTCTCGGCAGGAGAAAATTAAGTTTTCCGGTTCTTTCCCCACGGGCCGCCCGGCCGCCAGACTTGGTTTTCTTCGTACCCCTTCAAAATGCCGTCCACAAGTGGCATTAAGAACTCTCGGATGACTTCGATAATTTCTTTCAGCGAAGAATCTGCCTTAAGCTTGCTCTTCTGGAGGAACGCTCGCCATTGCGTCTGCTTCATTGGAAGTTCATAGAACTCAGTCCGCAGTGCTAGCGGCGAGGATCTCGGCAGAGCCGTGCGCCGCGTCTTGAAAGTCGACTGAATGGCCGCGGCGAGAGTGCCACTATCGAATTCGAACCTTTGTGCCAGTACCCAGAGATCGTAGAAGTCCTTCATGCGGCTGTTCGCGACGCCTAGTTTGACCATGGTTTCGAACTTCTCCGCAACCACACTCTCCTTGGAATACGCGTGCAATTTGGGTGCAGGAAACTTAAGCAGCGTGGGGTACACCAATTCCTCTGATGCGGGAACAATGGTGTCTCCGAGACCGATGTCAATCTGAAGAGAAATACGCACATGCCCAAGCCGGGCTTCCACCCGTACCCGAACTCCTTCGTAGGCTTCCTCATCACGGATTCTTTCCACACGAATCGTGTCTGGAAGAAACGTCAGGCCGTCGTCTTCCACATTTTGCGAGCACACCTCGGAGAAGACTTTCCGGAAGTTGATGTCGGACAGAACCCGTCCGAGCAGATCGAGGTCGCGAGTTGGACGATACGCCTCTGCGGTCCAGAGTTGCAGCAGCAGAGCACCTTTGAGAACAAATCGGTTTCGATGGGGAGAAATGCTCAGGCGATAGAGGAATCGTTCCAATCCATAACGGGTAAGAAGAAGTCCAAAATCTTCGTTGCGTTCCGTCGCCAGATTCAACAGCTTTTGCCGGACGGAAGCCGACAGATTTGCAACAGGCTTCTTCAAGTGAGCGACTCCAGGTATGGTTGTATCACCCGTGCCACGCGGCAGACTTTCGCAGCCATGAAGAGTTCATCCATCGTGGCTTTACGCTGCTGGTAGCAATCGCGCAGCGCTTCCAGAGCGACGTCCAGCCCTATCTTGTTGCGGTACTTGAAACAATCGGCGACAGTTTTTGCAGGACCAAAAACCCGCACGGCAACTCCTTCGAGTTTCTTTTCCTCGATGCCATAGGAAAGTGCCTTTCCGGAAAAATGCACCACACGCATCGGCGGATAATCCGCACGGGGGCGACGAGCATTGTGGGCAATCGCTATCCAAACCTCACGCGGCGATTGCGTAGTGAGCCCATGGAAGCGCAGCGCAGAGAGCAGGCAGACGACACCGCGCGGCACGCGTTTCGCCGCCTCCACCAGAGTATGATGCTCGGTCACTCGGCTGCCATCGGCGACGTAGAGTCCTCTTCCCACTTGCCGCACTAGCCCGCAGGCCTTCGCCTGGCGGAGATATTCCCTTGGGATACCCACCCCGTCCAGGTCGCGTGGCCGGAATACGCCAGCCTTCCTGACCATGCGGGCTACGAGTTCTGCCTTCGAAACAGTCATGATGCTTCTTTACTATATGCATGCATATTATCACAAGTGCAAACATATCGTAAAATAGGAACGTCATGTCGATATCGCTACGCCGAAAAGCATTGCGGTATGGCCACTCATCGTAGGGGCTGCTGGAGCTATTTCTCTTGAGGCCAGACTCGATGATAACGATACTGTCGGGGCTTGATGTGGAGGTTGAGATAAGTGCCTTTGGACTCGGCGGCGAGGAAGGCGGTGTGCTCGTCAGCGGGCACATCAAAGTATTGATAGACCTCTCCACTTTGTCTAAATTCCAGTTCCAGCACGTGTTGCTCAGGAGCATAGCCGATGCTGGCAATACTGCTGGAGTCTACAGAAACTCGCTGCATACGTTCTTGGATGCGGATGAACCTAGGAAGGATCAGCTGCGGCGGCCTCTCCTTCAAGATCCCAAAGCAGCTCTTCGCCGGATCAGATGCGGCGAACGCGCAGCGGTATCGTTCATGCGGGTGGAGGGGTCCGTCCAATTCGGATCAATGGATCGTCCGATCCGGAGAGGAAACTGAGATGGTTTCGGGAATCGGGTCATGCCCCTCCCTCTCCATAAACACGCGCCGTTTGTGGAAAAAGGGGGAGCGAGATGATCCATGAAAATCCGCGAAACTTACACAGTGACTTTCACACTTTCATATTTTGTTTCCCGGATATGTCTTGTGTTATCAATAGTTAGCTGAAATACGCAGCGGACTCAAAACCGCCGACCTTCGGGTCTTGGGGGTTCGACTCCCCCTCCCGGCACCAAGTCCCAAAGCCCATAGAATACGTGGCCAGCTGGTGCTAGCCCGCATGAGATGGACCTCTGAAACAGACGCAGCGGATTTCGCGTCATATTATAGTTGCGAATGAAAATCTATCACATTGAAATCCATAGGTTTATGGGACACGTACTGTAAGCTGTGACTTACACGTCAGTTACACATTTTCAGACTCGCACCGTCCATCCAAGGGATAAAGACGGTGGGACAACACATCAACCTTGGCGGCAAGGGGCACGTTCTACAAGCGTCCAAACCACAGCCTGTGGTGCTCAAGCTATTTAGCAGGTAAAAAAAATCGGCGACCAAGCCAAGGCTTGAGCCGGGTTGTTGACGGTGAAGGGATGGTCCAGACCGCAAACCGGACACTAAGGCTTCGCACGGCATCAGCGGCGGCAAAATCCGCAAGCCTCAAAAGGCGTGTGAGAGTTCGATTCTATCCGTGCGCAGCATGTTTTGCTTTGGCGTTGAGTTGTCGTCACCAACATCGATATGTGTCATCACTTCCTGGTGTGGAATGACGTATTGCAACACCTCAATCCACTGCGCCCCGAAGACCGCGAAAATTCGAGTCACGCCCACAAGCAAGACATTGGCGCAGCAACAAGACGGTCGCCGAAGGGGACCGGCCTTCCGCCATCGTAGAGAACCACTCCCAGCTTGAAGTTATCGCCGCAGGCCTCCGCCAACTTTCGGAGTCCCTTGAAGTCGCCAGCATTCACGGTAGCGCTCGCCTTGACTTCGATACCGACCAATGCGCCACTTCCCGCTTCAATCACAAGGTCAACCTCGTCCTGATCTTTGTCCCGGTAGTGGTATAAAGCGCAGCTCTCACCAAACCAAGACGCCTGTTTCAACACCTCAGAGAAAACAAACGTTTCCAGCAATGGTCCGAACATTGTCCGGTCTTTCGCGACCCGCTCCACACTAGCTCCTAAGAGTGCGCCGAGCAGGCCGGAGTCAAGGAAATGCAGCTTGGGCGTCTTTACCAAACGCTTCAACTGGTTCCGAAACCACGGTTCCACCCGACGAACGAGAAACAACTGCTCCAGGATGGCCAC
>JBATZM010000003.1:0-8436 GCA_049674665.1 Terriglobales bacterium
TCAGAGTCAAAGTGCTGGTGGAGGTGGTCGGATTCGTGCTGAATCCTGAGGTCACGCCACTCGGCAGGCTGGAGGTGGACAACGTAACGCTGCCGGTAAAGCCATCCACCGGAGTAACGGTGATCGTACTCGTGCCGCTGCTACCCTGCCCGATGCTTAGACTGCTTGGCGACGCGGACAGCGTGAAATTCGGAGTTTGAACGCCGCAACCGTTGAAGACGAACGATGCAATGTTCGTGTGCCAGTTGTCGACGCCAGTGACTTGCTCATATTGATCCACATACCAAAAGGTGCAGTCGTCGCCGGGGTCGACGACCATAGCGGTGTAATCGCCCCAACGATCTGAATTGGAACCCTGCTGCGATCCGGCACCTTCAAGAACACTGGCTTCGGTCTCCATCGAATCCAAGGGATCGGTGGGCACGCGTCCGGTAAAGCGAATGCCGGGATGGAGGCTGCTGCTGGAGGTGCTGTATCCGAGGCCGATATCTTCGTTTTGATCCTCGGCGAGGCTCGCCATCCAGCGATAGGTTTTATCGGGACCGAAGGTTCCCTGCTGATTCAGGGTGACGTTGCCGGCAGGATCGTAAAGCTCATACCAGCGGACCGCCGTCGCGCCACTATTGCCAATGGCGTGGTTTACGACCGCCCGATCATGATCGGCGAAGTGCCGGATGGCAAAGCGGTACATGAGGCGGTCGCCGAGCGTGTCGAGGGTTGCACTTGTTCCAAGCTGTGGAACGCATTGGCCGCCATTGCCACAGGCCATGTTTTCGTTGGCCACGCTGATAATCGTCGGCGAAGAAAGAGTGGAGGTGCCCGCCGCAAAGTTCATCGTCAGCGAACGGAGGTACAACTGGCCAGGACTGTTGTCAAACCAACTGATGAACAGTCCGGGCGTGCCATCGGTGGGAGGAGTTGGGCCGTCGTTATCGGAAGGAAGATATCCGAACTCGTCACTGGGAGACATCTGGCAGAGCTGTGCGGCGGACGAATCGCCAGCCAGCATCTTGGTGCGGTCGAAGCCGCAGAGGTCCGCGCCGATGAAAGACTCACCACCTTGAAAAATATTGTAGGTAGCGAGGTAGGCGCTGTTGCTGGCCGTCGGCCAGACGCTTAGTTTGTCATAATCGTTCAGATTCGCACCAAAAGAGTAGCCATAGAGGTAATAGGCGCCAGTCGGGTCATTAGTTTGGGATACGGCGACGCACTCCCCATAACCGCCGCTGCCGTTACCGATATCGGCGAGGAGCCAACGGTCGGCTTGGCGGTCGTAGAGCACAATGGGATCGCCGATGGTGTTAGCACAGTCGCCTCCGAGCGGACTTAGTAAAGACTCGAAGTTAGTTGGACCGGCAAGAATCGCGCCAGTCTTGCTATAGACCGCGAATTGCACATTGACGGTCTCCACGATGTCGTTGGGACCAACTGCCAGGTTGGAATCGGAAGGCACCAAGCCGCCCGACGAGATGCCATCGTAGTCAACGCCTGGGGTCGCCGATACGGCAGGCAGGGCTTGCTTCTGCAACACTGGATCTTCCTGTAGCAAGGGACCGGTCTGAGTTTTGAATCGCAGCGGGCCCGGCTTCGGCTCGGGAGCTTCCTTGGGCGCAAAGAATAACTCATTGACGGGAAGATCAGCCACCTTTTGCGAGATCGCAAAGGCCGACGGGTAGGTCACAGTTGTTTTGCCGCTCTTGTCAGTTTTGGCAAAGGCCAGCGTTGACAACGCCAAGCCACATAGGATGAGAGTGCGAACAACCGTTCCTACACGAACCATTAATTTCTCCTCGTGAAACTTGCTTAGGATTGGGCCAGAGTAATGCATACGGCTGCCGGTCAATAACCTGCCGGGGTGTGGGTGAAAACTTGGGAGAAGGCTTACTAGTGTCGGTAGTTTATATCCCGGTTTCAAGCAAAAGGCAACGTAAAATCAAGGCGCTCCGTCGTTTGCAGCAATGTTGAATTTATTTTCACATCGCCGAGAGATAAGAACAGTTTCTGAAAAACTCGGACATGGACGCTCCAGTTCAGAAAGGAGTGTCTGATTTTGAAGAGTTTTTTTTAAGATATTTAGTCTAGAAGCGGAGGAGCTTGCCACGGGCCGTGCTCTTTTTCGAGCCTTGCGGCGACCGCCAACACGACTTCTTCTTCCCATGGACGCCCCACGACTTGCACGCCGATGGGCAAACCCTGTTCCGAATAGCCCATCGGAATAACGACGGCGGGAAAACCCAGCAAGTTAAACCACTCGCAATAACTCCAGGCGTCGAGATACTTTACTGTCTTCCCTTCTACCTGCCATTCTCTCTCGCCGTGACGAAACGCCGGGATCGCAGAGGTCGGACAAATCAGCACGGGATATTTCCGCATCTGCAAGAGAATTTTCTCGCGCACGGCATCGCGTGCTAGCCAAGAGGCTAACAACGATTCGCCGGTGTGCAGGGACTGAGCTTTGGTCCAAGCGCGGAATTCTTGCAGAATTGGGCTCAGCTCAGACTCGTGGCCGCGCAAGTCTGGCTCCAGAATCATTCCTCCAGCCGTGCCGAAGAATTCCCACCACCGCTGACGCGCTTCTTCAAGTCCCTCGGGATGGAATGGCTCGACGCGAAATCCGCAACTCATCAAAGTAGACACCGCATGTCTCAGTGCCTCTCTGGTTTCTTCAGTGACTGGAGTTCGTCCATCGTCTTCGAAAAAACCGATGGGAATGTTTTTGACCACTTTTTCATGAATCGCGCGCACCTCGACCGGCGCTGAGCAAGGATCGCAATCATCCCAACCCGCCATCACTTCGAATAGCGTTTGCAGGTCTTTGATAGTGCGAGCCATCGGCCCGACGACTCCGATCAGGGCAAATGGGCCGCCAGCTTTCGGAAAGTGGCCGGTCGATGGAATGCGCCCGGGGGTGGGCTTCAATCCGCAGATGCCGCAAAAGTGCGCGGGCACGCGGATCGAGCCACCGCCGTCGCTACCTACGCCGCCAGCGGAAAGTCCCGCGGCAATGGCGGCAGATTCTCCACCGCTCGATCCGCCGGCGGTGCGGGTTAGATCCCAGGGATTGTTGGTGCGGCCATAAAGAAGATTGTCGGTCTCCCAGGCCATGAGCAGTTCGGGCGCGTTGGTGACGCCAAGAATAATGGCTCCAGCATTGCGCAGACGCATTACCAGCGGCGCATCTTCGGTGGCGATGCGTCCGCCTCGCAGGCGTGTTCCGGATTCGCAGCGATGTCCGGCTACATCGATTGAAGACTTTAGAGAGAGTGGAACGCCGTGCAGCGGGCCGAGTTCATCTCCGCGTTGCATTGCTTTTTCTGCTTCGTGCGCTTGAGCCAGAACAGCTTCGGGCTGGTAATCGACGAACGCGTTCAGCTTGGGATTCAGGCGCTCGATGCGGTCGAGGTGAATGCGTGCCACTTCTACCGGTGAAACTTCTTTGCGCCGGATTTGCGCTGCGATTTCGCAAGCGGAAAGGAGATGAGCGGTTGAGGGCATGAGGTGCTGAGAACCACGTAACGAAAATTTAGGATAGCAGCGAATGGGCCTCCTCGTGAGACTCGTAGCTTTGTGGTTGAGGGTTCGCAGATTGACAGTGCTCAATGTGTGCTATCCCTGATTTCGTGAACACTCCAACATCCATGCTTCGATATCAGACGAATTGTCACGGAGCAGTAAACTGTACCTTGTTGGCATTCGGTTGCGATATGTTGGCAGGTAAATCGAGGTGCAATTTGCGAAACGGTTGGATGACATTTGTATTGCTGGTTATCGCGGCGGCTTTGGTGCCTGCGGATTCACGGGCGCAGTGGAAGACACATTGGACTTACGAAGGAGCGACCGGAGCCGAACATTGGGGTGACCTGGACCCGGAGTACGCTACCTGCAAGGCCGGCAAGGAACAATCTCCGATCGACATTCGAAATGTTGAGAAAGCTGAACTTCCTGCCCTGCGATTCGAATACAAAAGCGGTCCACTCAAATATTTAATTAACAACGGCTACACCATCCGAGTGAACTACCACGACATCCCAGGAAGCGGGAACTTTCTAATTGTGGGAGATAAGCGCTACCAACTAACGCAATTCCACTTTCACCGACCGAGCGAAGAGTACATTCACGGCAAGCCCTACGATATGGAAGTCCACTTGATGCACGTAGCCAGCGACGGGAAGGTTGCGGGAGTCACAGTCTTTCTGAAGGCAGGCAGCGCGAATACCACCATTCAGCAGATTTGGGACCACATGCCAAAGACCGAGAGCAAAGAACAGGAGATTGCCGGAGTCGAGGTTAATCCCGCCGAGTTGCTGCCCCACGACACCGCCTATTACACATACATGGGGTCGGTAACGGCTCCGCCCTGCACGGAGGGCGTCACATGGTTTGTGCTGAAGATTCCGGTCGAGATCTCGCCAGAGGAGATCGACGCGTTCGCCAAGCTTTATCCGCACGATGTCCGGCCCATTCAGCCGCTCAACGGACGCGTCGTGAAGGAGAGTCAGTAACGCAGGAGTGCTCAGCACCTGCGAACCCGCCGCGGCAACAGTTACTTCCTCTAACGTTTACGATTGACCCGCGATCTTAGCCAAAGGCTGCTAGCGTTCTGCTTGTTTTCCAGTAGAGTAAGAAGTTACATCATTGCTGGCAGGAACGAGGGTTAGCCTTAGCGTGAAGATCCGGTTAGCAGTATGTCTTTTCGTTCTGGTTCTTCCGACGACCCAGATCTGCGCCGGATCGCATAACCATCCCGCCAAGCAGGAAGCTCTGACAGACCCAGGCTACGTGTTTGCGCTGGCAGCTGCCAGCCATTTTCTGCATGCGTGGCAAACGGGAGATATGGAAAACGGCATGGTACTGCTCAGCGACGGAATCCGCCAAACGCAGAACGCCGACAAACTGGAGCAGTTCTTTTCGACCGGAACAGAACGAGCCTTCGAAATCACGCGCGGTCATGGACATTCCGGGCTCTATAGTTTCCCCGTTGTACTGGTCACGCTTCGCGGTTCCCGTGTCACGCGTAAATTTTCCGAAATAGTCTTGGTCGAGACTGGCAAGAACGACTGGGTGGTAGATAAACTTCCGTAGGAGCATCGCAGAGAGCGTTTTTATTGCAGGAGTTCGTATTCATGAAGCGCATTCACAAAGTTGCTATCCTCGGCGCAGGCACGATGGGCGCCCGTATCGCAGCACATTTTGCTAATGCGGGAGTGCCTTCCCTGCTGCTCGATATAGTTCCAGTTGACGCAGACGGTGCGGCGCGTAACAAAATCGCGGCTGCAGGACTTGACGGAGCGAAAAAATCGAAGCCTGCGGCGTTTTTCGAAGCGTCACTTTCACGGCTTGTGACTGTCGGAAATTTCGATGACGACCTGAAACGCTTAGCCGAGGTGGACTGGATTATCGAGGCCATTGTCGAGAATCTTGAGATCAAGCGGGCGTTATTGAAGAAGGTGGAGGCGATCCGTAGGCCGGGCACGATTGTCACCACCAACACCAGCGGATTGCCCGTGACAAAAATTGCCGAGGGATTTTCCGAAGACTTTCGGCGCTCGTGGTTTGGGACGCACTTTTTTAACCCTCCGCGCTATATGCGGCTACTGGAACTGATTCCGACACCGGACGCGGACCCTGCTTTGATCGACACTGTTACGGAGTTTTGCGACTTGCAACTGGGCAAGGGCGTCGTACAGGCGAAAGATACTCCCAACTTTATTGGCAATCGTATCGGAACATTTTCCGTGCTCAACGTAATGCGGCTGATGCAGGAAATGGATCTGAGCATCGAAGAAATCGACGCGCTCACTGGACAGACTGTGGGCTGGCCGCGCTCGGCCACGTTCCGGACGATCGATCTCGTCGGGCTCGACATCCTCGGGCATGTGGTCACGAACATGACCCAGAATGTGCACGACGAGCGCAGCGAATTGCAGATTCCCGCGTTCTTTCGCCAGATGCTGGAACGCAAGTGGCTCGGCGACAAAACGAAGGGCGGCTTCTACAAGAAGGTCAAGAGCGGCGACGGCGCTACTAATAATAAGGACGACGAGCGGCTGGCGATTGATTGGAAGACGCTGGAATATCATCCGCGGCAAAAGCCGAAATTTGCGGCGCTCGATATGGCGAAAAATGTCGAAGAGACGGGAGCACGCGTTCGATTGTTGCTTGGTTTGGATGGAGGTGGTGCCGCTCCGCAGAAGGCCGATAAGGCTGGCGCTTTCCTGTGGGCTGCGCTCTCCGACTTGTGGACATATTCCGCCAATCGCATTCCCGAGATTTCGGATTCGGTAGTGGAAATCGACCGCGCTATGCGCCTCGGCTTCAACTGGGAGTTTGGCCCGTTCGAACTCTGGGACGCGGCGGGTGTGGAAGTAACCGTCGCGCGCATGAAAAAAGAAGACCGCCCGGTTGCGGCCAATGTAGAAAAGCTGCTCGCCTCCGAACAGAAATCCTGGTACGCGGATGACCCGAAGACTTCATCAGGCCGCAAGTATTGGGATCTGGCAACTGGCAATTGGGGACCGGTCATTGTTCCCGCAGGAGTCTGGTCGGTGGAAGTCGCCAAGAAATCGAATGGCGTGGTCAAGAAAAATTCCGGAGCCTCGCTGGTCGATCTAGGCGACGGCGTGGGATGCATCCAGTTCCACTCCAAAATGAACGCGCTTGGGGCCGACATTATATCGCTGATTCTCCAAACGCTGAAACCCGGCGGCCCCGGCGATGGCTTCGACGCTTTCGTCATCACCAATGACGCGCAGAATTTCTCTGTTGGCGCGAACTTGATGTTGTTGCTTATGTCGGTGCAGGACGAAGAGTGGGACGATGTCGACCTCGCCATCCGGCAATTTCAAGGCATGACACAAGCCATCAAATTCTCGCCCAAACCGGTAGTGATTGCGCCCTTCGGACTCACACTCGGCGGCGGCTGCGAAGTCTCGCTGCACGCAGCCGCTCGCCAACCGCACGCCGAACTCTACATGGGGTTGGTTGAGGTCGGAGTCGGTTTGCTTCCCGGTGGCGGCGGCTGCAAAGAAATGCTGCTGCGCGCGGTGGATAGCGCAGCTTCCATTCGCCCCGGTGGCCGCGGCGAATCAGTGGAACTGATGGAGGCGATGAAAAAGACTTTCGAAACCATTGCGACGGCGAAAGTATCGACTTCCGCCGATGAAGCACGCGGATTAGGTTTCTTGTCGAGTTCCGATCGCATCACCATGAACCGCGAGCGCGTTCTCTCCGATACCAAAGCACGCGCGCTGGAACTGGCACGCGCAGGCTACGAGCCGCCGGTGATGCGCACTGACATTCCCGCTCCCGGCGAGAATATTCTCGCCGCGCTGAAAATGGGGGTGCACCTGATGCGGCAAGGCGGATACATCAGCGATCACGAACAAAAGTTGGCCACCAAGATCGCTGAGGTACTCTGCGGCGGGAACATCACGCCGGGCACGCCAATCAGCGAACAATACGTGCTCGATCTGGAGCGCGAGGCGTTTAAATCCCTATGCGGCGAAAAGAAGACGCAAGAAAGGATTCAGTTCACACTCAAGACGGGCAAGACGCTGAGAAACTAAGTTCGCCGGCATCTGGTTGGACGGCCGAGGACACCCGTCGCTCCACCGGCAACCTCGCTTAGCGGTTTTACTTTGAAAGCGATCGATCCAGCGAGAACGCGCCCGCACCGCGCAGCAACAGCGCTGCGGCAATGGCAATCGTCAGCAGATGATATTCGAATCCCTCGCCCTTCTGGGTACCCGTCCAGTTCATGAAGAATCCGTTCGGCAGGTGAACCATGAAGATCGCTCCGATCATCTCGACGCCGATTCCGAGGGCGGCGATGCGCGTCAGCAAGCCGACAATCAGCCCCAGGCCGCCGAAGAATTCGGTGCAAATGACCAGGAACGCTACAGGAGCGGGCATTCCCATGTGAGTAAAAAATCCAATGGTGCCGTGAAAACCGTAGCCGCCAAACCAGCCCAGCATTTTTTGCGCGCCATGCGCGAAGAACACCACTCCGAGAACCACGCGCAAGGTAGTCAAAGCCACGTCGTTGGATGTAGCCATCAGCTTTTTCAAGGTGCTTCCTCCTGACGGGATCTACCGTCGATCTAAAAACCGATCCGGCTTCGATTCGCCGTCCCCGCGATTGTCGTTATAACAATATTCTACTTCGATTCCCTTCCCCAACCGCTGGATTCAGCTTATTCCTGGCGTCGGCCACAATTCATCTATCCGCCCTCGCCGGGAAATAAACCGTCTCGCGGATGCAGCGTATAATTCGGCATTAAACCTTGTTGGCATTAAAACTTGTTGCATGAAACTGGTGGCATCAAACTTGTGAAGGATGGTACAGACGAAAATGTCCGCAGGCAATGGCAATTCGGCAAACAGCGCTAATGGCAATGGTTTGGATGCGGTTCTGAAACCGCGGGCAGAATGGCTGGC
>JBATZM010000004.1:0-2979 GCA_049674665.1 Terriglobales bacterium
ACAATGGACGTTCCTTTCTAAGCTCCCTATAATGATAACAATCAACCATTTGGGAGTAATCGACCGAGTGCCGCTGCGGCTTGAATCTATATCCAAACTGGTACAAATCGGCTTCGCCACGGAGGCCAGCTTTCTGCGTTCGTTGCACCCCCTTGGCGATTTAAACGTTCGCCAACCCTGATGACCCATGCCCACCTAATGCGCCGGTTCCACCTCTTAATCGCCTTATCGGTGGTGTTGCTGGATCGCATCACCAAATGGCTCGTGGCGAAGAATATCTCTCTGCACGATGGCAAGCAAGTCATTCCGGGATTCTGCCGCATTACTCATGTGGAGAATCGCGGCGCCGCCTTTGGCTTATTCGCAGATTCCCCTGCGCAATGGAAAATCGCCATGCTCGTGCTGTTTTCGATTGTGGCTTTAATAGTCGTTTCAGCCCTGCTCTGGCGGAACAGCCATGCCATGACCACGACCGGAATCGGTCTGGCGCTCATCCTCGGCGGAGCCCTCGGGAATCTCTGGGACCGCTTGCTTAACGGTCGCGTGGTCGATTTCTTGCTCTTCTACATCGGCCAATACCAATGGCCCGCCTTCAACGTAGCCGACAGCGCCATCGTTGTCGGAGCCGGCCTGCTGGTGATTGAAATCCTATTCGCCAAATCCCCCGTTCACGAGACGTCGGCGTAGAAGCCGAACTGCCGCAGACTTGTCATCTTTCCGAAACAGAGTTGTCGTCCCGAGCGAAGCGAGGGATCTGGGTTCTTGCCCGTTCCGCGAGTCTCCCGCTTCCTTTTTGGATCTTTCTGGCTCATGCTTCTACGGCTCCCCATACAACTGCCGATACACATTCGCGTTCCGTAAGATCGCCTGCACATACTCCCGCGTCTCAGTAAACGGAATCGACTCCACAAATTCCTGCGGATCTCTGTATTTCCCTTGGCCTAGCCAGTCCTGCACCCGATCCGCTCCCGCATTGTAGGCCGCCAGCGCATACTCGAACGATCCGAACTTGTCGACCATGCTGCGGAAGTATCGAGTGCCTAGTTGAAGATTTACTCCCGGCGCGAACAGTTGCGTACTGGAAAAATGTTTCATCTTCTCTTGCTTTGCTACCGACTTGCCGACCTTCGGCAGGAGTTGCATCAGCCCAACCGCATTCGCACGAGACACTGCGCCGGGATTAAACTCCGATTCCTGCCGGATCAGCGCAGCCACCATGTAAGGATCGAGGGCATTGTCGGAAGAGAATCTTTTTAAGTCGATCCAGTAAGGCTTGGGGAACAGCGCTTCCCAGTACGCCCGCGGCAGGCTGGGTATATCGACCGCAAAATAACTGGGCACGGCGCGCTTCAGAACTTCGATCGCCAGATTATAGTGGCCGGCATCGGCATAAAGACGCGCGGTCTCGGGTGCCAGCCAATTGCCCTTGCCTTCATCTGCCGCGGCGTGCAATTCTTTCACAGCCAGATCCAGCAATGCGCCATTCGCCAGAAGTTGCGCTTTCTGTACCCGCAGGTTGTCAGTCGGAATCGGGTCGGCCGTAACCTTGGTGCTCGCATCGATTGGCGGTACTCGATCCAGCAGAGCGTAATGCACCGGGTCGCTATCGTTTTTGATCTTCTTGAGTTGCTGGCGCGACAACTCGCCATAATAATAATTGCGAAACCGGTCCGACACTTTCTGGTAATAGGCGCGCGCCTTAGGCAATTCCCCATCTTCTTCCGCCAACCGGCCTCGCCAATAAAGCGCTGCAGGGATTTCCCCCGATGACGGATACAGCTCAATCTGCTGCTCGAATCCTTTCTCCGCATCCTCGCGCCGGCCTTGCCGCAAACTCAACCAGGTTGCCTTCCACAGCGCATACGACGCTCGCCCTCCATTTGGAAAGCGCTGCTGCAGTTCGCGGTAGGAATCGATCGCCCGGTCATAATCGTGCCGCAACAAATAGATGTTCCCTGCGGAGAGCAACGCCTGCTCCAACCAGGGACTGGTCGGATCCACCTGCCGCATCTGTTCAAGGATTCGCAGAAATCCATCATCATCGTTCGAGCCGCGCGCGATTTCTCCCAGGTTAAACAAGCGCTCCGCGTTCATCTCCGGAGTCGATTCCGGCATCGACTCCAATGCCTTCTTGGCTTCCTTCTCACGTCCCGCGTGGCGCAACGACTCTGCCATCGCCATCTGCAGAGCAAGACGATTCTCGGGACCGACCTCATTCAACAGGTCGTGATATTCATTAGCCGCCTCGTTATATTGCTTCCCTTTGGCCAGCAGGTCGACGCGCGTTCTTTGCTCCGCAAATGTGGGCGGCTGTGTCCCAGGAGTGCCCGCCAACTTTCTAAGATCGCCGTCAACCTGCGTCGCTTCCCAACTGAGCGGCATCGTGTAATACAAATTGCGAAAAATAACCAACGCTTTCACTGGCTGACCCGCCGCTTCATAGGCACGGCCTAATGCAAGTTCCAGGTCAGCTCGAATCGGTTGCCGATCGTTTTCCAGCAACTCCACCGCCTCTTGCGCGCGTCCGTCGGCCACCAAAGCGTTGGCATACACCACATGCGTGTCGCGAATCAGCAACGACTCCGGATAAGTTTTGTCGAACGCGCCCAGCGTCGCTACTGCTTCTGCCAACCGGCCTGTCTGATAGTAGGAAGTTCCCAGATAAAAATTGACGTAATCTCCGAGATCGCCTGCCTGCGGCTTCGCCCGATTCAAGGGATCAATCGCCTGCGCGTAACCTTTATCTTGAATGTGGGCATAACCAATCACCAGCCACGCCAGCGCCCCCGCATCTTCTTTCGCATGACGCCGCGCATACGCTTCCACACCGGCATAAGCCGCTGGAGTGCGATCTTGCAGCAACTGACGCGCCATCGGCTTCAAACTCGCCGACGCGACAAATGCCTCATGCATGCGCCGCAAACGTGGAGAAGGCGGCTTGCGCCTGGTGTGCGCCGTGCTGGCGCTACTCTTCTTTCC
>JBATZM010000005.1:0-42452 GCA_049674665.1 Terriglobales bacterium
CTCTTGTCCGCTGCCTTTGATTTTGAGGTTGATTTTTGCAAGTCAAGATCAACGGCAAGGTCAAAAGCAGCGGACAAGAGTGTCCGCTCCACACGAGCAACTGTTATTCTTTTTCTTCTTCAGGAGATTCCACAAATGTTTGATGACTTAAAAGGGCGGACGGCCGTTGTCTTTGGAGTGGCTAACAAGCGCTCGATCGCGTGGGCAATTGCTCAGGGACTGCATGCGGCGGGGGCGAACCTGGCCATCACCTATCAGAACGAACGGATGGAAATGGAAGCGAAGGACCTGATTCTGTCGCTGCCGGGTGCGGAAGCTTTTATGTGCGATGTTTCTAAGGACGAAGAAATCTCGCAGCTCTTCGAAAAGCTGAAAGCTCGCTACGGCAAGCTGCACACGCTGGTACACAGCGTGGCGTTCGCTCCAGCAGAGGAATTGAAGGGCGACTTTGTGAATACGACTCGCGAGGGCTTTCGCATGGCACACGACGTGAGCGTGTATTCGCTGATCGCGGTGTGCCGTGCGGCCGCGCCGCTGATGGAGGACGGGGGCAGCGTCATCACCATGACTTACTACGGGGCGGAGAAAGTTGTGCCGCACTATAACGTCATGGGAGTGGCTAAGGCGGCGCTGGAATGCACGGTGCGGTATCTGGCGCAGGATCTGGGGCGGCAGAAAATACGGGTCAATGCGATTTCCGCGGGACCGATCAAGACGCTGGCGGCGCGTGGTATCTCCGGTCTGGGAGACATGCTGCGTTCGCACGCCGAGCGTGCGCCTCTGCAACGTAATGTGGAAGTCAGCGAAGTGGGTAGCACGGGCGTGTTTCTTGCCTCCGATGCCAGCTCTGGTATCACGGGCGAAATTATCTACGTGGATTGCGGTTACAACATTATGGGGTTCTAGTTATGGGATTTTGAAAAATGCCGATCCTATGACGAGACTGGTTCCTCCCGTATTTTGACAATTTTTTGACAAGAGTCGCCAGACAACAAGAGGTAACCTTAAGCTTATGAAATACCAGCGTATTCTCTGTCTGTGTGCATGGGTGACGTTGTCGCTGACTCCTTGTTTTGCGCACCACATGGCAGTGGTGGTTAACAAAGACAACAGTGTTCAGAACGTTACGTCCGCTCATTTGGCTAGGATTCTTAAAGGTGAGGTCAAGAAATGGCCCGACGGCAAGAACGTGGTGCTGGTGTTGCACAACTCTTCGCCGGGTGAGATGGCTACACTGCAACACCTGAGCAAGATGAGCGAGGCGGATGTGAAAGCTCTACTTGCCTCGCACAAAGATGAAATCCGGGCCGTGGAGTCCGATGCGGATGTGATCGATGCGGTGGCATCCACGTCGGGGGCGATCGGCTTCGTGGAAGAACATTCCATCACCGATCGCGTGGCTGTCGTCAGAGTAGATGGTAAACTGCCTATGGAAGCTGGCTATCTGCCTCATTAAAGTCGGCTACATTAGAGCTGGCGCTCAGTGGCCAGCCCGTATTTTTTCTTAGTCACGGCTAGCAACCCCATTCAGCATCGCCTGGCTTGGCAAAATAACGTCTTGAGTCTTCGTGGTCACTGGTCGTGGAAGCTACTTCTAAGATCGCGAGGCGTGCCGCGGCCACCATGCGATTCTTTTCCGGCTGTGATACTTCGTCCCACGACTCGGGCTTGGAATCGCTCGCACAGCCGAAATCAGGCGCCAGTGCCTGGTGATAGTGATGGAAAAGTTCCGCTAATTGTTCTGCCGATACTTCCTGGATGGACATCGAAAAAATCCCCTTCTTAGGATCGCTTATTGTTGTCGAACGAGTAGAGAGAACAGCTCAGATCCAATCCGTTCTCATGCCACTTGATCAACTGGTTGTTTGTGTTCTCCGTATTTTTAGTTTGCGTTTTTCTCTGAGCCTTGAATTCCGTGCCTAGCGCCAGCAGGAAGCGTACATTGAATGCAATGCCCGCTGCGCACAGCATGACCATCACTACGACAGTGACTGTGATCATAGCTATTCGAACCTCATGGCTGCGCTCCCACAGAGACGCTCCTGAATTGCTCAAGTCTTACTGCTCAGATCGTATTGCTCAGTTCTTACTGCTCAGGTCTACCTGCTCACCTCTATTGGATAAGACGAGCCGTAAGGTTCGAATAAAGCATCCATAAAAAGTTCGTAAAGCGCTGCGTGTTGGATTTACGAATGGGAAATGCGCGACGTGAGCACAATCAACGATGGCCTAACAGTAAACAGGAATTTTTCAGTGTCGCGCTAGAGGGTACGCGCAGGGACGAAGGCAACCGTTTTGACCGGCTTACAGGGATTTTCCTGGTGCGGCCATGTACCAGCCTTCCGCCAGAAATTGCTCGATGGATCGCTCCTGAACGCCTTCCTGCACGCGCAATTCGTCATTCAGAAAGTGATAGGAAATTGTTCCCGCGCCGCGATCTGTGTTAACGCGGACTGTGTTAACACGATCTGTATTAACGCGATCGATGCGAATGCGATTGCCGTCACGGTCGGCGCAGATCAAGCCTACTTCCAAATCTGTCTCTGTCGCTTTTCTGACGGTAGCTTCGGTTTTCTGGGCCATGATGGGATTGGATGAGAAAAATCGGCATAAAGAAGCGAATGCCGCGCTTGCCAGGTCATGCGTTACACGGCATGATGTTAACAGGATGCGCTCTCGTACTCTGGTATTTGCCGTCTTCGCGGCTGCGATGCTGTTTTCGCTGATCCACGAATGGAGCGCGCCGGTTGGATGCCCGCGGCTGGAATTAACGCGTAGTGGTCTGCGGCATCGCTAAGGCGGGATTAGTATTTTCCGCGAAATACCGCCTGATCGATGTCCGGCCAGAACTCTTTTAATGCGTTGAACACGCCGTCCAAGCCTACCTGCGTTCCCCAACGTTGGTAAGTTTTCACCCAAGGGTTGGATTCGGACGGGTAATATGTATTGCCGATGCCCGCAGCCGCTCCGGCTCCCACGATCTCTGACATATTGAAGGTGCTCTTTCCCCCATTGGTCTTGGTGATGAACAGCCGACTTACCGCATAACCGGTCCGCTTAATGAATCCGCCTTTGCCAAGGGTGTAGTATCTCGGGTCTTCTCTAGTTACCCCTGGCACGATCGCTTCGGTCATGTAGTTTTCTATGCTGCCGTCGACAAACAGGTGCCAGTAGTACTTACCGTAGCCTTCAGCGCCTTGCCCAAAGGCGAGCTGCGATTTGCTGGCCATCGAAATTCCCGCAAGCCCTCCCACGAAAATAAAATCGGAGTAGTCGAATGTATCCTGGGTCGCGAGCCAGAGTTCACTCTTGAAAGTCAGCGGGGGCAGTTGTGTGTTGGCGCTGACGGCACGGTAATTGGGGATGACCCACAGGATTCTCTTGGGTTGCTTACCAAACTGGTCGTTGGAATTACTTTGGGGATTATTTGGATCTGCAGGGTTGGCCTGGGGGGTCGGCGCGTCGGGCAGAGATGATTTTCCACCCGTTTGTGCGCTCGGCTGCTGCGGGTCGGAGGGAAACAGCAAAGAATCGCCCGACTCCTCCCGAACTGTTCCTTCTTGGGATTGTGCGCGCGGGCTTGTTGGTTCTTGGGCTTGAACCAACGAAGTTCCCAACGTCCCCGCCAGAGCTAACGACATGCAAAACGATCGAATCGCTTTCAAATCTTCCCCCACATTCGTATTTTCCCTTTCGGGGCACATCTGCTCGGCTCTTCACGCAATTTCTGCTAATTCTTCAACATTGGATTGTTTAAACCGGCGTTTGGATGCACGCCGGCAGGTCGTTTGATTTATTTCTCGATGGGAATACTGGAGTCGGCGTCTTTACAAGAGCGGAAGAGAACGGGTAAGTGCGAATTCCGGATTGGAAGGGTCAATCATTTGCTTTCAGCTGCTTCTTTCTGCAGCCGGCGGGCGTGTCTCTTCTGCAAATAGCTGTGCACGTCGGGCCAAAACTCCTTCAGTTCATTCCCGAAGGCGTCGAGGCCCATCTGCGTTCCCCAGTCGGAGAAACTCGACGAAAAACTACGATCGGAGGCGGGATAATAGACGTTGGAAATGGCAATCGCGGTTGCGTTCCCGGCAAACTCGGGAACGTTGAACATACTAGAGCCAGAGTCTCTTCGGGCGACGAAGATGCGGCTGATGGCATAGCCAAAGCGGCGTGAGAACGAGCCCCTGCCCAATCGAAAATAGCGCGGATCTACTTTTAGGATGGTGGGATAAACGCCGCCTACCATGATGTTGCCATCCACCTGATCGGCGAAAGCCGCTCCATACCGCTTTGCGTATCCTTCCGCTCCCTGCCCGAAGCCCGGCGAGGAATTGTCCGCCTGGCGGATGCCCGCCACAATACCTACTATCGTGAATTCATAAGGGTCGAAGGAGCCCTTCGCTGCCATGGCGAATTTCTCTTTCCAAGAGACTGGTTTCACTTGCGATTGACCATCCACGGTCAAGTAATTCGGCATGACGTAAAACATCCGGTCGTCTTTCTTCTTTGTATCTTCCTTCTTTGTATCTTGGTTTGAATCTTTCTGAGTTGAATCTTTCTTGACCTCGCCGCTTTGATCCTGAGAACTACTTTGGGCAGACGGTTGGTCTACGGGTTGGTTCTGCTTCGGAGAACTGGTCGCGGGCGGTTGAGTGGATTGAACAGGGTCCGAAGTTTGAGTCCGTGGGGCACTTTGACCTGCGCAAAAAGTCGCAACGGGCAAGATCGACACGGTCAGCAGGCCTACGAGTGCGAAATGGTTTAGCTTCAAGTTGGTTATGGCTCCAAGTTCAGTTGATGAGATGCGCCCAAGGTAATGTTGGCAGTCTACTGTTCGCAGTTCACTCTGCAATAGACCACCACTCCGCAATAAACTACGGGATTCAACGGGTGATCCGCTGGATTCTGCGCTCAGTTTCCCCCACTCGCTCCAGGGTGATTTCTACATTCTGGTCGCGCTGCAAGCGAGGGAACTTCTCTCCCCACTCTATCAGTAAGATGCAGTTGGGGGCGAGCAGGTCGTCGAGTCCCAGCGTTTCCAGTTCGCGCTGGGTGTCGATGCGGTAAAGGTCAATGTGGTAGAGGGTTATGTCGGGTCCGCGGTATTCGTGGACGAGGGTGAAGGTCGGGCTGGTCACATCCTCGGCGCGAGCGGCTTCGAAGCCTTCGGCGATCCCTTTCACGAGGGTCGTTTTGCCTGCCCCGAGGTCACCGCGCAGCAGCACCATGAGGGGAAGAAACATGAGCGGAGGAGACAGTTCGGCGGCGAGCTTTCGCCCGTAGGCGATTGTCTCCTCAGCAGAGTGGGTGATGGTCTCGGTCGTCATCCGACGACTCAGTATAGCGAACCGGGAAAAGCAGTGGTCAGTGGGCAGTGGCCAGTGGCCAGTGAATAAAAGCGTGTGAGCCGTCAGTAGATGATAGGTCTGTGGTTTTACTGATCACTGACCACTGACCACCGGCAACCGCTTTCAGAATCCGGGCGGCGTCTGCAATTGCTCGGAAACCGGGTCCAAGAAACTGCGGTCGAGGGCTGAATCCAGCGCCATTCGCAACTTGCGGTGGTCATCGTCGCCGAGGGCGATGAACCGGAAAGGCTGGAGACACGCGCTCTGAAACTTGCGCGTCGGTTGCAGCATTTCAGCCATGCCGCAGATTGCGCCGGCCCGGGTGTGGAAGGCGATTTCGACGAAATCTCCGGTGGAAAGCTGGGTTTGCAATTGCAGCAACCCGCCAGTGATGGAAATGGATTGTAGTTTTGCGCGCGCCCGTTGGCCACCCTCGGCCATCACCGCGGCCGCGACTGATCCATTGAGTTTTACTCGGGGTGAACGCTGGTTGACATTACTGCTTTGGGGGAAGTGAGTCATAGCCGAATCAAACTATGCCATGCCCTGGCTCTTAGGGGCAGATTACCAAAGCGCGTGTACACGGGCGTATGCTTGAGGAGAGGGCCAAGTGTTTCTGCAAGTTGGCCGGGTTTGCGATAATAACGGCAGTAACTTTCCCGGCCTGAGCTCGAGAGAGTACCTTTGTGCGGTAGGCCATTAATAACACAACGTTTGCGCGATGCGAGGCATTCAGAGATATGGGTATTGCTAAAGGGTCAAGATTTTTGTACGAAGTGGCGGCAGTTTGCGTGCTGGGGGCGTGGCTGACGGGCTGTTCGGGAGATCCGAACGTAGTCAAGCAGAAATACGTGGAAAGCGGCCAACGCTACTTCGACAAAGGCCAGTACCGGGAGGCCGAGATCCAGTTCGAGCGCGCGATTCAGGTGGATTCGCGTTTCGCCGATGCGCACTACAAACTAGCGCTGACCGCGATGAAATTGCAGGATGGAGACACGGCGGTCCAGGAGCTAATGAAAACGGTTCAAATCCGGCCGGACTATTATGCGGCGCACCTTGATTTAGCCAACCTGCTGATCCTGGTTCAGCATTTCAACGATGCGAAAGAGCACCTAGACCTGCTGCAGCAAAAGCAACCTAATAATCCCGACGTGTATATTGCGCTGGCTAACTACCATGCCGGCACTAAAGACATCCCATCCGCGCTGGCGGACATGCAGAAGGCGCTGCAACTCGATCCGAAGCGTTCCGACTCGTACCTGAATCTGGCTGTATTGGAGATGCGCGGGCAACAATGGGATGCGGCAGAAATAAATTTCAAGAAAGCGGTCGAACTGAATCCGAAGTCTACGAATGCGCTGGTTTCTTTGGGGAACTTTTACCAGACCCGTGGGCGGTTTCCGGAGGCGGAGCAATGGTTCCGGAAGTCGGCGGAGTCCGCACCGGACGATCCCAATATGAGGCTGCCGCTGGCCGGCCTGTACATGGCGGAAAACAAACCGGGACAAGCCGAGGCATATCTTCGCGAATCGAAAAAGGATTTTCTCAATAACTCGGAAGGCTATCGGATGCTGGGAAACTTTTACTTCGGCAATAACCAGTTCGACAAAGCTACGACTGAGTACGCGTCGCTTTATCAGGATCATCCGAAGGACATGGTGGTCAAGAAGAATTACATTCAGCTCCTGATCCTGACTAACAAGATCGATGAAGCCCTCAAGTTGAATGATGAAGTCGTAAAGGCAAAGCCGGATGACCCGGACGCACAAATTTACAAAGGCGAAATCGAGATTCGTGAAGGCAAGACCAGCGATGCCGCAAATACTTTGCAAGCTGTGTTGAAGAGTGATCCAAATAACGCGGTGGCGCATTACCAACTAGGTTTGGCGTTCGCTCAACAGGGCAACGCGAACCGGGCAGAATCAGAGTGGCGCGATGCGGTGCGACTGCGTCCCGACATTGTGGAGGCACACCGGGCATTGGCGGGCGTTGCCATCCAGCGGCGCGATCCTGGGAGTCTGGCGCAGGAAGCAGACCAGATCATCGCGATACAACCAGCGGCTCCCGATGGATACATGTTGCACGCGGTGGCCGACATCGATCGCAAGCAGTTCGCTGCGGCAGATGAATATCTTAAGCGGTCTCTGGAGAAGGAACCGAATAATCCAGCCGCATATGTGCAACTGGGCAACCTACGGATGGCACAAAACCAGCTTGCCGACGCGCAACGAGCTTACCAGCAAGCTCTGGATCAGGACCCGAATTCCACCGAAGCGTTGGGTGGCGTGCTCAACGTAGATTTGGTGCAAAAGGAGCCGGATCGCGCCATCGCTACCGCGAAAACACAGTTAAGCAGGTACCCCAAGAACCCCGGCTTTCATATCATTCTGGGCCAACTTTTAATGGAACAGAAAAAAGATTTGGCGGGAGCCGAGGCGGAATTCAAACAAGCTTCGGACTTGGATAGCAAAAACGTTGAGGCGCGGGTCAAGATCGGCTTGGTGCAAAGCCAGCGCGGTGCTACTGGTGAGGCACTGCAAACTTATCTCGACGGATCCAAGGTCAATCCCAAAGAGATTGCCTTTTATTTGCTGGCTGGCGGCATCTATGAGAGTAAACAGGATTGGGACCATGCCAAGCAGCAGTATCAGAAGGTGCTGGAGATTCAGCCGGACAATCCGCTGGCCTCTAACAATCTGGCATATGTGATGCTGCAGCAGGGTGGCAACGTAGATGTAGCTTTCGCGATGGCGCAAACTGCCCGGCAGAAGCTTCCGGATAATCCGGACGCTGCGGATACTTTGGGCTGGGCTTTCTACCATAAGCACGTCTACACGTCGGCGATTAACCTGTTCAAGGAAGCTGTAAAGAAGGAACCAGATAGCGCGCTGTTCAACTACCACCTGGGATTGGCATACGCCAAGAGTGGTCAGGCCGCGCTGGCCAAGCAACAACTGGACCGCGTGGTGAAGATCAAGCCGAATTTTCCAGGCGTTGATGAGTTGCGACAGGCGGTGGACGAGATCAAGGGATAGGGTTGTTGTGCCTGTGTACGGCGAGAAAGGTATCCCGTTCTACACCGGCAACTCTTCCTGCATCCATCCACCGGTGGCTTCGAGTTTCGGCTCGGTGACTAGATCGAGAATCAGTTTTTCGAGTACCAGACGCTTGCCCGGAGGATTCGAACGTAGCGCCAGATCGGCTTTCGCGACCAGGCGAATGGCCCGTGTCAGTTCCCGCTTCGATTTGTAGCGACGCGCCTGGCGGATGATATCGTCGGCTGCAAATGGTGGGACGCGAAAACCCTGCCACAATGCCGCCCAGAGCATGCGCTGATCGCGTACATTGCGTTCCAGAATGACGAGCATCTGACGAAAAGTTTTGGCCAGCATGTAGAGATGTCCGATGGCGGCATCCTCGCCGTCACCGATCGAGAGTAGCGCATCCAGGATTTCGAGCGCGCGCACTGCATTCTTCGAGGAAATCGCGTCCGTCAATTCGTATAAAGATCGCTGCTTGGCGGCGAGCACCATGGTCTCGACATCGCCGAGCGTAATTCTTCTCTTTTCGCCGACGTAAAGAATCAGCTTCTCAAGTTCGTTTGAGACCATCATCATGTCGCCGCCGAGGGCATCGACTAACTCGCGGGCGCCGTCGGCATCCATCTTGACGGTGCGGGTGGCGCAGTATTCGGCAATCCAGCGGACAGCTTCGCCCTCTTCCACGCGAGACAGTTCGACAATGCCGCAGAATGAGCCCAGGTCTTCGCGGATCTTCTGGTAGCGATCTTTGTCGGTCATTTCCATGCGACGGGCGTCGGCCGGAATGCTGATGTGATCCGCAACAAATACCACGAGCGCATCGGGGTTGGGATTTTTGCAGTAAGCTTCGATGGCTCCAATTTTTTCTTCGTTTGAGCCACGGCCAAATAACGCCTTTACGCCGCGGACGAAAAATACCTGAAACGGCGCCATCAGCGAGGGCGTGCGGGCACGGTCGAGTATTTCGTTCAGCGAAGTCTCGGCGAGATCAAACTCGAACAGGCCAAAGTCCCGCGAATCGGGCGCAACCAGGTGCTCAAGAATGGCATCGCGGCAGCGTTTGCGAAAAAATGCTTCATCGCCCACCAGTACATAGGCTGGCTTTAACGTGCGCGACTCAAGTTCGGCAAAGAAGCGATCCGATTGGCTGAAGGCGCGCATCAGTGGGCCTCATTCTGCAACATCAGTAGGCCTCCAGGATATTGGCTACCAGGGTGTGGGCGAAATCCCGCGACAGACGATCGACGGCAGGAGAATCTTCCTGAAAAAAACTGGGCAGATCGCTCGATATCTCGTACTGATCGTGAAAAAGATACGAAGGATTTTCGAAGAGCACTTTACCCTGTCGATCGGTCAGCGTCACCTGCACGCTCACGGTGACCAGAGCGCTGACGGCGCGTCCGGTTTGAGAATCGTAAACCAGAGGACTCGCCGACGCTGACAAAACTGTTGCCTTCAGCACTGCATCCGCGTCGGCATGCGCATCATGGATGACATGGTACTGCGTGCGAGCATCGAATTCGCGTACGACGGCGTCGGTTAGCAACTGCTCGATGCGAAAAGTCTGGCTGTGGCTGACGAACCCGGGAATCGCAATGGTATGGATGTTCTGCGGCAGGTCGGCCGCGCTTCTGCTTCCGACCGTGTGGTAGCCGCAACCGATTGCAGCCAGGCTCATCCCGAGTGCTAATGTGACCATCCACTGGCTCGGAGTTCTTCGAATCACAGTCCAGCGAATCGTTGCCCAGCTAGTCGTTGTCCGTCGGATCACTGAATCTGACCTCTCGGCCGCGATGTGGTCATGATCTCGGCGCATTCGACTGCGGTCAAGGCAGCAACGCGCAGGTTGTCGGTTGTTGCCCAGAGCCAGACTCCGTTCTTGTGATTTGCATCGGGCGTCGCCGAAACCAAAATGTCGCCCTGACCGGCGGCGCTCACGCTGGTGGGCGTATCTTCAGGACTGCCGCTCACGATTACGTGCTCTCCCGCTAAAGCCTGTGAAAAATCTGCGATTCCGACTGGCTTCTCCATCTCCAGATAAACCGAAAAACCATGGCCATGAAAAACGGGCGCCTGTAATACCTGTAATGCAGGCTCGGCGGCGGCGCGAGCAATCTTTCGGTAGTGCTTTCGGATTCTTTCCGACACAGCTTCCAGGGCTAATTCAGATCGCTGTCCATAGCGAGCCGCCATGTTGAACGCCACCTGGATGTCGAACACATTCTTAGGCAGGTCCTGGAACGAGAGTAGATTGACGGTCTGCTCGTGCAGTTCGTCCATTGCTTTCTGGCCGTTCTCGGACGCTGGTTCAAACACAGTCGCGACCATGCGTTGTATTTTGCCGGCCTTTTCGCTGCGCAAAGCTAGCATCGCAAGAACCGTAGCCGCGGGATGAGCCACCACCACTGGGCCGGGTTGCAACTCCGGAGCAATGGGCTGGCCGGCCTGGCGCTCGATCCAGGGCGAGCGGACAGATGCTCCCGCTTCATCTTCGAGCGCGTAGGAGAGATCCACGATCGTGTCGCCTTGGTCGCGCGCCGTCTTCCAGTGATTGCGCGTCGAGCGCGGATCGTAAGCGAAGAAGGCGAAGTCCACGCGCTCGAACTGGTCCGAGCGAATGCTCTGGATAAAATTCATCTCATCGCCGACCGCTTCCAGCCGGCCCAGGGATTCGTCGTCATCGAGCAACCGGACATCGACTGCGGGAAAATTCCGTTCGCGCAGGATTTCGGCGACCTCTTTCCCCTTAAGCGAGGCCGCACCGACGATTGCCACGCGATAAAGATTCGTGCCGCGGAGATCGGTCTGCGAGCCGACGGATTTCGAAAGCGGAGTCTTCGAAACGTTACTCATGGGGTGTGCGATGCCTCGCGATACACCGGAGGTGAAGGCGGAGTCTTACGGCGGAAGATCCATTGCAGCCGCCACAGAACACCGGAAGCCATGTAAAGAATGGCGATGGCGAAAAGCGCTGGACGAGAAAAAAACCAGATCGATGCGCCGACGATTCCGAAAATCACAATCAGGCGGAAGGGACGGCGCGATCGAAAATCAATATCCTTGAAACTGTAGAAGCGCCACGTGCTGACCATCAGATAACCGATGACGACGACCATCAGCAACCAGCTCATCGCTGTCCACCAGGAAGTTACGGAAACTCCGGCGGAATAGTGAACGACCGCCGCGATTACGCCCGCCCCAGCCGGAATCGGCATGCCCACAAAATATTTCTTCCCTGGACGTCCCGGATTGGAAGGCTCCGGATTCTTTGCAATGTTGAAACGTGCCAGACGGCTTGCACCCGCCATCAGGAAAGCGAAGCAGGCGATCGATCCTAGTTGCGTAATCTTCAGGTGCAGGTCCGGAGCGATGGTCACCGGCAGCAAGTGAAATCCCCACATCCAGGCGAGGAGCGCGGGAGCGACACCGAAGGTGATCACATCGGCTAGCGAATCGAGTTCCCGGCCAAAATCGCTGGCGGTGCTGGTCATGCGCGCAATGCGGCCGTCCAGTCCATCGAACAATACGGCAAAACCAATGGCATCCGCGGCGAAGTCCAAGTGCCAGGCCTCACCAGAGGCTCCATGCACGGTCTGTAGAATGGCGTAGAACCCGGCCGCGATATTCGCCGTCGTGAACAACGAAGGCAGAATATACATGCCCTTGCGCAATTTTCCGCGCGGGCGGTCGGATTCACGACGACGCGGTGTCAGCTCTGCCATATTTCTAGCTCTTCCATAATTCTAATGAGCCTCTCGCTCCCCGGCGGCCGCGACGGCCACTGACTGGGCAACCGACTGTGTCACCGGCAAAAGAGCAAGCACCGTGGCTCCTCCCTTGACGCGATCTCCGAGCTTCACCTGGATAGCGGCATCGCGATCGAACAGGACATCCACGCGAGAACCAAACTTGATAAGCCCCACTCGCTCGCCGCAAGCTACGTGGTCTCCCACTTTGAAGTTGAAAACGATACGGCGCGCGATCAGGCCGGCAATCTGCTTGAAAATTACGGTGTGGCCTTTGCCGTCCACAGTAACGATGTTTTGCTCATTCTGCTCCGCTGAATGCGCGCTCATGGCGTTGAGAAACTTGCCGCGCTGATAGCGCACCTCGCGAATCACGCCAGAAATGGGCGAGCGATTCACGTGCACATCGAAGATGCTCAAAAAAATGCTGATCCGATTGCGCGGAATACCGTCGAGGTTCACGACCGAGACATCGGTCACTTTGCCGTCTCCGGGAGAAACAATGGCTCCGGGGAGCGTGGGGATCTGGCGCTCAGGATCACGGAAAAACCACAGAAAGAAAGCTGCCAGCAGCAACAGCGGGACGGCATACGGCCACGCCGTCAGCCATGCGATCACAGCAGCGGCAAGCAGGCAACCTGCACCGTAGAAGTATCCGTCACGAACCATGGGAGTTCAGATGATTATAGAGCGAGGCTGCGACATCTACATAACTACAATAAAAAAGGCGCTTAGAAGCGCCGGGTACGAAGACAGGGCTGGGCTGTCGCAGTTCGTGATCTTGATGCTGAGGCCCGATGGATTGGGTCATCAATCGCCAAATCTGACAATCTATGAATCTACGATCTATGCAGACTGGCGATGAAACTGCATTTCCAAGCTCTGCATCTGGTCTTTGAGGCGCAGCTTTAGTTTCTTCAGCCTCACTTCTTCTAGTTTTTCGTCGTCGGTGAGGTAGCGCTTTTGGGTGAGGGATTCCAGCCTTTGGGAGTATTGCGAGTGCTCCTGAACTAGTCGCTGGAATTGATCTTGACCGGTCGGGAGTTGCTCTCTCGGAGTCAGCATCCTTGCTAGGCCTCCTGCTATTTTTATTACTGCACGGTTAAAAAGTAGCACAGGGATCGGTAGGGGTTCAATGAGATTTCATAGGAGATTTCCACCGCTCGCAAAGTAAGGAGCGGGATGCGGAGTTGGGCGGCAAGTTGCACTAATAATGGTGCACATTCTTGCCTTTCCAGCCAACATCAGCGGTCGAATCGAAGCGTGTAAAGAATCGCATCCTCCGGGGGATCTTTGTAGTACAAAGGGCGACGGCCCAACTCACGAAATCTGTGCTTTTTGTAGAGTTGCCGAGCCGGCAGATTTGATTCACGGACTTCGAGCAGAAGGGCCGCCGCTGATTCACTCTGAGCGCGGCGAATCAACTCGCGCAGCAATTCGTTAGCAATGCCGTGGCGGAGGAACTGGGCAGCCACCACCACGTTCTCGATCTCCCACTCACCCGCGATTGACGTCGCGCCGATGAAACCGCTAATTTGGCCTGCGTCTTCGGCCACCAGCACGACGCCGCTGCCCAGCAATTCGGTGTACTGCTCAAAGGTCCAGTGAGCTGCGCTTGGCGCGCTCCGCTCAATAGCGAGAATTGCCGGTATATCGTTCAGCGAGGCGGCGCGAATGGCTACGGACATATGGGAATGTCTTACGGCTTCGGTTTCGAGAATATTTCAGCATCGGAATGGCGGATGTAGTTGGCTTCCAATTCTTCTGGACGGACCATCTGGCCACGCTGGAGATGCTGCCAACCTAGCCGCGCGATAACACCACTATTCGGATACTCAATCAGCTCAGCCTCGATCCCTGCCACCCGAAACTTCTCAACCAGCGCGGTGTCGGGAGTGACCACCGTTTTGTGCTTGTTTTCTGGACTATTTTCAACAATATTGATTTCGGCAATAAACTCTTCCCTGCTCAGCAGGCGTTCGCTGTGCATGCGAACTTGCGTGAGAACTTGCGGATCGAGTTCATAGTCACCGATATATACATCACTTCGGCCCGCATCCAGCGCCGCGAGAACTCGACCACGCGCCACGCCACTGCCCGCAACCGCTTCCAGCAATGAAATCGCAGCGATTGGTTTCTGCAATACTTCGGCCAGAGCTTTAATGGCAGCCAGACCTACACGCAATCCCGTAAACGATCCTGGACCGGAAGCGACCGCAAACGCCCCAAGATCGCGCCTGCTATGTCCGTGCTTGTCCAGCAGTGCTGCAATCTGCGGTACGAGCTGCGCCGAAAACGCGCCACCGGCAAGCGGCACAATTTCGAGCACGTCAATTTCGCTCTCACCGGACGTCGCGTGAGCCAAAGCCAGACTGCCGTTCTTCCCGGAAGTGTCAACCGCGAGCAGAAGCATCATTTCTGCGTCAGCGTAGGAATCAACTGTCGCGTTACTTCGATTCCCACTTGCTTTTCATGAATCTCGTGAATGTCAACGTAATATATAGCCTCTTGTGTTGAAACGGTAAGCCGTGTTCCAGAACTCACGTTTCTAAACTTCTGAGATTGCTGCGCTCCCACGGTTACAGACAGGTCAACGTCATACGACGGCGTTACATGCTCCACGTGAACGAAGCAGCTTCCGTCGTCTACCGTAACGGAACTTCCCTCGGACACCCAAGTCCGCTGTAAAACAACTTTGGGAATTGTGTCTGGGGGGTTCCGGGGTTGAGTGTTCTTTCCCGCAACTTCGCGCTCCAGCTTATGGATTTCAAAATCGCGGGGCGACACCAGTACCTGATATTCGAGACCCCACACCCCTGCAGCCACAACACAGCAAAGTGCGAAAATTGAGGTAAACCAGTGACGCCTAAATCGGTCAGCAATGCTTGTATCGTTTCCGCTTGTTTTCTTGCGGCCGAATGATTCAGGCATCTTGTTTCCTCCGTTCCTTCAGTGCCCGCTGTCGACCAATTCGAGCAATACGCCCGCCGTGCTTTGCGGATGCACGAACACATAGCGATGCCCACCTGCGCCGGTCTTGATCTCGTTCGAGACCAGGCGTATTCCGTCGCTCTTCAATTTTGCGACCGCTGCCTCCAGATCGGGAACGCGCATACAAATATGGTGCAGCCCCTCACCATGTTTGACGATGAACTTGGCGATGGTCGAATCATCCGACGTCGCCTCCAGCAACTCCAGCCGACTCTCGCCTACGGGCACCATCACCAGCCGAACTTTTTCCTGTTCGACGGTTTCTTCCTGAGAAACTGTCAATCCCAACTTCTCGTAAATAGACTTCGCAGCATCCAGCGACTTTACCGCGATACCGAGATGATCAATGCTGAATTCCATAAATTATCTTCAATAAAAAGCACAACCTTTACCGGCCTGCGCCGATTGGTGGACGGGCGAGGACGCCCGTCTCTCCATCGAATCTACTTGGGGATGACGCTGCGCACAATCTCCTCCACCAACGAGTACGGATCGCGTTTGTGCTCGGCGATCTCGGCGGCATAACGCTCCAGACTGCCATCGTCCATTTGCGCTCGTGCTTTTTCCAGCATGGCATCGCGCAGCATCTCGATCAACCGCTCCTGCCAGTTCTCGACGTTCTTCTTGAGGACTAGATTCTCTTTCTTCAAATACGTCTCGTAGTCGGCAATCGCCGCCGCCAATTCTTCCGTCCCCAAGTCCTGGCTGGCGACCGTCTTCACGATGGGCGGCGTCCAGTGGTCATTGTTTCTGGCAGGCATACGCGTGGCCAGCGATTGCATGGCGCGAATCTCACGCTCCACGCGCTCGGCTCCTTGATGGTCGCTCTTGTTGATCACGAAGATGTCGGCGATTTCCATGATCCCGGCCTTGATCGTCTGCACATCGTCGCCCATTCCGGGGACAAGAATCACCACCGTCACATCCGCTAACCGCACAATGTCGACTTCGTCCTGCCCGACGCCTACGGTTTCAATCATGACCAAGTCGCGGCCGGAAGCGTCGAGTACAGCGGCAGCGGCAGCGGTGGCACGCGCCAACCCTCCGAGCGATCCGCGGGTCGCCATGCTGCGGATGAAAATGCCCGGATCGGCGTGGTGATCCTGCATACGGATGCGGTCGCCCAAAATCGCTCCGCCCGTGTACGGGCTGGTCGGGTCGACCGCGATGATGCCGACGGTCTGATTTTCTTTGCGATAGTGTTTGGCGAGCTGATCGACCAGCGTGCTCTTGCCCGCGCCTGGCGCACCGGTCATGCCGATGACTCGCGCCTTGCCCGTATGTGGAAAGAGCGCCTTGAGCAGCTCCGACCAACCGGCAGCGCGGTTCTCTACCGTAGAGATGGCGCGAGCCAGCGCATGGGCGTCGCCGGAGCGAAGACGAGCAATTTGAGATTGGGTATCCTGAGTCAACGGTTTAGTGTAAAGCAGTCTAATCGGTCGGACGAAAACATTGGAAGAAAACAGGGGTAGACTTGCCACCCCGGTTGGGTTATGCCAGAAAGCTCTCACCATCTCTCGGCTCTATTCGTTGAGCTGGGACTCGTCATCGTTGGTCTCGCCATTCTGGCCAGGCTGGCAAAACGTTTTGGAATCTCTGCCATCCCTTTCTACCTGGTTGCCGGTCTCGCGTTTGGAAAAGGCGGTCTGGCACCGCTGAGCGTGAGCGAGAACTTCACCCGAATCGGCTCCGAGATTGGAGTTCTGCTCCTGCTGTTCATACTCGGTCTGGAATATACCGGTGAGGAACTCGGCCGCAACCTCAGAGCGGGATTCTTGTCTGGAGTCATCGATTTTCTCCTGAACTTCACTCCGGGATTGATTGGCGGACTATTGCTTCGATGGAGCGTTTTTTCTTCCGCGTTATTAGGCGGCGTCACTTACATTTCTTCTTCCGGAATCATCGCAAAAGTCCTGGGCGAATTGAAACGCATGGGCAATCCCGAAACTCCTTCGATGCTCACCGTGCTCGTGCTGGAGGATCTGGCGATGGCGATCTATCTTCCCGTGATGGCGGTCCTGCTCTCGGGAGGAAGTCCGTCGCGCATGGCGACGTCGGTATTAGTTGCGTTGGTGACGGTGACCGTCGTTCTTTTTATTGCGATCCGTCATGGCAACACAGTGAGTGCCATCGTGGCCCACGAATCGGACGAAATTGTTCTGCTTACCGTTTTCGGCGCTGTGTTGCTGGTTGCCGGTTTGGCCGAGCGGCTCAAGGTTTCTTCGGCCATCGGCGCTTTTCTGGTTGGTATCGCGATTTCTGGTCAGATTGCCCACCAGGCAACCCGCCTGCTGACGCCACTTCGCGATCTGTTTGCAGCAACTTTTTTCTTTTTCTTTGGCATGGAGGTAGACCCAGCGACGTTGGTTCCGGTGCTGCCGGTGGCGCTAACGCTGGCCCTGATCACGGCGGGAACCAAGATCTTGACCGGCTATTGGACAGCGCGGCGGGCGGGATGCGACAAACACTCAGCCTTGCGAGCCGGTTTCACTTTGATCGCACGGGGCGAGTTCTCTATCGTAATCGCAGGGCTTGGTGTCGCAGTTGAACCGCGGCTGGGACCGCTATCGGCAGCTTACGTTTTGCTATTGGCGATTGCCGGGCCTATTCTGGCGCGAATGGTGCGCTAGTCAGTGAACATCTACCGCAGGAAATCTGAAACATCAAGGTTGCCGTTTACCGTCGACAAAAAGCTCCATTAGCCCTCGATCGCGGTCGGATGCTTTGGCTGGTAGAGGCCAATCTTTCCGCCGCCGGGAAGTAAGATCGTGGTCAGACTGCCCCAGCGCTCTTCTTTCACGGGGCCGCATTCTACTTTCTTCTCCTTCAACGATTCCATCGTGGACTTCAAGTCGTCGCACATGAAATACAGCTCGTGCAGGTCATTCTTCTCGGCGGGATGAAAGGCAGCTTCTGCGGGTGGAAGCGCAAAAATAAGCCAGCCGTGACCGGCGTCCACCTCGGGAAATTTGAGGATATCGCGAAAGAAAATGCGGTCGCTTTCCGGATCCTTGCTGTAAACGATGATGTGAGCTCCATTGATCATCGCAAATCCTACCGTTGCGCGTTAGAGGCGAAGAACCAAGTCACTTCGCTGATATGAGGGGTCTGCGCACGCCAGACTGGATTGTCGGAATCGACCTCGAAGTCAGCGGGACTCCTCGGCTTGGCTCCTTTAGTGGGAGACGACTCGATCTGTAGAATAATGCGACCATTTCCTTGAAACTCCTTCTCCAGCCGGCCTCCCTGCCACGCGATGGTTTCTTCGGCCATGTCCGTCCCATCATTTGTTAACGCAAAGCGGAAGGGCCGGCCGTTTAGGCGCTCGAGTTCTCTGACTGAAGTCCCTAACGTGATGCCATGTACGCCATGCCAGAGGCTCTTCTTTCCCAAAATTTGGGCGGATTCAGGTGCGGTTTTGTGGTCTGGATCTTTCCACAAAATTTCGATTTGACGTTGTGGATCTTCCGGAAACAAAAACGTTCCAGATTGCATTTCTCCCTCCCCGATGTCCACATCCTGATCCACAACATTTGCCGCACCATAAGTGCGGACCAAATCCTTTCGTGTCGTGTGCGAGTTGATAGTACCTTTCTCACCGCTCGCAAGAATCAGCCATGGATCGACTTGGGCTTGCCCAAAAACGGTCATAACCGCGAGAAGGATGAACCCAGCCAGACCAACGGAAAGCTGCCGAGGAAAGCTACAGATTGGCTTGTCTTCATCTAAGTTTAATCTTTCAGCAACTGCCGCGCGATCACCAGCCGCTGAATCTCGCTTGTGCCTTCGCCAATCGTACACAGCTTCACGTCGCGATAAAACTTTTCCGCTGGATAATCTTTGATAAATCCATATCCACCGTGGATCTGCACGCCCTCGTTGGCACATTTCACCGCAACTTCGCTGGCGTAAACCTTGGCCATCGACGATTCTAGCGTGGTATTCATTCCGTCATCTTTCATGGCGGCGGCGCGCAAGGTCAGAAGTTTCGCGGCTTCGATTTCCGTTGCCATGTCGGCCAGCTTCCATTGGATCGCCTGAAATTCTGAGATCGCCTTGCCAAATTGCTTGCGCTCTTTCGAATACTTCAGGGCTGCTCCATATGCTCCTTCGGCCATGCCGAGCGATAGCGCAGCGATCGAGATACGCCCGCCATCGAGGATGCGCATGGCATCTCTAAATCCGTTACCCTCCCCACCCAGCAAATTCTCAGATGGCACAAAACAGTCTTCGAAGATCAACTCCGCCGTATCGCTGGCACGGAGGCCGAGTTTGTTTTCTTTTTTCCCCGGACGGAATCCCTTGGCATCTTTTTCAACGACGAAGGCTGAAAGTCCGTGAGTGCGTGCCGCACGATCGGTCACCGCAATCGCGACTACTACGTCCGCATAGTGGCCATTGGTGATGAACGTCTTGGTACCGTTGAGAACCCATCCGCCCTTTGCCCGCGTCGCCGTCATGCGGGCGCTGCCGGCGTCCGATCCAGCCGACGGCTCTGTCAAACCCCATGCCCCGATGAACTCGCCCGTAGCCAGCTTCGAGACATATTTCTTCTTCTGCGCCTCATTCCCCGCCACATAAATATGGTTCGAACAAAGCGATGTGTGCGCCGCGACGATTATGCCTACTGAGCCATCCACACGCGAGAGCTCCGCGATGGCCGTGACATACTCCACATAGCCCATGCCAGCGCCGCCGTATTCTGGTGGGAAAATGATGCCCAGCAGTCCGAGCTTGCCCAGTTCTTTGATGGTCGCGAGCGGAAATTCGCCAGCTTCATCCCACTTCATGACGTTCGGCGCAATCTCGCGTTCGGCAAACTCGCGCACCGTCTTCTTGAGGTGCAGATGCTCTTCGTTCAACTGAAAGTCCAAAAATCCTCCATTGGAGATCCGCAGTCAGCTCTGAAATTGTGATTGGGATGCCGCGCTGAGGTGGCGCGAAAGCTGGCGCCCAACTTTTCATTTAAGCACGGCCGGCAGCAATCGCGTGTACCGACCGGTTGGTACACGCGCGGCACTATTGGCTACCATACTTCCCCCTGTCCCATAGGAGCACTGCGCGAGGCTGAGGAAAAGTTCCGGAAGTAATGGATGTTGGCTGTGAGAGAACGTCCTGAGCTAGATCACTAGTGCGGGAACATCAGAGTGACTTTTTCTGGGTGCCAAATATCTTCCGCGCCATCCAGAGCGGCGCCACGAACACATGGGCAGGATTGGTAAGAAATGCCGGTTTGTTGCCCTCGATCAGATGGCCCAGCCAAGCCATGGCAAAGGCCGTCGGGATGAGTAGCAATGCGATGATCCAGTGCCACCACACCACGATTACCGACGAGAAGCCGACGGGGATGGCGATCATGTGCAAAGCGCGATTGACGGGGTGGTTATGCGCTCCGTCGTAGTGCGAATACAGTCCCATATCCTCACCCCCACGAGGGCAAATGCAGGCCCCGGCATTATATCTTCAATTCGGCCTCGGATTCGACCTCGTGTCCGGCCTCGTGAAACGATCCAGACCCAAGAAGCACTATATTTCGGGGGGTTCCCTGCTTTCTCCAGAACCATTTCCGGGGTATACTCGGGTGGCATATCGGAGTGCTGGGTTCTCGAATTCCCCTCGACAACCTGAGGCGAACGCCTGCCTTTGTCGTGGAATCGAGGCGCGCTCCCTCGCTAGCTCTCCGAACCCGGTCAATCCTAATGGATGAGCGCGACCACAGGGGTAAAGATTCCGATAGCCCGACGATGCCGGGTACCCGTTTGCCCGACGATTCGGTTGGCGCTGCGGCTCTAACACCCCCGCCTCTTTCTAATGCACCGGTCTCCGACGTCCCGACTTTGCCGCACGGAACTCCGATTCCGGGCGCGACACAGGCAATGCCGTACATCCGTCAGGGTTCACCCTCGACCCCGCATTCGGCGGGCATCTCTGCTTTTCAAGGCTTGCAACCGGGCGTTTTATTCGGTGGACGCTATGAAATTCAGGGCGTCCTCGGGCAAGGCGGCATGGGCGCAGTTTACAAAGCTCGCGACCGCGAACTGGACCGCTTGATTGCATTGAAGGTCATCCGCCCTGAACTGGCCACCGATCCTGCAATTCTGCTGCGCTTTAAGCAAGAGCTCATTCTTTCCCGCAACATCACGCACAAAAACGTAGTCCGCATTTATGACCTGGGTGAGGCCGAAGGTATTCGCTTCATCAGCATGGAATACGTGGATGGCGAGGACCTGCGCACGATATTGCGCCGCGAAGGAAAATTCTCGTCCAAAGACGCAATTTCGGTGGTGGAGCAAGTTTGCCGCGCGCTCGATTCCGCCCACTCTGAAGGCGTAATTCATCGCGATCTTAAACCGCAGAACATCATGCGCGATAAGCACGGCCGCATCGTGGTGATGGACTTCGGGCTGGCGCGGTCCCTGGGCGATTCCGGCATGACCCAGACGGGCGCCATTGTCGGCACGCTCGAATATATGTCGCCCGAGCAGGCGCTGGGCAGTACGCTCGACCAGCGCTCCGATATATTCAGCGTCGGTCTGATCTTCTACGAACTGCTCACCGGAAAAGCTCCTTATGAGGCTGACACCGCCATCGCCAGCCTGATGAAGCGTACACGGGAAGAAGCTCGGTCTGCCTCCGAGGTCGATGCTTCCGTTCCCCGATCTCTAAGCGCGATCGTCAGCCGCTGCCTGGAGCGCGAGCCCGCCAACCGCTATCACTCCGCGGTCGAACTGTTGCAGCAATTGACGACATGGGAAGCTAATCCCAACATCAGCGCGGAAACGCTCTCGAAAATGATCGCGCATCCTATCGTGCATCGATCGCGCTTCAGTCTCGATCTTCCAGGAAAGAGCTGGATGTGGATTGCGGGCGCCGTGCTCGTCGTCGCACTGGCAACGTTTGCCGGGCGCACGTTGTTGAATCATCCGGGAACATCGTCCGGCGAGGTGGCGCAAGGCATACCCTCGCTCAAACAGGGTAAATATGTGGCGTTGTTGCCGCTGAAATTGGTGGGCGATCAGAAGTCTCTCGGCTATTTGGCCGACGGCATTCAGGAAGCTCTTGCCGCCAAGCTGTTTCAATTGCAGGAAGTTCACCTGGCATCCTCTGACGCGGTTGAGAAAGCGGCCGCCAAAGATCTACCTTTATCCAAGCTGGCTCACGAACTGGGCGTCAACCTGGTGCTGCAAGGCAGTGTGCAGGGCAACAGCGACAAGTTCCGCGTGACGCTCGGTCTGGACGATGCCACTACTGGCAAGCGTGTCTGGAGCAATGAGTTTTCGGGAGCTTCTGGCGATGTGCTCGCCCTCGAAGACCAGATTTATGGAACCGTCGCCACCGCCTTGGCCCTCAAGCCAACCGACGAAGAACAAGCTCGCCTTGGGGCTCAACCCACCACCGACGTGAAGGCGTATGACCTCTACTTGCAAGGACGAAACACTTTGCGCAACGGTCACAGCCAGGACGACTATCGCAAATCCGTAGGTCTGTTCGAACAGGCTATCGACAAAGATCCCAACTTCGCACTGGCTTATACGGGACTTGCCGATTCCAGCCTCCGCATGTATGGAGAGAGCAAGGATGGGATTTGGGCGCAAAAGGCCACTCTAGCTGCACAACATGCTGAGCAGCTCTCTAACAACCTGCCGGAAGTTCATCTCTCGCTGGGCAGCGTATATGCCGCCACGGGGAAGAATACACAGGCGGTTTCTGAACTGAAACGGGCATTGGAATTGGCGCCGAACTCAGACGAAGCTTACCGCAATCTGGGCCAAGCCTATGACTTCAGCGGTCAAAGTGACGAGGCCATCGCCGCTTACCAGAAGGCCGTCGCCGCCAACTCGTATTATTGGCTGAATCACAATTCTCTTGGCAACGCGTATTTTGCGCAGGGCGACACTGCAAAGGCGCTCCCTGAGTATCAGAAGGTCATCGAGATCGCACCCGACAGCCCAAGGGGGTACGAGGGCGTTGGGATGGTGTATCTGCGGGACGGTAAGTGGGGCGAGGCCATTCCGCAATTTCAGAAGGCTCTCGCGCTCGCCCCTGACTCGCCTACTTACTCCAACCTGGGCACGGCTTACTTCTTCATGAAGAATTACGACCAATCCACGAAGATGTACGAAAAGGCCGTCGAGATGACCCCGAATGACGAAACGCTCCTCGGCAATCTCGGTGACTCATACCGCTGGTCGGGCCACTCCGACCAGGCTGCCACCGCTTACAGCAAAGCCATCTCACTTGCCTTCCAGGAGCTTCAGGTAAACCCGCGCTCGGCTTCGATTATGAGCGATCTTGGGCTTCTCTATGCCAAGAAGGGCGATGCGGCGAACGCAGTGCAATATACCAATCAGGCACGCGCCATCAATCCCGACGACGTGCAGTTGATGTACTCCGAAGCGCAAGTAAAAACGATGATAGGGAAACCGGAAGAGGCGTTGAAGTCGCTGCGGTTGGCATTCGCGAAGGGTTATTCTGCGCAAGAGGCCTGGAACGATCCCGAGCTTCAGAAGCTCCAGGCCCTGCCGCAGTTTCTACAATTGGTGAACGATTTTACGAAGAAGAACCACTAAGAATTCCAGCGGTTCTTCCACAGCTTGCGGCGCGAGAACATCGCCCCAAATCCCGTAACCATCAGCGCAATCGTGCCCGGCTCCGGAACTGTGCCCGCGGCGGCATTTGCATGTCCGTTAAAGGTGAGACCGCCCGGCCAGCAACTCTTGTTGACACAGGAGAAGGTGATGGAGAAGCTTTCCCCGTTCAGGATCCCTTTGTCCGCGTTAAGAGCGCCGCTCTTGACGCCAGCCAGCAGAATCTCCACCGCACCGTTCTTGAGCGTCTTAGTTGTACAGCTCTCAAACAAGTACGACTGGCAGCTGATGTCGGCCGCCGGTTCGCCCTTTTCGACCAGTGTCAGCGAAGTCCAGTTCGTCCCGCTCTCGTTCGTGAAAAATAAAGTGCCCGATCCGCTCGCCGGCACGCCGAAGCTAAAATTTGTGCCGACACCCACACAGTTTGGGCAGGTCACCAGAGCGTTGCCACCGGCGACGCCATGAATGACGATTCTGGGATCATTGATTCCGTCAGCGAAAGCCATCGCCGACGCTACTGCGAGCAGCACAGCCACTGCAAATACCTGAGAAATTTTCATTTAGGTTTCCTGTTCACCAAAAGGAATTGCGCTGGGTAACTGTCTCCCAGCTATCGGGGGAATGCGGCGAGGTTAGCTGGTTAAGATGCGCTGGTCAAGCAGAAACAAACGTCTGCTTAAGAAATATTTTGAGCACATGCAAACTGTTGCGCATATCGGTCTGAAGTATGCAACCGGCTGCATGTTCTTCACTTACGGAGTGCATGGCATTGCGCACGCGCCCACAAAAAAGCCGGAGCCCGAAGGCTCCGGCTGTCCAGTTGGTTGTGTGCCCGGATAAAATCTAATGTTCTTGCAGGAGTCGACTCAGCAGCTTGTTACGCGCTTCGTCGCGGCCGCACTGTCAAGTCCCGCACCTGCGCCAGAATGCTCGACATCTGCATTCCGCTCAGTTGTGACAAGTACGGCATAACGTCAGCCACGAACTGATCTTCCATCAACTCGCGAACTTCTTCTTGCCGATTTCGTTCTCCACCGGAGAGCAGGTCTGGCACACTGACATCGAGTGCCCTTGCCAGTCGCTCCAATGAAGACAGTGTCGGCGTCGCCTTTTCGTTTTCGATTTTCGACACGTAAGTCCGCGGCACCGACATGCGCAGCGCGAGTTGCCGTTGGCTCAACCCGTTGCGCAGTCGCAACGATCGAATCGAGTGCGCCAACCTCAAATGCCCACGGCCATTAGAATTGACATTCACCGGCATTACTTCCGGTGTAGGAGTCATAGCAGCAATGTCTACCTCGTCCTCATCCAATGACAGATGGCAACGGCGGCAAAGACTATTTGATGTGCGGAATTGCACCAAGAAACAACGATCACATCGTACGACTTCCCGTGAGTCCACGGGGGTTAGTGTGGTGGCCATTCAGGTTTTGCGAGTGCCAGAGCGGGGCTACTCTCAAAGCCAACTACAGCGTAATCTGCTGGATGGAGCCTGTGGATGTCAAGACAAAAATAGGAAAAACAATGCGTTTAGACGGTAAAACGATAGTCAGAACAGCGAAAATCAGCACAAAACAGGTAGGAAACCATGAATCAACGCGACGTCGCGTGGTGTTTACTAACTGAGTTCACCCAATCAGAAAGTCTTCGCAAACATGCCCTCGCAGTCGAGGCTTGCATACGCGCTTATGCCCGCAAAGCCGGAGCCGACGAAGAATTATGGGGCATGGTCGGACTTCTCCATGACTTCGATTATGAGAAATATCCGAGTGCCGAAGAACATCCCTACAAAGGCTCTGAGATTCTGAAAGAACGTGGCTACTCCGAAGAAGTGCGTCGCGCCATCATGTCGCACGCCGAGTACAGTGGCGTTGCGCGCATCTCGCCCCTGGAAAAAACTCTCTTTGCCTGCGATGAACTCGCCGGATTTATTACCGCATGTGCTCTCGTCAAACCGGGGAAATCGCTCGCCGAAGTCGAGGCGAAGTCCGTACGAAAAAAAATGAAAGACAAAGCCTTCGCCCGCAGCGTACACCGCGAAGACATCATCGAAGGCGCCGCCGATCTCGGATTAGATCTGGAAGAGCACATCGCTTTTTGCATCGAAGCCATGAAGGCGATCGCTAAGGAGTTAGGACTTGAAGGTCGCGTGTAGAGTTCAAACCTGCCATCCGGAAAGATGGCAGGGCAGCTTTCAAGTACTGCGATCGGTTATTGTGCGTAGAAGAAATCGGCGAACGCCTGGGCGTTCGGCGTTCCCACGCCGGTTACATCATCCCAACCCGTAGCTATTTTCAGGCCGGGATCCGTACCGAATGAGACGACAGCCGCCGTTTCTTCTTCAGTGAAGATATCCCAGAGAGCGCTGACAAACTCGTGCTCGGTTGGAGTTGCCTCAGCTAACCGTGCCGCACTGTATTTTTTGGTGCCGTGCGAGTCCTGAATCGATCCGGTCACGTTCGTCGCCGACGTGACGGGCACGATATCAGAGATGGTTCCTGCCGGCATGGTATAGAGATAGGGCGCGGCCTGACCGAGTTCCGTTCCACCGCCAGCCAGAGCTTCCTGATTGGCGATGGCCCACAATGCGGAGAACATCGGAGTAGCTAGGCTCGTGCCACCAACGACCTGATACACCTGTTCAGGAACCTGACCGGGAATGCTAATCAGGATCACGGCTCCCGTGAATGGGTCCGCCAGCCAGGAGACATCGGGAAGTTGGCGATACTTACCCGGCACAAATCCTTCCTGGTATGACGGCTTGGGAAAGCCACCGGTACAGAGCGGACGCCTGAAGCGAGTGTTCTTGGTGACACAGTTGCTCGCCCCACCGCCCGAACCAGCATAGAATTCGCCAATCGGCGGGTCGGCTACGATCCCCCCGGCAGCCACCACATTTACATTGTTCCCCCAGCCTGCCTGCCAAGCAATCGAGTTGTCAGAGTTCAAAGCTAGAGTGACGCCACCCACGGCCGTGGACCAGGGAGAATCGGCCGGTGCGTTTACAGTGGGGAGAAAAACGTCATCTGTGAACTCATAGGTGCCTTCGTCTCCCGTCGCGAAATTGAAGGAGATCCCCGCGGCAGCGCCAATTTCTGAAATCAGGCTTTCCGTGTCCAGTTCCGTAGCCGCGGTGAATGCCTCTGGCGAACCATAGCTGCCCGAGAGCACATTTCCCAACCCATAGTTCGCGACATCAAACTCGGCCTCGTCTACGTCCTGGAAAGACGCCGACGGCGGAACCACCAGGTTGATGTTGGCGCCTGGGGCAACAGCGTGGGCCCACTCCACATCGAGGTTGATTTCGACCTGATCATAGGCAATGCACTCGCTGGGCGCCGTGTAGGTGATGGCGAAGTTCGACGAAGTTAGTTTGGGAAGCCCGAACTTCGTAGAAAATTTATTGGCATCGCTCTGAATCGAAAAGGAACCGCACCAATCGACAATGGCAATCGTCTGGCCCGCGCCGTCGTATCCCTCGTTATATAAGCCGGTGAGGTTGTAGGCAGTTTGGATCAACGATGGCGTGTAACCACAGCCTGGGCTGGTCGCGCTCTGTAGATTCAGTTTGTTGCCTGAGTAGGTGCCGATCGGCAACTCACCGTCACCGTTCGTGGAAAATGACTCCGTCTCCGTGCCTGTGAAACATTGCGACGAATAGAAATCGGCATCGTTTACAGCCGCCGGTTTTGCTGCGGCGCTCTTAGAGCCTCCCAAGGTCGGCCGCGTGAGTAAAGTATGCTCGAATTGTGCGTTATCGAGTCCCGATACAGCTCTCACCAAAGTACCGGCCGGTCCGTCTACATAAGGGTCACTGGCACTGGCGCGGATCGTTTTGCCGCCAACTTGATAGTCGTTGAGCTGTACCTGGAACGCTTTCTCCACGTCACCGACCGTGCCTCGGGCTCTAACATAGAAGTTGTTAGGGCCAGTCTTCACCACAGTTAGATTGTGCGCGGCAAAAAACTGCTGCACCGTCTTTGCTTCCTGCGCCGTTGGGGCAAAACGGGCAGCGATATCCTTCGCCTTCAGCCAGTGATGGTAGTTGGGCGAAGTGCGATCGTACAGAGACTGGGTTAGCGCATCAAATTGGCTCCGGTTGTGAAGCTGGAGCCAGATACTTACATCGATAACCTTGGCCGGATCCTCAGCTCCGAGATTTTTCGCTATCGCTACATAGCTTGGTGTGCTATTCGCAACGAGTTTGCCGTCCCCACTACTGGCTGAGGTACTGGCCTGCAACAACCCACAACTCATAACGACAGCGACCATGACACCTAGCCAGCGAAAGCTGACACCCCTATCTGCTTCCTTATTCCTTCTGATCATTAGTTCCTCCCTGGGAAAGTACATGAAATCCAAGCCGAAACAGTCGATACGCTTGCGTCGTGGCGACTATCCTGATTGAAGATTTCAAAAATAGTGAGAGTTGAGACGTGGACCTGCAGTGTCTTTTGGAAATGCTGGCCCGTAGCGACTTCAGTCCGTTGCATTAAACCCGGCAATGGTAGCCGGTTCTCACGCGGCTGGCAATGAACTTCGCGAGTCTTTAGTTCTTGCTTACATCCGTTAGCGAGGAACCTGTGCACTCCCTATTATTATTATTTCAATTATTTGCCCGCTACTTCCTTGTCGTCGTCTCTTTCGATTTCTCCCCGGTCAGTCCGAAGACCTGCAATTGCTGGTTGCTCGCCACGAAGACCAACCCGTTCGCCACTACCGGAACCAGATTCGCATTGCCACCTGTATTCGGCCAGTTGCCGGCGATCGCTTCGAACAACTTATTCATCTTGCTTCCCGACTCCGGATCAAACGCAAACAGACGGATAGGCGCTCCTTTATTGTTTGTCGTCGGACGCGATATCGCCCAGATAATTGGATTGGCACTGCCGTTTGATGAAACCGAGGTGAAAAAGCCCGGATCCTGCAACCGGCCACTTAGCCCAGAACCGCTTGCCACTCTCTTCAAAGCTACCTTGGGCGACGTCTGCACTTTCCAGACTCCTACTGCTCCGCCGCCGCTGCTCACTACACGCCCCAATCCGTCGGAAGGGTCAACGAAATATGACTCTCCACACCAGCAACCGCCCACGGAATAACTGCCTAATACGTTGTTCTTATTCGTTGCGTATCCACCCAGCTTGTCTTCGTTCATTAGATACATCGTTCCCGTTTTGCCTGCCGCCACCGCCAGATGCGGCATCGCGCCTGGTTGATCGGGCAATACGAGCACTCCACCTGAGCCGAAATCCACATCTCCCTGATCCAGGCTCACTTGGTTATCCGGAGTAAACAGGTCAAGCACCGTGGTCAGCGTAGGCGAGATCTTGACCACACTCTCCTGAATGTTAGTGATGCCATCGTACGTGTCCGGATCCGAGTTACCGGTCACGAATAGGATGTTGCCTGCGTCGTCCGTTGCCGGGCCATATCCTGACATCCAGATTGACGACAGAAAGAACTCATCCGGCGAAGTTGCTTGCTGGTCGAGGAGCTGATTCGATGGAAACGGCGTCAGCGATCCCGCAGTCCACCCCAGCAGCCAACCCCGCGACAGATTCGCTGCGAAATCGCAAAAGCTGCCAAACCCTGCATAAATGCTGCCATTCGCAAGCAACAGGCCCGGACGTTGCCGCTGGTACTTCGCATTAAAGTTGAACGTCCTGCCATTGGTCAGCGTATGCGACGCGGTCACTACCTGCGGCGTCACCTTGTCGGTCAAACTCCCCAGATCGAGGGCGTGAAGACGATAAGCCGGCCCGCTCGCATCCTGCGTATAGATCATTACGTACAAAGTGTTGCTGTCGGGATCGATCACCGGCGTCGAGTTGATCCCCACATTGGGCCCGTTGTTGTTGCATCCTAACGGAGACGACACCGGCGTTCCGAAATTCCGACTCAACAGCACCGTGCGGCTATGAGTATCGACGGCATACACCGTGTTGTTTTCCGTCGCCACATAAACCACATCGTGCTTGCCCTGGTAGTTCCCTGCGGTAATAACCACGCCCGGGACCACCAGCGGCTGCGCGTCCACCTGATCGTCGAGCGCCACGGTCTGCAGCAGACCGAATGACGAGCTCCCCACTTTGACGGGCGTCAACACCGACTCATTCTGATTCCAACCGGTGCGGTAGTTATCGTAGTGATACGTGGTGACCACCGTCTGGCCGACTGCCAGCAACGCGCTCGCGCCGATGAAAACGAGGACAGCAAGCACAGCTGTCCCGGCGATGCGGGAATTCCCTTGACGATTTCGTGGCATGTTCAGTCCTTGAGGATCTATCACTGAATTTTTGTTTCTGACGGCTGTTAGGTGGTTTTCGATCCATGCTCACGCAATTCCGCTTCGATAACAGCGGAACGCCTCGCGATAAACTCTAGATCGTTTTGCCGCGCTTAGGGGCATTAAGCACGAGCCCGACGAGTTTAATGCATTCCGCCAAGGGACTGCAAATAACGATTTTGTTTTTCGCGAAATGCAGGAGAGATGCACTCAATGCGCAAACATTCGCACTCGTGACAGGGGAAGCGGAAGCATTTCGTAAGAACTCCTAAAGCACGCTTTCAGCGCACCACTGCGGCGATCTTGCCGCTGGCAATCAACTCCGCGATGCGCGCGAAATCCTGATACATCACGCGGTCTTTCTCCATCGTCGCGCATACCGATCGGATCGCAGCGTGCGCCTGCTGTAGCAGCTTGGAGGTCTTGAGCGGCGCAAGGAAATCAATCGCCTGGGCCGCTGCCATGGCTTCAATGGCGAGCGTGTTGCGCGTGTTCTCCACGACTTTTTTCAGTTTGTTGGCCGCAGTCATGCCCATCGAAACAAAGTCTTCTTTATTCCCCGAGGTCGTAATTGAGTCGACCGACGCAGGATGCGCCAACACTTTATTCTCACTTACTAACGCAGCGGCCGTTACCTGCGGCATCATGAATCCCGAGTTCATTCCTGCACCGGGCGCGAGAAATGGCGGAAGGCCCTCGCTGAGCGCGGGGTTCACCATACGCTCCAATCGCCGCTCGCTGATACCCGCAAGGGCACTCAAAGCAATCGCAAGAAAATCAAGCGCGAACGCCAGCGGCTCGCCATGAAAGTTTCCGCCCGAGAGCACGTCGCCCTCACCATCCATCGCCTTCGGATTCTTCACAAATACCAGCGGGTTGTCGACGGCTGAGTTCGTCTCGATCTCAAAAACCTTACGACAGTGGGCAAGCGTGTCACGGACCGCGCCGTGCACCTGCGGAATGCAGCGCAATGAATAGGCATCTTGCACGCGGCCGCAATCACGATGCGATTCTCGGATCTCACTCTGTTCGAGGAGACGCCGCAGATTCGCCGCGGTCTTGATTTGTCCGGCGTGTGGGCGTGCCTTCTGAATTCGCTCATCAAAGGCGACATTGGTTCCTTTGAGCGCATCGCACGCCATTGCGCCAAGCACATCGGCGGTGTCGACCAGCGTCTCTGCGGCCAGCAACATCAGGGCGCCGATGGCGAGCATGGCTTGTGTACCGTTGATGAGCGACACCGCCTCTTTCGCTTCGAGTACCAGCGGTTTGATTTGTGCGCGCTTCAACGCTTCGGCACTTGCCATGCGCGCGCCTTTTTCGTCAAAGCATTCGCCTTCACCGATCAAAGCCAGCGCCAGGTGCGCCAGCGGCGCAAGATCGCCGCTTGCTCCCACGCTTCCCTGCGATGGGACCATCGGAGTCACGCCGCGATTCAGCATCTCGCAGACCGTGTCGATGGTGATGGCGCGCACGCCCGAGTTACCTTTTGCCAGAGAGTTAGCGCGCAGAAGCATCATGGCGCGCGTGTCGGATATCGCAAGCGGTTCGCCGATGCCGACCGCGTGCGAGCGTACGAGATTGACCTGCAGCTCGCGAACCTGATCACCGACAATGTGTACATCGCTCAGCTTGCCAACGCCTGTCGTGATCGCGTAAGAAATTTTATTATTCGCGACGAGCGTATCGACGACGGCGCGGGCACGGTTAACGGCCTCGCGTGCATCGGGAGCAAGTAGGACAGGACGACGAATATCGGCGTGCGCTACTTCGCGCACCGCTTCCAGCGTGAGATCGTTTCCGTTGATGTGCAAGGCTTGCAAGTGCAGTTCTCAGTTCTCAGTTCTCGGTTGTTGTTTTCTCAGCTCAGCTAAAAACTTCCGCTTCCTACTGCTGACCGAAACACTTTCATATATTTTTCCGGCAGCGCGCGGGGCTTCATTTTCGAATCGGCCACAATGTGCGTGGTCTCGCCTTCTGCCAGCAAGACATCTGTCTCCACTTTTACAAGTTCATACCCGAAGCGAATGACTTTCTCCCGAACATGCTTCAAATATGTACGCACAATGACCTCGTCATCATAATGTACGGGAGCCTTATAGCGGCACTGCGCGTCAACTACGGCGATAAAGCAGTTGTCTTCGCGCTCCATGTCTTTATAGCTGAAACCGCACTGGCGAAGAAATTCCACCCGCCCCACTTCAAACCAGATGAAATGATTGGCGTGATAGACGACGCCCATCTGATCGGTTTCCGCATAACGAACGCGGATGCGCGTTTCATTCACTGTTGCTGGCGTCTTCGTATTCACATTTGCAGGCATCGATGTATTGCGCTGACTCATCGGCCCGTCCACTTTGGTTTGCGCTTTTCCAGGAAGGACTCGATCCCTTCGCGGAAATCGGCGCTCTCGCGGATACCAGCATTTTCGCGGACAGCGGCTTCAATTTGCGTATCGAGTTCGGCGCGTGCGTGATCGGTCAGCAGGCGCTTGGTATAGAAAAGTGAAAGCGGACTGTTCCCCGCCAACTGCGCGGCGAGTTCATGGGCACGGTCGAGCAACTTTTCCGGGGGAACGATTTCGTTGATCAGGCCTATTTTCAGGGCCTCCACCGCGTCAAAGATGCGACCTGTAAGCAGCAGGTCGCGGGCGATCTTTTCGCCCACCTGGCGCAGAAGAAAAGTCGAAACGATCGCAGGTACGAATCCGATCCGGACCTCGGTGTAGCCAAACTTAGCTTCCGGCACGGCAAGCGTGAAATCGCAGAGCAATGCGAGTCCGGTGCCGCCGGCAATGGCTGCGCCGTTGACCGCGGCAATTGTTATTTTCGGAAATTCATAGAGTGAACGAAACAAACTGACCATGGTCCGCGAGTCTTCGAGATTTTGCTCGGGCGTACGGCCGATCAGGGCTTTCAGGCTATCGAGGTCCATTCCGGAACAAAAGGCCTTCCCTGCCCCGGTCAAGATCAAAATACGGGCGGAAGAGTTTCTCACTTCTTCGAGAGCGTGAATCAGATCGTCAATGAGTTTGTAGCTGACAGCGTTGCGCTTGTCGGGACGGTTGAGGGTGATGGTCGCGACGGAATCGAAATTGACGTTGAGCGTTTTGTAGGTCATGGTGGCTTCTCAGTCCTGTCAGTCGGCCGCCGCTGAAGTCTTGTACCTCGCGCCGATTTCGACCGTCGCTCTCAGCAATGCGTCCAACGGCTTCAGCGACGGCAATTGCGCCCCGCAATTGCGCAGGGTTTCGATTACCGTCTCGGTAGGAATGTTCCCAACCAAGTCATCCTGCGCGAAGGGACATCCGCCGAGGCCACCGATGGCGGAATCGAAGCGGCGACAACCGGCTTCATAAGCGGCGATGATCTTAGCGGCGGCCTGGTCAGGACGGCTGTGCAGGTGGACTCCGATTTCGAGGTATCCGTATTCGGCCATCACCGCAGAAACAACTTCCTTAATTTTCTCAGGCGGCGCTACGCCCACGGTGTCGGCGAGGGAGATCATGCGAATCTCTTGGATCTCGAGCAGCCCCACGGCTGCGACTACCTCGTCGACGCTCCAATCGTCGCCGTAAGGATTGCCAAAGGCCATCGAGATATAGACGACCGTGTCGAGTCCGGCTTCGTCGGCTTTCTTTTCGATCTTTTCCAGTTCTTCAATCGCATCTTCCAGAGTCTGCCGCTGATTGTTCTGCAGAAATGTGGGCGAGATCGAGTACGGGAAACCTAGCGTACGCACCGCCTCGGTCGCGATCGCTCGCTGCGCACCTTTTTCATTGACTACGATGCCGATGATTTCGACATCGTCGGGCGGATCGAGTTCTTTTAGAACCTCTTCGGAGTCAGCCATCTGCGGGACAGCATTGGGAGAGACGAAACTGACCGCATCGATGTGCTTGAAGCCGGTGGAGATTAGAACCTGGAGATAGTTCGTCTTGAGTTCGGCAGGGATCTGGCCCTTGAGGCCTTGCCAGGCATCGCGGGGGCATTCGATTAACTTGACACTTCTAGAAGTGGTAACCACAGATCACCTTTTCGGTCTGCGCCAGAAATGACGAATGTCGATCACCACCGACACGAACACAGCTATGAGTGAAGTTGTTGCTATCAAGAATACCGCTCTGGCCAGTGGGGGCTGTGGGGGAGGATCATAATATCCTGACGAATACCATCCGTTTGCTCCGTTCGCCTTCCACCCCATGCGAAGTAGCCCGTACTGAAAACCCACATAATCCCCATAAAAAAATGCTGCACATACAACGAATAAGAATGCGAATACCTTCGTGCGTTTGCTGATCATGTTAGCCCCTTTGCATCAGATCGCCCGATGATCCGCCTTAAGGAAGTTCTGATTAAGTTCCCGGGTGCCTCCGTGCACCTCTTTGTACCCTTCGTTTATGCTCCTTGTCGACATTTAATCAGAGCCTCCTTCATGTTTGCAGCACTCCAACCTTAAACTCCCGCACCTCCGGATTCAGCGATGCTGCTTCCAGTGCCTGTGTGATAGCCTGCCGCGTTTCCATGGGGTCAATGATCTTGTCGATCCACAACCTTGCAGCACCATATCGTGGATCGGTCTGCTCTTCATACGTTTTCTTCGTCGAATCGAAAAGTTCTTTTCTTTCTTCTTCGCTCAACTTCTTGCCGCTACGCTCCAATTGTTTGACTTTGATTTCCACCAGCGTGCCGGCAGCGGCATCGCCGCTCATCACCGCATATTTCGCCGTGGGCCAGGCAAAGACGAATCTCGGATCAAAAGCTTTGCCGCACATGGCATAGTGTCCAGCACCGAAAGAACCACCGACGATCACAGCTATTTTCGGCACAACAGAATTCGACACCGCATTCACCATTTTTGCTCCCGCCTTGATGATGCCGCTCCACTCGGCATCGCGTCCCACCATGAAACCGTTGACATCATGGAAAAAAATCAGCGGGATCAGATTCTGATTACAGTCCATGATGAAACGGGCAGCTTTTTCGGCAGACTCGGTGTAAATGACGCCACCGAACTCAACCCGCTTGTGGCCTTCATGATCCGTCTGGTGTGCGTGGAGTTTCTGATTGGCGACGATTCCTACAGCGAAGCCTCCAATGCGAGCGTAGCCACAGATCAGCGTCGCACCGTACTCGGGCTTGTACTCGTCGAAGCGGCTTTCATCGACGATGCGCGCGAGAATTTCTTTCATGTCGTAGGGGCGCGCGGGCGAGGCATCGTAGGCACCGTAGATTTCTTCCGCGGACATGGCCGGATCCACAGGCTTTTTGCGATCCCAAAGGGACTGCCGCCGATATCCCCACTTTTCGATAAGCGAGCGAATGCGATTGATGCAGGCTTCGTCGTTGGGCTCGCGGAAATCGACGGTACCGCTGATCGCGGAGTGCATGGCGGCGCCACCTAACTCTTCAGCGGAAACTTTCTGTCCGATAGCAGCTTGCACGAGCGCGGGGCCAGCGAGAAACAAGCCGCTGCCGTCGGTCATAAGAACGTGGTCGCACATCACGGGAAGATATCCGCCGCCCGCAACGCACATGCCCATAATCGCAGCAATCTGTGGGATGCCCATGGCCGACATGACCGCGTTATTGCGGAACACACGGCCAAAATCGTCGGTGTCGGGAAAGACATCTTCCTGCAACGGGAGAAAAACGCCGGCGGAATCGACGAGGTAGATTGTCGGAATACGATTTTCGATGGCAATGTTTTGCGCACGAATAACTTTTTTCGCGGTCATGGGAAAAAACGCACCGGCTTTGACGGTGGCATCGTTCACGATAAGCATGACCATGCGGGTCTGGATACGAGCAAGTCCAGTGATAACGCCGGCGGCGGGCGCGCCGCCCCAGTCTTCGTACATTTTGTGCGCGGCATAGAGGCCGAGTTCGAAGAAAGAACCGGGATCGGCGAGGAGGTTGATGCGCTCGCGAGCGGTGAGCCTGGATTTGGCGTGCTGACTTTCGATGGCTTTAGCGCCCCCGCCTTCGCGAATTTTTTCCTCCTCGTTACGGATCTGGGCAACGAGGTCGGCAAGCGCGCGCATGTTGGATTCGAAGCGGAGAGAGCTGGGGTCAAGCTTGGTGGGCAGGACGTTGTTGACGGTGACAGCAGTGGATTCTGTGCGTTCGCGCATGAGGGCAGATTTCGAAACTATCTACGAAATTATCTACGAAACTACTTACTATACCAGCGTGGCCCAGAGCAGAACGATTTGACTGGTAGACTCAGCTGCGGACTTTGTTGTCGGGCGGACCAAGTAGGTGAACCAGTAATGTGGCACAAAGTAAAGTCGTGGGCAGACTGGCAACTCGCTTTCGCGATCACGACGGTCTTGCGCGTGTTTTATTCGGGAATCGCGGCGGCAGTGGCGGTATTTTTTCATCCAGATCCGGCTTTGATTCACAAGAACGCCCTGACTGAAAATTTGCCCTCACCGCACGGTCTGCATTATGCGTTGCTGGGGGTTTGGGAGCGCTTCGATACGCTTTGGTATCTGCGAATCTCTGAGCGTGGATATGATTTACAGCCGGCAGTCGTCTTCTATCCGCTCTATCCCTGGCTGATTCGGGTATTGAGCCGAGTGGTTGAACCGACACTTGCGGCTTTGTTGATTTCGACAATAGCGGCTTTTTTTTATTTCTGGGGTCTGCTGCGTTTGTTTCGGAGTGAATTTCCAGATGTTCAACCGCTGCGGACGGTGGCCCTAGCCGCAGTGTGGCCGGCAAGTTTTTTCTTTTTCACGGGATACACGGAGGCGTTAGCGGTCGCACTGATCGTCTGGTGCGTGGTTTGGGCACGGGACGAGCGGTGGACGCAGGCGGTAGGTTGCGCGTTCGCCGCCGGGTTAACACGTTCGGCGGGAACTCTGTTGTTCGTGCCATTGGTGATCATGGCGTGGCGAGCGGAGCGCCGAACGCGATGGCTGGTGGTGCTCGCTCCATTGGGAACGTTGGGGTATTGGTTCTGGTTACATCAAACAGGGCGCCCGAGTGTAGCGGCGGCTTATCGCACATACTGGCACACGCAGGTGGCGCCTCCCTGGACAACGCTGTGGCAGGCGATATATTCGCTGGCAGTCCACTACGACTCGCTTGTGATGATCAGCTTATTGGCGATCGTTTTCTTTTTCATTGCGGGAGTAGCAGCCCGGCGGCGAATCGAAGACAGATTTTTTTCGGCAGCCGTAATCGTGCATCTTCTCTTACGCTTTGTTTGGCCGCCGCTGATGGGCGCTCCGCGGTATATGCTGCCGGTGTATCCAGCATATCTGACCATGGGAAAATGGTCGGAACGGATGGAGCGAAGACGTTTTGTAATTCTTTGCGGGGCACTGTTTGTATTCAATTTGGTTTGGATGAGAGCGTTTCTGGTCTGGTCGTTGGTGCTGTAGCAGATGAATTGTGCATACCCTTCCACTGTGTGCATGAACTCTGTCGGCGTTCGCGGACAAGAGTGTCCGCGCCACACAAAAAATGCATGAATTATCAAAGAGTATGCATTAGACGCATAGCCTCCCCGACGGGGTCGCCGGAGATTGCATCCACCAATCCCATTTCGAGAGCTCGAACGGCGGAGATTTTCTCCGCAGAGATGAAAAGCTCCAGCGCTCTACCCTTCCCGATCAAGCGCGGCAAACGTTGCGTGCCTCCCCATCCAGTGATGAGGCCGAGAGCGGCGCCACGATGTCCGAACACGGCATGGGGTGCGGCGATTCTTCTGTGACAGGCTAGGGCGAGATCAAGACCTCCGCCCATGCAGTGGCCTTCGATCGCGGCGATGACTAGGGCCGGATAGCTGGCGATTGTGTTCATCAATATTTGTCCCATGGCGCAGAACTCGTAAGCTTCGAACCCGCTCAGAGCGGCGATTTCGTTCAGATCAGCGCCGACCGAGAAAGATTTGGGATTGCCCGCAATGATCAGTGGGCGAGATCGCTTTCCCAGTTCGTCTTCAAATTCGGCGATGGCGACGGTCAGCGCATGCACGCAGGTGCAGGTCAGACGGTTCGTGCCGTCGGGCGAAGTAAGATGCAGGATACGTGCTCGGTCAACGGATTCGATCCGAAAGAAGTGTGACGACACAGGACCATGATGCACTATTGAGCTCGCGAAAGATGGCGGAAATTTTCGGCGATGCAGGCGAAAGCAGATCCTTCGCTTTCGTTCAGGATGACAAAGTTTGAGGGGAGATAACAAAGATTGGTTGGACTGAGCGGCTTGAATTGAGGCTATATGGCAGGCACGCCATGCGGTTTTACGTGCTCGCGGATGAACTTCACGATGTCATCCATCGGAGTGCCGGGCTGGAAGATGCTGGCCACGCCGATTTTCTTGAGACCTTCAATATCCTGATCTGGGATAATTCCGCCGACCAGCACCAGCACGTCGTCCATTTTATTTTGCTTCAGCAAGTCCATCACGCGCGGAACAATGGCGTTGTGCGCACCCGAGAGAATCGACAGACCGATGACCTGCACATCTTCCTGGAGCGAGGCGTTGACGACCATTTCCGGCGTTTGGCGCAGGCCGGTATATATGACCTCCATGCCGGCATCGCGGAGAGCGCGAGCGATCACTTTGGCCCCGCGATCATGGCCGTCGAGGCCGGGCTTTGCGACCAGGACACGAATTTTCTGCTCAGTGGGCATCCGCGATCATTTAACCACAGTGGACACGAGAGAGCACAGGGACTCGTAGACGGGCGGGGACGCCCGTCGCTCCACAGGTTCCAATCACGGCGTCACCCCCAACTGCCAGAATAAGAACGAATACATATCGGTTCCTTCCTCGATCTGCTTGGTGATGGGCTTGCCCTGCCCGTGCCCAGCTTTGCTTTCAATGCGCAACAGAATCGGCCTGTCTTTGCTGTCACCATTTTTCGCTTCAGCTTGCATCAGCGCAGCCATTTTCTTGGCGTGCATAGGATCGACCCGCGTGTCCGTATCACCAGTCATAAAGAGGATGGCAGGATACTCGATGCCCGGCTTGACGTGATGATAAGGCGAGTAAGCATAGAGCCATTCGAACTGCTTGGCATCTTCGGCGGAGCCGTATTCCGGAATCCAAAGTTTTGCGATCTGGAAGTTCTGATAACGCAGCATATCCAGTAGAGGAACCTGGCATACTACCGCGCGGAAAAGGTCCGGACGCTGCGTGATCATCGCGCCCATCAAGAGACCGCCGTTCGATCCGCCTTGAATCGCGAGGTGATCTTTGTCGGTGTATTTCTGCGCGATCAGATATTCGCCGGCAGCAATGAAATCATCGAAGACGTTCTGTTTTTTCTCGAGCATGCCTGCGCGATGCCAGTCTTCTCCGAACTCAGAGCCGCCGCGCAGATTAGCAACCGCGTAAATACCACCGTGCTCCATCCAGAGATACATGCTGCGGCTAAAAGCCGGTGTCATCGAGATGTTAAAACCGCCGTAGCCGGTCAGCAGAGTGGGGTTCTTGCCGTTCTTCTCGATTCCCTTTTTGCTGACGATAAACATCGGGACCTTCGTGCCGTCTTTCGAGCTGTACCAAACCTGTTGCACGTCATAGGCAGAACCATCGATAGAGGGCGCGTCGACCTTGGCCCAGAGAGCGCTCTTTACGTCGGTTAAATCGACGCGATAGATCGACGGCGGCACGGTGAAAGATTGGAATCCGAAAAAGATTTCGTTGCGGTCATACCGGCCTGACGCGCTGAAAACATTTCCGATGGCCGGCAGCGGGACGTCCGCGAGCTTCTTACCGTCGAGCCCGAACAGCTTCAGCTCAGAAGTCGCATTGTGCTCATACTGTGCCAGCAACTTGCCGCCGGTCACACTCGCATTCTGCAAAACGGCGTCCGACTGCGGGATTATTTCTTTCCAGTTTTCGCGCTTAGGATTGGCCGCGTCAGCCACAAATACGCGATAGTGAGGCGCGTCTTCGTTGGTGGTGATGTAGAGTTTGCCCTCAAAGAAATCGACGCCGTAAAGAAAATCTTTGCCGGTAGTGATTTCGAGGGGCGGATTCTTCGACTGAAGATCCTGTAAATACATCTCCGACTTAGTCCAGCCTTCGCCCACATCAATCAGCAACCAGCGGTCGTCTTCAGAGAGACTAACGTTGGGAATGTCCTGCGGATTGCGGCCTTCGCCAAAGATAAGTGGATCTTTGGCGGGATCGCTTCCGATCTGGTGGTAGAAAACTTTGACGTGGTAGACCTCTTCTCCTTCTGGCACGTCGCCTTTTTTAGGATGTCGAGTGTAATAGAAAGCGGAGCTGTCTTTCATCCATGCAACGCTGGCAAAGCGAGTGCGATCGATGGTATCCAGCAACACTTTGCCGGTCGCACTCTCAACGATATGGAGCGTGCTCTCTTCCGATCCGCTCTGTGAGGTCCCGTAGGCGACGTACTTGCCGTCATCGGACGCGAACCACCAGTCGAGCGCAACCGTGCCGTCGCTTGACATTTTGTTCACGTCAACGAGTACGCGGTCGCTGTCGTTTAATCCGCCGTTGAGTCCCTCGCGCACATACAACACCGGCTGATTCTGGTTGCCTTCGCGACGGGTATGAAAATAATATTTGCCGCCCAACTGCGGGGCTCCGACGGTGCCAATCTCAAGCAATTGCGAGAGACGAGCATTGATCTTGTCGCGTCCGGGAAGCGGATCAAGAATGGAACGTGTGTAGCTGAGTTCCTGTTCAACATAGAGTTTGGTGTCAGGATCGTTCGGATTCTCCAGGTAGCGATAACGATCGATAATTTTGTGACCCTGGACAGTGTCCTCGACCGGCTCAACTTTGGCTTTTGGAGGGCCGGAAGAACTACCGGAAGGAATAGAAGGAGTAGTGGAATCCCCAGCCCAGGAATCTCCCGCACAGACCATGGCAAACATGCCAGCAAGAAGAATCAGGAAAACAATCGGCAAACGCGAACCTCCCAGCATAAACACCTCACTCTTGTTGTGGACGAAACGCCGAGGTTAAGGTTAGCAGAACCGTGGCTTGACGGAGACCTTCAATCCGACGCGATTCTCCAAGATCGTAGGACCTTGGATCATTGATCGAGGATTGATCGAGGATTCAAAACTGCTGACAGGCAATTGCCAAACGCGCGAATTTCCAATCGGCTGCAGCCTCTGGTATGATTTTTAAGACAGTCAAAGCACAAAGAAGCGTGCTCCCACTCCTCAGTAGCTCAATGGCAGAGCATCCGGCTGTTAACCGGAGGGTTGTAGGTTCGAGTCCTACCTGAGGAGCCATTCTTTTCAGCCATTTGCAAATACCCCACGAGCGAACTTGGAACCGTTTGGAACCGTTGTGTTCCGAGGTTTGAGAGAATTGGGTTTCCTCTGGTGAGATACCGGGTTCTCCAGTTGACGCAGTTCTTTCGTGCGCTGGCTGAAAATCTCCCGCGTCCGTGAGTTGATGGCCGAGCGCACGCTCGCCTGAATTTCCTGCATGTAAATTTCAGCGGTGGTCTTGATGCTGGTGTGCCGCAAGATCTGCTGCGCATCCTTCATCGTCCCGTGCCCTTGCATGTCGGTGCCCAGCGTGCGGCGCATCACTTGGAAGGTCACGAGTTTCCTTGGAATACCCAGATTGTCGGCGATGGGATAGATTCGCCATTTGAGGAAGTTCCGCCCCTGACGCGGAACGACTTCCCCTTTCCGTGTGCCACGACCGAATGTCGGAAACATGAGGGCATCGGGTGCAGTGTTTTTCGACACGCTGCGCCAAGCCTCAATAATCGGTATCACATCTTCCGGTATCGGGATCGCATTGCGGCTCTCCCGTGTTTTGAGCCTCCCTTCATAGAGCTGCCCTTCGAAGGCAGTGTTTAGCGGAATCAGCTTGTCCCCGGCATACGACTTCCATGTCAACCCAAGCGTCTCGCTGGTTCGGGTTGCGCAGAACAGGGCGATGCTCATCAGGCAAAGATCGTGGATATCTTCGATCACGCTGATGAGGTCGTTGATCTGTTTCGCGCTCATGGTCGGACGTTTCACTTCTTTGGTCTGGGGCATCTTCAATTCCTCGGCAGGATCCTCCTGTAGGAACTTCAGCTTGCGCGCCAGGCGCATGATCGAGCGGACGTTCACGAACGTGTGTCTCACAATCGATTCCGAATAGCTCTCAGCGAGTTTGTTGAGATGGACCTGCAGTTCGAAAAGTCCAACCTCGCGGATCGGAACACTCTTGAAGTTCTCGACCAGGTATTTCTCGATCTCGAACTCGGTTTTCTGTTTTGTAGCGGGCCGCCATCGCCCGCGACGCATGGGAATGTACTTCTCGGTGACGAACCAGGCGAGAGTCACGGAATCATCCGCTTTCGCGGTGAATGAGCTAATGCCCTTTCCGTTCTCCTGCTGCAAGATGGTTTGTAGCTTTTCTTCTGCTTCCCACTTGCGGAGGTCAGACTTTTTCCCCAAAACCACCTTTCTGGTTCTTTCAACCTCCTCTCCGTTCCGGCCCCTCAGG
>JBATZM010000006.1:0-31497 GCA_049674665.1 Terriglobales bacterium
CTCCTTGCCGGAGACCGGTTCCTGCTTCGCCAGTTCGCCAATATCCGCCCCCGCAACAAAAGCCTTCTCACCGGAGCCGGTCAAGATCGCCACGCGGATCGCGGCATCATTCTTTATTTCTTGAAAGGCAACCCCGAGTTCTTCCATGGTCGCCAGGCTGAGCGCATTAAGCACCTTTGGCCGGTTGACGGTGACGTAGGCGATTGCGTTTTTCTTTTCGAGGAGAATGTTTTCGTAGGTCATAAGCTCAAATATTGATTAACAATCCCGTTTCAAATTTGTCATCCTGAACGAAGTAGGGTCATTCATAAACGAATGACCCTACGCAGCCGAAGACCCCCAGCCCAAGCTGTTAACTGAACTTCCGACCTACCACTTTTTGAGCTGCGTTACGTTCGTAATTTTGCGCTTCTATTCGTTTGTGCATAGGCTAAGGAATGGGAATCAAACTTACTAAGCGACCCGTCGCAACGATGTTTCGCGGGACTCCCACTCCTTTCGATCCTATCATTCGATGGATGGTTGACCCGCTTGACCAAATGTTTATTCATGGTTTCAACGTGGGCAGACCTAACCAAAAAGAGTATTGGCGCATTGCGAATCGAAAAGACACCTACGAATCCGCCGAGCAAGCTGTCGCCGCTCTTCAGGACTTAGTGGCCACATATACCGTGAGTGTCCAAAAAACTTCAAATGGTTACAATCTTTTCAGAGATGGCCAACTGAGAGCAGTCCCTAAGGACGAGTGGACTCTCGAACTTCAGCTAAACTCCGAAGGAATTCTTGAAGATATCTGTCAAGATGTTCTCCGCAGGGTGAGAGAAACGGGAACTGCCACCGAAGAAATGCCGCGAATCAACTTCAAAATATTGTGACTAATTAAAGTAACGCGGCCCCGCATGGGATTCTAGCCGCCACCGAGCTTGTTTCGCTCCCTCCAACCCAGCCCTCCCCAAATCTTGTCAAGCCCCCGTTTCGACGATTTTCCCCCTAAGTCAATGCACAGCCTGGAAATATAAAGTTAGAAAACGTGTCCACTTCGGCTAGTCGGAATTGATACAATAGAACTATAGAGTGAATAAAGGCGCGGATTCATTCCGCGCCTTTTTCTTGGGGCGCGAGCAACCGAGCAACCGCCTCTAACTCTTTATTTCACAGGATTTTACAAATAAGCCCTTTAAACTCAAAGATTTGGCGGCGTTTTCCGTCTAAGTCCATGATTCTAAAGATCGAGAAAAATAAAAAGATTGGCCTGATCGGGCAAGTACCTCTACAATCCGACCTCAAACCTCTGACCTAGAATTTCCCCGCCACCGGCTTCTCCGGGTTCGCATAATCATAAAAACCGCGCCCCGACTTCCGCCCATACCATCCCGCCATCACCAGCCGCTTCAGCAGCGGAGGCGACGCAAATCGCCGCTCCTTGAATTCGTCATACATGACATGAGTAATGTAGTAAGTCGTATCGAGCCCGACAAAATCCAGCAAAGTAAACGGCCCCATCGGATACCCGCACCCCAGCTTCATCGCATTATCGATGTCTTCGATCGACCCCACGCCCTCTTCATAAGCCCGGATCGCATCAAGCAAATAAGGCACCAGCAGCCGGTTCACGATGAATCCTGTCTTGTCCGACGTGCGCACTGGAACCTTCCCCAACCGCTTAGCAAACTCGTAAGCCGCGTCATACACATCGGGAGAAGTGGCAATCGTCTTCACCACCTCCACCAGCTTCATCAGCGGAACGGGATTAAAAAAGTGCAGCCCGATAAATCTTTCCGGACGCTTCACCGCCGTCAAAAGCTCCGTCACCGAGATGGAAGAAGTATTCGAGGCAAAGATCGCTTCCTTTTTGACTATAGAGTCGATCGACGCCCACATCTTCTTCTTTTCTTCAACGTTCTCAATAATGGCTTCGATCACAACGTCGCAATCGGCGAGGTCGGCCTTGTTAGTAGTGCCTTTCAGCCGCGCCCGAATCTCGTCCTTCTGCTGCGGAGTGATCCCACCCTTCTCCACCGGACGCTCGGCAAACTTCGCCAGCGACTTCTCGATCCCGGCAAAGCCCTTGTCGAGATACTTCTGCTCGACTTCGAGCACGGTGACTTCAAACCCAGCGGTAGCGCACACCTGCGCTATGCCAGATCCCATCAGGCCACAACCTAGAACGCCGACTTTCTTGATTTCCATAGGAATGCTTTCTTGGACAAAGATGACTTAAGAGTAAATGTTTCAAGCAACATCAGACTTTTTTACCGCACCTGCCAGCGCCTCGGATTGCGCCTGCCGTGGAAGCAGGCGATGACCACGATCCGATGCTCCTGAACCTCGAAGAATATTCCGTACGGAAAGCGCCGCACTCCCGCACGGCGACGGCTCCGGTAGACGACAGGGAATTGCAATGCATGTTCCGCGATTGTCTCAACCGTGGCCTCGACCGCCAACGCGAAACGCTCCCCAAGCTGCGGGCGAACGTTGTCATACCATGCCCGCGCATCCAGCAAATCCTCATTTGCCTCTGGTATCCAGACGACCAGGAGAGTCACGGTTTCTTAAACAGGCCCGCCCTGACTTGCTGCCACGGGATGACGTCGGAAGGGTTTTGCTCATGCCGAGCGATTCGGTAATCAAGCTCCGCCCGTTGCGCATCCGTCAGCGATACCGCATCCGCTTCCAGGCTCTCCCAAACCGTATCCAGCAGTTCCGCCTTCTCCGCCGCGGACAGGCTATTGATCTGGCTTCGCAAATCGTTCATACGCTTACAACCCTAGCGCGGTTTCCGCTCCCGTGCAAGCATGAGTAACCGCTAATCGCGGTGGTAGGGCCACTTCTCAAAAAGCGTGAGAAGTGGCGCACCCACGGCTTTATAGAGCCCAGGGGTTATGCTTCCCCGTTAAAGTGGCCCACCCGCCCGGAACCCATCAGGCCACAACCGAGAACGCCTACTTTATTGATTTCCATGACAATCCTTCTAAGGTTGGCCAGCCCGTGACCAGCATCCTTCGATGTACCCGTGAATGAACATTAGGTACGGCCGGACGAGACTGTAGTCGAAGCCCTCTACACCTGCTTGATGACCTTGAGCTTGAGTCGTCTTTTTTTCAAGCCCTATGGGTATATCAGAGGAACGAAAAAGGTCAGTGGAAATTACCACTCGGTTAGGGCAGCGTACGCTGGCACTCTTAGTAACCTCGAAGATAATCTGATTATCAAAAGGACTGTGTCGCATTGGAATCGAGTTGGTGTCTTTAAGGACATCAGCAAGCACTATGTCGATAGCGCCGTCTTTTATTTGCTTGAACGAATCAGGGTCGGCAACAACAAAGTCCACCGCCTGCACAAGGGGGAAAATTTTAACGAACTCTAGCTGCCCAGAAATTGATTCACAGGTGCTTGGCAGAACCTTGCTCGTGCAAGAAGTAATGCCAGTAGGATTCGCTGCTGCGACTGTTTCTAATGCCGGTATCAACGTCATCAACAACCCAAGAATCCAGATCATTGTTTTCATAAGTAGCTCCGACGTTCTAGGTGCACGCCCTAGCATCTCAGATCATGAGATGGGCGTTGGTGTATTTCTCTGTGCCTGTGGTGAAAACGCTCTTACTGAAAACTCTCCACCACCATAGCAATCCCCTGTCCGCCACCGATGCACGCCGTAGCCAGCCCGTACTTCTTCTTCCGCCGCCGCAACTCATACAGCAGCGTGATCACGAGGCGCGTTCCGGTTGCTCCCAGCGGATGTCCCAAGGCAATCGCTCCGCCGTTCACGTTGACTTTTTCGCGATCGAGTCCTAATTCTTTTTCCACCGCCAGATACTGCGCCGCGAAGGCTTCGTTCACTTCGATCAGATCGATGTAATCCAAAGTCAGGCCAGCACGCTGCAGCGCAATCTTCGTCGCCGGAACCGGACCACTCCCCATAATCTTCGGATCGACGCCGGCAATTCCCCAATTTACGATTCGTCCGAGCGGACTGAGATTTCTTTTCTGCGCCTGCTCCAACGACATAACAACAACCGCAGCCGCGCCATCGACAATTCCGCTGGCATTGCCTGCCGTCACTGTGCCGTTCTTGCCAAATGCCGCGCGCAGCTTGGCTAACCCCTCCATTGTTGTCTGAGGACGCCGGTGATCGTCTTCCGTCAGCGTCTCTCCCGTCGCCTCGCCCTTAGAATTGCGCAGCGGCACCGGAGTAAGTTCTTCCTGAATGCGTCCCGCTTTGTACGCCTCATCGGCTTTCTGCTGCGAGCGTAGCGCGAATTCATCCTGCGCTTGGCGCGTAATGCCCTGCTGCTCGCCATACAGTTCCGCCGTGTTCGCCATGTTCAGTCCACAATAGGTATCGAGCAACGCCACCATGAGCGAGTCTTCGAGCTTTCCGCCTGGCGCCAGCGTGAATCCATCGCGTCCCCGGATCGAAAACGGCGCCTGCGACATGGATTCCATGCCGCCCGCCAACACCATCTTCGCTTCGTCCGTTTGGATCATCTGCGCCGCGCTGACAATCGCCTGCATCCCCGACCCGCACAGCCGATTTACGGTCAGAGCCGGAGCTTCAATCGGCAAGCCCGCGCGCAATCCAACATGCCGCGCTCCATACAGCGCGTCGCCCGAAGTCTGCTGGGCATTGCCAAAAACGCAGTGATCGAACTCTTTGGCGTCGATTCCCGATCGCCCGATCGCAGCCTTCGCCGCTACCGCGCCGAGTTCCTGCGCCGTGTAATCTTTTATTTTTCCGCAATATCGGCCAAAGGGCGTGCGCGCCCCGCTGACGATGGCAATGTCTCCAGGTTTCAACATGAATTCCAATCAATAAATGAAGAGTGTGATGGCGTTAAGCCAACTTGTGAGTGTAGCAGTCAGAAGGCAAACATCACTACGGACAAACCGCGGACGCACGACGACGTAATGCAAACTCTTACATGTTGACTTTGAGCGGTTGCGGAAGCATATTTCTTACGAATACAGACTGGGCAAGATTGCGAGATTAGGAAGGCGGGTTATGAAAATGAAAATAGTTAGGGCGAGCCCTCCGTTTCTGATGGGGTACTGCGTGCGGCTGTCGAAATACGCCGAGAAAAAGAGTCTCGTGCTGGTAAATGGGATCTTGACAGCGTGCATCGTACTTATGGCCTCTGCCGCAGGTGCCCAGAGTTTTCAGCATGTGGTCATTGTGGTGCAGGAAAACCGGTCTCCCGACAATCTGTTCCAAGGACTGTGTTCGCCGTCCTGCGGGCCCTACGACATCCAGCAGACGAACTGGAAGAACCTTAACGCCCAAGGAGGTATCACCACGCCACATGAAATAGACCTGGTGGATACATCCGATTTAGGACATTCTCACAAGGACTTTACGCGCCAGTATGATAACGGCAAGATGGACGGGGCCGATCTTGGATCGTGTGAAGGAGCGTGTCCCCCACTGGCTCACTTCGCATATGTGAAGCCCTCCGATGTGCAGCCCTATCTCGACTTGGCGGAGCAGTATGGCTGGGCGAATTACATGTTCCAGACCAATGAAGGTTCGAGCGCGCCAGCGCACCAGTACTTGTTTGGAGGAACCAGCGCACCTTCAGCACAGGACGATGCGGCGGGCATCTTCGTCGCGGAGGACAACGGGATGAGCACGGGATGCCTGTCTGCGCCGGGGACTCTAGCTTGGCTCATCGTCCGGGGTGTCGAATCGCCGGCAAACCGTATCTACCCCTGCTTCGAGCGCAACACAATGGGCGATCTGGGGTTGAGTTGGCGCTACTACACTCCAAGTGTCAAGAATTTATGGACAGCTCCGGTGGATATTCAACACATTTGCCAGCCGAGTGGAGGAATCTGTGCCGGTGAGGACTGGAAGAATTTGAGTATTGGCCCCAAGAATGTGCTCACAGACATTGTCCATGGCAAGTTAGCCCAAGTCTCCTGGGTTATCCCGACGGGCCAGAATTCCGATCATCCCCGAACGAATACGGGTGGTGGCCCTTCGTGGGTAGCAAGCATCGTGAACGCCATCGGGAACAGCCCCTATTGGCAGAACACTGCCATCATTGTTACGTGGGACGATTGGGGCGGCTGGTATGATCACGAACCCCCTGTCCTGAATGGGAATGGCTACGAAGCTGGTTTTCGTGTACCCATGCTGTTCATCTCCGCCTATACACCTGCTGGTACCGTTAGCAACGTTCGGTCAGACTTTGGCTCAATCCTCCGGTTCGTCGAGGGCAACTTCGGGATTGACCAGGGCGCGTTGGGATTTGCAGACGCACGGGCTACTTCGAACCTGAGCGAATTCTATAACCTCAGTCAGAGCCCGCGAGTGTTTGGCCAGATTCGAGCTCCGCTTGCCGCGAGTCATTTCCTCCTCGATACCACACCGGCAACCGATCCCGACGACGATTAGCAAACTGCCAAGACCGGCTTATTATTCCTCGACCAGAATCTCGCTTGTCTCGCAACAACCGGTCAACAAGGCCGGCGCCAGAATCAGGAGAAGGACTTTGGAGACGTTGAAGGGTGAACTGCGCCAACTGCTGACCGAGTTGGCTTCGCTCCCGGAGGGCTTTGACGAGAAGGCCGATCTATACAGTGGTCTCGGTATGACTTCCATGAAGGCGATAGAGTTTCTCATGGCACTCGAAGAGCGCTATGGGGTCAGCGTGCCGGATGAACAGTTCATTGAGGCCACTTCGCTGGAACGTCTGGCCGGGATGATGCGGGGATTGAAGAATGAATTCCATGCCGATCCCGGATGATTCGCTCCGCGCAGGATTTCTGAAGCAGGTTGTCCTGCGGCCCGATGCGCCGGCACTGGTGGTGAAGGACCGCGTTCTCAGTTACGGAGAGCTGGACCAGACAGCCCGGCGGTGGGCGGGCGCGATTGTCGGGCGCATCGGAGGTCCGGCCGCGCGCGTGGGCGTCTTCGGGTCGCGCAGCGAGCTTTCCTATACTGCAGCGCTGGCCGCGCTCTATAGTGGGGCGGCGTTCGTCCCGCTGAATCCGCGTTTCCCCGCGGATCGCACGCGGGCCATGATTCGCTGGGCGGATTTAGATGCCATTTTCGCGGACAGATTTGCTTCCACGCAACTCGCGGGTGTACTGGATAGGCTGGAGAAGATTCCGCCCATATGGTTGCCGGAGACTGAAAGCGTCGGCGAATTAGCCTCCGCCCGGTCGCTGGAAGGGGAACTGCCTCCGCTTCCGTCGGATCGCGTGGCTTATCTATTGTTCACTTCCGGTACCTCGGGCATTCCTAAGGGTGTGCCGATATTGCACTCAAACGTTCGCGCATTTATCAATTGGGCGATGGACCGCTATCGATTCCGGATCGGGGACCGCTTCTCGCAGACCTTCGACCAGACATTCGATCTTTCAGTATTCGACCTGTTCGTGGCATGGGAGGCGGGCGCGTGCGTCTATGCCATGTCGCCGATCGATCTTCTGGCGCCGAGCAAGTTCATTAATAAAAATGAGCTGACCGTCTGGTTCTCGGTGCCGTCTATTCCGGCACAGATGCGTAAGCGTAATCTGCTTGGGCCGGACACATTGCCAACGCTCCGCTGGAGTTTGTTCTGTGGTGAGCCCCTGCCGCGAACGAGCGCCGAAGCGTGGCAGGCGGCGGCGCCAAATTCCCTAGTAGAGAACCTCTACGGACCGACAGAGTTAACGATAGCCTGCACAGTGCATCGTTGGGATCCAAGGACCTCTCCAAGGCTGTGTGTAAATGATATGGTACCGATCGGGACGCCGTATCCGGGCTTGACAGCGGTGCTGGTGGATGATGATCTGCAGCTGGTGTCTGATGGTAGGTCTGGCGAGCTTTGCATTTCGGGCGCGCAGACTTCTCCCGGCTATTGGAGGGACCCGGTCAAGAGCGCGGAGCGTTTTGTGAAGATTCATGCGGCCAGATTGCCAGATGAAATCTTCTACCGAACCGGCGACCAGGCTCGGCAACTTTCCAACGGCGAATATGTTTGCCTGGCGAGGACCGATCATCAGATCAAAGTTCTTGGTTTTCGTGTGGAGCTTGGCGAAATCGAGGGAGTACTGTACAAAGGCGCGGGCGTAATGCAGGCCGTGGCGTTGGGTTGGCCGGTGAGTGAAGGCACGGCAAAAGGCATTGTGGCTTTTGTGAGTGGTGCCGGAATCGACATGACAGAGCTCCAGAACGCCTGTAAAGCGTCGCTTGCTGACTACATGGTCCCAAGCAAAATTATTCGGTTGGACGACATACCGCTAAACGCTAACGGCAAGATAGACAGGGCGGCACTACTGACACGGCTGGCGAGCGACGCGCAGTTCGCCGCGATATGATTCGTCGAACTTTTGCCCTATCGGATCATTGGCTACCTCGATTGCTCCGCAATTGCAGGAAGCAGGTGCTGAATTTTGGACTGCCACCTATCCCGCGTGTCCTCACCGTTCCGCTGCTTGCTGTGTTCCTGACGCTTCGCTCTATTTACAAACTTGCTGTCAGAGTCTTCCTCTGCGAACCGTTCTTCAAGGCGTACTGCACCAGCTACGGCCGAGGCGTACATACTGGCGCTCACTTGCATTTCATACTGGGTCGGGGCAAATTGATCGTCGGCGACAACGTTAGGATCGAAGGAAAGTGCACTTTTTCATTCGCGGCGCGCTTCTCCGACGAACCCACATTCATCATCGGAGACAACAGCGGAATCAGCCACGGATGTCACTTTACAATCGGGAAAAAGATCGTCATCGGACGGAACTGCAGGATTGCCAACAATGTGTGGATTTTTGATTCTCCAGGGCACACCGCGGATCCCTCCAAGCGAATGGCTGGTTTGCCTCCTGGGGACGACGAAGTCCAGCCCGTCATCATCGAAGATAGCGTTTGGATCGGCAGGGGCGCCATCATCATGAAAGGCGTCACCGTCGGACAAGGCAGCACCGTGGTCGCAGGGTCTGTGGTTATGACGAACGTGCCTCCGAATACGATGGTTGCCGGCAATCCTGCGCGGCAGTTCCGCAAGCTGATTGACCCAGCGACGGCAGTCGACCCTACCGCGAAGCCCGTGTGACGAGAGCGTTCCAGGACCAGACTGGATTACAAAACATCGATGTAAAGCGCGGATACAGGCTGCGGATGAAGGCCGTTCCAGAATGTCAGATAGGTATGGATCACTCTCTTAGAGCGGCGGAATCCGCTAGCCACAACAGGGTCGAGTGATGCGTAGCCGAGTACTGGGCACGAGGCAAAACACGCCCCTCGGCCTGTAGCGGCGCGAAGAAACTTTTCGAGGAGTTCCGTGCGTTCCGTCGGTTCCAGATCGCCCCACAAAAGGTCTCCCAGCAATACGACGTTAGTCGGTGGCGCGGAAGCTGCTTGCATGATATACCCGGTGATCATGCCGCGCCGTCCCTCCACGGTAGAGCTGACCGTGAGAGCGCCGGCCCGATTGCGACACTGCCATTCGGCTTCCGCTTTGGTCCAGAGGCGCACCATCGGCAAATTGCTGGGCAGCGCGGAAGCGAGTTCCATGAACAGATTGATTTCCGCATCGGAGGCGGGATCGAAGATCGGGGCGGGCGGTTCGGATGGCGCGGGGCGCAAGAGTCGTACCATGAAATCCACGGAGAAGATGCGCTCGGTATGGAGCTTCAAGAGGCGCGTAAGCAGCGGCATCATGCGACTCATGCCATCGCCTTCGATGCAGAAGGTGATGGTTCCGTCGTAGCCTTCGTCGCGACAGCGCTTGACCAGGTCGCTCCATAGCTTAATGCCGACTCCCGGACTTTTCACAGTGTTATCCGCAGTCAGAAAACTATTCAGAATGAGCCGCACCGGATGACCGAGCCAGCGAATAGAGCGCGGAAAGCCCGCCAGAAAGCCAATTAGGCCCGCATCCCCATAAACTGCGGGGGCCAGGTTGAAGCTGCTGCCGGGGTAGTCGAACGCGGAGCGAAGAAATGCTTCGCTATAAAGCAGAGGCTGATTGGGGTTGTCCGCCCAGGACCGCCGAATCATGGCAGCCAGCACGCCAAAGTCGCCGCGGAACGCACAGGGGGCAGGCGAAGAGGAATCAGCTTCCATGCGGCTCCTTAGCTATGGCCGCATTTAGAATATCGGGTCGCTCTAAGTTCTGGTTTGTTTTTTTTATCACTGATAATGGTGCCGATGCCCAACCCCAACGACCGCCAGCGTTCTCCAGTCTTCGTAATGGGCTGTCACCGTTCGGGGACGAACTTGCTTTACGACATGTTGTTGTCGGCGGGTGACTTCGCCATTTACCGTGGGCTGATTCCGATTTATAACATGCTGATCCCCCGCTTTGGTTCCTTCGGGAAGCGCGCCAATCGCGAAATAATTGTTGCAACATGGCTCCGCAGCAAGGGCTTTCGTCGTGCCGGAATCGATCCAGAGCAACTGTTGTCGCGTGTCCGAAACGAGTGCCGAACTGGCGGCGATTTTATCTGCGCTGTAATGGATGCAGTGGCGAAGAGCCAGCAAATGAAACGCTGGGCCTTATACGGTCCTGGAAATGTGTTGCACATCGAGCGCATCAAGCGCGAGATACCCAACGCGCTGTTTTTGCACATCATCCGTGACGGACGCGACATTGCACTCTCGCTCAAGAAAATGGGTGGCTTCACTCCCCTGCCCTGGGACCGCAGCCACACCGACAGCCTGGTCGCGACCGCGCTCTATTGGGAATGGATGGTTCGCAAAGGCCGCATTCACGGCCAGAAGTTTCCGACCGACTATATGGAGATTCACTATGAGGACATCATCACTAATCCGCGGGAAACGCTAAGCAAGCTCGGCGGCTTTATTGATCACGATCTCGACTACGACCGGATTCAGCGCGTTGGCTTAGGCCGCCTGTCAGAAACGAACTCTTCCTTTCGTGAGGACGCTCCGCAGGAGCAAATACACCCTTTGGCTCGTTGGAAAAAGCGGTTGACGTCCACCGAGGTTGCTGCCATCGAGTCAACGGTCGGCGAGTGCTTGCGAGAAAACGGCTATGACCTCTCGCTGCCCTGGACTGAGCATCCCCGTAGTTTGCGGCATTCCGTTATGCGGGTCATGTATCCGATGTTTCTGGCCAGCAAACATGGGCTGAAGCTGCATACCCCGGCCGGCCGATTTACTGATCTCTCCTACCTTGAACTCGAAAACGAACCGGTGCCAATGGCCGAGTCGGCTCGTCGCTGAAGCTCGTCGTCCCTAGAACGTGTTCGGGACGCAGCCGCTCTTCGCAGGCATCCATTACACTCTCCCAGTGAAGATCCTGTGGCTAGGCCCCGCGTTCCTTCATCCTACAAATCGAGGCGGCCAGATCCGCACGCTGGAAATACTGCGGCGCTTGCGGCAGCATCACGAAATCCACTATTTGGCTCCGCATGATGGGGAACCAGAAGCGCTCGAGCGCAGTTCCGAATTTTGCACAAAAGCCTGGCAAGTACGATTTGACCTCGCGCCACGAAGTTCGCCACGCTTTTGGTTGCAGAGTATCGGCGCGATGTTTTCGGAACTGCCGGTCACACTTGCGCGCAAGCGCTCGAACGAGGTAAAGCGCAAAGCGGCTGAGTTACTGCAAAGGGAGTGTTTCGATGTCGTCGTTTGCGATTTCCTTGCGCCGACTGTGAATCTTCCGCCCGATCAACCTTACGTCCTCTTCGAACACAACGTGGAGACGATGATTTGGCGAAGGTATGCCGAGCAGACGGGCGATCCCATCCGGCGGACGTTCTTTCGCAATCAGGCGCACCGGCTTCAGGCCTACGAAATTTCCGCTTGTCGGCGAGCGACCCATGTCATCACAGTTTCGGATGCGGACGCGGAATTGCTGCGTGAGATGTGTGGAGTCTCCCATGTTTCCCCAGTTCCAACCGGAGTCGACGCCGCGTATTTCTCCCCGCCGTCGATGCCGGAGGCCAAGCTCGCCTGCGATCTGCTGTTTACGGGCTCGATGGACTGGATGCCGAACATCGACGGCGTGCTTTGGTTCGTGAAGGAAGTGCTCCCCGTGATCCAGCGATGGCGGCCACGTTGCTCCTTCACGATCGTCGGCCGCCGTCCGGTTTTAGCCATCCGCAAGCTGGAATCCGTCGATCCGCTGGTTCGAGTTACTGGGACGGTCCCCGATGTTCGACCGTATTTATGGGCCGGTCGAGTCTCGGTCGTTCCGCTTCGCGTGGGCAGCGGAACGCGCCTGAAGATCTACGAAGCGATGGCGTCTGGAATTCCGGTCGTGTCGACAACCATCGGCGCGGAGGGCTTGCAGGTGTCTTCGCCGCAGAACATTCGCATCGCGGACGCTCCCAGCGACTTCGCCAGCGCGTGCCTGAAATTGCTTGAAGATAAGGACACTCATGACAACCAGGCGATCGCAGCCGCGCGTCTGGTGCGCGAGAACTTTTCGTGGGAAATAGCGACAGCGCGCTTCGAAGAGATACTCGCGACGTGCACCCACAATCGAGGTACGGGCACTTCCCGTATGCGCACTTCTTAGAGGTGAATTGGCCCGGCGCCGTTCCCGCGAGTCAGGTGACTCGCCGGAAAGTTGCTGGCAAACGGCTCTAACAAACCGCTCAGCTGCGGAGACGCTGCAAAGATGTAGTTCGATGTCCCGGAGCAAAAACCAGCGTGTTCGAAAGCGCGGCGCCAGTTCCGATGAGATTGGTTGCTAACGATCAAGTCCACTTCCTGTTCCTGAAGAAATCGGCTTGCCGCATGAATGACGTAGTCTTCCTCTCCCGGTACCGCCAAACAATCTACGATTGTCCCTACGCGCAGGTCACCGAATTGCTTGTGCCCGTGCATGGAAGTCGCGAGCACGACGGCCCAGCCACACGGTCCGGAACCGGAATCGACCAGGAACCGAAAAAAACGAGGATCGCCGGCGGGATAGCGCAGGCGTAGGATCTCGCTGTCTCGACAGGGCAGCAGGGCATAGGAGTCGCGGGCTCGCTCTTGGATTTCATCAACCTCGTTTCCGAAGTCACGGACAACGGACACGTTGAAATTCTTTGCCGGGCGCCGCATCCTAAGCTGTTGTGTGCCTGAGATCAAAAGGGACCCGACGCCGCCCCAGCCGCCGCTATCCAAAGCAAAATTCCACCCCGGGTACGTCCGCAAGCAAACAAGCTCCTGCAAGACGCGGGGGGGATGCAGGCAACGAAAATAAAATGACGTCCTCGCCAATGACCAATTTCGCGACTTCAGCATGCGAGGAAGCGGGCGATCAAAACCACCCATGCCCAGGGAATACAACAGAGTGCTCCTCTGAAGGGCGTGATCAAGCATGGAGTTTCCCACTCCCTTGTACTGCCGATTGATTAGGCCCTCGGAGACGGGGAGGCGGAAGTGACAAACCTCGCGCATTTGCCAGCCCACAATCCAACGCTCATGCGTCAAAAGGTACGCGCCGCGCACTGTCGCCCCCTCCACCACCAGATGATGTTCCTGATGAAGAGTGCCGTTGGGTTTAATCGAAAACTGCTGCCTTGGCTCTTCTGGGAACCGGAGCTCTCTGTCCAATCCGCCTGCCACCAAGCGATCGTTGAACTGCCGGACAGACCCCGTCCAATCGCTGGTGTAAGGAATGATATTGAGGCCCGGCGCGATACCTATCATTCGGTGAAGATGAATACCCAGCCCCACCCGACGGGCTCCATCTACAGCTGACCTAGTTGCGTGGTATGCCCTCAAGATGTACCAACTCTCGGTGTGCGGCCTGTTACGGCTCTTGCAAAGCAAAGGCGGGTTGGTCCCGTCAGCAGGCGACGTCTGAACAGAAGGGCAAGTGACGAAACTAACTTCAAATCGCCTCTGCCAGGTCACTCAGTTCTCATTGGTGTGCGGCACACTCGATGCTCGTGCCGACCCGAAATACGTGCTCGTCCGAGTGTCACACGATCTCGCGAACGTTCCATAGCATATCGTCTGGCCCCAAAACGTTGTGGGCGTTCGACACTCTATCGCGACCCCCTTGACCTCCTGGCAGTCACGGAGATTAGCTTGTGCACAAGAACTAAGGAATGGCACTTCGGTGGGGGGCGCGGGATAGGTTTTGAAAGGATAACTTCCGGTCAGGCCGAAATACAGGAGTTGAGCTATTCGGTTAACAGTAAGGCGCGGTTTGGTATCCGCAACGATTACGATCTCTGGAGCAAGAAAAGCCGTCCGGTGCCCGATCCGGGAGAGGCGAACAGCTACCTAGTCCACGGATAGAGGCGCGATACGTCGTACAATCAGTGCTGCACGAGGCATGCCAACCGTTTTGCCGACTACTCAGACCTTGACCTCAACTCGGTGCGAATTTACAAGGGCTTATCGTTGGGCACGGCCTTGGCCGCCGGGACGAGTGCCGTGAACGCGTTTGCGGCAGGAACCGGAGTGCCGGCAGCGAATTTGTATTTCGGGTCATCGACCAGCGGAATAAGCATGAGCTTGGTTTTCTGCCGATAGCCTAGGAAATACATATTCAGCGCAGCGACATGAACTTCGAAATACGTGGGTGCCGCGGCTTTCGCCATAGCTGAGTTTCCCGCTCGGCGCTGGGCGAGCGCTTTCACCAGGTTGGCGCCGCCATAGCTGACCGGAGACCATTGTTCGCCCTGTTTCTCGACAACCACCGCAGAGCGTGGCGCATCGTTGACGAGCACCGGGTAAAGTTCCTCGCCGATGTCACTGAGTAACTTGTCGGGATCGCCGCCGGGCTGGAATTGGCGGAGCAGGTCGAGGCGAACCAGGAAAACATGCAGTGGATCACCGAGCAACCCGGAATTGACTTCGTCTTGAGATTCAAAACCCATCGAGCGATAGTTGTTCGCGTTGACGAGCTTGCGCAGCGTCGCGAGGCCGCTGGATGCGGCCTCGCCGGAGGGTGCACTTTGTGGCGGCCGCGCGGGCTGCTGCTGCTCGCAAGCGGCCAGAAAAACGAGGGCGAGAATCGCAGCGAAAGTCGTAAGTTGCACGGAATCAATTACTTCAGAGAATCCCTAAAAACTGCATGGCTGTTATGTAGGCGCGCTAACATGTTCGCTTTGGACGATACTTCGGAAGGCGAATGGCTGGCGATTCTGTGGCTAGAAGTGGTCAGCCTGGAATGCGGCTTATGACCGAGTTCGTTTAGCACGTGACTGCTTGCCTAGCGTGCAGTCAGACAATCGAACCGTTGTCTCATAATGCCGGAACAATCGTGATGCCATGACAATCCTAATGCCGGGGCAATCGACTAAGATTCGGGAAGAGGTTTCCTCGCACCAGTGAGATGGCTTCTTGCATCGACTGCGACCGCTCGACATGTCCACTTGTCAGGATTAATTTCCTCGAAGCCCGTTTCTAGCCAATTTCGGATCGCCGACCAACCACAACTACGGTTCTCAAATGCCAAAGACTGAATCGAGGATCAGGTGACGCAGTTAGACTATCTGGATTCATAGCGAAGTCAGAATTTGTTGTGTTCGACTTCGCCTGTAACCTGCATTCTCGGCTGTGGCTTAGTCAGCGTCCTCTTACTTCAAACTGCACAGGCCTTGCTGTCGCAATAACGTTCGGATCGTAGTACTCGTAGACGCGCGACGCGAATCCCTGCGCATGGATCGGGTACTTTGCGCGCAGACGGTACTGCACTTCGAACGAATCGCCCGGCGCGATTGAATCAAAATATAAGATTGCCTGGGTTGCCGTCATATTGAATTTTTCGAGCCGACCGCTTTTTGAGGCAGCGGTTCTCTCCAACATCTTCTGCAAGTCTTCACTCAGTAATTCGAATCCCGGCGGAATCCCCAAATCCACCATCACCATTTTGGCAGTCTTATCCAGATTATTGTGGATGGTCGCTGTTCCTTTCACAATCTCGTCCTGGGCCAGCCGCGTGCGATCATACTTTACGTCGATTGCCAGTGACTCTGGTGTTGTCGCTTCCGGCCAGGGAACAAAGTAGCGGCCGGCGATCTGATAGGCCAATCCACCTTCCCCGGAAAAACGTATCTCAACTTCGTTGTCGCGATCCATGTTCATCTGCGGCAGGACGAACTGGTGCAACAGATCATTGTTCTTCCTATTGATCTCGACACTTGCGACTTTTTTCCCATTGAGTAGAACCTCCGCCTTTCCGTGGGCGTCACTTCCGCTTTGTTCGGAGGCCCTCAGAAGAGCGCGCAATGCCATGATTGTCGCTTGCGTAGTGCCCCAATTACCGCTCCCATTCTTTTTTGAGGCAATCCACGCGAGCGACTTCCGAACGACATCGGGATATCCCCCAGCTTTGAGAAACGCCTGCAGCGCAAGCCCTGTCGTCTCGACGGCCGCGCTGTCGCCGGTCGCATAGACGCCGGTTTCGTCCGCAGACCACCACACGAAATCATCCTTCTGCGATGCTGAGTCCCTCAGCAGTTCGAGGGTCCGGCGCGTCAGTTCCGAGTCCTTGCCGCTCTCCACGGCGAAATTCGCAACAACAGCGAGCGTGTACGCATCCATCTTGTCGTCGAGATGTTTCTCGATAAACTGCCGAGCCCTTTCAATCGTCTCTCCTCGGTAATCCGCCGACTCGAGTGCCCACGCGATATAAGCTGTGATGCGCAGAAGATCCGCATTGAAGCGGTTCGTCGCGCCTTCGTTGATGAACTGTGTGTCGGGCTTCCAGCTTCCATCCGGCTGCTGTTGCCGGATGAGCCAGTCGCGAGTGCGCGCAATCACTTGCGGGTCGATATCGTAAACGTTCGCCATGTCGTGGAATTCCATCAGTCCGTATGAGGTGAGAATCTTGTTGGCGGGAGCGTTCCCGAACCATGAGAATCCGCCTCCCGGAACTTCGAAGGTCAGGAGCCGCTGATAGCCGGTTGCGACGAACCCTTCCGCCTTCGCGTGAATTTCCGGCGTCAGCTTCTTGGTCCGTTTCATGTAATCGAGCGCCAGCACGTTCGGATAAGTCGCCGAGGAGGTTTGCTCGAAGCAGCCGAAGGGCATACTCAGAATGCTGTCCATCCCCTCGATTACCTGGCTCAACGGCCCGGGATAAAGCCGGACGAAAATTTTGCTCGCATCTGGAATGGAAGATTCAGGGAAGCGCACGGTCTCGCGCACCTCCGAATCCAGCCGGCTGCTGAAAACGATCTCTTTGGCCTCTCCATTGGGCACAACTTCGATCTCGCGCACCACGGTGTCTTCGCGCTCCGACCTGCCGTGCATACGGCCGGTGAGCGTCAGTTTGAACCTGCCGATCTTTTTCGCTGCGATGGTGAAGTGGGCGGCGCCTACCTGCCCCACTCCGACGGAGACCGTCTGCTGATCCGCACTTTCCAGCGAGAACCAATTCTCGGGCTCCAGTTTCAAATCCACGTCGCCGCCCTGGCGGGCATAGTTGTACACGGCCACAGGGATAGAGACTGTGTCTCCTTGCGTCAGGGTCACGGGAAGATCGAGATCCACAAAGAAATCCTGGAAGACCTTCAGCTCCGACGATCCGGTTCCGATCGCGCCCGCCTGCGTTGAAGCCAGCATTGCCATGTGCCAGGTAGTAATCGAATCGGCCAACGGGATCGTGATGCTCGCCCTGCCATCGCCATTGGTGAGTATCTCGGGATTGATGTAGAGCGCCTCAGGGAAGTAGCTCCGGACATGCCCGCCCGGGGCGGCGGAGGAGCCCGACTCTCCGTTCGCCTTCAGCACATCTTTCATTTTCTTGTCGCCCTGGACCACGGTCAAAGATCCCGATTCGTTGCGGCCGTTCAACGGCAATTCTTGCAGGCGAGCGCCAGCGATTGCCGCATCCAGTGTCTCAACTTGCCCTGCCGCTTCAACTGTCACCATTTCGCTGACTTGGCCAACGCCCAGCATCGTAGAAAGAACTCCGCGATCGCGGGCCGAGAGAGAGATCATTCGAACGCTGGTTCTAAATCCACTTGCTTCGACTTGCACTCTGTACCGCCCTGGCAGCAATGCCGCAAAGCAAAATTTGCCTGCCGCGTCAGTGTCGATATTTCGGATGCTCTTATCCCCGATCCGCTGAATTTCAACTCTCGCGCGCGAAACCACTGCGCCCGTCATATCTGTGACCGTGCCGTCGATTTCGGTAAGACCATTGTCGGGACCGACTCTATGCTCCATCCGTATGGTGATTGTGCTTTCCGGCGACATCCAGACGTTCGATTGCGGCTGATTTGACACCAAAGCAGTTTCGGGGTCCAGCCATACCCCAAGATCGTCCGCAGTATTAAACACACGATCAGGCCCCGCGCTGGTCACACGATACAAACGGTGCTTCGCATTCCACCACGTGGCGGGAGCCAGACGCAGCTCCGTGCCCCATGGGTCGCGTGGGGAGCGGCCGTCTGAATCTTTCAGTTCTTTAAATGCCCCGACCACATCCCGCTTACGGTCGAGGTCCGTTATCTTTATCTTTGCGGCAAGCTCCCGGACGTAGTCGAGAAGCGCATTCTGGTACCGCGCCATGTAATCGGCCTTTTTCGTCTCTGGCAGCGCGCGCTCAGACTCACTCTCGAGCGTGTGTACAGCGACTGTTTCCGCGGCTGCAAAGAGAGCGCGCGCTGCGCGCTCGTGCGATTCCGTTGACTCATCTCCCGCCGGATCGACAATCTCGTTTGAAGACAGTGAATGAATTTCGTAGTGGGGCTTCATCAGCTCTTGCTCCAGATAGAAGAAGACCTTTGCGAATCCTGGCTGTTTCTCCGCGAGCGCGAAAACGGCCTGATCGACAACCTCCAGTCCCAGCGCTGCGCTGATGCCTTCGCCCTTTTGATTGGTCACGTGGAAGTGCACACTCGCTTCGGCGCCGGGCAGATAACTCCTCGCATCCGCCACGGCTTCGATATGCAATTCTTCAGCGGGCTCCACAAACACCAGTCTTTGGTCCTCAACCTCGCGGCCATCCTGGCCAATCACATAGGCATTAATCGTCAGTGTCCCGCTCATCTCCGGACCGGCGATCAAATTCATCTCGGCGCGTCCGTTCTCGAGATCCACATCGCGTGTCAGAATCGTCTGCCCATCGCGCACAAGGTCGATGTAGGCCGCTCCGCTACGCCGCGTCGAGAGCACCGCAATCTCCATACGATCGCCGGGCTTGACGATGGCGTGAGCGGTGCGCAACAGCACCTGATCTTCTCCCGATCGCGTTTCCAGGGTTACGGTCTCCGAGGCGCGACTGCCTTTCCGGTCATCGGCGTCGATGCGCAGAACGTTGTTCGCGTCGTTTCCCGGAATCCGAATTGTGGCGATTCCGGCCTCGTCTGTCTTAACTCGCTGCCGCGCAGCTCCAGCGTGTACTTCGAGGTCGGCTTTGGCGGGCGTGCCGTCGGGATACGACGCCAGAACAAAGACCTCATTTTCAAGACTCCGCACCAGCTTGCCGCCTTCGGGAACAGCCGTAATCAATAGCGATGTCTGGCTTACGAAAATCGGCTCACCGCGCGTCTCCGCGTGGTCCGCCGCATCTTTCACTTTGGCCTCCACCACAACCGACGCCACACCATGGCGCTTTCCATTGCCGGCAAAGAATTGCGGCAAGACGAAATCGAAGCGATAAGTGCCGTCGCGATCCGTATGGCCATTCGCCGAAGCCGCGTCGAACAGCTCCGCATCCATCGCCGAAGCTTTGATCGTGACCGATGCATTGTCGACCGGTTTACCGAAGAAGTAGTTTGCTTTCACTGCACCGATAACGTGATCCCCAGGCCGGTAATCGCGCTTTTGCTTACCGTTTTTCGAGTCAAACTCGATCGCGACGCGGAACTTCGGCAATACGTACCGCTCCACGTTGACCGTTAATTCGGCGGCGTTCGTGCTCGCCGAGCCCGTCTTTGCGCGGACGTGATACGCTCCGAGATTCACTTCGTCGGCCAGCGTAAACTCCGCCGACGCCACGCCAAAATTATCCGTCGCGGTCTCTTTGCAGAATACTTTGTTTCCGCGCGGATCTTCCACTTCGAAGGTCAGTGCGCGCCCACCCACGGCATGTCGATCAGCACGGTTCAATGCAAGTGCGCGCAAATGAATGGTCTGCGAGGGCTGATAGATCGGCTTCTCGCTCGCCAAGAGCACTGAGACCTTGTCTTCAAGCTCGACAGTCTCCGTCGTTTCGACGTGCCCTAAAGGCGTATCGGCGGAGAACCGCACCGGGAAGCTGCCCGTCAGCCCTTCGGGAAAATGGAAATCTGCTTCCAAAGATCCCCGGCGATCAAGAACTCCGGTAAAGAGCAGCTTGGGCCCATGATTGGGATCGAGCAGTTCAATCCTCACCGTTCCTCGTCTGACTATAGCCGTCGTCTGTTGAGCGCTTGAGCTCGAAACGATGATCCGCATGGCCGCTGGCGCTCCGGCGATATACGATCGCTGCCCGAGAACGCGCAGCAGCGGCCGTTCGAGAATCTCGGACAAGGAGTGGATATCCTCGAGATCGGGCGCTGACTGGTTGGTGTAGCGCAGCGTATAACGCAGGCGCTGCCAGACGAGTTCGTCCAACGTCATCGTCTCACGGAGCGCCATCCTCGCATCCCAGACCGCGTTCCCTTCAGTCACGCGCGTACGGTGCTTCACTTGGCCGAGGACGCGATCCTCCGGGTCGAGCAGTTCCAGTGTGAGCTCCGCCTCGCCGCTATGCGCGGCCTGGTAGGGCACTGAAAGAGAAAGAGTATTGTGGACATAGACGGCGGAGATTGTTGTCGACTCCGCGTTGCCAAAGGTCGCTGCAAATAGCAGCGCTAATACTGCGAGAGCCAGAAACGGACGAGGCATGACGCATCCCCCTCGCGGCAACCGCGCCGCGCTTCTTTGTTCAATAGGAGTTCGCGCTTGATTGGAGATTTTGCAGAATATTTTTTGAGGAATTCTGAACTTACTGCTGGTGCCAGTGCGCCCCGTCTTTACTGTTCCAAACGGCGCCGGTGTCCGTGGTTAACTGGAAGACAGCCCCCTCGCTCGTCGGAGCCGAAGTCTCGTTCTTGGCCTTCGGCGGAGCTTCACTGCTATATGCTGGTGTCAACTCGATTCGGACTGCCATGCCCGCCCATTGCGGATTGACCTTTTTCCACTTCTTACCCCTATTGCGGCTCAAGAAGAGATTGCCCACGCTATCGAGAGAAAGAAACCGCTTGCCGTGCGATACAGTCGCCGCAACCGGGAGGCCGGACGGTACCGCAATGGCCCGGCCCACGCTGGACATTTCTGCAACGGCCTGGTCCACAACGACTTGGTTCACGTTAGCCGATTCAGTTTGGACCTGTTGGGCCGCGCTCGCCTCCACTGTAACCTGTTCTGACGCCGCCCCCACGTCAAGCATCGGCTGCAGCATTGCAAGTTCACTCGGTTTCAACTCGATCGACTGTTTGCTTGTCTTGAAGCCCCTTGCCGTCGCCGTCAGCTCGTACTGTCCAGCCGGTAGTTCTGTCAGATTAAAACTGCCATCCGCGCCGGTCGTCATCTCCCGCGTCTTGCCGGCCGCATCGCGCAGAGTCACCGTAGCCCCCAAGACGATGGCTCCGGTTCGGTCCGTAATGCGGCCCGAGATTCCAGCAAGCGTCGCGTCCTGCCCGGTGGCGCGCTCAACCTCCAATGCAGGCAGATCTTTTTTGTCGGCTAAGCTATTTTGCGACGCCAATCCCTTCGTGTCTGCAGATTTCGAGAGTTGCTCGTCATTCGTGATATTCCGGCCATTCAACGGCAATTCGGATGCGGTCACGGTACCATTGCTGCTCCGCACTCTCGCCGCATCGGCAGCTGGAACCGAACTAGAAGGAATTCCCGCCGTTGTCTCGGAAGCAGCGACGTTTGCGGTCGCTTGATCGCTCTTCTTTGACGCGAGTAAATTTGGTGCGGGCAAATTCGAGCGACCGGCGACGAGGTCCTTTCGCCGGGAGACGTCGGTCGCTGTCGCGCGTGGCACGAAGCTGCTCTGTGGTCCTCCAGATTGCGTAACCCGTTCTGAGTTGGTGGTCGGAGCAATCGTTGTTCGAGGATGCTCGATCTCTGGCTGCTTTACGCTTGCAATCTGTTGCGGGTTTGGAGGAGCGGCGACATGGGGCCGAATATAGATAAAGACGGCTATCAGTCCGCAGGCAATCGCCGCCGCGGGCAGCCCTATTGGCACGAGCCGCCGCCAGACCCATCCTTTCACCGGCGTTGCCGTAGCTCGTTCTATCTCCTCACGCGGTTGCATGAGAAACACAGCCTTCCGGCACTCCGCGCATTCGGCCAGGTGCGCCAGCATCCACTCCTGTTCCCGCGCGGTGGCTGCACCCTCGATGAACACACTGAGCTTGTCAGCGTCGGGATGTATCCCGGGTTGGAGATTCCGGTTCAAACTTGGCCTTCCTTATCAGGGATCGTGTTACACTCCGATTTTTGCAGCAACTTACGCAGATTGAGGTCCACATCCCTGGGGTCGGTCCCCAGCGCTTCCTCTGCCCCACGCCGGCTCAGGCCCCGCGCCCTAAGGGTCCGCAGAAGCTGTTTGCGCAGACGCTCGGTTGCACGCTTCAGTTTGCGGCTAACCGTCGCTTCATGAACCCGCAGGACGCGGCTCATCTCATGCAGAGTATGCTGGTCCAAGTAGTAGGCTGAAAGCAGAAAGCGTTCTTCCGCGGAAGCTTCGCTCAGCGTCATCTTTATAGCCACCCGCAAATCTTCTAATCGTTCAAGCTCAAGCTGCTCAGAAACTGCTGCCGCTGGTTCGATCTCACCTAGCGCAGTTTCCCGACCGATTTTCCGGTACTGATTCACGCGGCGTTGCGCCAGGATCGCACGCAACCACCCCATCAGCGATCCTCGCCCCGAGTACTGAAGTAGCGGAGACCAGCGCCGGCCTTCGCGCTCCGTCAACCCGAACAGCTCTGAGTGCAGGGCGCTTACTAACTCTTCGCCCAACGCCGCCGATCCTGTCATCTCCACCGCAGCTCGGGTCAGCTGTTCCTGATATTGTGCTAGAAAGCGCCGCCATGCGGACTCCCGCCCCAGCGCGCATCCGCGCGCGATGGCAAGCTCCTCCAAGTGTAGAGCACGCCAGAATGTTTCTCGCTGCCGTTCGTTGGCTTGCTTTTCTGGGTCGAGACCGAAATTCTCTCTGACTCCTATCGTTTCGAGGGCCCCAGCAAACTCCGGATTGCTTACCTCGACCAGCTCTGCACCAGACACTCGGCAAAGCTCCTCACCGAGCATTTCGGGCAAGAGCCGGCTCTCCGGCCCGAGTTCCGTATCCTTCGCCACCGATGCGGTGCGATCTCCTGCCCCCGAAGATTCTGTTTGGGTGATATTGGTAGGCGGAATATCCACGCCGGCCCATTAAATCACATTGTCCCGTCGAGGCCCATTCTTGGCCGCCGCTAATGGCCGAACGGTCGCGGTTGGGCAAAGTTCGCGGCGATGGATTGGGTGTTTCTCGTTCTGAGCGGTGTGGCAAAGAGCTAGGCAGCCAGTCCGCCTGGTGGGCCGGTCGTCGCGGCGAACGACTCAAGGAGTGACTGTCTTCATGGCCTTGGGTCACAAAATTGTCGATGAAACTCCGGCTGCGTTGATGTGTGTTGATCTGCAATCCGATGCCGACCAGTAGTACCCCTGGACGTTAAGACTTTCTGCAAGCGTAATCTGAAAGGTGAACAATGGAAAGCCTACGGGCCAAAAGTCCGCTTGTAGGAAACTTGACGTGGTCAGTACTGAGAAACGCTCGAGTCACAGTCTCACGCAGTATGCTCGCTAGAACCAACACCCGGATGAAGTCAAGTCGCCCTCGCCGAATGATCGGTGTTTCATCGCATTGTTTTCGCCAGCCCAGAATCGCGAAACCGGACCATCAGTTTGCCTAGCAGAGAAAGTGAAGGCTTGCAGACGCGCGGGAGCAGTAGCCGGACTTTTTCTCAGGTCCGGTTTATGGGCAGAAAATCGCAGGTTGGCGTGCTTCTCCCGAAATTTCGGGAAATGTGGAGGCCGATTTCTCTGCACTTCAGAACATGGCGGTGAAAAAGACATTCGAACCCTCAGTACAACTCATTGAGCCGTAAGGCCCGACGTGTGTGTGTCGGTTGCGGGGAAGTTGCTACACAAAGCATTTTTCGCGACTGCACCCTTGCCTCGCAGTCGCGCCAACTGGCGCCGTTGGGACATCGGTTCCAGCGGCGAATCCCTAGCGATAGCGTGGCTGAAAGTGGTCACCGTTCTGTGCCATCCATGAGAGCAGATTGCTCTCATGAACTACACGCTTAGCGGGCAGTCATGAGATCGAACTTTTTTCCGACCGCCGAAGGATCTGCATTGGGCCAATATGCGGCGATTATGATATTTACTGCCGTATTTCTTAGTAGCTGCCGGAACGGTTCGCAACTTGCCATTGGAGAGATCGCGGATGAATTTACCAGCATCCCAAAGGAGCGGAAGCTCGATCGGCATCGACTTTGGGACGACGAACAGTTCAATTGCTTGTGCCGGCGGCTCAAGTGAGGTTCAGCTTGCCATGTTTCCATATTTAGGCGGCATGACTGACGCCTACCGGTCGCTGCTCTACCTCCATCAGGCAAAGGAAAACGGCGTGAATACTCTAAAGTCGTGGACCGGGCCTGAAGGGATCGAGCAATATCTATCTGCCGACACCAAGGGTCGCCTGATCCAGTCTCTCAAATCATTCTTGACGAGTCGCAGCCTTCGCAGCACCGATGTTTTCGGTCAAAGATATGCGCTTGAGGATTTGATTGCCAGAATTCTCCGGGATCTGCGCGAGAAGGCCGAACTCCAGTTTGGCGTCGATATCACCTCCGCCGTAGTCGGAAGACCAGTTCATTTTGTGGGAACGGAAACCAAAGAAGATGATGGTTACGCGGAGACTCGACTGCGATCAGCCTTCGAATTGGCCGGCTTCGAATCTGTTCAGTTCGAGATGGAACCCATAGCGGCGGCACATTATTACGAATCCACCCTCGATCACGACGAACTCATCCTCATTGGAGATTTCGGAGGCGGCACCAGCGACTTCTCTTTAGTTCATGTTGGCCCTCACGTTCGCCGCGCAAATGGCGGCTCGGGCAACATCGTCGGCAATGCGGGAGTCGGCATCGCGGGAGATGCCTTCGATGCGAAGATCATCCGAAATCTGGTGTCTCCGGCTCTTGGAGCCGGATCGCAATTGCGTTCACTCGGCAAGATACTAACGGTTCCCAACTGGGTGTATATAAGGCTGGAGCGTTGGCACCACCTGTCGCTGTTAAAAGCCAGAGACGTGCTGGAGATGTTGCGAGGCGTTAAAGCGCAATCGCTTGAGCCGGAGAAAATAGGAGCGCTCATTCACTTCATCAAAGAAGATCTCGGATTTCACCTCCACCGCGCCGTTCAAAAAGTTAAGAATGATTTGTCGAGCGCCCCGAACGCCACATTTCAATTTTCGGACGGTTTTGTGGATCTCGTCGCACCGGTGGAGCGAGCATCCTTCGAAGATTGGATTTCTGATGAACTTGGCGAGATTTCACAGTGCGTCGATTCTCTCCTCGCGTCTTCAGGCGTTCTGCCAAAAGACGTCGATAGGGTCTTTCTGACGGGTGGCTCTTCATTCGTGCCCGCAGTTAAAAAAATCTTCGAGACCCGCTTCGGAGCGAAGCGAATTCGGGGAGGGAACGAATTTACCTCAGTGGCTCGCGGCTTGGCGTTGAAAGCGATGCAGGTGCAAGACCGAATCGAGTAGCCATGAGCCCTGGATCGCGGTATTTAACAAACATGCGACCAGGTACGTGTAACTTGCAGCGAATCGAGAAGTCAACCGGGGAATCACCGGGTTGAAACTCCCTGGCGGAACCTCAGCGATCTACCCAAGAAATACCCAGGGCAATCAAATTGTAGTAGCTCGGAAATCCTTGACTTTATCGGGAAAATACGGGAAAGTTCTGCGGTTACTTATTAATGTGGCGCTTTTGAGGCTCATACTATGAAGCCGATCTATCTCATGCTTATCTTTCCGGTTTTCTTGTTTCTTTCTTCCCAACTCTTATCAGCCGAAGTCCTCTCGAACCCAGGCAGCAATATTGTGCAATCACAGCGGATCCCTTTGGTTTTTGAGGCAAATCAAGGTCAAGCGGGCAGCGACGTGCGCTTCCTTTCGAGAGGTCTTGGATACAACATTCTAATTAGTCGTAACAAAGCCGAGTTTGTACTGCCGATTTCTATGACTGGGAGTGCTTACGATGGACGGCTCCCATACTCTAACGTAGAGATAACTTTTCCCCACTCAAGTCCTTTCTCCACCTTACAACCATTGGATCTTCTTCCTGGGAAAAGCAATTACTTTATCGGAAAAGATTCGAGCAAGTGGATTGTGGGTGCATCGCAATATCGTCGGGTTAGCTTGAGATCTTTATATCCCGGCATCGATCTTGTTTACTACGGCAATGCGGGGCAACTCGAATACGATTTTGTTGTCTCTCCGGGTGCTGACCCGAAGCGGATAAAATTCCACGTCAGCGGCTCGGATCGTGTCTTCATCGATGGCGATGGTAACCTCCACATGGAAATCGCCGGCAGAACAATCGAATTCCAGAAACCTTTTGTCTATCAGGAAACCGGTGGTACCAAGCACAGGGTGTTTGGCGAGTTCGTGATGCTGGGTACGGGCGACGTAAGCTTCGCCGTGGGTCCCTACAATAAGCGAACGTCGCTTGTCATCGATCCTTCACTAAGTTATTCAACACTTATCGGGGCGAATAACAACACGCAGGCGCAAGGGGTAGCCGTAGATCATTCCGGCAACGTGTACATTGCGGGTACAACATTTGCCACCAACTATCCTACGGTGAAGGCTTTTCAGATAACGAATAACGGCACTACGAATGTCTTTATCACCAAACTGAATCCCGCAGGCGATGTAATTTTGTATTCGACATATCTTGGTGGAGGAGGCTTCGACACAGGACGTGCGATCGCGGTAGACAAATCGGGCAGCGCCTACGTGACAGGAAACACGGACGGGGCATTCCCTACCACTCCCGGCGCTTTTATGTCCACCTGCACAGGAGCCTGCAATACGCCATTCATAACTAAAATTCTTACAGATGGCAGTCTCGCTTACTCAACGCTTATGGGTGGAAGTAATGTGGCGGGATGGGCGATTGCTGTGGACTCGGCAGGAGAAGCATATATTACAGGGACGGCTGCATCAAACGATCTCCCGACGACTTCGGGCTCATTTGAGTCGGTATTTCCTGGGTCTCAATGCACCAGCTGCAATGCTGCCTATATAGAGAAGCTGAATAGCACCGGTAGCGGTCTTGTATATTCGACTTATTTCGGAGGGGTAGGATACGGGGGCGTCCCGGCCACCAGTGGCAGCGGGATAGCCGTAGATGATACTGGCAGTGCCTATCTTGTCGGAAACACCACGGCAATTCCAACTCAGAATCCCATACAGTCAAGTTATGTTGGTGAGAATCTACCGAACGCCTTCATTTCGAAGTTTTCTGCTGATGGCAGTTCGCTTGTGTTTTCAACCTATCTCGGTGGCAGTTCGCCATTCTTCTTTAGCTATGCGGGCGATTTCGCGACAGGCGTAGCTGTCGACTCGTCGGGGAACGTCCACGTCGTAGGCACATCCAGTTCGTGTGACTTTCCACTAAATCTAAACGCCTTCAGCACCGAGTGCCCGACAACGGGATACACTCAGCAAGTATTCGTGGTCACGCTGAACTCTGCAGGTAATGGATTGTTGTTTTCCACATTTCTGCAAAGCGGTTTCAGCGAAGGCATCGCCGTCGATAGCGCCGGAAACACCTATGTGACCGGAATCGACACTTCCAATAACCTGCCGATCCTCAACCCAATCGAAAGCACCTCACAGGATGCTTCTTCGCCATCGGGTGTAAACGGTTTCGTCACCGAACTGGATCTTTCAGGGAATCTGCAGTTTTCGACTTATTTGGGGCAAACTGGAGGTGGCGCTGAGCCAGCGGGCATTGCGATCGATGCGAAAAGCAACATCTATGTTACAGGAGCAGCGCAAGGTGATTTTCCCATTCTCAACCCCATTCCTAAAGAAACGTTTCAAACTACGTATTACACATTTTTTGTTTCCAAAATTTCAGCTGAAAACACTTCGCGGTTTAGTTTGTCCCCTCGTGTAAGCCCAATACTTGCACTCCGCAACGTAAGCAGCGTTCCGCTGACCATCGAATCCATCACCGCCTCCAGCAACTTTACTCAAGGTGGAACCTGCGGATCAAGTTTGGCACCGGGAACTGGATGCACGCTGATTCTGGAGGGCGCCGCGGACCACAAGACCACCGGTACGGTGACGATTGTCAGTAACGCCTACTCCAAGCCCCAAAAATTCGTGATCCAAAAGTCTCCAACCGGCGACCAGGTTGGATCCATCCTCTCGATATTCCCGCTGTCCTTGCAATTTCCGGCTCAACTGATCGGTACAACCAGCGCTACCCAGCAGATCGTGCTCACAAACTCCGGTCTACTGCCTGCCACGATCAATAGCATCGAACCGATTCAGCCCTTGGCATTCTCTGAAACTAACAACTGTCCGGGTTCTCTTGATCCGGGAAGTTCCTGCACAATTTCGGTGACCTACACGGCAGCAACGGCGCAGGATTCAGGGCAGATCGCCATCATCGCAGACCCTGACCAGACGAGATATACGGCGTTTCTCGGCGGGACTGGCAGTACGAGCGCATTATCTGCTTCGGTAAGTTCCGTCAACTTCGGAACACAATATGTCGGAGCTACGCCGCTTGGAAGAATGGTCAATATAACTAATACGACCCCATACCCGGCAGCTGTTACTGGGGTGTCGACATCAGCAGAATTCGCACAGCAAAATACTTGCACAGCGCCCTTAGCTCCGTACGCAAGTTGTCGCATATCGGTAAGCTATTCACCACTTACGAACGAGATAACGACTGGAACCCTGACCGCCGCTGGGTCAGGTCCTGGAGGTTCCCAGACCATTAGTCTTAACGGGAATGGGCTGATCGTTTCGAACTTAGCGGTATACCCGATACCCCTCGATTTGTACTCCGACGTCGATGGATTCGCCGGGTCCGGTGTTATCACCGTGACTAACACAAGCTCGACAAGCGCAAAGATCACGAGTATTGCCATCCCGAGCCCGTTCTCACAAACAAACAATTGTCTCGGCACCCTCAATTCGTCGGCATCTTGCAGCGTGACAGTCACTTTCGCTCCCACTCAGCTCGGTGCTATCAATGCCAATCTTTCGATCGCAAACTCAGGGCCGAATTCTCCACAGATCGTGCCTGTCATCGGCACGGCACAAGTTCTCTTTAACTTTTCACAATTACTGTTCACCTTTGGCCCCGAGAAACTACACACCGGCTACATGGGCTATGCCGGATTGACCAACTATAGCTCCAAGAGCATTACCGTGAATAATGTCACTGTTCAAGGCCAAGACTTTGCGTTGACTAAGAATGGGTGCCCGGTAGTTTTTGGGCCCAACGAGGGTTGCGAAGACATTGAGGTAACATTTACGCCTTCCGCGACGGGAGTGCGCACAGGAACCATCACCGTATCTGACAGCGACCCCTCCTCACCCCATACAGCCACACTCCAGGGTATTGGGATTTCGGACGGGCAGGGAACGGTATCCCAGACGAGTTTAAGTTTCGGCTCTCGGGCGGTTGGCACACAAAGCTTACCCCAAGTGGTCACACTTACAAACACCGGAACCGGAGTTCTCACTCTAAGTGGCATCACGGTGTCATCGCAGTTTAGCCAAACAAACACCTGCGGTTCAAAGCTTAAGAAGGGCGCGAGTTGTACGATCTCGACTATCTTCGCTCCGAGTTTACAGGGAATTCTGGACGGAACTTTGACAATTCAGGACGACGGAGCAGGCAGCCCACATGTCGTCGCTCTCAGCGGTATTGGTCAATAACACGATGTGACCCCGTGGCCACGGGAGCAGGCTTTGCGAGCAAAACCGGATTGTTTTTGATAAATCGGATGAAGTCAAGTCGCCTTCGCCGAATGATCGGTCTTATGATCGCATTGCTTTCGCCAGCCCAGAATCGCGAAACCGGACCACCAGTTTGCCTAGCAGAGAAAGTGAAGGCTGTAGACGCGCGGGAGCAGTAGCCGGACATTTTCTCCGGTCCGGTTTATAGGGAGAAAATCGCAGATTGGCGGGCTTTTCCCGAAGATTTCACGAAATGTAGGACCAATTTCTCTGCACTTCAGACTGCATGGCGGAGAGGGAGGGATTCGAACCCTCGATAGAGTTGTTAGACCCTATAACGGTTTAGCAAACCGCCGCCTTCAGCCTCTCGGCCACCTCTCCAAACCGTTTATACTAAACGGGTTACATCCAAATGTGACCTTAGTGCCATTGCATTCTCATTGCATATTGCTATGCTAGACATGAGATTTTGTGCGGTCGGACGCACGGGGAGTAGAGCAAATGGCGCGATTCCAACGAGGTCACATCTTTGAGGCATTCGGTGCATTTCACGTTCGATATTACGTCACCGAACTGGTGGACGGCAAGCCCGTTCGGAAGCAGAAGAGCGAGCGTCTGTGTGCCAATGACGCCCGTCATAAACTCGAATGCAACAAGCGCGGGAAGTGCAGCCCTGATGCTGTAAAGGAAAAGAAGCCCGCTTGGTGCAGACCTGTTCAGCGCCTCGCGGATGAGGTCATGGATCGGGTCAACAAACTCTCAGGGACTCCCGATCCCGATGCGTCTGAAGACGATTTGAAGATCGTTGATTTCTGGAAACAGACCTACCTCCCGCATCTTGAAGCCGAAGTCAAGGCGAGCACTCTCAATGGTTATACGAAGATTTGGAAGGGCGTCCTATCGAAGGAATTCGGTGAGAAGACGCTGAAGGAATATCAGACGAAGATGGGCACTATTTTCTTGACTGACCTCGCAATGGGCAAGGTCACGGGCAGGAAATGCGGCACTCGCACGGTTGCCCACGTCAAGAGCCTAGCCCGTGCGATGTTCGCTCACTCGGCTGCAATCGGACTCATCGAGAACAATCCTTGGCACGATGCGAAGAGCCTGAGTAAGACGAAGTCAGGAAAGACGCACGCTTACACGCTTGAAGAGGCTGAAACCATCGTCAATGCTCTTGTTGATGATCCCGCTTCTCAACTCCTGTTCTCTCTAGCGTGCTTCATGGGACTGCGACCCGGAGAGATCGAAGCCCTGAAGTGGTCTGATGTCAGCGACGGTTGGCTCCACGTTCGTCGTGCGTCATGGAGGGGCATCGTGGGCACAACGAAGACGGAGGAATCTGTCGCTAGTTTGCCGCTCATCGAGCCGATAGCGAGCATGGTCTCTGTATGGCGTGCAAAGTCGGGCAATCCGATTGACGGGTATATGTTCCCTAGCAATCGACGGGATGAGAACGGCGAATTGAAGCCGATGATAATCCACGGGCTTGTAAAAAGAGACATCATCCCCGTGCTCGAAAAGAAGGGCGTTGCTTGGCACGGTCTCTATAGCGGAAGACGCGGATGCGCTACTCTCCTGACTCAATTGACAGGGGATGCCGTTGCTGCACAGTACGTCCTGC
>JBATZM010000007.1:0-17225 GCA_049674665.1 Terriglobales bacterium
CCGACGGCGTCAACCGCTCCCGTCAGCGTGGCAATCTCGCGCTCGAGCGCCTCGACCTCCGGACCCAGAATGAAATGTTGCGAATCGCACACCTGCGCAATCGCGGTCAGCACCTCTTCGCGAAGGCTGTCGTACTGGCGGCGCAAGTCAAGCAGAGGAACGGATTCGGGCACCGTGTTTCGTGTCGACGGTTGCGGCTGCTTATTTGGCGTTGAGAGACCGGACTTCACAAGAACAAGATTTTAGCAGGCGCGGCAAAAGTGCAACCTTAATCTAGTGTCCACAACCAGTTTTAGCGACGCTGCAAAATCTTCGGGAGGCTCGGAGCGACGGAGCGAGGAATGTCCGGCTCGTCCAATGCATTCACTGAGTCATCCAGATAATGTTGCCAGTATGCCAACTCAACGCGGAGCCGAGCGAGATCGAGCTCGGGAAACGATACATCGGCGCCGTCGAGATTGCGGAGTGCTCGCGCCAAAACCGAGCGCGCACCAGTACGGTTGCCAGTGGACTCGTGATGAAAAGCGACAGCCAACTGAACCATCCCTTGGATATGCCGGCGCGAAGGGCAGTCGCGAGGCACAGAACGCCAGACGTCTTCGAGCTCTTCATGAGCGTCAAAGAACCGGGCGCGGTTGAACAGATCGACGCCTCTGGCTAAATCGGGATGGTTGGGAGGCATGGTCATAATGATCTTGGACTCAGCACAGTCCTAGACTCCACCGGGTGCACATCCCGGCTGACAATCTACATGTTTTCATAGATTGTTGAGTGGTAAACATCCGGAAAAGTGTAGATCTCTGGCCTTGGAAATCTATGTCATTGAAAAGTATGAGTCCTATTCAATTTCATTTTGGAATGCTGATTGCATTTAAGCACGAGTAAGCTTTGAAACACTTTTCCTGGGGAACTATGTCGATGTCAGGCCCTCCCCCAGTAAATAACGTAGCTTGGTTAACCGCAGTTAGATTTCCAGAACTCAACAGGAGAGACGAAATGGTATCTGCCTTCCGCAGCACTTGGACAAGTTTTCTGCTTGCATTCGCGGTTCTGGCCCTAAGCGTTGGAGCGTTCGCGCAAGGAGCCGGCGAACTGACCGGTCAGGTCACTGATTCAACCGGCGCCTTGGTTTCGGGCGTAGAGGTCAAGCTGACCCAGAATGCGACCGGTGAAGTGCGTACGACCGTGACCACGCCGGCTGGCACTTACAATTTTCCTGCGCTGCCGATCGTGGGCACGTACACCTTGGAAGTGGCCGCCAAGGGATTCAAGTCGGTGAAGGTTCAGAACGTGGTCGTTAGCGTAGGTGTGACGACGACCCGCGATCTCAAGCTTGAAGTCGGCGCGGCCACCGAGCAGGTGACGGTCGAAGCCGGAGCGCAGATGGTGCAGACCGAAGACTCCTCGCTGTCGCAGAATGTGGACCAAAAAGTCTGGCAAGACATGCCGCTGGAAGACCGTAGCTCGAACGCATTTATCGGTTTGTTGGCAGGTGCAGAACCTGCGGCCAACGCTATGTTGGGCACTGATCGTGGCGCAGCCGTGAATGGCACTCGCAGCGGCAGCGGCAACTTCATGGTCGAAGGTTTTGATAATAACGACCAAGGCCTTGGAGGTGGCGGAAGCCTGGTGGGACCTGGTGGATCAAACACGACCATCTCGCCAGATGCTATCGAAGAGTATCGTGTGATCGACGGTACACCATCGGCAGAATATGGCAAGGCTGGCGGCTTCGTGACTGACACAGTGCTCAAAGGCGGGACTAACCAATGGCACGGTTCTCTTTTTGAATACAACCGCATTCAGGCCTTAGCGGCAAACAGTTGGTTTTCGAACGCCGTCGGTCAACAGGATTCACTCGTCCGTAACCAGTTCGGTGGTTCGGTTGGCGGCCCCATTATCAAGGACAAAACCTTCTTCTTTTTCACCGCAGAAGCCCATCGCTTGCGAACCGCCACTCCGTTGGGACCGGTAAATACCTACACCCCAGATTTTGTGAACTTTGTGCAGAGTGGGGCATTCGAAACGTTTATGGAAACCAACACGACCGCGACGACTGGGCCTGGTGCTCCCGTCGGCGGCGTTTGCAATATCTATTTTGGCACTACCTGTCCAGGTCTTTTCGCGGGGAATGCAACCCTCGGGCCGGTCTATACGAGTATGTACACTGCTGAGCCTCTTCCGCTATGTGTAGCTGGAGCTGCAAATTGTACGGAAGCGCCTGCTGGGAGCAACCGCCCTGCTAATGTCGGCCAAGGGGCATACACCAATGGCATCGATTATCCGGTGCCTGTGTACGGACAGATTACGGTACCGCAGTCGCAGCCTCTGAACCAGATGCGGTACTCGACTAAATTTGACCACAAGCTCAGCTCCAAGGACCAGCTCAGCGCCACCTACCTATATGACAATGCGGATTTCAATATTGCGTATAACGGCGGTGCCAATCTCCTCGGGAACTCAGAGCCTATCCACGGACGGGCGCAGAACGCGGGCGTGACTTGGTCGCACACCATAAGCCCGACGATTCTGAACCAGGCACGTATGGCCTATGTGCGGCACACTTCAAACTTCCCGGGCGACCCCAGTACGACTGGAATGCCTGCCATCAACTCCGGTTTCGATTCCATCGCCTGCTGCTCTGGAGTAGGATTCGGCAGCACGCCTGACTTCCCCCAGTTCTTTACGGAGAATGAGTTCGTCTACAAAGACGATCTCTCGGTCACCAAGGGGAAGCATAACTTCAAGGGCGGCGCAGAATACCGGCGCACCCGCAACGGCAGCAGCTTCGATTCGTTCAAGTATGGCTATTTAGCCGATGATGATCTCGAGGACATACTTACCGACGCAACCTTTACCAACACCCTTGAGACCGCGTTGTATGGTCCCAACTCGCCAAATGCTATAGGTTCGATCGCTGCAGCGGAAACCTCGCTCAACCCGACCACCGGTCAATTACCGATTTACTATCGGGGCTATCGAGCCAACGAAGTTGCCATGTACATTCAGGACGACTGGCGGGTTAGTTCACGTTTGACCGTGAACCTGGGTGTGCGTTGGGAGTATTTCGGACCCCCGCATAACTTCCAATCTAATATCGACTCCAATTTCTACACAGGTACCTACGCGACAGTTCCGAATCCGGGCGACAATCCCTTTTATCTGGCGTCCACTAGTCCATATTACGGTTCGTTCGCTACTGGCACTGTGCAGCAGAGGAATCACGACATCTGGAACAAGGACTTGAATAACTTTGGTCCGCGCATTGGGTTTGCCTACGACGCCTTGGGGAACCAGAAGATGGTTATCCGTGGCGGATTCGGGATTAACTACGACCGTATCTACAACAACGTTTTCGAAAACATCCGGTTCAACCCGCCAGACTATGCTATCGGCCTGCTTGGACATTACGGCCCTGCAGCGACTATTACTCCAGCGCAGACCGCAGCCCTTGTGACTTATCCGTACACAGGAACTTCGACGTTCTTTGGTGCGGGATTGACTCCGTCGCTTCGCGCTATGGATCAGAACCTGGTGACGCCGTACTACGAGCAAGCACACCTCGGAGTGCAGTACCAGATCGCCAGGGACATGGTGTGGGAATCGAACTATGTGGGAACGTTTGGCCACAAACTGTTGGGCATTATTGGCCGGAACAATTACGACGGCCAACAAGTGTCTGCATTCGATAATTCGCCAATTAATCCAAACTACAGCAACATCAGCTTCCGTACGAACTGCTGCGACTCGAACTATCACGGATTTCAGACGACCCTGCGCAAGCGCTTCTCGAGCGGTATGGAGTTCAACGCCAACTATACCTTTGCGAAGGCTATGGACGACGTCAGCGATGCTTTCACTACCAAGAACGCCGGTGCCGCTGCCTACCCGACTGATAGCGAGAACGTTCACTTTGACTACGGCCCAGCGGACTACAATGTAAAGAGCCGGATCGTGGCCAGCTTCGTTTATGACCTGCCATTCGTGAAATCGAATCGGTGGCTCGGTGGATGGAATCTGTCGGGAATCGTTTCGTGGCAGACCGGTCCCGATTTCTCGGTTAGTGACACTAGCCTTGGTGTTGACAGTAATGAGGATGGCCAACACAATGACCGTGCCAACTATCTTGGCGGTGGTCCGATCGGGAACGCCATCAACCACAACGTGAGCCCTGCACACGGCTATCTGAATCCATCTCAGTGGGGAATGCTCAATGCACCTGGGCAAGCATTTACAAACATACCGTGCCCAATGACGGTCAACCAAGGTTACTGGTGCGAGGGAACGGCGCTTGGCCAGATGCAGCGCAATTCACTGGTTGGCCCGAGCTTCTTCAACACGGACTTAGGGATAAAGAAGACTTTCAAGATTTCGGAGTCCGCCGGACTGAGATTTGAAGCTAACTTCTTTAACATGTTCAACCATCCGAACTTCGAAAGTCCGGATCCCAACCTGCTTGACTTTGGGGGAACGTTTGGAAGCTCGACGGCAACATTCTCAAATCAGCAAAGCGGAGGTCCGCGGATTACGCAGTTGGCGGTGCGGTTTGACTTCTAACCGAAGCGGAAGCTGACACAACACCTAAGGCCGACCGAAAAGGTCGGCCTTTTTGTGGTTCGGTCGTTCTTCATCGAATGCTGTCATTGGCGGCAGTCGTTGGATCCGCTGATCGTTGACTGCAGACCATGAAGTTAAGAGGGCATCTGCGGGTGTGCTAGACTTTTTCCTATATCCCCTATGCAGCTTGTGCGGTTGTTGTCGCTTGCTTTATTCCTTACGCTGAGTGTAGGTGGCACCACCACAACCCAAACCGCCAGTTCTCCGCCAGTAACCGCCAGATCGCCAAATATCATTCTGATCACGCTCGATACGACGCGTGCCGATCGCATGGGTTTTCTTGGATCGAAGCGCGGTCTTACGCCGAATCTTGATGCGCTCGCCAAGCAGAGTGTGGTGTTTACCAGGGCATATGCGCAGGTTCCGCTGACGACGCCTTCCCACGCTGCGTTACTGACCGGGACCTACCCTCAGTTCAACCATCTCAACGATCTTGGCGAGCCCCTACGGGAAGATCTTCCCTACGTGCCCGATCTGTTTCACCAGAGCGGCTATCACACGGCGGCGTTTATCGGGTCGATGGTCCTTGATCCGGAGAGCGGAGCAGCGACGGGCTTCGACCGTGGGTTTGACGTCTATGACGCCGGGTTTCACAATCCCAGACCAGGAGAGGATCGCTATCAGAGTCTGGAACGCCGCGCCGAAGACGTTGCCGATCGCGCCATGAGCTGGCTGAGCCGCAATCAGCGGGGACCGTTTTTCTTGTGGCTCCATTTTTACGATCCACATCACCCATACGATCCTCCCGAACCTTTCAAAACTCAGTATGTATCGGCTCCTTACGATGGCGAGATCGCCTATACGGACTCCGTGGTCGGCGGCCTGATGGATGTTCTGGTGCAGCACGGGTTGTTTGAGAATTGCTTGATCGCAATTGCGGCGGACCACGGAGAAGCTCTTGGTGAGCACGGAGAGATGCAACACGGCATGCTTCTCTATGACGAGACCATCCATGTTCCGTTGCTCTTGAAACTGCCAGAGGGAAACTTTGCGGGCAAGCGGATCGACACGCGGGTAGCGCTGGCGGACGTTGCACCCTCGCTGTTGCAAGCTGCCGGGATTCCTATCCCCGCGAGCGTGCAGGCGCAATCGCTTTTTCCATTGATCGAGGCGACGGAGTCGGCCGCCGTCGGAAAGGGTAAGGTGCCGGAGAGCGCGATCTATTCCGAGACGGATTACGCCCATCACACCTTCGGATGGAGCGAACTGCGCTCTTGGCGGGCGGGAAAGTATCTCTATGTTCAGGCCCCCAAAAAGGAGTTGTACGACCAATCTTCCGACCCCGGCGCTGTCAAAAATTTGGCACCCACTGCTAAGGCGGTTGCCGATACGCTTGGTGCGCAGCTATCCGATTTTCGACAGAAGACCAGCAGTATCCCCGGCAAGTCTGCGAAGCTTAATGCTTCTCAGGCGGAGAGCCTGCATGCACTTGGATACATCGCTTCCGATGCCGGCAGCACGAATTCAAAGGGCAAGTCGCTGGTTAACCCAAAAAACAAGATTGCAATTGTAAATCGGTTTCAGGAAGCTCTCTTTGATCTGGAACAGGAGCGCTATAGCAAAGCTATGGCAGAGTTTCGCGAGGTGGCCCGTGATCCGGACGCCGTCAATGCTTACCTGGAATTTGGCATCGCCATGGCGCGGGAACAGCAATTTCAGTACGCGTTGCCGCTCTTGCGAACGGCAGCAAGCAAGTTGCCGGAGTCCGTGGTCGCGCACTATGAGCTCGCGAAAGCGCTGGTGAATACGGGGCAGTGGGCAGCCGCGCTGCCAGAGATGCGGGCCGCCTCGGTACTCAAGCCAGACTCTGCCCAGTTTCACTTCTTCACTGCCGCTGTGTATGGCCACCTGATGCGTGTTCCGGAGGCGATTGCGGAATACAAGAAGGCTCTAGAAATCGATCCTGACTATTTTGATGCGAACCTTACATACGGTCGGCTACTGCTTCAGATGGGACATCCCAATACGGCGCTTCCCAAACTAAGCCAGGCGGTAAAGGTGAATCCGGAGTCGCCAGCTGCCCACTGGTTCTTGGCAGAGGCCTATCAGCAGCTCGGCCAGGCAGAGGACGCAAATCGGGAACGCGCGAAGGCGGGGGATTTCCACCCACCGGCACCAAACAAATAGGTCGATTCCTCAGGCGTTTATTTTTGTCCGCCCTTGCTTCGTTCCCGCTTTGCATCATCGCTTCGACCCGTGTGTTCGTAGGCTTCGGCGAGGGAGAGGTGCGCGGGTGCGAAGGCGGACAGGCGTCCGGTGGCGATTTCCAGGTGCACGATGGCGGTTTTGAAGTCTCCGGTTTTTAGCAATGTTGCACCGATCTCGTAATGTGCCCAGGCGGAGTCGGGCTGGAACTCGATGGCTTTGTGCAGATGCTTTGCTGCTTCGGCGTATTGTGCTTTTCGAGCCAGCGCTACCCCGAGCGTGTATTGCGCGAGGTAGAGGTTCGGATCGGCGGAGACTATGGGGTCAAGCACGGCAATCGCGTGATCCGGCTTTGACTGATCGCGAGTCGCTGCTTCGATGACTTTATTGGCGATCGCTATTTTGTTTTTGGGATCGGTTCCCGCAACCGAAGTGGCAGAGACCGCCGACTTTTGTAGTCCGATGTATCCGAGCGATGCCAGCTTCTGCATCTCGGACGAACTCAACTCCGCGGAAGACTTGCCGGCTTCGCCGCTGAAACGGCGGTCGAATCCATCGAGCTGCGCCGCCATTGTGTCGAGCGTGGCCTTCGAACTCTGGGCCAGATTGTGGGCCGCTGCCGGGTCGGCGGTTAAGTCGTAGAGTTCAGGCTTTGGGGCGCGGATATAGAGGTACTTGCTGGCGCGCCAGGACTCGAGCGGGCTCCAGCCGAATCCGCGCTGGGGCAGATCGCTGCGGGAATACACGGGCTGATCTCCACCGCTGCCGCCGGACTTTGCAATGCGCAACAGCGATTGTCCTGACAGTTGCGAGGGGACTGGAATCGCGGCGATCTCAAGCAGGGTTGGAGCTATGTCCACGAGCCTCACTTTCGTTGTAACTCGTATAGTCCCGGGCTTGATGGATGACTCGCCTTCCGGGAGTTTTACGAGCAGCGGGACATGGATGGTCTCATCGTAGAGAAAAATACCGTGCCCGGTTTCGCCATGCGCGCCCAGACTCTCTCCGCAGTCGGCAACGACGATTACAGCGGTATTGTTATAGATTTTGTGCTGTTGCAGGGCACTAACCAATTTGCCGACATCTGCATCGGCTGCGAAGATCGCTGAGTTGTAGGAAGCGCCGGCGGTGCGCGCATCACTGATGTGAACCCAGAGAAAAAACTGGCTCTGTGCTTGTGCATTGCGGTCCAGCCAATCGATGGCGCGCGTGACTACCTCGCTTCCGCGGCGTTCGGTCACAGGAGAACGATCGTCGCCGGGGATGACGGGTCGAAAGCCGGCGTCGTATGTCTGGAATCCCCGTTCAAAGCCCTGCGCCAGCCCATTCTGAGGGTCGAGATCAATGGAGCCAACAAAGGCGGCAGTGCGATAGGACTGCGATTTGAGCAAGTCTGGCAGATAAGGCAGCAATGACGGCAGTGTGCCGCCAATCTCGCTCATACCGGTGGTCTGAGGGTAGGCCCCGGAAAGAATGGTCGCATGCGAAACCACGCTGGCCGGCGCCTGTGCATAGGCATGCTCAAAGACGATGCTTTCGCCTGCCAGATGATCGAGGTTGGGCGTAAGCCGTCCCTTGGCGCCGAGGAATCCCATGTGGTCGGCGCGGATGGAGTCCATGGTGATCAGCACCAGGTTCGGTTTGGAGGCAGCTACGGCGAAAGAAAAGTTAAGCAAGATCAGGCCCATGCCAGCCAGGACTTTTCGTATCATGACAATAAGTGTAAAGGCTGCATCCGCATTGATCAAAGTGGTTGAACCCAGTCTTGAGCGGTCCGGCAAGTCCGCGTACAATCTATCTGCCTGCTACTCGGGATCTCCTCTAAGTGGTGATGTCATGACCACCACCCTTCGTTTAGCCAGGACGACAGCCAGGAAGCCGGGCCAAATTTTGCAGTGACCTCATCATTCAGAAAATATCTTCGCCGGATGTGCCTGCTGGCTTTGTGCGCCGCGGGGCTGAGCTTGTTGCTCTCCTGCCGGCACGCGCGGGGCGGGGCGTTTGCGTCAAGGAAGATGATCATCCTCGGCATCGACGGGCTCGACCCGGACCTCTTGACGAAGTTCATGGCAGAGGGCAAGATGCCGAACTTCGCGCGACTGGCCGAGCAAGGATCGTTCCGTCGTTTGACGACGAGTATCCCGCCGCAAAGCCCGGTGGCATGGTCGAACCTGATCACGGGAATGAATGCTGGCGGGCACGGGATCTTTGATTTCATCCATCGCGATCCAAAAACTTTTGAGCTGTATTTCTCCACGTCGAAAGTTGAAGGCCCAAAGCATAGTTTTCACGTTGGGAGTTGGGTGATTCCGCTGGGCAGCGGCTCGGCGGAACAGTTGCGGCATGGCAAGGCCTTCTGGGAGATTCTGGACGAACATAGCGTGCCTAATTATATTTACCGCATCCCGGCCAACTTTCCGCCGATCCCAGCGAAGGGGAAGACGCTCTCTGGTATGGGCACGCCTGATCTGCGCGGCACGTATGGCACGTTCACTTTTTACACCGATGATCCTACGGCGGCTGTCGGAGCGGTCGAAGGCGGGGACGTGGTGCAGGTCGAGGTGAAGAACAACCGGGTTACGAGCAATATCATTGGGCCGGACAACACGTTTCGCAAGAATTCCCCGCCTGCTACCGAGCCTTTTACTGTTGATGTGGATCCGCTGGAAGCGGTTGCACGCATTGGGTTGCAGGATCAGCAATTTGTTCTTAAGGAAGGCGAATGGAGCGGATGGGTTCCGGTGGAGTTTCAGCTCATGCCGTTTATCGGCAATGTGAAGGGAATCTGCCGTTTTTATCTCAAGCAGACGCATCCGCGTTTTCAGCTCTATGTATCGCCGATCAATATTGATCCTAAAAATCCTGCTTTGCCAATTTCTACGCCATCCAGTTACTCAAGCGATTTGGCAAAGCAGATCGGCGAATACCACACGCAAGGCATTGCCGAGGATACCAAGGCAATTATGGCCGGAGTGCTCGACGATAAAGAGTATCTGGAACAGTCGCACACCGTGCTTGCCGAACATCGGCGAGCGTTCGATACGGAGTTCCCGAAATTTAAAGACGGGCTGTTTTTCTTTTACTTCTCAAGCCTCGATCTGAATGCGCACGTAATGTGGCGGCTGACCGATCCGCAGAGTCCAGCTTACGACGCCGCGCTCGCTGCTCAGTACGGGTCGTCGCTGGAGGAATTTTACGAACAGATCGATCAGGTGCTCGGAGAGGTGATGCCAAAGGTCGATGAGAATACGACGCTGCTCGTGCTTTCCGATCATGGGTTTGCTCCCTACCGGCATTCCTTCAATTTGAATACCTGGCTGTTGAACAATGGCTACATCACGCGGAAAGAAGGCGCGGGCAACGACTCGATCGAGCCTTTTGCGGGCGTGGATTGGAGCCGCACGCGCGCGTATGGTATCGGCTTGAATGGACTGTATGTGAATATGCGCGGCCGCGAGCGCGACGGCATTGTTGATCCGGAGCAGGCTGATGCGCTGCTGCGCGAAATCCGGGAGAAGCTTCTGGCAGTTCGCGATCCGAAGGATAATTCTCAAGTGATCACCCGGATCGACCTGGCGAGCGAAGTTTATCAGGGTCCATACGCGCGCTCTGGGCCGGATGCGCTGGTCGGCTACAACCGCGGCTATCGCGCCGGATGGACAACCATTACGGGCGCGTTTCCGCCGAACGTGCTCGAGGACAATACGAACGCGTGGAGCGGCGACCATTGCATGGACTTCACCAAGGTGCCAGGAGTGTTGTTGAGTAACCGCAAGATTGAAGCAGAGGCTCCGGCGCTGACTGATATTGCGCCTACGATTCTGTCCGAATTCGGAATCGCAAAGACGAAGGATATGATGGGGCATTCGGTATTTCAGGCGCGCTAGGCGCCCAGCCACGAAAAAGCCTACAAACAGGAGAAAACATGTTTGGTTCACACAAAGTGAAGATCGAGGGCGAACTGCTGGAGAAGGTTAAGCAGTGTTCGGATGCGGCGGGATACGAATCGATTGATGAATTCGTAATCCACATGCTGGAAAAAGAAACCAAGAAGATCCTGCCGGACGAGAGCAGCACGTCTAAAGAAGAGATACAGAAACGGCTGCGTGGGTTGGGGTACATCGAGTAGCTTGACTGATTTCTCCAATTCGATGGCTGGACATGGGGCGATCTGGGTATTCGACACGTCTTGGTTGACCAGTCCCTTGGCGATTGTGGTTGGTGTGTCGCTGGTCATCGGGTTGTTAATGGTCGTGTTGTTCGGCTACACGTCAGATCAGAAAGCTATCGGCATAGCTAAGGATCAACTCAAGGCTCATCTGCTGGCCGTGCGCCTATACCGGGACCAGATCCCGGTGGTCATGGGATCCTACGGTAAGATCCTGCGCGGTACCGGACGCTACCTGAAGCTTGCGTTCAAGCCCCTGCTTTACGTCATCATTCCGATTACTTTACTGATGGTGCAGATCGATCGGTATTTGGGGCAAACGCCGATTGCTATCGGCACGCCGTTTTTATTGACAGTCCGCACGACATCGAGCGACGAGTTGGGCTGGCTGGATGATACTGTGCTCGATCTTCCGCCCGAGATTACGATGACTGCACCCCCTGTGAACATTGCTGCTGAGAATGAGATTGTCGTGCGACTGGTTGGATCGAGAGAAGGAAAATATGAACTGAAGATGGGTCCTCCTGGCCAGAGCGTGACCAAGTCGGTTTGCATCGGTGACGGCCTGCCGCGAATTTCGACGGTAAGATTGCGCGGACATTTTTGGAGTCGCATATTTTCGTCGGCGGAGCCGGCGCTGCCGGAGAATAGTCCTATTGAATCCATTTCGATCAATTACCCGGATCGCGATATTGATATCGCGGGTTATGACATGAACTGGATTTGGCTGTTCTTTATTTTGTCTATGGTGGCGGGATTTATTTTCAAGGAATTGTTGGGGATTCAGATATGAAGAGATTGTGTGGAGCGGACACTCCTGTCCGCTTGCTAGGATCGAGTACAAGGCGTCGGTTGTGCGCTCCTTTTGCGGACAAGAGTGTCCGTGCCACACGATTCGTGCTGATCGCCATAATTCTGTTCCCTGCGCTTGCGCATGCTTACGCCGGTCCCGGTGCGGGGTTTGCGGTGCTGTCATCATTCTGGGCGATTTTTGTTGCATTCCTGTATTCGTTTTATGCGCTGATGACGTGGCCGTTTCGGCAGTTGTTCCGTTTTCTGCGGCGGCGGAATGCATATGGAAAAGCGACATTTGAGCGAGCGGTAATTTTGGGATTCGATGGGATGGACCCGGAACTCGCCGATCGCTTCATGAACGAAGGCCGGTTGCCGAACCTGTCGAAATTGCGCGACAAGGGAACCTTCAGCAAACTGCGGACGACGTTTCCGGCGATTTCTCCGGTGGCTTGGTCGACGTTCATGACGGGAGTGAATCCGGGCAAACACAACATCTACGATTTTCTGGCGTGCGATCGGAATAGCTATCTGCCTTATCTTTCGTCAGCTGAAATCAAGGGCCCGAAGCGGCATATCAAGATCGGCAAGTATTCCATTCCATTCGGCAAAACAGAAATCAAGGCCATGCGCAAGGGCACGCCGTTCTGGCATTGGCTGGGCAATGCGGGAATTTTCAGTTCCGTGATTCGGGTTCCGGTGACCTTTCCGCCGGAGAAATTTCAGGGCGTGTTGCTGTCGGGAATGTGCGTGCCCGATTTGAAGGGTAGCCAGGGGACGTTTTGCCTGTGTACGACGCGCATGTCGAGTGACAAGTTTCGCGAAGGCGGAGTACGGGTTCCGATTGAGCGCAAGAATGGCGTTTGCCGGTCGTATGTTCCGGGGCCGGATAATCCGGTGAAAGAGGGCGCCGGCGAAGTGCGGATGGAATATGAGATCAGGCCGGATGCGGGAGCGAAGTCGGCGCGCTTTGTGGTGGGATCGGAGAAGTTCACTTTGAAGGTCGGCGAATATTCCGAGTGGATTACGGCGGAATTCAAAGCGGGGATGGGAATGACGGCGCACGGTATCTGCCGCTTCTATCTGAAGGAGGTTTCGCCGGAGGTGGAAGTTTATGTCACGCCGGTGAATATCGATCCGGGGCATCCTGACCTGCCGATCTCGCACCCGGTTACTTATTCGATTTACCTGGCGAAGCTTTTTGGTCCGTATGCGACTTTGGGTCTGGCGGAAGATACCTGGGCGCTGAACGAGCATGTGCTCGATGACGATGCTTTTCTGGCGCAGGCTTATGGCAATCACGAAGATCGCGAGCGGATGCTGTTTGACGCGCTGGATAAAACGAAGCAAGGCTTATGCACCTGTGTCTTCGATACGACTGACCGTATTCAACACATGTTTTGGCGCTATCTCGACGAGGATCATCCGGCGGCGCGGGATGTGCCGCACAGCGAGCATCCACCGGTGATTCAGGATCTATATCAGCGCATGGATCGCCTGATCGGGCGGGTGATGGAAAAGATTGATGACGACACGCTGTTGATGGTGATCTCCGATCATGGATTCAAGTCATTTGCGCGCTGCATGAATTTGAATGCGTGGCTGCATCAGAACGGATATCTCACGCTGAAAGATGGCAAGACGGAGAGCGGCGACTGGTTCGAGGATGTCGATTGGTCGCGCACGCGCGCTTACACCATGGGCTTGAACGGGTTGTATCTAAATATCAAGGGACGCGAAAAGCAGGGAATTGTCGATCCTTCGGAGGTTGAGGCCTTGAAGGCTGAGCTGCAAAAGGGGCTGAATGGGCTGGTGGATCCGGCTTCGGGCACGGTTGGGATCACGGGCGTTTTTATTGCGGACAATGTTTATCGCGGTCCTTATTCCGAGAATTCTCCTGACCTGATTGTTGGCTATGGAGCCGGTTATCGCGCGTCGTGGGATTCGGTGATGGGCAAAGTTACCTCACAGATTTTCGAGGACAATACGAAAGCCTGGAGCGGCGATCATTGCATCGATCCGCGGTTGGTTCCGGGAGTTTTGTTCTCCAGCCACAAGTTCATTGAAGAGAAGCCGGCGATTGTCGATGTGGCGCCTACGATTCTCAAACTGTTTGGGCTGGCGCTGCCTTCGCATTTTGATGGCAAGGCTTGGACTTTGGCGTCTAAGGCTCAGTGACGGGGGCTGAGTGTGAGTGCCTGTTAACGCCGATTGATTGTCGGGGGTTCAATCGTATGCGTTGCGCACAGCTCAAGTGCGCCCCGCGTCTCAATCGCCCACGAGACAAGAGAGTTCTCGTCATCGTATAAAGCAACGTCCATATCCCCACCACCCGCTCGAATGTGAAACTCGTGTATCAGCGGGTGAAGAATGACAACATCAAACTGCGGCGGAGCGAGGCGCAGCTGCTGAAACTCCGAGAATTGTGCCTTGATAGCTGGGCAATTCATTTCAGTAAGTTTCAACTTTTTTACGTGCACGTCCTTCTGAATGTCGTCGGCTGAACGATTCGGGAATTTCCGATGCAGTGCCATCATTTGGTCGTAAACGGATGCTGACTCGGCTTCTCGCACCTGCGCGGCAAGGTAGCGCGGCAATCCCGAAACCGTATCGGAGTTTTCAGTCCCAATGACGAAAGAATACTCAAGAACATCGGTGTGCAGGTCGCGATGCGAACGGTAGGCAACGTAGCCGCCGTGGCGCTGGTCAATCGGGAGAAGGTCGTTGAGAGTCTTATCGAAATGATTGCTCATCCAATCCCAATCTGCACTCGACTGAGCTGACAAGCTCCCTCGCGCAGAGAGGGACAGCAGAAGGCCAACAACCAACGAGCCGTAATAACGTGAAAACATTGTTGTATTGTGCCACCAGCAGACCGAAGTTGTTGCAAAATCTCTATTACGCTCATTGACCTGATGGCACGATCTCAGTGAATGGCATTCCTGAGGGTCTCGGCAGGAACGAGTAACACAGGGTTGAGATCTTAGTGAAAAGTGGAGCGACGGGCGTCCTCGCCCGTCCACCATTACTTCTCTTTAGTTCGCAGATTGGTCGCTAGCCAGGCTGTGGACGCGAGCATTCCGCACCATCCCAGGAAGTTCACGACTGCGGCGATTCTGGTGTCGTAGGGCAGGATATTCAGACTCGAAAAGATCGTGTTCCAATCGTGCTTAGCGAATTCGGGATCTCCCGTGGTTACGAGCGGCAAGACCATGGCGCGGGCGTCGGTCATGTAGGTCGCGGTGTGCAGCCAGTTTTCAAAGAAGAAAAATATGCAGAACACAAAGCCTGCGAGCTGGCGCTCGTGGAAGAAATAGGCTGCGAGCAAGAACGGAACGAGCCATTGCAGAATGGTTCCTCCCCAGAGGCCGAGGGTGGGGCCGAACCAGCCGAAGAGCAGGTGTCCGCCTTCGTGGACTACGAGGTTGGCGGAGTCGATCCATAAAAAGCCGCCATGCATGCGGAAGGCGTAGACCAGGAAGAGACAGAAGAACACCAGCCATGCCATCACGGCCCAGCGCGAGATAGGACGCCAGTCTTCGCGGGCGCCCGACCATTCGAGGATTGAGTCCAGAAGCTCCGTCATGCTGAACTCAATTGTAGGCAGCAGTGCCTGTCGGTGCGAGGTTACGACAGTGCGAGATTGCGGTGGTGCGAGTGGCGGCGAGCGGTCTATCTCCAGAACGCTATTTCCCAAACATTACTTACCAAACCCTACTTCCCAAACATTGGATAGTGGCTTGCGGCCCCCATCAGAAACAATAGTGGGAATGACAGCACAAAGCTTGCTTGTGAAGTAAGGAAAACCTGCCGGGCCAGATACTTCGCCTTGTCAGGAATTGGCGTGCTATTGGCGGCGTTGTCGGCCGTCCACCGGATGATTTTCTTCTGGATGCGCCAGATTACGCCCCAGACGTTTAGCAGCATCATCCAACCCATCCCGCCGCCGATGCCGATGGCGAGCAGGCGATTACTCTCCCATCCATGATCGTTGAGCCGCAAGAATAGCCAGGAGGCCGCAACCACGATGATGGTATAGATCACGGCGAGCACAGGTCCTTTATTGAGTGCTCCTTTTCCGGGGATCAGGCAGGCATACATGAGGGCCCAAGCGACGGTCCAGATCACAAAGAAAGTTCCCATCGGGCCGCCGGAAGATGCTCCGCCGTTTCGGGCATCGGACCCAACGATGCTGCCCCAGTATGCCAGGCCCATCAGCACAGTTAGCACCGCCGACCAGCGGAACCACCACAACGCGCGCGACATCAAGCTCGGCAGCACTTTGCCTTTGGTGGCAGGATCAAGCTCCTTTATGAAGGGAACGTTAACGAGATTAAAAAAATACAGAAGACCAATCCAGGTTATGCCGCCGACAAAATGCAGCCAACGAAACAGCATAAGAAGGTTGGTGTTGATGTCGGTGGGCAAGTTGATATGGCTCATGGGCAAGGCTCCTAACTTCGATCACTCTATCTGGAACTGACGATTGTAGATGGCTGGTGCGGGAAATGAAACCACGCCTGGTTTTTACAAAATCCGGAAACGGAGCGATGGGCGCGTCAGACGGCGTGCTGTTCCTGAGAATATTGTTGATCGGGAAGTTGAAAAGCGCGAGACAAGGCCGTATTGTAGGAGCCGACAGGAAGAGAGCTGCAGCCGATTAACTTCCCCAAGCTCATGGCGCAGCATCGAACCCGAAAGAAGGAGATCGGCAAATGGAAGCAAAGCCGGCACAACAGAACATTCAGGATTCCTTCCTCAACACGGCACGAAAGGAACGGCACAATATCACGATCTATCTCGTCAGCGGAGTTAAACTGACAGGCCGTATCCGATCGTTCGACAAGTACTCGGTGGTCTTAGAGACCAGTAACCAGGAGCAACTCATCTTCAAACATGCGATTTCAACAGTGGTCATCTCGCGTGGAGCGCATACTCACACAGATCCACGGCTGGCCGTGGCATCCCATGGGGAGGCTGCGAGCGCGAGCTCCGCTTCCGGTACTGAAGGATGAAGTGAGTTTTGCTTGCGCCGAGATGACTCCAGACTGAGCAGCCGCCGCAGCTCGCGGAACGAGCCTAAGGCGGTGCTGAATCCATCGGAGCAGCAGGAACGCGCGTTCCTGGTGGGGGTGGAGTTTCGCAACAAAGGTCACGCGGGAAAGACAACTGTTTCAGCCATCACACCTGGCGCACAGGCGGCTCGAGATCACGCCACCAGCGTAGCTGCCTCATCTTCGTCATCGTCTTTGTCCCGGCCGACGAATTCTCCCGATTTCAGCTCGGAAGAATCTCTCGACGAATTGCGGACGCTGGCCACGAGCGCAGGCGCGCACATTGTTGGTGAATTCACGCAGCGCAAGGATCGTCCCGACCCCGCGACACTGATTGGCAAAGGAAAGCTGGAAGAGATTGCGGGCGCGGCGGCTTCGGTTTCCGCGGATGTGATTCTGTTCGATCACGACCTCTCGCCTTCGCAGCAGCGCAATATTGAGCGCGTGCT
>JBATZM010000008.1:0-64018 GCA_049674665.1 Terriglobales bacterium
CCCCGCTCGTGGTATCAATGCCCACCGGACAAGGCGTAAGTGTAACCGTAGCCTGCGTCCCTCCGGTGAGTGAACCGGACACCGTCTGTGTCCAATTCAGCGCCGTCGTCGCATATGTTATACCAGCTACGCCTCCGGGCGATGACTGGCTAGCTGGCCCTACTCTGTCCAGTACGCTGGCCTTGCCTTTTAATCTCGCATCCGTGTTTGGAGCGGACACTTGACCCAGAACCTCCAATGTAAGCACGAGCACGGCAAAAGCTAGACGTATTTCATGTCCCATCGCAACCACTCCTCCAATGTGTACGGAAAGCAACACACGACTCCGATTTTTGACCATGTATGGTCACCGGGATTGATGCAGATCCCGTAGCCTCTCAAGATGGTTCGGTGGCACATTTACCCAAAGTATCAGGGCGGACGACTCTCTCATGCAGCTTATAGTGTGGTGCCCGGAGACGGAATCGAACCGTCACGTCCTGTTAGGGACCCGGGATTTTAAGTCCCGTGCGTCTGCCAGTTTCGCCATCCGGGCGACGCGAAGCCGCTACTGAATTCTACTGCACCGACTGTAGCTCATCGGTTCATTCTCCATGCGGTGGGCGTCAGTTCGCAAATTAAGAATCGTATTTTTCTAATGTTTTGCAGACGCGCTTCGCTCAAGATGGCGGTTTTCGTTCGAGAGCTGCGCGATCCCATGCCGCTAGGTTGGCTCCAGCTTCATAAGTACTCTGGGCAAACGCCAGAATTTCGTCTCGTGGAGATGTAGCTTGGCGCACATCGTCGTACATCAGCAAGAACTCGCGCAGTTTGCTTGGGTACGACGCACTCGTCGGCTGAACTGCCTGCCGGCTATAATCCGCCGGTTCAGGAGCCATGTATGCGTAGAAGGCCGGTCCCGCCACGTCTCCGCCACCTGGCCACCAACCGATACTGCTGCATTCATGCGAGTAGGATTCAGACGTGATGATGCCCTTTCTGGGAGGCGCGGGGCGGCCGCTGAAACGAGTGCAACACAAATCGAAACTACCCCAAAAGAAATGGACCGGACTCACCTTGCCGATGAAGCCCGCGCGAAATTCGTGGAACACAATATCCGTTGACCGCAGAATGCGCCATAAGCGATTCGCGTACTCCGGGTCGTAGGACGTATGAATATCGTCCTGATCTAGAGGAATTGGATTGGGAACTTCCTGTGGCTTAGGATTGATTTGAACGTCGATGCCAAGCTTGTGCAAAAGCGAAAATATCTCGCGATAAAAAGCCGCAACGGACATTGGCGAGAGCGCGAAGGCACGCTCAGCATCATCCGTTCGGAGCTCCAAACGGTGGTGGACAAAGTCGAACTGGACTTCAAAAGTGCGCCCCCGATACGGGATCGGTGAAGTCGTCAGGCCTCGTGTGTTCACATACAGAGCGACATTCCAGAAATGGTTTACCAAAGGCGTAAGCGTGAGGCGGATTTTCCCAACGATCTGGGTCCACATGTGCAAGGTGCGATAGGTGGCTTCCCATTCTTCCAGAGGCAATGCGGGCCAGTCATGCTCGACCGTATTCATCGTCGTATTCATCAAAGAAGGCTCCTTGAGAATGCTTGTGCGCTTGCCGGCGCAATAGGCACTGCTGATTATGCTCCTGCGATATCTTGATTGTCTGCTGGCCATGCATTCTTTCTGTTTTTGGCCGTGTCTAGTTTTGTAAATTTTCGGAACTCCGAGTCTTGGAACCTGGGATACAACTTTTCGGCAACTTCCGGGTTCAATAGTATGTAGGGGTGTAAATGTCGGGAGGAAACCTTGAAAGCATCGCGTTTATTTCGTGAAGTAATTGGCTCAGGATTTGCGGTGGGAGCCATTCTTTTGTCTTTTTTGATGAGTGCGGCAGCGCTGGCTGGCGCTCAAACTGGCGCTATGAGTCCCTATCAGGGCGAATCGGATGGGGTCAGTGCCGGAGGAAACTGGCTGGAGTTCGCCTCCACCGACAAGATGACGGGCGCGCACAAAGTGCGCTTTGAGCTTCAGTCGAACAATTATTTCCGCGAAGACCCGAATTACAAGCCCAGAGTGAATCTGTATTGCGATAACGGCAAGTTCAGGCTAGGGGATTTCAACCCTGGAGTCAGACTACTTCCGCCAAACCGTCCCGGCTTTTGGGGACAGCCTCAGTTGGGAGTGCAGGTGCGGGTTGACGATGTCCACTACTCCAAGGGGTGGAACTGGATGCGCGGCCGCTTCCTCTCCATGGACAAAGGCACGGTTCGCGGCATGATGAGTGCCCAAGTTTTTAACATTGCACTGCCCAATCGGAGCGGACGGGAGATCGCGGAGTTTTCTCCCGCAGGGCTGAATTTTGATCGAGTCAAACAAGCCTGCGATCTGACACCGAAGAAGCCGAGCAAGGACTAAGCCTGTCATCACGGACTTCGCAAGGCCCTAAGGAAGCACAGCGAAGATGAATAAGGCATTTGCACTTGTGCTATTGCTTGGGTTATTTGCGGCTACACCGCCGATAAAGGCCCAGGAACAAACCTCGAAATTTGAGGCATATGGCGGGTACTATTACGTGCGCTTCAATGTAAACGCCAACGTCCCAGGCATCGCACCCTCGGCAACATACAATGGAAACGGCGGGGGTGGTCAGCTCGAGTACAACGCCAAAAACTGGCTCGGCGTGGTGGGAGACCTTGGCGGCTATGGGGCGACCAGCACAGCAAACGGCGCATTAGTCGGAGGAGTGTTTACCTATCTTCTTGGGCCCAGAGTGAATTTCAGGCACGGGAAATTTACGCCGTTCGTTCAAGCCCTCTTCGGAGGCGTTCGCACAACCGATGGCATTGCCCAATCAACAGGGAGCGAAAATAATTTTGCTATGACGGCGGGCGGCGGCATTGATTTCAAGGTGTCCAGGCACGTCTCGGTTCGCCCCATACAGGCCGAGTACTTCATGACCAAAATCCCCGACGGTCTTAATAACCGCCAGGACAATTTGCGGGTTGGCGCCGGTGTCGTTTTTCGACTGGGCAAAGGATAGATCCTGAGACCCTCGTCTGTAATCCGTGCGTGTAGGCTATTGGTTCGTTACTTCGAACAGCGCATCGGTCGATAGCGGATGTTTGAAATATTCGCTCTTCCATTTTGGATTCAGCTGGTCAAGCAATAGCCCTTCCGCGGCTCCGAATGAGTAGACAAATACCCGTTTCAATTTTCCAATGTCGGCCACCCGGAGTTCATTGAGCGTCTCTGTCCTTGCTCTCGCGGCGTACGCCGCAAACGACTCGTAGTCCGGGAGCGCCGCATACTCGACAGTCGGACGATAGCTGGCAGCCGCCTCGGCTGCCTTGATTTGTGTGTAGCGGGCAATTCCCTCCTGCCAGAGTTGAAAGCTGAAATACTTATGGTCGTTAGCGGAAAGCTGCGCCAATACCTTCTTGCGCTGTACGACATATTCCGCAGCAATTTTCTTGAACTCCACAGGATCAGTCTGGGCCAGCGCTTTCAAAAGTAAGTCGCGAAGCTGCGAGAACGATTGCGTCACATCCGGTCGATCGTACGGGAAGGGATAATTCAACATCCACATCCCGGTGGTGTCACTTCCTTTCAGATCCAAATCGTTCACAGCATCGAAATATCCCGACTGGCTATTTTGAAGCTGATGAAAATGTTCGTGCATAAGGGTGATCAACCATGGAGTACTGCTCTTAGCCGAAGTATTTTGTGCCTGGCCAATCACGATGACCGCTGGCGGCCCGAACACCGGGAACGTTGCCAAAAGATGAGTATCGAATTGACGCGGACGCGCGTAAACGTCTTCCCCAATCTTCGCGAAGTCTTTCGGTGGTGAGGGATGATGAGTAAGGAATTCGGTTTTATCGGTCACCAATAGCAGTGGAGCTGGAGTCTTGCTCCAATCGGGCCAGATTTGATCCTGGATTTGTGCCGACAGCCGATAAAATTCGGCGATGCGAATCGCGTCCTCATGAGGCAGTTGCTGAGCAACCGCCGAAACGGTTAGTAGGATGAAGGCAAGGATTTTACGCATTTGTTTTAGACGAGTGAATTATAGGTTGGTCACCGCTCGATGCAACATTTTGGATCATCGGGCAGTTAGAATTCCTGCCTTGCATCCCCGAGCCATTCCTGCGAATCCAATGGTGATATTGTGGGAGGCGCATGAAGATTGGCATCACTTGTTATCCAACCTATGGCGGCAGTGGAGTTGTCGCCACCGAACTGGGGCTTGAGCTCGCTCGCCGGGGCCACGAAATTCATTTTATCTCCTATTCACAGCCTATTCGGTTGACCGGGCCCGAACCTAACATTCATTATCATGAGGTCGAGGTCACACGCTATCCGCTATTTGAATATCCTCCCTACGATTTGGCGCTGGCAACGCGCATGGCGGAGGTATCACAGCTCTACGAACTCGATTTGCTGCACGTGCATTACGCGATCCCGCATTCGGTGAGCGCGATGCTGGCCAAACAGATGTTGGCGGCGACTCCGCCGCGGCGCAATTTGCCATTCGTCACCACCCTGCACGGCACCGACATCACTCTGGTCGGGCTTGACCGCTCCTATCTTCCGATTACGCGTTTTTCCATCGAGCAGAGCGACGGCGTGACGGCGATCTCGCACTACTTGCGCAACCGCACCTTGACTCTTTTTGACATCAAGAATCACATCGAGGTCATCCCAAACTTTGTGAACTGCGACGAGTACCTGCGCAAAGCGGAATGGCTGGAAAAACGCAGCGAATATGTTTCGAACGACGAGCGGCTGCTGGTACACCTTTCCAACTTCCGCCCGGTGAAACGCGTTCTGGATGTGATCGAGATTTTTGACCGCGTGCGTAAGAAAATTCCTTCCAAACTATTGCTGATCGGCGACGGACCTGATCGCTCGCAGGCAGAATGGCTGGCGGTGCAAAAAGGTATTCATGAGCACGTTTTATTTCTGGGGAAACAGGATCAGATCCGCGAAAAACTAGCCATGTCGGACGTGATGTTGATGCCGAGCGAACTGGAATCGTTTGGACTCGCAGCGCTCGAAGGGATGGCATGTGAGGTCGTCCCCATTGCCACCCGCACAGGGGGGGTGCCAGAAGTGATCGAGCACGGTGTCACTGGATTTATGGCCGATGTTGGCGACGTGGATACCATGGCGCGTTATGCCATCGAGTTGCTGGGCGATGAATCGGCTCTGCGAGCTATGGGCAAACGGGCACGGGCCGGCGCCAAAGAAAAATACTGTTCCAGCAAGATTATTCCGCTTTACGAAGACTTTTACCGAAAGGTGCTGGAGCAATCGTCGAAGCCGTCATGAGCTCTTCCACGTGCTGCAAGATAGGCAGCCGCAACCGGATCACAGTGCCGCCCCCATCGCGGCTTTCGACGATCATCCGGGCAGCATCGCCGTAGAGCACCTTCAAACGCTCAGCTACGTTCGCCATGCCGATTCCCATACCTCCCAAACCATCATCGTGCTCATGGTCTCGAGCGAATGTTTGCGTGGATCGCATGCCCACGCCATCATCTTCTACTTCGACCACAAGCCGCGATTTAATCACGCGGCTGCGCAGAGTAATGCTGCCGCCTTCGACCTTGGGAGCAAGTCCGTGCTTGATGCAGTTTTCGACCAGCGGCTGCAGCAACATGCTCGGAACCATGGCGTCAAGCGATGCTGGATCGAGTTCCTTGACTACCTTGAGCTTGTCCCGTCCAAAACGCACGACCTCAATATCCAGATAATTATCGATAAACTCCACTTCTTCGCGCAACGCAACGAAGGAATCAGTGCTGTGCAGCAGACGGCGAAGAATGGTGGCGAGTTTCAGGATCATCTCTCTCGCCGTGTCAGGATCGAAACGCACCAGCGACGAAATCGAGTTCAGTGTATTGAACAGGAAGTGCGGGTTGATCTGATTCTGCAGAGCCGCCATTCGCGCCTGCAGCAGCAATCGTTCCTGCTCTTCCAGTTTCAACTCAATACGCACATTGTTGAAGATCTTCAACTCCGTACCCACCACCATGACAACGGTCAGGTAGATCGCACTCTCCACCAAATACCCGTTCAGTGTTGCGTGCCCGCCCCATAAGCCGGGGCTTTCCAGACTGAAGATAGAGCTCGGCCAGAAGCGCCAGATCTCCGTCTGCAGAAAACGCAAGCCGACGATAGTCGCGAAAAAAGTGCTCTGCCAATCGAACACGCGTGGACGCGGCAAATGGCGGCGAATCATGCGATAGAGACTGAGATCGATGAACGGCGAGAACGACCAGATATCTTCCTGCTCGGGTGCGACCCGGCGCAACTGTCCGGCAACAATTCCGGCGAGCACATTCAAGGGCAGGCTGGCCCATTCACCGTGCAACATCGCGGGCAATGACATCAGTGCTCCGCCGACACCGCCCGACAAGCGCCCGCCAATCACACCCAGCAGCAGTGCGGTTTCGAGAGAGAGGTCGCCAGAGAGGAAGCTTTTGACGTTCAATCGTATCCAGACACCGATTGTGATGGGGATGGCCATTGACAGCGCCAGATAAATCTTTTGCCGGGTTTCTCTGTGCTCCTGGAAAAGCAGTTTTTTGAATTCCTTCGACCGCCCGAGGACGGTCGACACAGTGACAGCCACGCCCAGCTTGAGCAAGAGGTGTACGAGTATCAGCCACGGTTCAAGCATCGAATGAATTCTTCCCGGAGATGGCGCGTGCGCGCTGGATCAGGCTCCGATTGTACTTGCTGCCTCGCGCAAAAGCTGCTCGACGTTGACATTGCAGCGCGACGGAACTCCGCCTTGGGCAAAATCATGGCTGCCACCACCGCGGCCGCCAACGGAGGACAACACTTGCTTGAGCAATGCGCCCATATCGAATGTCGAACTGGGAGCATTATTGTGGGCCGACGCCTGAGTTTGCCCAAACACCAATCCGGGCGAACCTACTGTGCTCGCCACCAGCGCAATCACCGGCATCCCCGCTCGTGTAACTTTCTGGACAAACAGTTTGGCAAAACTGATGTCGCGATCGGAAAACATCTTCACAATTATCTTGCGACCATTGATCTCGGATTCATCCCGTACAGCGGCTAAAGCCATAAGCTCGACGAGTTGATTGAGAGCATCGTCCTTTTGCTTGTGCAAGAGCTTGCTCTCTTCGACATTTTTGCGAATCTGATCCGGCACATCCCAGAGCTTCGCAGAGAATAAAGCCCCCGCCTCGCTAAGCGCGCTATAGTCGCGACGCGCGGTGCGAACCGCGCGATCGCCACTAACGAACTCCACTCGTATTCCCTGCCGCACCTTTTCGCTCTTCCGCAGCAAGATCGATCCAATCTGTCCGCTGGCGCTGACGTGTGTTCCGCCACACGCCGAAAGATCAAAGTCCTCCACTTCAATCAGGCGCAACTCATCGCGCTCTGCGGGCGGCAGTTTACGCAGGCCAAGCTTTTCCGCGTCCGCACGCGAAACGTAACGAATCCGCACTGGACGGTTCTCAAACACAATCTGATTCGCCCGCTTCTCGGCCCCAACAATCTGTTCCGAACTCAACGCCGGCGTAGCCAGATCAATCGAGCAATAATCTTCGGCCATATGAAACGAAACGGTCGGCATCTGATAAAGCTCGATAAAAGCGGCTGAGAGCACATGCTGTCCGGAATGTTGCTGCATGTGATCGCGGCGTCGCTCGGGATCGATGCTGCCGCCTACGTGAATGCCAACCGCCGGCAACTTAGCTGGTGCTTCCAGGTAGTGCAACACCCTGCCGTCCTCTGCATCCGCAACTTCCGCGACTCGCAAACGCTCCGCACCTTCCAGCGTGAGCCATCCCGTGTCGTGAACCTGACCGCCGCTGGTGGGATAGAACGCCGTCTCGCACAAGACGACGGCTGGCCGCGGTTGCGCAGACGAAGGAGGCTTCACATCTTCGATCACGGAATCGAATTCGTGAATTTCTGAACTGTCGTAGTAAAGGCGTTTTGTCATGACAGGTAATAATGGACCTCTCCGATTCCTACGAGGATGGAAGTCAGTTACGTCGCGGAACGAACATCGAAACTAGAGCAACGAGGGCTCCAACGAGCGAATATAAAATCGCGTTGGCCACCCCAACCAGCAGCAATACTTCGAGGGTGCCCAATAGTGGCGCACCGTCGGTAGCCATCAGCCAGAATAATGAAGGGCAAACATAAAGAAAGTTCGTAGCGTCGGGATACATCCCTAGTCGACGAGCGATAAGGAAACCGAGCACGATCAGCCACGGCAGGAGCAAACCCACGGCGGCGAAAGCGCCCATGATCTGCAATTTTTTCCGCATCATCTACTCATAGCAGGTAAGCAAAAGTCAGGCACCGGCGACCCACTGCACACGAAAGAGCCCGTTACCGTTGCTTCCTTCCGGACCTGGCGGGGTTGGCGGGAAAACGTCGCGCGGAACCGATGCCTGACTCTACATACTATCAAGAGATCGCTGAAAACAGGAACGCGCACTCGATCTCTTCGGCTATCATCGAGTCAAGCTATGGCTGAGTCAGAATGCGCTGTCTACAAAAAGCTAAAAGAGCGTGAGAGCCGTGCTCACGTGGCGTGGACTTCTTTCTTATACCGCAATGAAAATAAACCGAAGCTCTCCGAGAAAGCAAAGCGGAAGCATCAGAAAGAAGAGATCGAAGCGTACGAACAAGCCCACAAAGCGCGCCTGGCTCACGTGAAGACGTGTCCAATCTGCATGAGCACTCCACCATCCAAGCTTGACTAGCGGACCACCAGCACTTCGCGAATGGCATCGCGCGCCAGAAAGAATTTGATTGAAGCGAAATCCCGGAAGAGATTTTCAATGTGCCGATTGTTGAACACGCGCTGCAGACGTGGCGATTGTTTCTCGGAAGCGGGACGGCCCGGTGGCGCAAACTTCACTTCCTGCATCTCCAGCATGTCGGTATTGGTCACGTGATAGCGATAGCAGATCGAGTCCGGCCCGGCGTCGCGCGTGTGAAAGAATGCCAGCAGTAATCCACCCGGCTTCATTACCGACCACAAACGATCGATGGTCGGCTTCACCAGGTTTTCTTCCATGTAATCCGGCAGGTTCCAGCACAGCACTACATCAAACTGACCATTTGCGTATACCAGGTTTTCATCCAAAAATTTCTTGTCGTCCACAACGGTATTTCCCGCGCTGTCCTGAATGCGCAGCGCAGGGTCGAGTGAAGATCGCAACAAGTCTTCGCTGTAATTCTTATGTCCTGTCCCGGTAAAAAAGCGAATGTTGCTTGCGGAGGTCGAACCAATATCGAGAACGCACAGCCCCTCCTGCGAATTCAGCAGCCGTGAAATCTCGGCCATTCCGCTCGACCGGCGGTTCACTTTTTGCGGAATTGCGGGACCCGCAGTCTGGTTTGAAGAGCTCCGAAAGAATTTCATCAAGTTGTCAGAAACAGACGCCATTTCTCACGAAGACGCGGAGCCAGCTTTTCCGGCCTCTTTCTGAATATCAACCTTCCCTTGCAGGAACGCACCCTCTTCAATGGCGATGCGCTGCGTGGTCACGTCGCCAGTTACGACAGCCGACTTTCGCAACTCCACGCGATCGGAAGCATTCACGCTCCCAATCAACTTGCCTTGAATCACGACAGCCTTGGCGCTGACGTCGGCCTTGACATTGCCGTTTGGTCCAACCGTGAGGCTGTGGCTGCGAAGCTCAATTTTCCCTTCAACGCTGCCGTCAACATACAAGTCTTCGGAGCCCGACAACTCTCCCTTGATTACGACTGACTTGCCGATGTGGGCGAACTCTCCGGTTTGCGGAGCATCCATGCTTTGGCCTCCATCTCATCGCGCTCTGTTCGCCGCGAATAAAACGATTGTAAATCATCGGCTCGCTTTGCGGCTTAACCTGCCAGCCGGAAATCATTCTCCATGAGGAACTTACAGCACCCGAAAGGTGCGTCTTGCCGACCCGAACGCGCGGTTTGTTACCATCATCTAAGGGAACGAAAATAGGGGTATGAAATAAGGGATGAAAGCTCCGGGTCCAATTATGGCCGTGGTCAACTCAGTCTCGCGCAACGTCATTATCCGCAGCATCGTCCATGTCGTCGCCCAAGCGAGCGCGTGCATTCTGCTGCTTGCTGCAACCAGCTTTGCCACCCAGCAAGCGACCGTTTCTTCGTATCAGGATCCGGCGGAATTGGTGCGCAAAGCTGTGCAGAACGAAATCAAGGCCGCCAATGACGATAGCGCACGCTTTCTGTTTCGCGGCACCAAGACCACTCCAAAAGGATCGACGACGAGAATCTATGTGGAAACTAAAGATGCCACAGCCGGCTTGGTGATCGCTTACAACGACAAGCCGCTCACGCCTGAACAGCGTCGCGACGAAGAAGCACGCGTCGAACGTTTCATCAAGAACCCCGAAGAACTGCAAAAAAAACGCGAACAGGAGCGTGAAAACGCCGAACGGAGTCTGCGCATCACACGCGCGCTTCCCGATGCCTTCCTGTTTGAGTATGCCGGAGAAGTATCGGGATCGGAAGGCATTGGCCGCCCCGGCGTCCCTCTGGTGAAATTGAATTTCCGTCCCAATCCCCGCTACGAACCGCCGACGCGTGTAGAAGAGATCCTGACCGGCATGCAGGGCTACGTACTCGTGGACACCGCCCGCTGCCGCCTCGCCAGCATTGACGGTACGCTCTTCAAAGAGGTCGGCTTCGGTTGGGGAATTTTAGGACACCTGGATCGTGGCGGACGCTTTGTGGTTCAGCAACAGGAGGTTGGCGACAATAGCTGGGAAATTTCGAGCCTAAACTTGAGCTTCACCGGAAAGATCATGCTTTTTAAGAATCTTTCCATCACCTCCACAGAGATTTTCAATGGCTTCAAGCAGGTTCCATCGAACCTGACGTTCGCCGAGGCGGTGGAATTACTGAAGAAAGAAGATGCTTCCGTGGCTGAGAACTCTGCTCCCAGCAAACTGACCCACCAATGGTGAAGGCGCGTCAGACCTTCCCAGCGCGAAATGTTTCTTCGCGCACGGTAAACTTCCGCACAAGGTCTTCGCGCACCTGATAGCCGGTTCCGGCCGTGTCGCTGATGGCGATCATTCCGTCGCCGTGGACTTCCACTTCGGGCTCTACAATGTCTTCTTTCCAATACCGCTTCGATGCCGAAACATCCCCGGGCAAGCGGAAATTCTCCAGCGTCGACAAAGCGATATTGTGGCCGCGTCCTACGCCCGATTCCAGCATCCCACCACACCATACGGGGACATTGTGGCGCAGTGCAACGTCGTGTATCTTGATCGCCTCGCTGAAACCGCCTACGCGTCCCACCTTGATATTGAGGATCCGGCATGCTCCAATCTCCAGCGCAAAATCGGCGTCGCGCGCATTAAGAATCGATTCATCCAGACAGATCGCCGTCCGAATTGCTTTCTGCAGTCGCGCATGAAGATAGATTTCGTCATTCCACAGCGGCTGCTCAATCATAAGCAAATTGAAGGCGTCGAATTTGCGCAGGTGCTCGACCTCGTCCAATGTGTAGGCCGAATTCGCGTCGACACTTAGAACAATATCCGCCCAGCGCCCACGGATTTTCTCCAGCACATTCAGATCCCATCCCGGCTTCACCTTGATCTTGATGCGCCGGTATCCCGCCGCCAACTCAGTTGCGATCTTTTGAAGAAGCTGTTCTGGAGTGTCCTGAATACCGATCGAAACGCCGCAGGCGATCTCGCGCCGTGTTCCTCCTAACAACTTCCAGAGTGGCAATTGTTTCTGCCGCGCCTCCGCGTCCCACACCGCGTTTTCAAGCGCCGCTTTCGACATGCGATGGCCACGCACCCGCGCAAACCGCGCCGGGCAATCCCGCCCAGCGGCCAACTCGCTCTGCAACAGCAGGGGCGCAAGATAACTCTTGATCGTCGGCCAAGCGGTTTCAGTCCATTCCGGGCTGTAATACGGATCTTCCCCGGCAACACACTCGCCCCACCCGCGAACTCCATCGGCCTCGACGCTCACCAGCAGGATGCGGCGGCTATAGACTCGCCCAAAGCTCGTTTCAAAAAAATGCACGAGCGGCATATGAAGTTCACGCAAAGTTACGGATTCTATTTTCATGATTTAGTTGTGGATAAATCCAGACTTACCCTTCAGTAATCAGCCTAGATTGGAACGCGCAAGTATAGAAGGGCGCAACCAGCAAGAGCAAGCGATTGTTGCTCGCTAAAGGCGTAAAAATCTACATCCTGGAAGCTCTAGTACCGCCAACCCTCGTCCCACTCTCCCAGCAGGAAACGCCCATTCCCATGTTGGTCGCGCTCATAGCCAAGGACACTTAGTCCTTCAGCAAACGCGCGCTCGAACTGCTCACGATTGCTTGCCTGCACCGCCAGCGCCTGCGCTCGCGTAGTTGCATCGGCCTTCCATTCGTAGATTTCCGCTGGTACATCAATGTGCGTGCGACATTCAAACTTCGCGCGTGGAGCATCCGCTAACACGGATCCCACTCGCTCTGACTTCATCCACCACTCCGCCACCAGTCGGTCGGTTGGCAAACCGCCCTGTAGCGGGGACGATGTAATCCCATACTGATTCACATTGTAGCGGCGCGCGATCGCACCCAATTTCTCGATATTCAAATACGCGTTCTTGATCTCCAGCGGATCGAACGTCCACTCCATCAATTCGAAACCGCGAGCCAGCGCGTCTTCCCGCTGATGCAACTTCATCCGCCGTCCCAGACCCCCATTGCGATATTGCTGACGAACCGCCAGCATGTGCGAATGCAGGTAGGAGTGGCTATTCCTCATTCCCGGAATCGCAAGCGCAAACCCGATCAGCTCATTGTCACTGTTTGTCGAGCCGTCACTCTTGTCCCGCTTGTCGTTCTTACTAACGTTCTTATTGTCGTTTCTACTAACGAAGGCCCCAATCACGTGGCCACCGATCTTCGCTGCCACGACGAACATACGGACCGGAATCAAATCCGCATCCGCGAATTTCCACACTTCCTTCTGCAACGCAAAGCACGCCTGCATCTCGCTAAGCGTTTCGCATTTGCGGATGATCACAACTTCAGCTGTTGCTCCCGAGACCGTTCCGCTGATCGTCATTGTCACGTCCGGTCCCGCCGTATCCGATCCAGTTAGGTCCGGTCCAGTCACGCTCGGGTTAGTCTCGCTTAGCTCCGTCACGTCGATTTTTCCTGCTGTTTTGCCTGTTGCCATAATGTTTCCAGCTCATTCATTGACACCTGCTGCGGAGTTCGCCCACTGGCGCTCAGCCGCGTCTCCATCCATTGAAAACGCCGTTTGAATTTGCGATTCGTCTTCCGCAACGCCGACTCCGGATCAAGCGAGAGATAGCGAGCAATGTTCACCAGAACGAAGAAAAGATCTCCAACCTCATCTTCCAATCGTTCTCGAAGTTCCGCCGGAACCTGCGGCTTTCCCGACCCGGCAATTCCCGTCCCTAGCGATTGTCCTTTAAAAGATAGCGCGGGCAGAGACTTCAACTCATCCCGCAACTCCGTGGTCTCTTCGTCAAGCTTGTCAAAGAGCCCATCCATTTCTGCCCAGTCAAATCCCACACGCGCCGCACGCAAGCTGAGTTTATAGGCCTCCATCAGCGCAGGCATTTTCGATGAAATGCCCGCCAATACTGATTGTGCGTTGTCGGACTGTGAACCATCAGCCTGATCCGGTTTCTCGCCGTTCGCGGCCAACCGCTTTTCTTTCTCTTGTGCCTTCAGCGCCTCCCAGTTGCGCAATACTTCGGCAGGAGTGTCCGCCTTCACATCACCAAACACATGCGGATGCCGGTCGACCAATTTGTTAGAAAGCCGATCCAGCACATCATCCACCGAAAAGTGGCCTTCCTCGCTCGCTATCTGCGAATAGAACAATACCTGCAATAGCAAGTCGCCCAATTCGCCGGTGAGCTCCGGCCAATCGCGATTGTCGATCGCTTCGAGGACCTCGTAAGCTTCTTCCAGCGTGTAGGGCCTGATGGTGTCGAAGGTCTGTTCGCGATCCCAAGGGCATCCGCCCGGAGCCCGCAACCGCGCCATAATCTGAACCGCTCGCTCGAATCGTTCGCCAGTGGTAGACATTCAGTTCAATGTAAATGAGGTGAATTCAGTGAGCAATGGCAGTGAAGCGACCGCAGTGAGCAACTCAACAATTCTGTCTCATCCGAAATAATCGCGTCCGCACCCCACGCTGCAAATTCACGCATGCGCTCGGGGAGATTCACCGTCCAAACCATAATTCTCTTTCCTGCCGCATAAACCAGCTTGACCAATTCCTCATCTGCCAATTTGAAATGTGGAATCACCCACTCGGCCGGCGATTGCCGCCAACCGCGAAGCTGATCCTCCGAGTCGCAAAGAAATCCGAGCGCAATTGCGGAGTCAAGCTCGTGAATTGCCGTCAGCACTTCGGGAAGAAAACAAGAAACTACACATCCCTTTAGAGTTGGATACGTACGCAACAAAGTAAGCGTTTGCGCTTCCAGTCCCGCAACCTTTAACTCAATATCGAGAAAAGCCCGGTGAGCGAATTGCCGCAGGACATCTTCCAGCGTAGGCAGTGCCAAGCTTGTTGCTACCGTATTCGCAATTGGAATACCGCCAACGGTAGCGTCGTGGCAAATCACAGCCTGACCGTCTCGGGAACGCCGTACGTCAAACTCAAACCCGTCGCAGCCGTGCTGCAAACAAAGCTCGAACGATGCCAAAGTATTTTCAGGAATTTGCCGGGAAGCCCGAGCCCCGCGATGCCCTAAAAGAAGAGGTCTAGCCATTTGAGACTTTTTGCTTTTCTCGGCGCGTGTTCTACGTCTCGGCGGTGACAGAGTCACAGTTCAGCAAGTTCAGTCCAAATCGAAATCCCGAATCGGCCGTCCCGTGTCCGGAGTTTCTTTGGCCTTCTTCACTGCCTCCTGGAACTTTTTCTCCAGTAGCTCCGAGGCATGCTTTTGCGCTTCCATCGACTGCCGGAAAATCGAGTCGCGCCGGTTATCTTGCTCTTTCATGGCGCGAGCCGCTTCTTCCATGTCGTTGAAGGTTTTTGGCTTGACGGGAGCAGTGTGCGCGATAATGCCGCGCGTGGAGGCATCGATCTTCATGACCGCGCCGCAACACGGGCAAGTCACGTCAAAACTAGATTCACGAAACTTGGATTCGCGTTTCACTACAGGCGATCATACCGCAATCCCGATCAGCGCGGCGTGAGTTGAATTGGCAGAATGTGGAACACATAAAGCATCTCCCACCCCAGCAGCACGATCGAAACAACCACCACCAGAATCGCTAGAATCTCGCCAAAATTCAGGCCAGATTTTTCCTGTTCAAAACGTCGCGCGCCCAGGCTCAAAATGTTCAGCGTCGCAAAGCCGAACACCAGCGCCCAGAGAATGTTGTAAACCTCGTCCCGGGTCGATCGCGACCGGAAAAGGAACATCGCGGGGAGAACCGCGATTGCCAGCGTGTGCAGCGCCCGTCCAGAAAATTCGGCCCAGCCGTGAGCCTGCCTCATCGCAAAAACCAACGATGCACAACTCCGGGACGCAGTATTTAGAGGCCGAACCAGTCGCATACAGGAATTTGATAGTACAGCGTTTGCCTACTCAAAGTCAGCCAAAACCGCAAGAAAAGGCACCTCATTAGTTCATAACAAGCTTACTGCGGTTGATTTTCTCAGAACTGTCACAGAGGATAGTACCCGAGTAGGTACGCGAGTTAATACGCAGAGTAATACGCCGAGTTAACAAGAAATGATCGTGAACTTCGCCGAGCGGGCGCACAACCACAACTGGGAACTCGACCCGGTCACCAGATCCTTGCTCGATACCGATTTCTACAAACTGCTGATGCTCCAATTCATCTGGAAGCATTACTCCAAGACCCACGTATCGTTTTCCCTCTTCAACCGCTCCACATCCGTGCGACTGGCAGACATGTTTCCGCGCGAAGAATTAATCCACCAGATGGAGCACGCGCGGCACCTCCGCTTTCGCAGATCGGAATTGGTCTGGCTGGCTGGCAATACTTTTTATGGACGGCGCGGAATCTTTGAGCCCGCTTTTCTTGAATGGCTGGAGCGCGATTTCCGATTGTCCGACTATGAACTATCGGTCAAAGACGGACAGTTTCATCTCGCCTTCGACGGCCTCTGGACTGAAACCACGATGTGGGAGCTTTATGCGCTCTCTATTCTCGACGAACTCAAGACCAGAGCCGGTCTGAAAAAGCTGCGCGAGTTCGGTCTCGACATCCTCTACGCGAGAGCGAAAACAAAACTCTGGGGCAAGATCGAGCGCCTGCGCGGTGTCCCCGGACTGGCTGTAGCCGACTTCGGAACCCGCCGCCGCCACAGTTTTCTGTGGCAGGAATATGTGGTCAACGCCATGGCCGCTAATCTAGGCAGCGCCTTCACCGGAACTTCGAATGCCTTTCTTGCCCATAAGCATGATCTAGAAGCCATCGGAACCAACGCGCATGAGATTCCCATGGCCCTGGCCGCACTAGCGCCCGACCATGACAATGAGGCTCTGAAAGCATCGCAATACCGCGTTCTCGAATTATGGCAAGCCACCTACGACGGCGCTCTCCGCATCATGCTCCCCGATACTTTCGGCACAACACAATTTCTAGCCCATGCCCCCGACTGGGCCGCCGATTGGACGGGCCAGCGCGTCGATAGCAAGAATCCCTACACCGCAGGGGATGAATACGTCGAATGGCTCAAGCATCATGATCGCAATCCGCAAGACAAGCTCGTTATCGCCTCCGATGCCCTCGATGTTGATGACATCCTCGGTCTGCACGCCTATTTCGGAGGAGCGCTAGCTAGCGGCATCAATGTCAGCACTGTGGCTAACGAATTTCGCAGCGCTGCCGATTTCAACGACCCCAAAAAGTGGACCCCAGGCCGCCGCATTCGTTTCAGTGCAGGCTGGGGAACTTTGCTCACAAACGATTTCCGAGGCTGCGATCCTGCCGACGGCACCGACTTTGACCCCATCAGCTTGATCTGCAAGGTATCCACTGTAGAAGGCAAGCCCGCTGTGAAACTTTCCGACAACTACGCCAAAGCGCTCGGCACGCCATCTGAAATCGAACGCTATCGCCGAGTGTTCGGCACCGCCGGAGTCAGTAACATTCCCGTAATCGCGTGAATAATTCGATGCCAGCCCAGCCACTTTTATCCATTCCCGATTTTCTCTACGGCACCGCCTGGAAGGAAGATCGCACCCGGGCCCTAACCGAACTCGCATTGCGCATGGGCTTTCGCGGCATCGACACAGCGAACCAGCGCCGGCATTACTTCGAAGAAGGAGTGGGTCAGGGATTGGCGACTGCGTATCGCACTGGGTTAGTCGCGCGTGACGATCTTTTTCTGCAAACAAAATTCACCTACCAACGCGGCCAGGACCACCGCCTCCCCTACGACCCCTCAGCCTCACTTTCTCTTCAGGTCGAGCAGTCGATGGCCAGTTCGCTCGATCATCTCGGCACTGACCTCGTCGACAGCTACGTGCTGCACGGACCATCCTCCAACTACGACTGGACGGAAGACGACGCGGAAGTTTGGGAGGCGATGCGCCAAGTGCGCGATGCTGGCCGCACCCGTGCCCTAGGGGTAAGCAATGTTTCGCTGCGCCATCTGCAGCAAATGGCAGTGACCCACACGGAGCTTCCCGCCTTCGTGCAAAACCGCTGCTATGCCCGCCTCGGCTGGGACCGCGCCGTGAGACAGTTCTGCGGAGAACACAAAATTATTTATCAGGGATTCTCGCTTCTAACCGCAAATCAGGAGGTAGTAAACCATCCTCAGATCGCGACTATGGCCGCGAGCGTGAATGCCACGCCAGCCCAGATAATATTCAGCTTTGCCCGCAACATAGGAATGCTGCAGTTGACCGGCACGTCTAACGCCGAACACATGAAGCAGGATCTGGAAAGCAGAAACCTGACGCTCCCGCCGGAAGCAGTGCAGGTAATCGAGTCTCTAGCGGGTTAACCAATAACTCTGGATCTGCCCCAATTACTTGGCCTGCGCCACCGCCTCGCGTTCGCCAACCTGCTGCCGCCACATTGCGTAATACAGGCCCTTTCGATCAAGCAACTCAGAGTGCCGTCCGAATTCGCAGATGCGCCCACGCTCCAGTACGTAGATTCGGTCGGCATGCATCACCGTTGACAGCCGATGCGCAATCAGAATCGTAATCGCCTCTTGATTCGTCGCTACTTCGCGAATCGTGCGGCTGATTTCCTCTTCCGTCAGCGAATCGAGTGAAGAGGTAGCTTCGTCGAACACTAATAACTGCGGATGCCGCAACAGCGCCCGCGCAATCGAAAGCCGTTGCTTCTCACCGCCAGAAACCTTAACCCCGCCTTCGCCGATCAGCGTATCCAAGCCGCGATCGGCACGCGAGAGCAAGCTATGTGCGGCGGCTTGATTCAAAACCTCCATGCATTCCGAGTCGGTAGCCTCAGGATTCACGAATAACAAGTTCTCGCGAATCGAACCCGAGAACAACTGCGTATCCTGAGTAACAAATCCAATCTTCTCCCGTAGTAAATCCAGATCCACGCGATTCGAGGGAATCCCGTTGTAAAGAATCTCTCCCGATTTCGGAGCGTACAATCCCACCAAAAGCTTAACCAGCGTCGATTTCCCTGCCCCCGACGGCCCGACAAATGCAATTGTGTCTCCGCGCGCCGCGCTGAAGCCGATTTCGTCCAGCGCCAGGCACGAAGAACTCTGATGCTGAAAACTGACCTGCTCAAATTGCAGCGTCATGAGTTCATCAACCGGTTCCGGATCGGCCGGTTTGGGGTCGCGAGGAGTGTCCAGGACCTCCTGGAAGTTCTGCAGCGAGACTTCCGTCTCTCGATAGATATTGATGACGTTTCCCAGTTCCTGCAGCGGAGTAAAAATGAAGAACGAATAAATCATCAGTGCGAAAAATTGCCCGACGGTGATCTCCTGTCGAAATATCAGATAGAGCATTAAGAATAAAATGCTGGTGCGTAACGCGTTGACGGCCGTCCCCTGAATAAAACTCAAACTGCGCAGATACTTCACTTTCTTAAGCTCAAGCTTCAGAATTTTTCCCGTGATCCCGTTAAGCCGTTCCACTTCCTGGTGCGCCAGTCCCAAGCTCTTCACCAATTCAATATTGCGCAATGATTCTGTTGTCGAACCTGCCAATGCAGTGGTTTCGGCGACAATAGTCTTCTGCATCTTTTTAATCCGCTTGCTCAATACCGAACTGATAATCCCAAGCAGAGGAACCGTAATCAGAAACGCCGGAGCGATGGACCAATGAACGCGGAAGGCGTAGATCATCACAAAAACGATGCCGATGACCGAAATAAACAGCACATTGATGGCCGCGGTAATAAACCGTTCCACATCGCTGCGAACTTTCTGCAGCTTGCCCAGAGTCTCGCCGCTGCGCTGATCCTCAAATACTTGATAAGGCAAATCCAACGAATGCCGGATTCCGTCTGAGTACATCGTCGCGCCCAATCGTTGCACGATCACATTCACGAAGTAGTCTTGGAAGTTTTTTGCCACACGCGACACAAACGCCACTCCCACTGCCGCCAGCAGCAAAAGGCCTGCCCCGCGAATAAATTGCCCTTGCGAGTACCGATGATATTTGGTGGCGTAGTTATCGATTACATACCGAAAAATCAGGGGGTCGAGAAGCGAAAAGATCTGATTGGTAGCGGCCAGTAAAAGAGCACCCACAAACAGGGTCCAGTACTGTTTGGAATACCGGTAAAGAAGATTCATAGGCGTCGGCATGAGACTACGCGAACAATGCCGTTTAGATGGTCGCTAGGCGCATTCGATTCATGAAACAGTACGACCGACGGGCGGGGTGCCTGTCTCTCCACCGTAATTCAACGATGTTCTAAGCTGTCCCAGTGTTTGCCAGCGCTTCCACCGCTTCCCAAGTTGTGCCAAACGTAACGAAGAAATCGCTCACTTTGGTAATTTCCATAATCTTACGGACCCGCGGCTTTACTCCGGTTAACACCAGATACCGTCCCGTCTTCTGATGCGACACGTATGTCGCCACCAGTGAACCCAATCCCACCGAATCAATGTAGGGAACATCCGACAAGTCGAGAATCATCGTCTCCGCGTTCTCGTGGCGCACCGCTCGCTCAAATTGCGGAGCGGTTTCCATTGTGATCGGTCCGCGCAGCAAAAGAATCCGCTGGTCGTCGGCCACACCTTCATAGCGCTCGACAGTTAGTTCTTGTACTCCCATGGCAGGCGATTGTAGGACACCCGGCGCTCCCTGTCACGTCTCACTGATACAATTCATTTCACAGACGCCGCGCCCAACGCCTTACTGCGGCGGTTTCTTGTCATTTCCATCGGTAGAGTACTGATCGCTAGGATGCTTCAGCTTCACCGTAATCCCCATCTGCGCCTGGTTGACCTCGTAGTCTTCGCCATAGGTCTGGAAATGGGGCGCCAGCACCTGCACTCGCAACGGCCCATACGGAATACCATCGACACTAGCTTTCCCGTCTAGGTCCGTCTTCAACTCCATCTCTCCATTCTCCTGCTTGCCTTTGCGTTTCACTGGATGAAGCACCACTTGCGCATTTCTCACCGGCTTACCGTCAGAATCGCGCACCACCACAAACTGCAAGCTCGACGTCGGCCCATTGTCATCCTGAGCCCAAGCCATCCCCATCAAGCCAAGTACAAACACAGCTATCATCGCCATCGAAATTTTTTTCATATGGAACCTCATCCCAAGACTTCACTCCATGGTTTGAAAACTCAAGCTATGTCATGAAAAGATCTCATCACTGCGGTTTCTGCTCTGGCGGGCTCTTGTCGTCAGCTTTCTTCGCATCTCCCTGATTTCCCTCCGAGTACTGTGCCTTCGGACGCTTCAGCTTCACCATAATCTCCAACTTAGGCTTGTCAATTTGGTAGTCTTCCCCGTAGGTCTGGAAGCCCGGCGCCAGTACCTGCACCCGCAGTGGACCATACGGGATGCCGTCGATATTCGTCTTCCCGTCGTTGTCCGTCTTCAACTCCAGCCCGCCCATGGCCTGCTTTCCTTTACGAGTCACCGGATGCAGCACCACCGCCGCGTTCCTGATCGGTTTGCCGTTGGAGTCTTTCACCACCAGAAACCGCAAATCCGACATCGGCCCCTCATCGTCATCCTGCTGAGCAGCCGCCTGCTGGACCAGTACTAACACAGTCATACCGAATCCAAGCACGGCGATCACCGCCAACACCATCGAAAGACTTTTCTTCATAGCAGCCATTCTAAAACCGGTCTCCTAAACAAGCCACAGTGGCTTCTTTCTTATTGCCAAATAGAGAAAAGTAGAGAAAAAACGAGGGCGCTCCGCTCTTGCGACTTTTGCAAGGACGGATGCGCCCGCATCGTCAGATGTTTTGCGAGGCATTCTCTTTGACAAAATCTTTTTGCACCCGCAACACAGTTTCACATCGAAAGCCAACCGGCTGGAACCTGCGTAAGTCTGCCCACTTAGTTCTTCGACATATTCTTGGGAGACTTCTTATCCAGCGTAGAAAGCAACAATTCCGCCGACGGAGGCGCCGGTACTGCGCGATCAAACACAATGGCTTTCGCGCTTACGTCTTTTCCGTACAGTTTCTTGTTGGCATCGTTGTCCGGACGAAGAGTCGACCCAGATAGAGAGATTCCTGCAAACAATCCACGCGCACGAGAATAGGAAAGAATCTCGGCCCGCAGTGTCACATCGGTTTCAGCGGAAGCGGTCCGTCCCACCGGGCCGGCCGCAGCCGAAGCATCGCCGCCAATCTTGACTTTGCTGGTAAGAATGTTCTCGGCGGATCGTGGACTCATCAGCAGAAGTACGAAGTCAGTCGCCTGCCCGCCCAACTGCAATCCAAAGCTGCCACCCTCGAGCGCCATCATGCTTGGAGCAGACCAACGGCCTCGAAAGTGCCTACCGCCGCGGCATGTCATCACGCCCCGGCCATAACTTCCGCCAATTCCAATAGCAAATTTAACCACGGAAGGCAACACGACAACACAATCCGCTTTGTCGATCACACTCTGTGGAATATCGTCGGGAATGTCCATAATTTCTTTCACGACTTTCCCGGCGTTCTGGACGCGATCCTCTTCCTTATCTTGCCCAAAAACGGGCAATGCAATCACCGCAAGCGCAACTAGGCCCAACCAAAATTTCTTCATAGTGCCTCCTTTAGAAAATTTTTCAAATTTGAGGTTTCTGGATCGTATCAATAAATGGACATTTCTGAAATCGGGTTTCCCCCTGTAGCAGCGTTCGAGCCAGACACCCTGACTCGCACCGACGAGTATATCTCTAAAAATTGTTCCTATGTCAGCCGGAGTTCAGCGGTCTGGCTTGCACAGTGTGGTTTTTGCGGGAGACGAAATAAATTCCAGTACAAAAAATCTCTCGTCCTCCACTTTCATAAATTATCTTCTGGAGGTACCATTACCGCGTTCTCCCGGAGGTCCCGATGGCACAACAAAGTTCAGTCGAAATCGCACGTCACGCCTCGACGTGGTCAATCGTCTGGGGTGTTTTGTTAATCATCTTCGGCATGCTGGCGATCGCGTCGCCATTTCTCGCCGCCGTTGCAGTCAACGGCCTTATTGCCTGGCTCATAGTTTTTTCAGGCGTAGTCCACATCGTGCTGGCCTTTCATAGCCATGGAGCGGGCAGCATGATCTGGAAGCTTCTGGTTGGCCTCGCCTATGTGTGCTTCGGCGCATATCTGATCATGCATCCGTTGATCGGTGTCGTAACGCTTACTTTATTGCTAGCGTCACTTTTCCTGATCGAAGGCATCCTGAATATCATTTTGTTTTTCAAGATGCGCTCGCTGCGAGGATCAAGCTGGATGCTGGTTGATGGGATCATTACCCTGCTCCTGGGACTGATGATCTACGTCCAGTGGCCGTCGAGCACAGCATGGGCGATTGGTATTCTGGTGGGCGTGAGTATGATCATGAGCGGTATTTCGCGAGTGATGCTGACGTTGGCTGCCCGGAAAGTAATCGGTGTAGAAACACGACCGATTGCCAAAGCAGCATAAAGAGAAAGAGAAATTAAGGATAAAGTCACCGCTCGATGCCTGCCATCACTCGACGCTTTTTCCTGGAGATGGCCGTCATGCTTGGCGCGACGGCGGCGTGGGGAAATCCCTTTGCGCAATCGTCGCAAGTGCCGTGGCACGAGCGCCGCGATCTTTATCCCGAGGGCGTGGCGTCGGGAGATCCCGATAGCAACAGCGTTCTCTTGTGGACACGCCGATTACCCACGACTCCGAATCCGCCACAGACACTTACCGTAGAAGTGGCGGAGGACGAGGCTTTTCGGCGAGTCATCGCCACAGCATCCGCGCCAATCTCTGACGCTTCTGACTGGACCTGCCGTGTCCTAGTCGGGGGTCTGAAACCGTCGCACGTTTACTGGTACCGCTTTGCCGACGCGGATGGATTCGGCAGTCGAGTCGGCCGCACCATCACTGCGCCCGCGGATGACGACCCAAGGCCAGTGCGGTTCGCGTTTGTCAGTTGTCAAAATGCAAACGATGGAGCTCAAAACGCTTATCGACGGATGATCTACGAGGATGAGCACGCTGCCGAAGAAGATCGGCTCGGCTTCGTGCTGCACCTTGGCGACTTCATCTATGAAATCGTCTGGTATCCAGAAGACCGGCCCCAAGGCATGTATGACCGTCGCCTGCGCGATATTGTCCGCTACCCTCATGGCGAAAAAATAGAAGACTTCCACATTCCGACCACTGTCGACGACTATCGCGCGATTTATCGCTCGTATTTGCACGACCCTGATCTTCAGGATGCGCGCGCCCGCTGGCCTTTCGCCAACATGTGGGATAACCACGAGTTCAGCTGGAAGGGCTGGCAGGGTTTGCAGAAATTCGAAACCACGACGCGCCCGGCCCAAACTCGAAAAGTGGCGGCGAATCAAGCATTTTTTGAATACCAGCCCGCACGCGTAGCCAAGCCCAGTGATCCGTCGCTCGACCGGTTCAATCCTCCCAAAGTGGCCGACGCACCCATCACACATTTTGATCAGAACGGACTCGGCCAAGAGCCCAACAACCTCGCCGCCATCGGCAGCCTCAAGGGCTATCGCGGCTTACGGTGGGGCCGCAACGTGGATTTGATCATCACCGATCAACGCACCTATCGCTCCGAAGAGCCTCTCGATCGCGAGGAAACAAAGGCGTTTTCCAGCAAGGAATTTCCTCAGCTGATGCCGGAAGAAGCAATGGAGATCCTCGACGCTGGCCACACCTATAACGGTGGTCGTCCGCCGGAGTCGATCAAGTTTGGCAGCGTTGAAGTCCCTAATTTCCAGAAGGATCGGCCGCCGCAGACGTTTCTGGGAGCCGAACAGCGAGCATGGTTCCTCGATCGCCTGCGAACTTCCAAAGCCACGTGGAAGATCTGGGGAAACACCATAGCTACTCTCGACATGCGCGTAGATCCTCAAAATCTTCCACCTGGACTAACCAATCCATGGCCTGGTGCGGGTTACGCTGGCTGCTTCGGTTTTGGCGGAGGAGATTTCGGCAACGCCTACGTGGAGCGAGGTGAGATCTACGATTTTGTACGCGATCATGGCATCATTGGCTTTGCCACCATAGCTGGAGACCGTCACAGTTTTTGGGCAGGTCTCGCTGCCAAATCACTTCCGCCCAAGTCTTTCGAACCAGTAGGAGTAGCGTTTGTTACGGGTTCGATTTCTGCACCTACAATACTCGAAGCGATTGAGCACGGCTTCCCGAAAGAGCATGCTCTTCGTCCACTCTTCCTCGGTCAAGGCCCTGCGGACTCAGCTCCGCAACCCACGGTTAATTTATTGCTTCATCACGGCGTGCGGACGTGTCTCGAATATGCCAAGAGCGGTGACATCGTGAAGGCACGTGCGCAAACAAATCCTGATCTATCGCCCCATGTTTCTTTTGTCGACATGGGTGGTCACGGATACACAGTAGTCCGCGTCACTAGCAACAGCTTCGAAGCGGAGTTTGTCTGCATTCCGCGTCCGCTTGAACGCAGCACCCGGCCTGACGGTGGCCCGCTGGCGTATCGTGTGACGCATCGCGCCGAACTTTGGAAAAAGGGAGAAGTTCCAAAGCTAGAGAGAAAAATCGTAGAAGGAAATCCGCAGTTTTCGATTTAAGAAAGTTTCACGCGCAAGAAATAAGAATAAGAATAATGAAGAAATCCACCTTACCTACTTCATACCCCGCACCACATACACCTGCGACAGCGTCTGCGTGTACATATATGCATACGCGCCGTCGTTAGCGGGCAAGTAAGATCCACCCCTGCCCCCTGTTCCAGCCGCCAACCCGGCTCCAAAGGTTTTCACTAAATCCATTTTCCCGGTAGTGATATTTACCCGATAAACATTTCCCGTCTTCTCCCGCTGGCGCGTAGGGACAACCAACAGCGATGCGCCATCAGGCGACCATCCGTTGACTCGATAATTCGCATCCAGCCCAGGAATCGTACTCAGCCCTCCGCCACTCAACGGCCAAATTCCCCACTTTCCATCCGGCGACTGCACCGCCGTACTCCGGCCATCGGGAGACGGTACGACTCCCACCATGTCCTCCGGAGTAATCGCCTTCGAATCACCATTGCTCACCGTAATCAGATAGTCGCGCGTGCCATGTCCAGGTTCAAAGCCGCTGGCCAGCAGCTCTTTGCCACCAGCCAGCCATCGCACCTTCTCATAACTTACTTTGTCATGCGTTAGCTGCCTCGCTTCACCAGCTCCTGTCGGCACCAGGCTAAGCGGCCCGCCCTTTGCCGGCTGCGTAATCACCCACTTCTCATCGGGAGAGATCGCCAACCCGACCCCTTCGCCAATTCGCACCGGGGGTGATCCATCGGTATCGCGGATAAACACTGTGTAATTCGGCCCGCCGCCATCGCCTGCCTCCTCAAATAAAACTTTGCGGCCATCTGCTGTCAGATCGCTCAGAATTGATGAATCAAACCAACCCAGTTCGTGTTCTTCCTTTCCTGCCGGAGGCATTGCACGAATCCCGACGCGCCTCCGATGCGTCACCATCAGCGTAAGGCCATTTCGCTGATCTTCCAGCCACATTCCGCCGGGCACATTGGCAATCGATCGCACTTTGCCCGATGATGTCGCGGCATGGGGGTTTGCGTTTCCCCCTATGTTGGTGGACGTGAACCACACCTCATCGCCCGCCGGAGACCAAAGAATTCCTTGCAGCGAAATCCAACCCGAAGAAAGGATCTTCTCCTTGCTATTGCCATCGGTGCCAATGACCGCGACTGAACCCTGGTCATCGCCCAGCGCATTTTGATGATCGGCAAATGCGATCCACTTTCCATCCGGCGATATCTTAGGATGGCTGATCCAGTTCGTGCCCTCGAGCAGCACCTTTCCAATCGGATACTCCAGACGCCAGTGCTGATTCTCCGGCACGTAACGGACCACCGCCATATTCTCCCCGTCCGCAGCCCAGTCCGCGTCCTCCACATTGTCCAGCACTTCTCGCGGCGCTCCACCGCTCATTGGAATCCGCGCCAGCGTTCCCGCCTGCGCAAAGCCGCCCATGGCCACCGAATTGAGCCGGATCGCCAGCTCCCCGCTCTTCGAGATCGCCAGCAACTCAGCGTCTTTCACTCCCAGTTCGCGCGCGCCGTGATCGTCCGCGCGTCCTACATATAACTGATTCTCGCCGCCATCCCACGAGGCGCTGTACACAATACTGCCGTCAGGAGTAAAGCGCGCATTGCCGATGGATCCCGTGCGAAATGTGATTGGTTGATACTCCGCCAAAATCGCGCGCCCGCTGCCCCGGCCCCACCACCATCCGACGCCGATCATCAAAGCCGCTAGAACCAGCGCGCCGACCAACTCTCGAAGTTTGCTGTGCGGAGTAACTTGCTTTTTCAGTGCGGTCGTTTCTGAAATCTCCGGTTCGGCAGTCGATTGTCCAAGCGAAGGCTGAGCAATTGCCGACTGCGCACCCGTCTTTCCCACTACCGAACTAACTACCGAACTGTCCGTCAGTGTTTCGAGATTGAAAGCCAGATCTCCCGCCGACTGAAAACGTTGCGCCGGATTCTTCTCCAGGCAGTGCCGCACAATCCGTTCCAATGCCGGAGGAACATTGCGCGCCGTCTCCGAAAGCTCGGACGGCTCTTCTTTCAGGATCGCGCTCATGGTGTCCGCCGGAGTCTCCCCCTGAAAGGCGCGCTGCCCCGAAAGCATCTCGTAAAGAATCGACCCAAAAGCAAAAATGTCCGAGCGATGATCCGCGGCTTTTCCCCGCACCTGCTCCGGAGACATATATCCCACCGTGCCCATGACCTGCCCAGGCTCGGTGTTTACCTGCATCGTTGGCGCATCCGCACCCGCATCCGTTTCCGGACGCGTTAGCTTCGCCAGACCGAAGTCGAGGATCTTTACGCGGTCGTCGTTGGTTAGAAATAGATTCTCCGGCTTCAGGTCGCGATGGACAATTCCCTTTCCATGCGCCGCTGCCAATCCCCGTGCTACCTGTAGCGCATAGTCAATCGCCTTGCGGCTGGACAGAGGTCCACTCCGGATCCGCTCCCGCAAAGTTTGCCCTTCCAGCAATTCCGAAACAATATAAGGAGACCCGCGCTCCTCACCGATATCGAAAATAGAAAGGATGTTCGGATGATTCAGCGCCGCCGCCGAACGCGCTTCCTGCGTAAAGCGTTGCAACCGGTCCGCGTCTGCTGAAAAAGATGCGGGTAGAACCTTGATTGCAACAACCCGATTCAACCGAGAATCCCAAGCTCGATACACCTCCCCCATTCCTCCGGAACCGAGGAGGGATTGGATGTTGTACGGGCCTAGTTTCGTGTCTGGAGTGAGAGCCATTGAAGCTGTGGATTATATCGGACTTGCATGAACCCAGACAGAATTATGCTCGCAGTTTCCAGGTTGCTCAAATAAAAAAGGCCTGCCAACCGGGCAGGCCTCGACGTACAAATAAAAGATACAAACAAGAGTCAAACAGCAGTGGCTCGACTGATCGCTCGACTACGGTGCACAGCCGCCTGAATTAGCGCAGCCTTCGTCGGCCATCCAGATGCTGTATTTACCCTGGTTTCCGCCGGTACCGTAATAGAAAGGACGCGAAATGTCCTGATAATCAGCCGCCTCATCAGCCTCCATGGTGATGATGGCGGTCGCGGCTGCCGCCGAGCCCGGATAGAACAGAGTGCCCTTACCGTCATACGCGAAGCTGTAGTCGAAAAATTCGTAGACGTAGTTCCCCAAAGGATAGTAGTTGCTGCCACTGCAACAAGGCCGCTCGACGATATACTCGGCGCTGCCCCCGATCACCCCCGGGCCACTCTGCCAGACAAGCCCAAACGTCCCAGACCACTGTTGGGTAATGTCTTCGACAAACACAAATTGCTCGGCGGTTCCCGCAGTAGCGTAAGTGATCACCCAGAAATCATCGCCAGGGCTCACAAAATCGTTGATCTCCAGGATTGGATAGCTCGGAGCCCATTCAACCCATCCGTAGGTTAGAACGGAACCCTCACAGCCGCCCCCATCCCAATAAGAGGAACTGCCGCCTTGTACCACATCACCATTGGCAGCGCCGAAGAAGCCATCAATGCCGTTCCAGGTCACTTCCCACCACGGACCCTCGGTACAGGGAAGGTCGCCAAATGGGTGATTTGCAACCGGCACATTCCAAACTGACTCGACTTCAGTAAAGGAGGTAGTGTCGCTCCACTTTTTGAGCTTGTTGGTCTGCGCTATACCGCTCCAGTTGCCGGAGCCGTAAGCCGTCGTGCCGTCGACATTCGCTGTCGCGGCTCGGTGGCCCGGTGCCATAGGCCGACTCGAGAAGGGTAGCGCTTTGACATCGGTGGCATGACAGGATTGCGCTGATGTGGAGGTCGACGGACCCTTTACTTGGGCGCGTTGATTGCAACTTTGCAACGCCGACATTCCTATTTTCCAATGTTCATAGGCCGTCGGGTTGGCCGTCTCGTCGGGACGCTGCGGCAAGCCGTAGCTGAGCAGTTCGCGGTTGGTTGCCGTCAGAGGATTAAAGCCCTCCGGCGGAGCCGCAAGAATGGTGACTCCCTTAACACTTGTGGGTACTCTGGGCGCCGCAGCGAAAATGGCTCGTACGGAACTTGCGTCCTCGCGTTGGGCCATTGCCAAGGTTGTAAAACTCACGACCGATGCTGTCACGGTCGCGACAGCGATTGCTTTCTCGATGAACCGCCAATTCTGGTTTTCCATGAAATCGTCTCCTTCCCCATAAAGGGAACGTAGTTAGGCCAAGAAGGAAATCCCCTTTTACGACCGAATATCTGAGGGAAGATCTTCCTGGACGTTATGTCAAACTTTTTAAGGTTTCGTTTCTGAGATCAGTCAGGCTCTATGGGGAAGTGCAGTTGCCTAACTGACTTTCGCAGCTTAGCGCGTTCCTAAACTAAGTCAAGTTAATAGTCGTGTTCGGAGCAAAATAAATATCAGTGGAAATACGCATTTTCTTGAAACGAAATGAGCCTCAACTTCACGCTGGGCTTGCCCGAACTCGTATTTACTCGAACTCGTGGAGCACAGTTGTGGCAACCTTATGCGACACGATGCAAGATAAATGCCAAGACAAAATGCAACGCTTTAAGGAACTGCCAGCGCCGTGGCCAGACACTTAGGTAATGTACTCCCCCTAGTTTCGTTGACGGATTGGGACGGGAGACCGCACACTGGGAATCAAGAAACTAATGACGCGATGCGCGAAACAATCCCATAAAATATGCCTGAAATATACGGAGAAATAAAGATGAAGAAAATCCTGCTCTCCGCGGTCGCGGTACTCTGGTTGTTCGTCGGGATCGCCAACGCCGTGGACCCACCTGAACAAAAAGAGGGTCTATGGACGATCCACCGGCAATCGATCGACAATCCCGGAAACAAGAAAAACGAGTCCACTTCAACCATCTGCCGCAATCATGCCTATGACCAACATGCGCAGTCGCTGGCGAAAAACGTCCAGGGCTGCACCACGCTCAGCGAAAGTTTCCAGGGCGGCAAGCTTTCCATTGCGATGCATTGCGTGGAGGCAGGCACAGCTGTAGACAGCAAGGGAACGGTCATCTTTCAGGGCGATACGGCGGCCCATTCTGAGAGTCATGCCACCTATACTCCGGCCATGGGCGGCGTAAGCGACACCACGATGATCATGGACCAGAAGTATGTAGGCAGCTGCCCGGCTGGAGCTCAGCCCGGTGACCTGACAACTGCGGATGGCAAGGTCATCCATCTATGGAAACATTAGACAGCGGATCCATTCCGAGCTTATCGCTGTTCAGTAATAATGTTCAGCAAAACTAATGTTTAGAAAAATAATGTTTAGCAACAAGATGACCCGTGCTGATTCAATTGGCACGCGGAAGAAAAAGAGTCTAGCCTCCAAGGAAGATTGTCGACTCCAAGCTGAGCGTCGAAGGAGATATCCATGCGACTAAACATTTTCACAGCGAACAATCTCATAGTGTTGGCATTAATGCTTGTAACAACTCTGGCGTCGGCGCAGCACTGTCGTAAGGTTGATATCGACAAGTCGACCGGCTATTGCACTGTCCCTGATCCTGCATTGACGCCCGGCGAGATGGATGCCTCGCTTGCATGTTCGACCAATGGCCGTCTTCATCAGGTGAGCGACTCTGACAAAGACTTTATTCTTGCGGCATACGGATTCCCGTCGGATAAAAAGACCAAGTCCTCCGGCGAGTTCGATCACTGGTACCCGGAGTGGATGGGCGGCTCCGATGGTCCGAAGAACATCTGGTTCGAACCGCACTCAGGAAAGTTCGGCTCCTACGCAAAGGACAAAGTCGAAGATATGCTCTATCAGAAAGTATGCGTGGATCACACCATGAGCGTCGGCCAGGCCAGGAAACTGCTCGACCGGGGATGGACAAAACTCGTTCCCCAACAGTGAGTCATCATCCTCAGTAAGCGCTCACTAGACTCTTTAACGCGGGGCGGTTGTGGATAATCAAGGTTGAACCTTGTAATTCTGCCAGCTCGTTGCGTCTGAACTCGGACAGCAGGCGAGTGATGGTCTCACGGCTGGTGCCTACCAGTTGTGAAATTTCTTCGTGGGTCATGGCTAAGCGGACTCGCACCCTTCCATTTCTCACCTTGCCATTGGCGGCAGTTTCCAGCAAGAATCTCGCGAATCTCTCCGAGACGGAATGAGACAAACCGATCGCACGCACTACGCCATAGGCATCGGAACAGTCTCGCGCCAAGTGCTGCGTCGCGTGCAAAGCGGCGTCGGCGTGCTCTCGCAGGAAGCGCAGCATGTCTTCCCTGCCCACATAGTTAAGTTGGCAGGGCTGCATGGTTTCAACCGTCAACTCATAGCGGCCGCCGGTAACGACGGCGTGCAAGCCCAGAACCTCACCGGCTTCCGCGATGCGCACAATCAGCGTTTTGCCGTCTTTCGAAGTGGTTGAGAGCTTTGCTCGTCCCTGGCAGAGAATAAAAATTCCGCAGGCGCCTTGACCCTCGACTAGAACCACGGCGTGCTCGGGAAAGACAGCAGCATGTTTTATTTTGTCGAAAGCCTGGAGCGTACGCGGAGAAAGGTCACAGAAAAAATCTCGAGAACGCAGATGGCAATTAAGACAGCTCTCGACGCAGCTCAAGCCGGACGTGCTCATAGGCGCTCCTCTTATCTCTTCGCAGAAACACGCGTGCGCCGGGTTGGGCTAGCAACGATTAAAGAGCGTCAATATTTGAAATGTCGTGGCTGGACCGCCCCATGCGGACGGTGATAACGAGATGATTGCACGTCGACCACCGTTCTGTTTCGGATCAGAAACTCACTGCTTTCAGCCTGAGCATGGTCGGCGATGGACAAAGCTGGCCGGACGGTTGGCAACTCTGCCGTCAGTTGGGCACACGAGCACTTGCATGCGTAGGGAGACGAACGTAGTAAGAGACTTGCACACTTGCGATGGGTGAAAGCCCGTTTAAATTAGTTGCGCCCTCAGAAATCAAATTTGGAATCAAAAAGGAGATCGGAATCAGATGGAGCTTGCGATATCACAGAAATTGGGGCCTCGCATCATTTCGATGGGTGGCACAACACATATATAGGATGCCCTCCCGCTAAGGGATGCGGCACAGTCTATGAACTGTCGCCGACCGTCGGCGGCCTATGGCAGAAAACGGCCTCCGCATTTCAACTCGTCCCCGGCGATAACGGATGGATCGACAATCTACTCTACAGCCTCGGCGGCGGCGGAACCCGCTTCGGCGCTAATCCGTTAGGAGGAGTTGAACGACGGTCAGCCGAACTCCGGATGCAGCGCGGTCATCAAGCTCGCGGTCACTGCACCTTAACTCAGACAAATTAAAGGCCGCGCTGTGTGCCCACTCATTCGCGTCCTTTTGCGAATGAAGTGGCAACCTCCGACCCATCGCGTCTTTATATTATTTATACTATTGATTATAATACACTTATTCATATTTTTCGTCGCCGCTTGACAACCACCCACTCACATTCCTATAATTAGCACTCGTAGGACTTAAGTGCTAACACTCCCCGATTTTCGGGCATTTCTCAATCGACCAACCCCTAATTAACCACTCTTGAAAGGAGTACGCAACTATGGCTACCAAATTCACCCCGCTGCATGACCGCATCTTGGTCCGTCGGGTAGAAGAAGCCGATACCACCCGCGGCGGGATCATCATTCCCGACTCCGCGAAAGACAAGCCGATGGAGGGAGAAGTCATCTCCGCCGGTAAAGGCAAGATCAGTGAAGAAGGCAAGCTTCGCCCGATCGATGTGAAAGAAGGCGACCGCATTCTGTTTGGCAAGTATTCCGGCACCGAAATCAAGATCGATGGTGAAGATTTCATCATCATGCGCGAAGAAGAAGTGCTTGGCATTCTCACAGGCGCTGCAACTCCCGCCAAGAAAGAAACGGCCGGATCGCGTCGGTAGCAAAACGATTTTGTCATCCTGAGCGAAGCGAAGGACCTCCTTCTTAACGGTCGCCGCCCTAGCCAAGGATTTTCGCTGGCAACTCAAAAAAGCCAGCACTTAACTTCCGCGAGCTTTGAGCCCGCATACATCTTAAGGAGCAAACGATTATGGCAAAGCAAATTGTTCACGGAGAAGAGTCGCGACAGGCCATTCTCCGCGGCGTCAACCTGCTGGCTGATGCTGTGAAGGTCACTCTCGGCCCCAAAGGCCGCAACGTTGTTATTGAAAAGAAATTCGGTTCGCCGACCATCACCAAGGACGGCGTTACCGTAGCCAAAGAAATTGAATTGCCCAACGGCATCGAGAACATGGGCGCGCAGATGGTCCGCGAAGTTGCTTCGAAGACCTCCGACGTCGCTGGCGATGGCACCACCACCGCTACCGTTCTTGCCCAGGCGATTTTCCGCGAAGGTGTGAAGACCGTTGCTGCCGGAGCCAATCCGATGGCGATGAAGCGCGGTATTGAAAAGGCCGTTCAGGTCATCACCGGTAAGTTCGACAAGGAAGGCAATCGCGAAAAGGGCGAGCTCGATAAGTTCTCCAAGCCCGTCACTGGAGACATGATTGCCCAGGTCGGCACGATCTCGGCCAACAACGACGAGACCATCGGCAAGATCATTGCCGAAGCCATGAAGAAAGTTGGAAAAGATGGCGTCATCACCGTCGAAGAGTCGAAGACTCTCGAGACGCAGCTTGACGTGGTCGAAGGCATGCAGTTCGATCGCGGCTATCTGTCTCCGTACTTCGTCACCGATCCGGAGCGGATGGAGTCGATCCAGGAGAACGCCTACATCCTCATCCACGAAAAGAAAATCAGCTCGATGAAAGACCTGCTGCCGTTGCTGGAGCAGATCGCCAAGGGCGGCAAGCCGCTCCTGATCATCGCTGAGGACGTGGAAGGCGAAGCGCTAGCAACACTCGTAGTCAACAAACTCCGTGGCACGCTGCAAGTCTCGGCCGTCAAGGCTCCCGGCTTCGGCGATCGTCGCAAGGCCATGCTGCAAGACATCGCAACCCTGACCGGCGGCAAGGCCATCACCGAAGACCTCGGCATCAAGCTGGAAAATGTTCAGCTCGCCGATCTCGGACAGGCCAAGAAAATCACCATCGACAAGGACAACACGACCATCGTCGAAGGCAAAGGTAAGCCGGGTGATGTGCAAGGCCGCGTAAAGGAAATTCGCAGCCAGATTGACAAGACCACCAGCGACTACGACCGCGAGAAGTTGCAGGAGCGGTTGGCGAAGCTGGTCGGTGGCGTAGCGGTGATCAAAGTTGGAGCCGCTACCGAAACCGAAATGAAAGAGAAGAAGGCCCGTGTCGAAGACGCCATGCACGCAACCCGTGCAGCAGTCGAGGAATGTATTGTCCCCGGCGGCGGTGTAGCGCTGGCGCGTTGCGTCAAAGCCCTGGAGAATCTAAAGCTGGAAGGTGACGAGCAGATCGGTGTCAACATCGTGAAGCGCGCCATCACCGAGCCCTTGCGCCAGATCGCCGAGAACGCCGGCGAAGAAGGTGCAATCGTAATCGGCAAAGTCCACGACTCCAAGGACAACAACTTCGGCTACAACGCCCTGACCGGCGAGTACGAGGACCTGGTCAAGGCGGGCGTGCTCGATCCGACGAAGGTTGTGCGCACCGCACTCACCAACGCCGGTTCAATCGCGGCGCTGATGTTGACCACCGAAGCCCTGGTAGCGGAGATCCCGGAAGAGAAGAAGGGCGCTCCACAAGGCGGCGGCCACGGTGGTGGCGGCGGCATGGGTGACATGTACTAAGAAGTGTGTGGCGCGGGCGCCTCGCCCGCGAAAAACTGACAGCAAGACTAAAGCCCCGCTCGAAGTTCCAAAGAGCGGGGCCCTTTTTTGCATGTGAAGCACCGAACCGAGGGTGCCCCACCCTAACGTCGCGCCTTTTGCGACGTTAGGGTGGGAACCACACAGCTCGCACAATGGGCTTTGTCTCTCACACCTAACAAGCAGACTTAGTTCGAATGTGTGGCGCGGACACTCCTGTCCGCTTGCGTTTGATCTCCCTACGGCCCCTTTCGTTGAGGGTGCCCAACCTTGAGCGTGCGGGCTAAACCGATCGCACCCTAGGCATGACTCTCCACCGGATTATTGAAGTCCCCAGCCCGGCTGCGAAGTCTCCAAGATCGGTCCGCTGTAACCAACGGCATATGCCACCATGCGATACAGTAATTCCGCGACACCACAGTAAAGCGTCCATCCAGATTCCTCAGTTAGCTTTTCCCCGTGAGCCTTGGGATGACGGAGTTTCTTCCATGAATCAACCATGTCCTCATTCGTTCCCGTTTTCTTTGCCCACTCGTACATAAGGTCCGCAGCTCCGATGTTCGTTAATCGCGAAAGCGCTCCTTTGGCGCGACCCTTGAGCGCGACGTCGCCTTGCCACGAATCAATGTGTTCCAACAAAGGCTGAATCGAAGGACGGGAAATTAATGGCGAGAATCCGTCTTTCAGAAGTAACCGTGCAATCGACTCAATACCTACAGCCAAGGTTAGACACGCCGTCTGAAAAGACCCCTGTGCGCCGCGACGAATACTATCAAGCTCATCAAGCAGCGGCTTCGACTCGATCTGCTGCTTCTCGATATAGGCAAAAAAAAGTTCCACGAGCCGCCAGAAATCAGCGGTGCCCCGTCGATCTGTAAATGGGACCGGAGAATGCAGCACCGACGAATATCGCCAAAAGGGTCCTGAATGCAACGAAAGATTCTTACGATCCTTGAATTCGCGCGCGACAACCGCCGGTGATATCGTCTGAGCTGTCGCGAATCCGAGAGCATTGCAAATCAGCCCTGGCCAAGTCGGCATAAGAGCCTCATCTTGAAACGCGGACACCGAAACGAAAGCATCATCCTCACGTCTGAAGATAACGGTTGCGTCGCCGATTCTGTGCTCATGGCGATTGACAGAGGACGAAAACCCAATGTCCCGTCCATCGACGATTCGGCGCTCTTGCGTTATCCCGTCGAAGGGCAATTCCGGTACACCTGGTATCAGGATTCGAACTAAGCTCTGGTCAATTGTTTTTCTTTCGTGAGAAAACACAATGGAGGAAAGATAGCTTCGGATGTGATAGTTAGGATCTGGAATCTGTCTGGTCAAGTCCACACGGAGTTGGTTGCTTCTCCACTCCCGGCCGTATTCATCCACGGCCCGGAGCATGACGTAATCCTCAGGTGCATAGAGTTCGCCAACCAGCTTTGAGCCAAACAGTGACCTATGACGCGTGCCTCCAACGCTGAAAGGCGAAATCATCCGGAAGTATATCCTCCCAAGATCGTTAGACCGTATGACCCCAGTTCCCTTAAGTGCGCTTTCGTGATACGAGGGACATACAAGCAACTCCATCTCGGGACAGATCAACTCGAGAGTCCCCTCTTTTATCGCCTTCGCTAATTCCATTTCTTGGTCCATAACGTATTGTCGCGCGGTGCATGACGCCATTTCAATGCGGAAAGTATAAACGCTGCCGTTGACTCCAAGGCACTCGTCATACTTTTCACCAATAACACTTGACACCCGCCTTATAATAGAAATAGAGACAAAACATAAGAAGATAAGCGCGTGACTTACCCACTGACAACTACGCGCCAGCCGTGACTTATCCGGCAGATTAAGGATGTAACACCCACAACCAGCTTACAATCAGGACTTTACCAATAACCACATTCCTTTCAAGACTTTGCCGCACAAGCGACGCTAAGTCGATGATTTTAATATACCGACAAACAGGGGGGATATACCCCGCAACCAAGACTTACCAGTCTTACCCAGGAGCAACTATGTCATCCTTAGCAGCAGCTCGTTGCCGACACATCAAGGTCAATGGAACACAATGCGGTTCGCCCGCTCTCCGCAAAAAGAATTTCTGTTTCTATCATCAACAGAATCGTCCCCTGATCGTCGAATGTTACTCCGAAGGAGAGTACGCAACCGGTGAAATCAATCTGCCAGTTTTTGAAGATGCGCACTCCATTCAAGCCGTCATTCGCCAAGTCATGCAGATGGTCCTGCAAAAGAGACTCGAACGGAAAACCGCCGGTCTCATGCTCTACGCCCTCCAGATCGCCTCTTCGAATCTCAAGCGTATCGAACTCGAAAAGCCGCAACCAGAGCAAGTTGCCATCGATATCGAGAATACCGACCATACAAGGGGATCGGGAACTCCCATAGCAGCTCTTATCGAAGACGAAACCGCCCGCAGCGAAGAAGACCTTCCGCCTGGAACAATTCAGGCCTGTTATCGGCCTGGTCCCGCGCATGAACCATCGCCTCGCATTCAGACAAGCGAGGACGCCAATCCTCATCGGGCCATACCTCGAGTCGTCCCCCGAGCGATACGCCGAACGATACAATGACAGCTCTAGCGAGCTAGGCAGCGGAGAACAGAGGGTCAATGGCGCGTCGAGGAATTGTGTTTGGACTAAATCGAGATTCCGTCTTGGACTCGGGCGCACCGCTGTCGCGGCAGTAGCTGCTCTGTTCTTAGCTCGCCTCGTGAAACTGCCGGAATCGTATTGGGCTCCGATCTCGACCATCGTCATCATCCAATCCACGATTCCGCCGCTGACGCTGGGCTGGCAACGATTTGTGGGAACAGCGCTCGGAGCAGTGCTGGGCGCAGCTTTCGCGACGTTCTTCAGTCCGAGTGCGTGGGTTTACGGTTTGGGATTGATCTTATGCGGGCTGTTTGCTTGGCTATTGCGAATCGGAGGAGCGTACCGCTTTGCCGGAATCACCTTGAGTATTGTTTTGCTGATTCCGCATTCGAGTGCTCCCTGGATCGTCGGATGGCACCGGTTTTTGGAGGTGTCCCTGGGGATCGCGGTGGCATTGGTGGTGACAGTAGCATGGCCAACGTCGAAGAAAACGGGGTGAGCGCGGAGCCCGAGACCTCAGACCAGCGCGCGATAAGTATTCACCCATTGTTCGCGAACGTTTTCCCAGGTGTATTTTTGCGATTCTTCGTGAGCGCTTTGAGCAAGCTTAGCGGCAAGCGATTGGTCGCGCAGCAAACGAATTACGTTTGTAGCCAGGGCTTCGTAATCGCCAACAGGAGAAAGCAATCCAGTGCGTTCGTGCTCGACCAGGTAAGGCATGCACTCTGGCGAAGTAGTAATCACAGGCGTGCCAGCCGCAAAGGCTTCGATGATCGACAATGGCATATTATCTAGCCAGGAAGCATTAATGAAAATATCGGCTTGGTCGTAATATTTTCCGATCGCTTGACGCGACGCGACGCCCGTGAAGTTGACTCCGGTCAGATTCAAGTCCGCGACCAACTTGCGGATATTCGATTCGAGCGGCCCATCGCCGACCAGATCGAGCTGAGCTTCAGGATATTCTTTTTTTACTTCGGCAAACGCGCGGACCACGACATCCACGCTGTAGTAAGTAGAAAAGCCGCGAGTACAGACGAGATGAGGGCGCAGCGGAGTACGCTCGCGATAACGGAACTGCGCAAGATCGACAATATTCGGAACGGCAGATGCCGGCAATCCGAATTCGCGGAAGACATCAACCAAATATCCAGATGGGACGACGATTTTATCGACGCGAGAAAGAACAAACTTGGCGGAACGGAAGCGCTGAAGGTGGTCGCGGGCTTCGCCACTGTGATAGTTGATCAAGCTCTTGGCGCCTCGCATTTTCGAGAAGAACCACGCGGGAGCAGGAGCTAACAAGAACGACCAGTAAGATGCGGAGAAGATGTGTGCGACGTCGACGTCTTTTAGACCACGCCAGAGGTGCCAGAAGTAAATGGGCTCGCGAATAATTGTGCGCAGACCCGGAATGCATTCGGCCCAAGCTAAGGCAGGAGTAAATGGCGGATCTACGGCCAGGAAGCTGATCACGATGTCGGGATCGTTCTGCCAGAAACGCAGGAGCAGGTTAGCTTGGGCAGATTGTCCGCCGATATAGCGCAGACTAGGTGCGACGATGGCAACTCGCAGACGCTTGGTATGGCTTTTGGTTGCCGCATCTTGTTTGGGCGAACTGGGGTTGGTCGAACTGAAATCGACAGACTCGCTCATGCAGCGGAATTCCTTCCGCGCTTTTTCTGTAGAAGCCCGACATAGAGTTCGATGTAACGCTGGCGCACGCGATCGAGGCTGAAGTTTTCTTGGGCGAACTGCTGGGCATTGCGGCCCATTTGCTCGCGAAGTGCGGCATCGGTCAGAAGTTTTTCCACGGCATCGGCAAAGCTGGTTTCGTTGCCTGCAGAAATCAAAATTCCACGTTGACTGCTAAGCAGTTCGGAATTGCCGCCAACATCATAAGCGACCGCAGGCAAACCAGCAGCCATGGCTTCGAGAATGACATTCGACAGGCTTTCGGAATCAGAAGTGAGGACAGCAACATCGATCGATGCAAGAACTGCGGGCATATCCTGACGGTCGCCGAGAAAGTTTACGGAGTCGCCGAGTCCAAGGCTCGCAGCTTCCCTTTCCAGCTCTTGACGCAGTGGACCATCCCCGGCGAGAACGAATTCGGCATCCGGCAAGCGCGAATGAATCTGTGCTGCAATGCGCAGAAATCCGGAGTGGTTCTTGTAACGATGATTCATGCGTGCAACCATGCCAACGCGAACGACGCCAGGACGCTTAGGCCGAACTGCAGGCGCTGCGGTGAAAGCCTCGACGGGCAGAGCATTTCCGATGACTGTGATTTTATTGGGCTCAAGACCAGTGGCAATAAGGCGATCGGCAGCGGCCTTTGAATTGCAGACCACAGCATCGCACCAACGAAACGCGGCGGATTGCACGCGGAACTGCGCCGGGGTCATCAGGTCTCCCAGTTGGCGATGGCTGCCAATAACGACTGGCACGCGCGCCAGCTTGGCGGCAGGAATCAGCAGGAGATTAGCGTAGAAATCGAAAGCGTGAGCGACTTGCACGCGATGGTGGCGAAGATGGCGGCTCAAGTTGAGGCGGGTGCGCAGCGACTGCCACCGATAAAGGCTACCTCCGAGAGGAAATTCAGGAGTATCTGGGAAGTTATAGGCGAGCGAGCCGTGCCGCATGACGCAACCGAGATGGGTTTGGAATTGCGGCGATGTGAGATTCTGCGCAAGCACGGTGAACTGGCGCTCGGAGCCTCCAGTTTCAAAAGAATTGACCATGAGGAACAGGCTGATCGGCGGAGCGGAATGATCGGACGGATCGGAAACGCCGGAAGGGTTATCAATCGCAGTCTTAGTCTGACTGGCAGGGTCGGCGGTTTGCACTCGATCGTCCTCCGACTCCGAGATCATCCTCCCACCGGAGCGGAGGCTAGCGCAGCGGTGGAATTGGGCACCTGGCGTCGCGAGTCGGCGACGACGGGCAGTGAGAACAAACCGGCGGGCTTGATGTATTTTTCGAGAAAATTGCGGTGCCAGAGCTCGAACATCAGCAGACGCCATATGCGTCCGGTCATTGTTTTGCCGTGGACGAGGTGGTCGTCCATTAATTTGCGGATACCTGCGGCGTCGAAGTAGCCACGATCGAGGGTGCGCGGTTCGAGCAGGATCATTAACATGTCTTTGAGTTCGTTACGCATCCAGTGGACAAGTGGGAGCGAGAATCCCTGTTTCTGGCGATAGATTACTTCGCGCGGCACGCCTACGCGTTCGGCGAGCTTTCGGAGAATGTATTTTTGCTGGTTGCCACGCAGTTTCCACTCCGGTGGAAGTCCTGCTACCCACTCGACAAAGACATGGTCGAGAATGGGGACACGGACTTCGAGCGAATTCAACATGCTCATGCGGTCAACCTTGGTCAAGATATCGGCGACCATATAGGTTTTGGTGTCGACGTAGAGAAGTTGGTCAATGGGATCTCTTGCTGGTGCCTGCGCAAAGTAGCGACGCAACACATTAGCGGGATCGTCGCTGCGGTTGAGTATCTCGCGAAAATCTTGCGAGAGCAGCGGAGTATCGCGCTCGAATGAGGGCAGGAAGGCAAGGTGGTCGATGTAACGTTCCTGCCAGGGCAGCGAAACGTTGTAGCTGAATCTGCGTCCCCGCATACGGTTGGGCAAACGCGGGAGAACCTGATCGCGGTAGAACTTACGGGCCCATCCGGGAATATGTTCGAAGATACGACGCTCGTCGTGAATGCGGTAACGATCGTATCCGCCAAACATTTCGTCGCCGCCGTCGCCGGAAAGAGCAACGGTAACGTGCTGGCGCGCCATCTGCGAAACGTAGTACGTGGGCAGCATAGAGGAGTCGCCAAACGGCTCTTCGAGCGAACTGGTTAGATGTGCCACGGTCTGAACCACGTCGGGCTCGAGGATCATCTCGTGATGATCGGTATTGAACTTATTGGCGACGATGCGCGCGTAGTTGGATTCGTTGAAATCGTCTTTCTTAAAGCCGATGGAAAAAGTCTTGACCGGAGCGGAACTGGCGCGCGCCATCAAGGCAACCACGGTAGAAGAATCGATGCCGCCACTGAGAAAGGCGCCTAGAGGTACGTCAGAGATTAACCGAATTTTGGTCGCCTCAAATAGACGTTGCTCTAATTCTTCCAGGCACTCTTCTTCGTTCTTCGGTGTGTGTGTGTTGTATTCGGGCAGATCCCAGTATTGGCGGATACGAATTTTGCCATCCTGAAACTCGAGCAAGTGTCCGGGCGAGAGCTTGTGAATTCCGGTATACGCGGTAATGGGATCGGGAACGTATCCGTAATATAGATATTCGAGCAGACCTTGGGAGTTAACTTCGGCGAGTTCAGGGACAACGGCGAGGATCGACTTTATTTCGGACGCGAAGTAGAGATTTCCCTGATGCAGTGCGTAGTGCAGCGGTTTTTTACCGAGGCGGTCGCGGGCTAAGGTCAATTTGCGTTTGGTCTTATCGTAGATGGCGAGGGCGAACATGCCGCGCAATCTCTTGACACAGTCGGCACCCATTTCTTCGTAGAGATGAATAATGACTTCGGTGTCGGTGTGAGTGCGGAATCCATGACCGCGGCTTTCAAGCTCGGGGCGGAGTTCGGGAAAATTGTAAATCTCACCGTTGAAAACGATCCACGAGCTGCGATCTTCGTTAAAAACGGGCTGATGGCCTCCGGAAAGATCGATGATGCTGAGGCGACGCATGCCGAGACCCGCGCCGTCGGCGACGTAAAGTCCCTCATCGTCGGGACCGCGGTACACGATCTGGTTGCACATGTGGTGCACGAGAGCTTCAGTGATGTTGCTCTCGCGAGTTGTGCTCACCACTCCGGCGATTCCACACATGGTCTATTGCTAGCCTTTCACGCTCACGGGAACACTAGCCGTCTCTGTCGATAAAGGATGGTCGGCAAGTCGCTTGAAGCGATAGTCGCGGTAGTTGCCGGGATTGCCCTCGCGGCCGTCGCAGGCGGCGAGCAAAATGTTAGTCATCTCGCGCGCGGCGACAAAATGTAGCGTTTCTTTTCTGTCACCAGCTCCGCTAACCAATGCGGAAAGAAATTTGCGGAAGTTGTCGCCCATCACTGCATCTTTCTGTGTCGGATTCATGCCATGGCAAAACAGTTTGATGAACAACCAATCGGGACGTCCGAGGACGCGAACTTGAGCCTGCTTCCAAAGAGAGAACCGGTGCATGGTTGGAGGATTGGCTCCGGTGATGCCGCCGTTTTCAAGGACCGGGCGCGCAGAACGGAGCGTGCGCCTGAGGTCGGTAACGAGCGGACCTTGGATAATGAGAGGAGGATTATTCGGCACGCGTCCGACAGTCAGGTTGTGGCCTTGGCGGTGCGGCGCTGGCTGATCAAGCGGAAGAGCGCATTGGTAAAGCGAATTGATTTTTTTGATTTGCGTGGCATGCCAGATGCCGCTTGGCATGGTCAAATCGGCGTAGCAGCCGGTCTCGGAAAGAATCTGCATTTCTGAATCGACTCCGCAGAAACGTCCAGCGGCGGAGTTGGCAAGAGCGAAATTTCCGTGCACAAACGCATAAGCGGGACGAGTGGAACTTTCTTCTACAGCTAAGCAACGATGGCGGAAGGCCAACTGGTCACGGAATTCAGTGAGCAATCGGCGCGTGTTTTCAGCGGTGTCGGGATGCAAAAATCCGTGGTGCAGATGGATCTCAACTTCTCCCCAGCCGGCATGGCAATGCTCCGCTAGCATCTCGAGCAAGCCCTCGTCGTACTGCTCGGCAGGATAAAAATAGGTATGGACGAGGGGGCGACCATCATGGTCTCGCCAGCCATCGACCACTTTGGGATATTCGCTGATCCAGTATTCGAGGCGACGCTCTTGCTCAGAGCGCGGGACGCGCTTCTGGCCATCGGTGGGATCGATGGCGGGCTCGAAATGATCGGCCAAAGCGAGAATCACGTGCATGGGACCGCTGGCAGGCGGTTTCAGCGCACGCCAAGTCGCAGACGGCATAACTTTTCTTGCGTAGGCGATTTTGTTTTCGAGACCCATTTGAAATCTGGACTGCGCTTACTTTGATTCCGGGTGGACGGGCGGGGGCGCCCGTCGCTCCACCGACTCGTTATCATCTCGCTGGTTTGCGGCCACGGACAGCGATAGAAATTTCTCCGACACGCATGTCTTCCATGCCCATCGCTTCATACCATTTGAACACCTGTTCATAGGTGTGTTTGGACTGATACTTGGGAGAATACCAGTCGAAGGTATCGAGCATGCGAGCTTCAGGGCTCTTCTGGCGATTCACCGGGAACACGTGGTGAATCGCGCCGGCGAGCGGAGGGCCAAGCAGCGGCACTCTCTTCAATCCCTGATTTAAATTGTAGAAGAACGGGACGGCAACTTTCAGAATGCGGTGAAGGTTCTCGGGCTTCATTTTGTGAGTGTAGCCGCGCCAGAAGTCGCTGAAGCGATACCACTTGTTATATCCGCTATAGAGCCAGACGACGAGCAGTCCGCCTGGCTTCAGATATTTGGCGAGTGTCTTGACGGCAGCTTCGCAATCCGGTGTATGGTGGAGCACGCCGATGCTGTAGATGACGTCGAAACTTTCCAGCGCAAAAGGCAGGGCGAAGACATCGGCCTGGAATGCCACAAAGTCGCGGTCGGCGAGATTCTTGGCTGCGACTTCGGCAGCGGCGCTCAGATCAACTCCAATGACACGCGCACCCCAGCGAGTCGCGACCTCGGCGAAGCGTCCCATACCGCAACCGACATCGAGGACCAGCTTGCCTTTGAGATCTTCGGGGCGGAGAGCGGTTTTAGCCAAGAAATGGCGCTCGGATTCGCGGAGCTCGTCGTGATCGAGCTGCGTCTGCTGATAACGATGCCACTGAAAACCGAAGCTGGCGGCGTAATGTTGGGCGTCAACAAAGCGCGCTATGCCTTGAGCGTTCGGATAGGCACGCTTGCAGGCCGAGCAGAGGTAGCCTCCGTTCTGGTCGCTTTCAAGTTTCGATCCGCAACTCAGGCAACGTAAAATTGCCTGCAAGTCAGCGGACAGGTTCGACTGCACCGGTTGTTCCGCGGTCGGCATATACCTCCAGGAAGTGATGACGCTTCTTAGTTGGCGGTGGCGCTGCGCCGCCACCCTCTTTCTGCTGCTCTTTCACCGTCTGTAACAAAGTGGCTGTAAATGCGGCGGCAAAATATGGGAAGAATTGGTAGGCTTCAGGCGCAAACAGCGCCCCCACGACGAAGCCGACCTGGGAACCGGTCAACGCTCCTGCAAACAGCCTAACGTTGGGATCGAGATTCTTCATTCGATGGAGCGCAAACATATTCTGGAAGTCTCGGTAAAAAAACATCAAGTAAAGGATCAGGACAGGGATGCCACCTTCGACCGCGATCTGGAGGTAGGTCATGTGCACTTCATGCCAGATAAGCGAGTAGGTTTCGAAGTTGCGGGTACCTACGCCGAGCAGCGGATAATGCTCGATGCCATCGATGGCACGTAACATGAGGTACTTTCGGTCCTCGTATGATCCATAGGCGGATTGATCGGTAGTGCTGTCTCCCGACAAAGCGGCAAAGCGAGCGTAAAGTTTACCGCCAACCGTGGACACGATCACGACCCCAAGGAGCACACTCGCCACGATCAGCATGGGGCGCTTCCCCTTGATGGCAACGTAGTAGAGCGCGACACTGTAGGAACAAACCAAATCGATGAAACCGGCTCGGGATGCGGTCAAGAAAATGACGGTCAACATCAGCAACATTCCGAAAAACCAGAGCACCTTCACTACCGCGTTTTTGGACATCACGAAGAAAGCCAGCGCATAAGGCAGCGACAGCACGACGGCAAACGCGAGATCGTTCGGATTCGAATAGAAGCCGCCCAGAACTTGGTCCAGACGCGGTACGTCGTGGCCCTTGATAATGACCGCGATACAAACCAGGACCACGGAGGACGCCTGAATGAAGATGATTTGTTTTAGACGGTCAAACGTGGTGATGATCAGGAAAATGAGCACCCAGCAGACGTAAATCTTGGAAAAATCGGCGGTGCGTGTCAGCGCGCCGCCCTTCCAGATCGGAGACAAGAAAGCTCCCACGTATAGAAGGATGATCAGGTAGAGCAGCAAATTGATCATCTTGGGCATGTCTTTGTAAGTCCGCTTGGTCTTCCCCATGGCGCGGAACAGACCCCAGATAGCCATGAAGATGGGAACCTTGGCAAACGGGAGGTATGGCGGCAAACCCGGAATAAAATCCTGGAAGCGAGTGCAATAGACCACGAAGAAAGCGGCCAGCCAGAAGAACGCGCTTTTGGTCGGGTCCGACATCTTGATGGACATGCGTCTTCCAGTGACTTCTACCGGTACTGCATTGCCGTTATCGCTAATGGCCACAAATTCCTCTTTTTCTTCTTATGCTTTCTTTTCCGCCAAGCGCGCTTGAATCGCATGTGCTGCAACAGATTTCTTTTCCGCCGCCAACTGCAATACTTCGCTGAAGCGCTCGCCGATCGCGGGCCAGTCATAGCGGGCAGCAGTCTCGGCGGCAGTTTTTTCGTAACGGCGGCGTAGTTCTGGATCGCGCAATAGCATGATTACGGCCTGCGCGAACGAGCTGGGATCATCGGCCAGCATAATGTCGCGGCCGTGATGAACATCCAACCCTTCGGCGCCTACGGTGGTGGAGACTACGGCTTTGGCGGTCGCCATCGCCTCGTAGATCTTCAAACGCGTTCCGCCGCCGATGCGTAAGGGCACGATCACAACGGCCGATTGGTGCAGGTGCTCGACGACCGAGGGCACGCGCCCGGTAACTTCGATCGAATTATCATTGTTGATCGGATTCGAGGCCCATCTTTGAACGCGGCGGTCGGGATTGCGGCCAACGATGCGAAATCGCGCCTGCGGGATTTCGGCTTTTATTGCGGGCCAAACTTCACCGCAAAAATATTCCACGCCGTCGACATTCGGCTCCCAGTCCATGGCGCCGACAAAAGTAATTAGAGGCGCGGACGCATCGAGTGGATTCGGAGCAGGACGATACTGTGCGAGATCGACTCCGGTGGGGACGACCGTAACCCGATCTCCATCTACCCATTTTGTCATCAGGGCGCGATCGTTTTCGGAGACGGCAATCACATGCTGGAACTTGCGGACTGTGGCGCGCTCGTAGCGCAGCATCTTCCGGAATTCCATGCGATACATCATTTTCTTCACCGGATTACCCGCAGTGTCGGCATGGCGTCGCCAGATTTCGCTTTCCACGTTGTGCTGGAAAAGCACGCTGGGGATGTTGAGCCTGCCGGGAAAGTTAATCGCGGCATCCAGAAAGTCGCAGACTGCAACATCAAAGCGCTGCTCGCGGAACCAGTCCTGGAGCTGTTTCTGAACTCGATTGTCGGCGAAGCGGCTGACCGCGTAGGGCGGCCCGGTTCCGAAATGAGCCAGATAGTCGAGGCCGCGAGCGGCTCCAGCGAGTTCGCGCTTGCCGGTGCAGACGGCCACGGCGCCGGGCAATTCCCGCTGCAACTCGCGTTCGTAGTCTGGATCGGGTGCTCCTCCATAGTAAGAGTAAAACGTAAGCTGATGCCGCTCGGACAGATATCGCAAGACGTGGTACGTGCGGATATTACCGCCGTTCTGTACGGGGAGAAGCTTATCGGCTTTGACCCAAAGTATTCTCATGACAGATCAACGGTTATTCAGCGAACCCAGACTGCCTTTCTGCCAGTCACAAAGTTAATGAAGGCAACCATGGCGGCGGAGTTGAGGACGACGAAAGTGCGTGCTGGATCGGCGACGCGAGAGAGCGGGCCAATCTTGACTCCCGCAAGTGCGACGAGGCTGAGCGCGTAAAACGCAAGCTGAGCCCCGAGCGCTGCGCGATAGAACGGCTGGTGCAGAAACATCGAGGTCAGCAGAAGCGCCAGCAAAGCAAAAGGAACGGCCAATCGCGAAAGTTTGTGGCTTATGAATTCGAATCGAATCTTGTTTTGCGAGCCCAGCAGCCAAGGGGCCAGTTGCAGGAGCTGATAGTTGCCGCTCAGGGTGCGAACTTTGCGGGAGAATTCACGGCCATCGCCCAAGTCCGGCGCGTCCCAGGCACGAGCGCGTGAGTCAAAAATCACACGATATCCCTGGCGCACAATCTGCATGGGCAACAGGACGTCATCGAGGATGGTGCCCGCGGGTAACGGCGACGTATCAATCAAGCTTCGGCGAGCGCAGTAGATTGCGCCGGTGGCGCCAGCGACGGAGCCCGAAGCGGACTCCAATTCGCGAATCTTCTTTTCTATGCGCCAATACAACCCCATTCCCTTCCCGGTCTCGCCGCTGGCGGGATCGCCGAGCATCAGTTCTCCACTCGCGGCGCCGACATCGGGATCGGCGAAATTCTCGATTAGCAGACGCAGCGCGGCGGATTCGATGTGCTGGCGGGCATCGGTAAATAGAAGCACCTCTCCAGTCGCCAGTTTGATGGCATCATTGAGGCCCGCAGCTTTGCCCTGGGATGCCGGCTTCAACAATGTTCGCACTCTGGTTCGCACCGGGGTCGATGCGCTGGTTCGCGCGCTCGCTCGCAACTCCGAATCGTTCGCGTAGTCAGTGAGAATCGCAGGCGTGCGGTCGCTGGAACCGTCGGAGACGATGACAATTTCCAACTGACCCTCGGGATAATCGAGGGTCATCAGATTTTCGAGCTTGCGCGCGATCACCACTTCTTCATTGCGCACGACCATTACTGCCGACACCGCAGGTGTAGCAGAATTTCTGCCGGAACTTCGGCGCACGGGACGGGGCGCCCACAGGCTGCGCAGCCACAACCACACTGGATAGCCGAGGTACGAGTACCCGACCAACGCGGCTGCAAACCAGAAGACGTATTTCATTCTCACCATTATCGCGCACGACATCGTTGGGCACCTCATCATTGGCACCTCATTGGGCACCTCGGCGCAATAAAACTGTCTTCACCGTCTGGAACATGATCAGCAGGTCCAGACCAATCGAAGCATTCTTGATATAGAAGAGATCGTACTGAAGTTTTTCGCGCGAATCTTGTACCGTGCTGCCGTACTTGTATTTGATCTGCGCCCATCCGGTGAGGCCGGGGCGTACCATGTGGCGAACATTGTAATAAGGGATTTCCTTGGAGAGCCATTCGATGAATTCTGGGCGCTCAGGCCGCGGACCGACGAATGCCATATCGCCTTTAAGCACACACCACAACTGGGGAATCTCATCGAGGCGCGAGGAGCGGAGAAACTTGCCGATGCGGGTAACGCGGGGATCGTTATCGCCCGCCCACTTCGGACCGCTCTTGGCTTCGGCGTCCTGGCGCATGGTACGGAACTTAACGACTTTGAACGTGCGCCCCGCCTTACCCACTCGCGTCTGGGTATAGAACACGGGCCCCTCTGAGTCGAGACGGATGGCAAGTATGATCAAAGGGAGCAACGGCAGCGAGAGGACGAGACCAATCAGCGAGATAATGACCGAGAGCACACGGCGTACGGCGATGAAAGCGGTGCTGCGGCGAAAACCTTCGCCAAATACCAGCCAACTGGGATAGAGATTTTCAACTTCGATCTTGCCGGAGATTTTTTCCAGCCAGGTAGTGGCTTCTTCGATCTTGACTCCCTGCATGCGGAGCTCAAGCAGTTCCTTCATGGGGATGGTACCGCGGCGATCGGGGGTGGCTACGATCACGCGATGGACTTTTTGTTTGTGAACGACTTCCATCAGGTGCGCCGCCACAGCCTCGCGGGTTATCGCACCTTCCATTTTTCCCGTCCAACTGGCGATCTCGACGCCGATTTCAGGATTCTGGCGCAAGCCCTGAACCACGCGCTGCGCGCGCTCACCGGTTCCAAGGACATAGACGCGTTCGACCAGAATTGGCAGTTGAACGAGCCAGGTAAAACCAATCCGCCATCCGAAAAGAGCGACCGTAAGGATGAGCAGGCCGACTGCCGAAGAACCATTCCCTAACAAGTAATTGGGCCGCACGTAAGCGACTCCCGCCAGGATGAAGGCGAGAACGCCGGGCACCATGAGCAAGCGGAAGTAAAGTTCCCCTTTAGTGTTGAGGCGGGCAGTGTCGTAGAGGTCGAGCCAGTGCGAACACAGTAATACCAGTGCCGTCACCGCGAAGATTTTGATGTAGCCACCTTCTACGTTGAGCACCAGATAACTGTCTTCGCGAAGTTCGTACACTGCGCCGAGCAGAAACGAGGTCCAAATAATCAGGGCCTCTCCGATCAGCAGGACCAGAGTACGAACTGGATAATAGACATTGAAGAGCCGGATCAACGTGGCCTCGGTTCATCTTCATCTTAGGATCTTAGGCTGGGCTGTTTACGGCCTCGCCATAGTAGTACTTCGACTGTGCCAGCTTTCCGGATGGGGTTCCGTTAAGCACCACTCCAAGCAGCAGTTTGTCGGGGAATTCTTCACGAGCCCGGCGCGCCAAATCGGACGGAGTCGCGTTAGAACGCACAACCATGAGAATACCGTCGCAGGCACCAGCGACGAGCGTGGCATCCGATACGGGGATGACGGGCGATGAGTCGAGAATGATCCAATCGAACAACGGCTCGACGCGCTGCAGGAAAAGCTTCAGACGTCCATTGGCAAGCAGTTCAGGAGCGCTGCCCGCTACCCTGCCCGCCGGCGTAAAGAACAGGTTCTCCATGGGTCCACGTTGCAGGGCGGCGAACTCGTCGCATTCGCCCAACAGATATTCCGACAATCCTGGAGATTGAGCAGCTCCGAAATGACGGTGCATGCCGGGGTTGCGCAAATCGGCGTCAATGACGAGGGCGCGGCGTCCGTGCTGCCGTACCAGAACCTGGGCCAGGTTGGCAGCCACGAAAGACTTACCTTCTTTCGGAAGCGCACTGGTCACGAGCAGGCGTTTCAGTGGCATCTTCTCGCGGATTTGGTAGAGACGGGAGCGCAGGGTACGGAATTCTTCTGCACCCACGCGACTGTCGTCGTCCTGGAAGAAGAGCATGGTGCGCTCATCGGGACTCCACGAGCTCTGAGGGGTGCGTGCGAGGAGCGATTCGTAAGTTAACCCAGAGGCCATGCTTGGCATGACGGTGGCCACCGATGATTGCATCAAAGGCATGCTCTCGGTTTGCGTTCCGGTTTGTTCGAAAGCGGGCTCGACGTGCGTCCCCATGGAGGTTGCTCTTTCCTGCTCGGCGCGTTTTAAAGCGTCATGGATGCGGCTCATAGTTTCCTTTCCTTGGGGAGATCCTGTTGTTCCGATTGGCGCAACCGGTCGGCCAGTGTTGCCAGGGTGCGTAAGGCCTCGACCAGATCGAATTTTTCGGAGGACGGAACCGGCGCAGTCATGGCTGCCGCTACGTTGCCATCGGTGAGATCGAAATCACGGGCAACCGAATCGACAACCTCGACGGAGACGGTTTTTTTCTGATCGACGAACACGCTGACCAGGCAGTGCTCGCAGAGCAGATTGATGATGCGCGGAATGCCCAGCGAGTAACGAAAAATGGCGACCGTAGCGTCGGCATCAAAAATAGGATCGCCGTTCGACCCCGCGATACGAAGGCGCTGGATGATATAGGACTTGGTTTCTTCAAGATTGAAAGGATGGGTCTTGGCGCGCAGCGTTAAGCGCTGGCGCAACTGGCGTAACTGAGGCTGCTTCAGGCGCTGTTCCAGTTCCGGCTGTCCGACCAGCACGATCTGCAAGAGCTTTTCGGTGAAGGTCTCGAGATTCGTGAGCATGCGAATTTCTTCGAGCACTTCGTCGGAGAGGTTTTGCGCTTCATCGACGACCAGCACCGCCGTCTCACCGGCACGATAGCGATCAAGCAACCAGTTATAGAGACGCTGGAGCAACTGGCTCTTCGATTTGGCATCGCAGGGAATGCCGAAATCCGCCATCATGAAATCGAGTAATTGAGGCACATCCATGCGCGAGTTGAAGATGAAAGCGGTTGCCACCTGTTGCAGGCGGAGCCATTCCATCAACTTATTGATCAGCGTTGTCTTGCCGGTTCCAACCTCGCCCGTGAGCAATACAAAACCCTTGCGGCTCTGTATGCCATAGGTCAAGCAGGCCAGCGCCTCTTCGGTGTGCCGCGTGAGAAACAAATAACGCGGGTCCGGATTGACGTTGAACGGGTTGGCGCGAAGTCCAAAGAATTCTTTATACATAGGCTTGCGCTAGACCTCGACGTTCTCGTGCTCTTTGGGCGAGTCGGAATCTCCGCGACCCCAGAAACGGCGACGGGCGTTGCCATTGCCGTTGGCGACCGCGTCGTCCTCTTCATCGCCCAGCCAGGGCACGGAAATCAGCAGTGGCAGATCCATGATGGCGGCAGCATCTTTTTCCGTGCGGATCGACTTGTCGCTAAACTCCAGCCAGACGGCAATGAGGACGCCGAGCGCCAGACCGGCGCCGAAGCCACCAGCGGCAAGAAGCGGGCGGTTGGGAAAACTCGGAGAATCGGGTAGTCCCGCAGTGCCCAGAGGTTCCATCTGCTCGCCTTCCTGCTGGTTCTCCATGCTGGTGGCTAGTCCTGAGGAGTCTCGTTTGGACAGCAGATCTTTGTAAAAAGCCTGAGCATTGTCGTTGTCGCGGGTGAGCAACTTGTATTGCTCGTTGACAGTCGGACTCATGGCAGTGCGGCTCTGGTAGACGTTAATCTCGCCTTGCAGTCTTTTCTGGTCGACCGTGGCCTGCTCGATCACGCTCTGATACTGGTGAATTTGCAGACGAAGCTGCCGGATTTCCGGCGGTTCCGCGGCGTTAGCCTTTTCAGTGGTGTCAGTAGAGCTGTCGCTGGCGGCGTTGACCTCTTTCAGTTTTTTCTCGACCTCCGCGATGTCGGCCTTGGTTTTGATCACGTCGGGATGATCGTCGGTATACCGCGCCTGCAGTTGCAGCAATTGCGCCTGCAGTTGAGCCAATTCCTGTTGGAGGGTCTGCGGATTGGTACTGGACTGCGAACTCTTCCAAGCGGCGATTTGCTGCGCCAACATACTCTCGGTATAGGCCTTATCCTGCTGGGCACGGCTTAGGGTTTGGGTGGAAGCATCGAGTTGCGAGTTGAGCGACGCCAGCATGCGCATGTTGTTATCGGAATCGCCGGGCAATTGCCCCATGTATTGCTTTTGGAAGGCGGCAAGCTTGGCGTCCTGCTCGTCGAGGGCACGTTTCGCATCATCAACCTGGCGGGTAAGAAAATCGGTGGTGCTCTTAGCGACCTCGGCGCGGGAGCTCAAGTTCTCATTCACTATCAGATCAGTCAAGGCGTTGCAGACTTTTTGTGCGCGCAGAGGATTGCTGTCGGTGTAGCTGACAGTAAAACCGGGCACGGGCTCGTCAGTGGAAGAGGCTTTCTTTTTCTTGGCGCCTGAAACTCCGGCTGCGCTGGCAGCAGCGCTCATCGAAGTGATCACAGGCTCGACCGTCATATTCTGCTGAATGCTCGATATGAGCTTGCTCTCGTCCTCGGATTTGATGAGGGCGGGATTGGAGAGCGCGAGCGCCTGAATCATCGGCGTGAGTTTAGAGGGGCTCACAATTTCCTGGCTGAGAGTCTGCACGCGTTGAGTAAAATCGGCCGTGATCACTGGCTGGACGTAGTTGTCGGGCACCTTCTGGCCTTCCACGAGAACCGTGGACTGGGAGGTGTACTTCGGCGAGAAGACATAAGAGATGCCGAAGCCAGCCAGCGGGGCAAGCAGTGCCGGGATCAAAATAACCTTAAGACGCCGCCGCAGCATTGCCAGATAATCGTCCATCGTCAGTTCGCGATTTTCACTCATAGCTGTTCACCAATCCGGCCGCCCCAGGCGGCCACGAAATTATTCGATACGAGTCGGTCTGGGGTGCCACTCCACCCCGATGGTGCCGATGTTCCGCTGAGCAAGCTTGCCGGTGATGCCGTCCAAGGTAACCGCACTGCTAAAGTCCACCTCGCTGAAGCGATAAGCGGCAAAGAAATCGTAGGAACGTCCCAGATGCTTGCGCAAGACAGCTCCGGCAGAACCTTCGTTGTAGCTGGCCGCAGGCACGCCGATCAATGGGGCCTGCAGTCGCGCATTGTGCGAGTAGCTCAGGTCACCATAGAAATCCCAGGTGCGAGCCAGGGGACGTTTATACCCAACCCTCGCAGCTTGGGTTTCGGCACCGGCAAAAAAGCCCGAGCCCGACGAAGTGAATTTTTCATAGGTCGCAATCAGGGACGAGTGGGCGAACTTGTAGTGCAACTGAACTCGCCCGCTCACAGACCAATGCGACAGGTAACCATCCTCTTCCAGTTCGGTGTATTGCGGACCGGCACCAGCAATGAAACTCAACCGACCGGTAATGGTATGGCTCCAGCGCACATTGAAGACGTGGTTATAGATCTGGCCACCAGTCTCCTGGGGAAATTGAAAGAGCTGAAAAGCGTAGATGGCGCCGAGCTGATCATGACGGGAAAGAAGATGTGTATACCCGCCCTCAATCGTCACCTGGTCGCTGTTAACCAAAAAATCCGTAGGGTCGTAGAAATGAGCGTTGCTGAATCCGCCTGCCGCAGTGATCGCGGAGACCGGATTGATCGCTTGCACCGCATCGAGAATTGCAGTATTCGCAAGCCGTGGAATGGTTCCGATCGAACCTAACTGAGCGCTCGTAAAATTGTCTGTGCCGGGCACTCCGCCACCCTGCATTCCTATACCCATCCCACCGGTAGCCAAACCGAGCCCCGGGGCACCGCCATAGGTGCCGATTTCGAAGGAACCATCGGGCAGGTAACTGAAAGTATCGCGCAGCGTCATCTGACCGGTTCGCCAGCGCGTCACTCCTTCAAAACCGACTGCCTGCAATTGTTTTACGTTAAAAGGACTGCCGTAAAACGCTCCCCCGCCCAGGTACTCGAGAAAGAGGTCGCTCTTCGGCCAGAATTGCTGGAGATCGAAAGCGCCAAGGAGGCGAGTGATGGACTCCAAGCCGGTGTTGCCGAGGTCGTTGCCTCCGTTCGTGTCCGCCGACTCGCTCACCTGCAAAGCCGGCGAGATAAAGCTGCGGCTCGCCGTGTGCAGATCAAGGCTCGGAGAGTCCAGTCCAGTGACGGGCGGGTTCTCCGGGTTCAGCACAGGCGCATTCTGGCCAAAGGCTGGCGCCGGAGTAGTGTCGGGTTGGGACTGCGGTTGGGACTGCGGCTGCGACTGGGAATTGTCCTGTCCGGCCGAGCAAATGCTCATAGCCAAAACCAGTAGTGCCAACCGGATTGTTTGCATTCTTAGCATTCTTTTCACCAGCAGATTGTCTTAGATGTCTTTTACGGCACGACTATCGTATCCCCCGGCTGCAATAGATAATTCTCGTCGATTAGCTCACCTTTAACCAGCTTTCGATAGTTCACTGGCAGTTTCTCCTGTTTGCCGTTCTGGGTACGCAGGACATAAATACGCTTGGTATTGGCAAACTGACTGATTCCGGCGCTGGATAAAGCCTGGAGAACGGTCATGTTCGGCAGCATCGGCATCGCCCCGGAATGCAACACTTCTCCGGTCAGGTAAACGCGTTTGCTGTTGATCGCAGTGACCACCACGGTCACGCGCGGGTCAGCAATGTATTTTTTCAGCTTCTCAGTCACCGATACAGCCAACTGCTTCGGAGTCAAGCCGGAGGCTTGCACATCGTCGAGCAACGGAAGCGAGATTTTGCCGTCGGGACGTACCGGCAACGTTGCGGTAAGGTCGGCCTCTTTCCATACCGCGATGTGGAGCACGTCCTCAGGGCCGATAATGTATTCAGGAGTGCCTTGGCTGCTCGGAGTGTCCGTCGCTATCTTGTCGGAAACGGTCTTGTCGGAAGCGGGACTGGCAGCGGGCGCATCCTGCGCCCACGCGATGCTGCCGGTCAAGATTAGTGCCGCGACCACCGCTCTCCACGTTAATTTCATATCTTCTCCTCTAAACTCCCGATAATTCCTGGCTTACCGCGCAGTGCTCAGGCTCCATACTGTTCATAACCGATCTGCTTCAGTTTGTAGAGAAGCGCCTTATAGCTTATCTGCAACTCCTGCGCGGCCCGGCGTCGATTCCATCGGGTGCGAGTCAATACCTGAAGAATGAGTTCTCGTTCGGCCTCACGAGAAGCCGCGCGCGCCGCATCTTTGAGAGAAACTCTTTCGCCATTGCCGCTGTGATCAACGCGCCGTAAAAGAGAGCGCAATCCTCCCATGGCGAGGGTTTCATCACCCAGTGCAACAATCGCTCGAGCGGCGTCTTTCAGTTCGCGAATGTTTCCGGGCCAGTTGTACTCCAGAAAAAAGTTTTGCGTTTCGGGACTAAGCGCCGGCACTGCCCGGCAAAAATCACGGGCGGCGGCCGATAGAAACCAGTCGCGCAGCACGGGAATGTCTTCTTTCCGCTGGCGCAAAGGAGGTAGCCGCAAACAAACTCCGCTGATTCCGTAATAAAGATCTTCGCGGAACTTACCCGCTTTGACTTCGGGCTCCAACTCGCGCGAGGTTCCGCAGATAAACCTTGGCACACGGCTCTGCTCAACACCATTCAAAGCGATCTGGCGAACCAGTTCTTTTTGGGTTGCAGCCGTCAAGTCTCCAACTTCCTGGAGATAAACGGTTCCACCGTGACCGTCGCAGGTAGCCAGGATTTCTTCGCCGGCTTCTCGACCTTGGTAGACCTTAAAAGGTTCCGACGCGCGACTGGAAAGGTTATGGATGCGCGCTGCGGCTGCCGCTTTGCCTGAGCCGTGTTCGGCCACAACTAATACTGGAACGTCGTTCTGCGAGAGTTCGCGGATCACGGCTTCGACCGTGCGCATGCCAGCGCTGACGCTTTCCAGCCAGACACGCGCTACACCGTCAGGCAGTACTCCAGCTGTTGCCAGGATTTCGTGTCTGTCGAGGTCCATACTTTTTCAGCTTCACTATTTCGCGCCAAGACAAGCGGGGAGAGATCTTGGACGGCAGCTTCCCATGGTATCTAGAGCACACCTGCTGCCAATCCGCGCAAAATCACAACGAGGCAACAGAACAATATATACTTCTTTTTCAATAACTTAAGGTCGATACTTGCAAAGACGATCCGGTTCATAAGTTACCACATTGCGGACAAATGGGAAATTTATTGCCCACAAGGAGGGTAATCCGTGGGCATTACTTTCCCTCTGCCTTGGGAATAAATTCCTAACTAATTGTTGCGTTGAGGTAGATCGCACGGCCTCTGACTGCTCTTCTTGAATAGAACCGACCGGCCCGAATGGTTCTTCTGCTCTCTGTCTAGAGAGGAATCCGAGTGCCGGTTTTGCTTTGCGCGAAGCTCCACTTTCGCATATTCTCAAATTCAAGCGCGCCTTATGGTTGATTCAGCAGAAGTAGCTCCGCGCCTCTCGACGAGTGAGGGTAGTTTGTCGTTTGGATTGCTCCGCTGGCAGGGAGTAACGCTAATACTGCTCGTCGGCTGGCTTTACGCCTCGATTCTCGCCCGGCTTTTTCTACAGTGGGTGGGGCCTTCCCGCGATCCGAATTTTGAGCATGGAATCTTCGTTCCTCTCTTTGCTTTGTTTATTCTCTGGCAGGACCGCAAACGACTGCAAGCAATCGCGTCCGCTCCGTCGTGGAGCGGCCTTCCGCTGGTAATACTGAGCCTGTTGATGCTGGTTCTGGGAGTTTTAGGCGCGGAAAATTTTTCGTCGCGAGTCTCGCTGTTGATCCTTCTGGCAGGATTGATCATTCTGTTTCAGGGGTGGAAGTTCTTTCGCGCGGTGCTGTTCCCCTGGGCATTCTTGATTCTGATGATCCCCATCCCTGCGCTCATCCTGCAACGCATCACCTTTCCCCTTCAGTTGCTGGCCTCAAAGCTGGCCACTGTGCTGCTGGAAGTAGTCAATGTTCCCGTGCTTCGGCAGGGAAACATGATCGTCCTCGCTGCGATGCCGTTGGACGTTGCGGAAGCGTGCAGCGGAATCAGGTCCCTTTTGACGCTGGTGACGTTGGCGATCATTTACGGCTATCTGATGGAGACTCGGATTTGGGTGCGGGTGGTGCTGGCATGCTCAGCGGTGCCAATAGCAGTCGTGGCCAACAGTTTTCGCATTTTTGGCACTGGGCTCTTAGTACAGTATTGGGATCCGGATAAAGCTGAAGGATTTTTCCACACTTTTTCGGGGTGGCTGATTTTCGTAGTAGCGCTGATCATGCTGTACGTTGTGCATCAGCTGATCTCACGCATCTGGAAGATCGTCCCGGAGGCGAAAGCCGTATGAAAACGGGGTCACTTCGCTTCGGAATTGCGGTGGTGTTTATGTTGGCCACAGCAATCGTGCTCCAAGCCCATTCGCGTAATGAGGTCTTTCCGCCGCGCGCCTCTCTGAGTTCCCTGCCCTTACAGATTGATGGTTGGACAGGAACCGACGATCCTCTCGATCAGCAGACCCTCGATATACTCGGGCCGGGCGAGTTTCTGGTACGCGATTACCAAAACGCGAGCCAACTGCAGCCGTGGATCAATCTCTACATCGCATATTTCCCTACGCAAAGGGCAGGCGACACAATCCATTCGCCAAGCCACTGCCTGCCGGGAGCGGGATGGGTTCCAACCTCGCGTGAGGTGGTACAGATTTCCGGTCCCAACGGCTCCTCGTTCCCCGCCAACCGATACGTGGTTTCAAAATCGGGAGACCGGGAGCTGGTCCTGTACTGGTTTCAGGCGCATGGCCGCGCCGTCGCGAGCGAGTACTGGGCCAAATACTATCTAGTGTCCGATTCAATCCGCATGAATCGCAGCGACGGCGCGCTGGTACGGCTCATGACCCCGATGCTTGACGGTGAGTCGCCCGATGCCGCGGAGGCGCGCATGATGCAGCTGGGGTCGCAGTTCCTTCCTTTGCTGGATAATTACATTCCGCGCTAGTGCGTTCATTTGCTGAGAATGCCGCACACCCCACTCCGGCCACAGTCACATTGGACGTGCGAGACGCCGATCACTCCACTAACTTAAATCTTTGGGAAAAAACGGCTGAAGCACACTCGATATCTCGAAGCTAGGCGTGAATGCGAATTTCTTTGGACTTCTGATCCCGCGTCTGCACGAATGCCTCGGGCAGAAAGCGCAGCAGATCCGTCGCCACGAGAGAATTCTCGCCTACGGATTCAACGGCCACGTCTCCGGCTAGGCCGTGAAGATAGACGGCAAGGGCAGTGGCTTCGGACGCATGCTGCGGATTTTGCGCGATCAGGGCGGCTACCATTCCGGTAAGGATATCTCCGGTGCCTCCGGTAGCCATACCCGGATTACCGGTGGGATTCACCCAGACCGTGCCATCCGGCGCCGCTATTAAGGTGCGATGTCCCTTGAGTACGACAATCAACGCGTGCTCGCGCGCGAAGTTTCGCGCTACTTCCAGGCGGTTCGCTTGAATTTCGGAAATGCTCATGTTGGTTAAGCGCGACATTTCTCCCGGGTGCGGGGTGATGACTACGGTTCGCCCGCCGCCGTTTAGTTTGTTGGCAGCGCCTTCGAAAGCATTTAGCGCATCCGCGTCTACGACCATGTTAATTACCGAATGAACGTCTGACGATTTGTCGCTGCGATCTTTGCCGCCGCGCTCAATGATTGCGCGCACAAATTCGGCGGTCTCGGCGTTGCGTGAAATACCTGGGCCTATGGCGAGCGTCTTGCGTTCGAGCAGCGCATCCAGGCTTGGTCCCTGTGCTTGCAATGAGATTGTGCCATCTTTTGTTTCGGGCAGCGGCTCGGTCATGACTTCGGGATGAAAGGAAGATACGGTCGATAGCAGAGACTTTGGCGTGGCAATTGTTGAAAGGCCGGCACCAGCTCTAAGCGCCGCGAACCCCGCCATTGCTGCTGCTCCCGCTTTACCGAGCGAACCGCCGATTACGAGCACATGTCCGTAGCTGCCCTTGTTGCCTTCGCGTTCTCGAGGTGCGAGCAGCGGAGCAAAATCGAGGGGAGCGCTTAGATGAAGTCCGAGTTGCGAGACGATGGCTTCGGCTGGCGAACCGATGGGTGCGATTACGGTGGGCCCGCTGGTTAGCGACGCAAAGACGTGCGCTGGACGCGGCGCGGTGAAGGTAACGATCGCATCGGCGCGGGCGCGATCAGCTAGGCCGGCGCGTGATTGCATGGCATCCGCATCGGCACCTGAGGGAATATCGACGGCGACGATTGGAGCTGACGCCGCATTCATCTTGGCGATCGCTGCCGCATAGAGCGGGCTGACTGGCGGACGAAAACCTGTGCCGAGGATCGCGTCCACGATTACGTCCGCGGCGAAGATCTCCTTCGCATCGGATGAATCCAGTTCACTAACTTCACGCACGATTATGGGCACAATGTTAAGTGGCCGGAAGGTCTCCAGCGCCTTCTGAAACATGGCTGCCGCATCTCCGCGCAGCTCTTTGGGATCACACAAGACCAGAACGCACACGGCACGGCCTGCTTCTACCAATTTGCGAGCTGCGACGAATCCATCGCCGCCATTGTTGCCTTTGCCGCAGACGACACCTACCCGCTCCGCTTGCGCGTAATCGGAGAGTACGAAGTGGGCTACGGCCGCGCCGGCATTCTCCATCAAGGCGATGGAAGGTACTCCAAAGCGATCCGAGGTCGCACGATCGATCTCGCGCATTTCCGCTGCGCTCACGATTTTCATAGAATAATGTGTTCCTAGCAAAATCCGAGTATAGCCGGGCCTGCGTCCGCACGTAGTGACAGCCAGCTTGTGCCTCGCATTCTCCGGTTGTTACGATGCCTTACTATCATGCCAACCCTAATTCCGCATCCTACGCGCATCGAATCCGCTGGAACGAAGCCGAAGGTCATTGAAGAATATGTCGGGCGCGTCAATACCTCGACCAGCGGCGTCAGCATTGCCCACATGCGCAGTCCGGAGGGCTGGGAGGAACCGGGACAGACTCCGGAATTTGACGAATACACGGTGGTCTTGCAAGGCACGCTGCGGGTGCAGCATAAATCCGGCGAACTGGATGTTACAGCCGGACAAGCCGTCATCGCGCAGCGCGGTGAATGGGTCCGTTACTCGACTCCATTTTCAGGTGGCGCTGAGTACATCGCGCTTTGCCTGCCAGCTTTCTCGCCTGACACGGTGCATCGCGACAGTTAGAGCCCCGTCGCTTGCTTGCCAAAATCTAATCTACTTCTTCCACCAGAGTTTTCATTGCGAGGCTTTCGGTAGTGTTGAGTTTCGTTAGTCCCTCGATCACGCCTTTGCGTTCTTCCTCGGTTCGATTCTGGCTCACCTTCCACTTACCTTCAAGACGCTGGATCTTTAGCTCCAGACCGACAATCCCTTTCAATTGTGACTTAATAAAATCTTCCGGAGCATCGCTGACCTTCCATGGAACTGGCGATGCTGCCTCATGGATGGCAGTCAGTTTCTCCACGTTCGTTAAAAGCCACTGCTCGTCCTGGATCACTTTCAGAGGGCCGTATGCGTGCACAACCGCGTAATTCCAAGTTGGCACTTCTTTGCCGTGCTCTTTTGTTCCGGGATACCAAGTGGGCGAGATGTAGTGTTGATGGCCGGCAAAGATCGCGAGCGCATCAACCGCCGGTACGAAATCTCGCCACTGCATGTTGGCGCGGGAGATGTGACACTTCAGTACGCCGAACTGTGAGCCATCCTCTTCCAGGACCATCGGAACATGCGAAGCAAAGAGGCCGGAAGCTCCCAAGGTTACGAGTGTCCCGAGCGGTTGTGAAACGATCAGCGCCTGCATCACAGAAACGCGTTTCTCTTCGTTATGCCTTGGAATATACATTCGGATCCTCGACTCCATCCTAGCTTCGCCTGCGGAACCAAGTCTATTTTCATTATTGTCACAATGAGCGATTTCAACTCCCAACCTAGCCAGACAGTCGGCATCAGTTTAGAGCCACAAATATTAGAGGGCACATACGAAGAGGTAGACAATTTGCGTGGAAGACGGGCGTGCGCCGAAGGAAGACGATGTTCCGCGAAATAATTCCGGCTCGTGATTGCTATCGAGCAACCTGGTTTATCGGTAAGCTCTTTGATGAGTCGCTACTGATGGGAGTGTTTCTGCCGGAGCCGGCCGCGATAAGGGTTCGAGCTTTGGTTGGTCAATCCTGGACTTTTTGCACTCGTTCCACTGAAGTTAATCGGCGGATTCGGCTTATCTTTTACCGGCTTCAGCGCAGGTCCCGCCGCCCTCTTACTGGCCGATCCAGCCGGCTTAGCGGTGTGAGCAGTCTGACGCTCCAGAGTCTGCAAATCCTTGGCGTTTGCGCTGGAAGCGGTTGTCGAGCCCGCTGCCTTGCTGATGGGCACGATTTTTCTAGGTGCCTTTTCAGGGGGTGATTTCTTGACCCTGAATGTGTCAGTTTGCTGCGCTGTACCGACCACGCAGAAACCCAACAGTACGAACGCAATCGCCAACGGCAACTTTAGCTTTGGAATTCTCAATACATTGCTCCAAATACTTCCAAGTACTGACCATTAGATGCACGCACATTGCCATCCCACTTTCACATCTTTACGTATGTTAAACCCGCCGTCGAGGGAAAGCACTCGCAAAAAGACAAAGAAGGCCAATGGGTTAGTCAGAAGAGTTGGCTCGCTGCAGTGCTGACCGTAATGCGGATGTCATGCTTGATGTGCAATGTCCTGCACATGGGCTTGCGAATTGGGACGAGTCCTTTACCAGGTAAAATCTGCCCGCAATATGACCCGCAGAACTTTAGCCGGGCATAAGTGCGTTCTAATCCGTGCATTAGCAATAGCTTATAAGCTATAGCCACCTGTTCATCCCTTCGCACCGCAGTTCATCCCCACCAAAGAGATTTGGCCGGACGCAGATTGGCCAGATGCCGCTCCCAGCTGGGCCTTTCGCGATCTATGGCTCACGCCAGCTAAGAGTGACACTGGTCTTGCCAGAGCTCGGATTTGAGAGCTCCGGTGACCCGAAATCCCCCGCCGTGGGTTATGCGGACACGGCAAATAGAGGTCGCATTGAAAGGTCATCGATTCGATCGTCGTTTGGTCATATCCCTCGTGATTGCTGGCGGCCTGTTGCTGCTCACAGGTTGCCAGGGATTGTCCGCGGGTACGAGTAGCACAAGCCCTGTTAGCCTCGGGACTGGCAGCCTGAACTTCGGAACGGTCCCGCTCGGCAGCTCCAAGACACTAACGGATACGCTGGTGAACCACACAACGTCTCCGGTCACGATCAATGCGATTCAAGGATTGAACTCCCAATTCCAAGTCACCGGAATCACCCTGCCGCTGGTCTTGGCTGCAGGGCAGAGTGCTCCATTCAGTGTTGAATTCCAACCGGCAGATCCCGGCGATCCGACCATTACCCTCTCTTTTGCGGGGTCGAACGCGACCTATGCTTCCCTATCTATCTCTGGCACCGGAGCCACCTTCGGGAAGCTCTCCCCGAATCCCTCGCAGATTGCCTTTGGAAACATCAAGGTTGGATCCAACCAAACTACCGCTGTAACACTTGCAAATAGCGGCGGAACTGATCTCACCATTAATCAGGCGACTCTGAGTGGCGCGGGTTTTGCGATGAGCAACCTTGCCACACCATTCACTCTGAAGGCTGGAAGCTCAGCTTCAGTTACGATCACTTTCGCGCCCACCGGCGCCGGGAATTTTAGCGGCAGCGTCGCATTTGCCACCAGCACCTTCGGAAAAAACAGCACAGTAATACTGAACTTTACCGGCGACGGAATTACGCCCGGGGTACTGACTCCCAGTCCTTCAAGCTTGGCATTCGGAAGCGTCCAGGTGGGCACCAACAGCAGTAAAACCGAAACTCTTACGAATACCGGCGGATCCACCGTCAATATCACACAGGTTGTCCCGAGTGGATCAGGCTTTTCCTTTAGCGGTCTCACTCTGCCCTTGCCACTTGCCGTGAATCAAAGCGTCACGTTCAACGTGATCTACACTCCCACGAGTGCCGGCGCAGGAAGCGGAACGCTAAACATCGTCTCCAATGCGTCCAACTCTTCACTTAGCATTCCACTCTCGGGCACAGGCCTGGCGGCAGGCGCTCTGACCGCAACTCCAGCCAGCGTAAGTTTTGGAAATGTAACAGTGGGAAAGAGTCAGACCACGTCCGTGCAGATTACAAATACGGGCGGAGAAGCTGTCACGCTATCCAGCGCAGTGGCATCCGGCAGCGGATTTAGCGTAACGGGTCAGACGCCGATCACCCTCAACGCCGGACAGAGTACAACATTCAATGCCATCTTTACTCCCGCTGCTGCTGGTGCAGCCAGTGGCACGCTGACGATTAATTCCAATGCGAGTAACGCAACGCTCTCCGTACCGCTTTCCGGAACGGGCGTTGCCCAAGGTCAATTGGGGTCGGATCCTACTAGCTTCAGCTTCGGAAACGTCCAAGTCGGCAGTTCGAAATCGCTGACTGGAACCCTCACCAATTCCGGAGGCTCGAGCCTCACGATTTCAGCTGCTGCCGCGAGCGGCACCGGATTCAGTTTAAGTG
>JBATZM010000009.1:0-11572 GCA_049674665.1 Terriglobales bacterium
CTCATCCTGCGTATAGGGGATTCCAAACTGCTGCTGAATGTACTCGGTCAGGGGGTGCACCTGAAACGAAAGATTGCCACCATCCATGGTGTCGAGAAAATCGAAGCGGATCGGAAACTCGGTTCCAAAACGCGCATGCACCGCCTCGCCGAGTAACTCACGAGGATGATGAAATACCAGATTAATAGAAGGGATCTCCACCTTCACATCGCCAAAGCCAAGCAGAAGGCTGTTCTCTTCCGGAACGCAATCAAAGCACCATGCGTAATTTTCAGCCTCTCGTGGCAAGTCGCAAAATTCTTTCATCCACTGACCACCCCACGGTCCGGGATCAAAGAAGGGCACAACGCGAAACGGCCTGTGCGCTGCCTTCTGCAACCCCTGCAGATGCTGCTTACCGCTGATCATCTTTGGAAGATCGCGCTGATTTGTGTCCAACAGAAAATCAATTCTTGGGATTAGACCTCTCTTCAACCGGTCGGCGACGCGCCAGTCGACAAAGTAAGCGCGCTTATACTTTGCCTGCGCGCGCTCCGTGTAATTCTGCAAACCGAGGTTCGTTACTTCACCGGCGCGCTGGCGACGCTGGATCTCCCATCTCGCCATGTCGCAATAGACGAGCATGTCCCACCGCTCGGCAAGCAGGGTTGCGCCCGTGCCAATGACAAGCACAGTGCCTGATGCCTGCTGCAAGCGGATCTTTTGTTTCGCGAGCTCGCGCTCATCCAAAAATTCCGAGAGTTCGTATTTGCCCATGAAGGCAAACACTGGATCATCGCCCAGATCACGCGCGCAGAGGGATTGAATGGCACTCTCGGGTAAGTAACACTCTTCAGCGCGCAGCACGATTTGAGGTTTGAGCGCGTTCACTAGCTGCTTTTCAATTTCCTTTTCAAAGCAACCGGGATAACACTCCACACAAATCACGAAACGCCCAGGCTGGACGCTCGCTTTCAGGCGTCGGCCAATCGCATCCCACCCCGTCTCGCAGCCATCGCGCGAGTCGGATACGCGCACCGATGGATACTTATCGTAGGTCGAGATGTATGGCTTCGGCATTCATCCTCGGAGGCAGACTCGTCTTGAAGATACGGCAGCGACGGTTGATTGTCGCTGCCGTGGTAAGCGGGGACTGAGTGATCAGAAAGTGAACCGGAGTGAGAATTGGGCTTGACGAGCGGTGCCGCCCCCAATCTGAGTTCCATCCGCAGAGGCGATGGTTTGGCCAATGACACCGAAAGTGCTGTTAGCTGTCGTGCAACTTGCCGGAGTAGTTGGCGTGGCGGACAGCACAGCGTTGCATATGCCGCCGCTCGGATTTTCGAAATTCGGATGATTAAAGATGTTGAAAATGTCCGCCCGGAACTGCATCGTCACCCTTTCAGTAATGGCGAAGTTCTTCATTCCGGAAAGGTCGAGCTGGAAATATCCCGGGCCTCGCAAAGAGTTGCGACCGACAGTTCCGATTGTTGCGCCCGGGGTCCCGTCGTACGTCGGTTCGACCGCAAAGGCGTTGATGTTATAGCTCGAACCTGGCCAACTGTGGCCCGGAACCAATAAGGGCTCGCCGGGTACATAGTCTGGCCGCACAGCATTGCCAAAAAATCCGCCGACCAGCGAAACGTTCACTGGAAGTCCCGATCGTGTCTGGATAATACCGGACGTCTGCCACCCGCCCAACACTGTCCGAATAAGAGAGGTCGAATCTTTCAGCTCAGGCAAGCTGTAGAGCGCGCTGCCAGTGAAGTTATTCCGAACATCCCAGTCTCCACTCGCGTGATCGTAGTTGGGAGTGTACGGGCTCTCAAAGCCCGGACTGAAAACGTTGAGCATATCGTCGATTTCGTGGGACCACGTATAGTTCGCCTGCAGGTCCAGTCTTCCAACCTTGCGGATCACCTTCACTTGCAGGGAGTTATAGTTAGACCCCAGTCCGTCGGAGAGGATATTTTCGTTCGCGAAGTTCGGATACTGTCGAGCCTGCGTGAAGGCGTTCGCAGGGTTGGCGTTCAAGGCGGCAAAGTCAACACCAGCCTGCATGTGGTGCACATTGTTGCCGACGTAACTCAGGGTAAGAATGGTGTTGCGCGCCACTTCCTGTTGAACGTCGAACAGCCAGTTCGTAGCAACCGGGTCTTTGGGGTTTTGCGGGAACGCGTTTACGTTTTGTATTCCCGCAATGAGCGGAGGATTGGGAGAAGGATAGTTGATCGAGAATGGAGGATTTGCGAAGATCGCCTGAAACACGTTTACGTTGTAGCTCGCGAGTGCGGGCACGTTGGTCGTGGTGGCAAAGTTGAAGTGCATCGGATTGTAGAAAAGCCCGACGTACCCGTGGACGACGGTCTTTCCTTGCCCTTTCGGATCCCATGCGAAACCAACCCGCGGTGCCCAGTCGCCCTTCGGCGCGTGGTATGCCGCTTGATTGATAGGAAGCAGGGACTGGGTGGCGATATCGAAGTTTTGTCCCTGATTCGCTCCAGCGGTCCAAACCGTGTTGTAGTCGTACCGAAGGCCGAGGTTTAAAGTAAGTCTCCGATTCACCTTCCAGTCATCCTGGATATAGAAATCCCAGTTGGAATTGCGGTTTCCAACAAATCCTGGGAATCCGTTTTTTTGCAGGACGAAAACATTATTGTTTTCTAAGTCATGGATCTGGTCCGGATTCTCAGCGGCGTAGTCATACGTCTGCTGTGGGCGCAGCCACTCGTTGTTCCGGTTCACGCGAATCTGTGTACCGAACTTAAGCGTGTGTTGCCCAATGGTCTTGCTTACATTGTCAAAAATCTCAAGGTCGGCAAAAGGAGTGACCTGATTGAAACTATTTGGTCCTGGCAGGGAGCCCATGTCGGTGAAGAAACCCGCAAAGCCGACTAGCGGCTGAGGAGTATTCGAATTCGTGTCGGAATAAAAGCGGTTGATAGCGACACTGAACTCATTGAGAAGTGTGGGGGTGAAGGTGTGGGTCTCATCGATCTTTGCCAACTGCGTTCTCAGCTTTTGAGGAGATACCTGTCCCTGATTGAGACCGTACGTATCGTTGGTCAGTGAATCGTTGATGTTATAGCGGAAGAAAACACGATCCTTCTCTGAGACGTTGTAATCGAGCCTAACGGAACCAGTATCCTCGCGAAGAATGTTAGGCAGAGAGGCGGGATCGTAAATCATGTCGGATCCCTGAGTGAGTGGATCATTGCCGTCCGTAAAGCCAGGGTACACGCAACTTGTTGGCGCAGGGATGGCGTTACAGCCGGCCGGTATCGGCGCGAACTGAGCTAATACGGGTTGCATGGAGGGTACGAACTGGGAGCGGGCGTACGCGCTCAGGGTGTGGTTCAGCGCGTTGATCAGGGTAACGTGGGTGCGATCACCCTCGTAATTCGCGAAGAAGAACAGCTTGCCCTTGACGATGGGGCCGCCGATATTGCCGCCAAACTGGTTGAGCCTTAAAGGCTCAGGCCCAGTAGCAAAATAGTCCTTTGCATCGAGAGCATCGTTGCGGAAGTACTCATACAAAGTGCCATGGAAATCATTCGTGCCGGATTTCGTGATGATGTTCATCTGCGGCCCAAGCGAGTGACCGGTTTCTGCCGTATAGCCGCTATTTGAGTAGTCAATTTCCTGAATGCTGTCCACGCTAGCGCGGGTGATTCGCGCCGATTCCTGGCCTTCCGTATCGAGGAACCCGTTAATGTCGCCGCGCATCGCGCTCTGGCCGTCGAGCGTGATATTCAGACCGGTAAAAATATTTTCCATCCCGTTGACGCTGCCCTGAAAGAATCCAGTGGAGCCCACCGATCCCGGGGCCACTTCCAGGAATTGGCTCACATCGCGTCCGTTGATTGGCAGGTTGGCAACCTGGTTCGTGTCCAACGTTGTACCGGACATGCTCGACGAAGTGTCAACCGTCGTAGCCGTACCGTTGACCTGGACGATCTCCTGCGACGCCGCCACTCCCAGTGTCAGATTCACTTGCACCGTCGCGCCGACGTTCAGCACGACTGGTTGACTCTTGCTATCTGCGAATCCGCTTGCGCTGGTCGCAACCACATACGTTCCATAGGGCAATGAGGAAGCCACGAAATTGCCACTCTGATCGGTGACGAAGCTCTTTTGAATGCCGGTACCCACGTTCGTCACTGTGATCGCCGCGTGTGCGACAACCGCGCCGGACGCATCCGTAACCCTGCCAGTAATGGTGCCGGTATCGAATTGGGCGGACATCGGCAGCGCGCTGAATAGAACGACCGCCAGCAATGCGATCGCAGAAAAAACCCTGCTGAACCTCGTTAATCCTGATAACTGCGCGTCTTGCGTCATGGCAATGCCCCCTCGGCGTCGGTTAAGTTCACTTGGACTTAACGCATGTGCAAACTTAATCACTGCAAATCGTAATGCGGTTCCCGCGTAACAGTCAATCATTTTGTTTCTTTTTTGATCGAAACGCTCTAAACTTTGTTCGTTTTGGAGATTAAGCCTCAATCGGACATAGGGTACCCGCTTCCGTAATCACCATGATTTTCGCGATGAGACTGCTTAGCCTTCCTCTTTGGAAGCTGCTCAAGGAGCTACACTGGTCGAATCGAGCCGCTGGCCCAACATGACGAAAAGCCTCTTCAAGTTTTCCTCTCGCGCAATGTTCACGGGAGCGGCTTTGATTCTTGGGACTTCGATTACTTTCGCGGCGTCCCCAAACTCCCCGACCCCGGGGCGTTTCGTCGATGTCACGGAAAAACTGGGAATTCACTTCCGCCAGCAGGCTTCTCCAACCAGCAAGAAATATCTTCTGGAGGCGATGGGCTCTGGCGTAGCTCTGTTCGATTACGACAACGATGGCCGTCTCGACATCTTTTTCTCCAACGGTGCGCGTCTCGACGATCCGACCGCAAAAGGCTCGGTTCCGAAGAAGGACAGTCCGAAGTTCTGGAATCGGCTCTATCACCAGAAGTCGGATGGAACCTTTGAAGATGTCACGGAACACGCAGGTCTCAGTGGCCTCGGCTACTCCACCGGCGTTGCAGTCGGTGATTACGACAACGATGGATTCGAAGATTTGTATGTAGCCGGATATGGCCGGGGCACGCTCTACCACAACAATGGCGACGGCACATTCACGGATGTGACCGCTGCAGCGGGCGTTGCTGGTTCAGGCTGGATGACGAGCGCCGCCTGGGTGGACTATGACAACGATGGACGACTCGACCTCGTGGTTGCGCGCTATATGCAGTGGGACTTTGACGATGTATTTTGCGGGCGCGCCGAAAAGGGAGGCTTCCGTTCTTATTGTCATCCCGATCTATTCAAGCCGGAATCGGTACTTCTGTTTCACAACGACGGCGGTGGGAAGTTCACCGAGGTTGCGCACCAGGCCGGAATCGACAAGCCGGGAAAAGGTTTGGGCCTCGCGATCGCGGACTATGATCACGATGGCTTCATGGACATTCTGCTCGCCAATGATTCAATGCCGCAATACCTCTTTCACAATCGCGGCAACGGCACCTTCGAAGAGGTTGGATTGCCCTCCGGAGCCGGGCTCGATAGTAATGGCAACACCTTTGCCGGCATGGGCGTTGATTTTGAGGATTACAACAACGACGGATGGCCCGACATCATCATCACCGATCTTGCCAATCAGCGCTATGCACTCTACACAAATCTAACGGATGGCACTTTCGATTACTCCACGACGGTCACGGGCCTTAGTGCGATTTCTCTCTTGCACTCCGGCTGGGGCGTGCGTTTTCTTGACTACGACAACGACGGCTGGAAAGACCTGCTGATCGTCCAATCTCACGTGATCGACACCATCGAGATGTACGATCCGAATGTGCGTTACCGCGAACCACCTCTTTTGTTGCAAAATGAAGGGGGGAAGAAGTTTGTCGACGTTTCAGCAGCCTCCGGCGATGTGTTCCACCAGGATTGGGCGGCGCGGGGGTTGGCGATCGGGGACATTAACAATGACGGGAAACTGGATGCCGTTGTCACATTAAACGATGGCCCCGCATGGGTACTGCTGAATCAAACGGATACGCTGAACCACTGGATTACCCTCAATCTGATGGGTGTGAAGAGCAACCGCGATGCGATTGGTGCGCAGGTAAAGGTTAGTACTACCGCCGGCGATCAATTTGCCACGGTGACTACCAGCAGCAGCTATCAATCCTCCAGCGACAAGCGATTGCACTTCGGGTTAGGTAATGCTGATGTCATCCGAGAGATCGAAATCCGTTGGCCAAGCGGCATCCGCCAGATATTGAAGGATCAGAAACCGGATCGCATCGTAACCATCACCGAGTCACAGAAATAGATCTCACTGAAATAGATCAAAGTCGGCTTTCGGAGTGCAAAACAAAGTGTGGAATAGCGTCCGAGATAGGGTACGAAACAGACTCCTCTGCGGTGGCGTGCTGCTGCTTTCGAGCCTGCTGGCGGCAGCCCAGGTTTCCGTGCCAAGTTCGACGATGTCCCTGCTGCAGGACGCAGCTCAGGCAATGACTGCTGGGAAACTCACTCGGGCCGAAACCTATTTGCAGACCGTTCTTCGCACCGCCCCTGACGATTATCGTGCCCTCGATTTGTTAGGAGTCGTCCGGGTCCTTCAACATCGCGACATGGAGGCGGAAAAGCTTTTCCGCCGTGCTATTGAGAGAAAGACGGACTTCGCCCCTGCCCGGGCGCATCTTGGACTGCTCTATCTCCAGAAAGGTCGTGCAGAGGACGCAGTCCCTCAATTGCGGGAAGCGTTGCGCATCGATTCTGCGCGCACCGATGCCTCGGACGCATTGGTCCACATTTTACGGGACCAAAGTAAGACCGCTGCGGCAGCGGGTGATTCTGCAAGCTCCCTGGCGTTGCTGCGAGAGTCCCGCAACTATGCGCCCGACAATCCCGATGTTCAATTCGAATTTGGATCGACCGCGCTACAACTGTCATTGTGGGATGACGCGATTGCAGCTTTCCAGCAAACCTTGAAGCTGCGACAGAATGATCCATTGGCTCTCTATAGCCTGGGACGCGCGTTTCTTGGGGAATGGAAATTCGAGGACGCGCGCCAGCAGTTTGCCCGTTACGTCGAAGCACGCCCCGACGATGCATCCGGTCACTGCGCTCTGGGGATGACTCTCGCAGCTCTAGAGCATACGCAGGAGGCTCGAGAACAATTTGAGCGATCGATCGCGTTAGCTCCGGAGCAAACGGAATCCTACTTCCGTCTCGGGCTTATCGAACTCAATGTGAAAGACCTCGACGATGCGGCTACCAATTTCCGCCACGTATTAATTCGTGACTCGAAATACGCCGGGGCTCTGTCTGGCCTTGGCAGAGTAGCTTTCGAACAGAAACATTACTCTGAGGCAATCGATCTGCTGCAACGTGCGATAGCCAGTGACGATTCGTTGCGTGAAGCTCATTACTATCTCGGCCTGACGTTGGTTCGCGTAGGGCGCAAGGAAGAAGCGGACGCCCAACTGCAGATCGCAACCCGCCTGGAGCACCACGAAGCTCAGCAACGAAGGACAGTGTTGCGATTTCAGGATGGGCGCGTCGGCGATCACCAAAACTAGGAGCCAAAATGAGTGACACTGCCCTTCTTCCCACCACCCTCTGCTTTGCTTGAGCCCAGTTTTCCTGGAATTGTCAGCGCCGAGTGCCTCGCAAGTCACTCCTGCCCTTTTGAACTGAGGAAATGTGAAACACAGCCGCTCTTTCTATCCTTGAATACATATGTCGCGAGCAATTTGGCGCCATGCCCAAAGAGCCTTCTCCTAACCTGTGCAGAATCAGGCTGATACATTCGATTCATTTCCCCGAGAATGCCCCTCCGCCGATCGGCTGCAATCGACGACCTTCCGGCTGACCTATTTCCTTTCTGGTGTCGTGTCAACTCAGACTGGAGGAGAATCATGAAGCGACGCAGATATCAATATGGATCTTTGACCAAGAAAAACAACAGACACTCAGAAGACGTCTGGCAGTTTCGGTTTTATGAAACGACGCACGAAGGACGCCGGTACCGGAGGTCGACTACCGTAGGCACAGTAGCCCAATACCCAACCAAGACACACGCCTTGCGGATCATCGAGCCCCTTCGTCTCCGATTGAATCTACATCATCGATTTGGACGGCCCATTTCAATCGGCGCTCTGATAGACCACTACATCGAGCGCGAATTGCCGGAAACGGTGGCATTCAACACAACAATCTCATTCCTCGACATTGAAACGCTGGATTCTGCCTCATTGGGGTGACCGGCCGCTGGAGGTTCGGAAATTCCCCAAGGAGTAGTCGAACCGGTGCGTACGGCACGGGCAAATTGTGCCTGCGGGGGACGGAATCAGCCACGCACGTATTTGTTGAACCAGTCAATCGTGCGTTGCCAGGCCAGATCAGCCGCGGCTTTGTTATATCGTTCCGGCGTCGCGTCGCAATTGAAGCCATGTACGGCGCCCGGGTAAATATAGCCTTCGTGCGGAACGTGCGCCACGCTCAGGGCCTGGTCGTAAGCTGGCCACGTCGCTGCCAATCGCGTGTCGAGCTCCCCCTGATGCACCAGGATCGCCGCCTTAATTTTCGGAATGTCCTCTGGGGCGGGAGGACCGCCATAGAACGGAGCCGCTGCGGCCAGGTCGGCTCCGAGCCGAACCGCTAGCATATTGGCGGTCGAGCCCCCATAGCAGAAGCCGGTAGCGCCGATCTTTCCCGTGCAGTCAGGGCGCGACTTCAACCACATGGCCGCGGCTACCATATCTTCAAACATCTTGCTCTTATCGATCTTGTTGAACATCTGGCCGCCCTTATAGTCGTCGCCAGGGTAGCCGCCCAGGGATGTGAGTCCGTCCGGCGCAAATGCCATGAAGTTGGCCAGAGCAAACCGCCGCGTGATGTCCTCGATATGCGGGTTCAGACCCCGATTCTCGTGGACCACAATTACGCCGGGCAACTTCGTTACCGTCTCGGAGCGAGTGTCGGCGCTGATCGGCCGCACGAGATATCCCTTGATGTTTCCGGTGCCTTTCGGAGAGGCAACGGTCTCGTAAGTGGCCTTGATCCGGTCATCGGTGCGGGAAACCTGCTGGCCAAGCGCATAATTCGGCATCAATGCATTGATAACCGTGGCTGCCGCCAGACCGCCTGCTAGTCGCTGTACGCCCTCCATAAAGGCACGGCGACTAATCTCACCGTGAATGAAATCGTTGTAGAGCTCGATGGCTTCACACGGAAGTTTGGGTTTTGTTGGTTCCACTGTTTGACTCCCGCCCGCGATAATACCATCTGTTTCTGGTTGCGGGTGCGCGGCATACGAGCGCCTGCTACCGACCGCGTGGCGCGGTCACCTTTAGTTTCAAAATGTCGCGAACAGGCGAGGCGGGTATACACTAATCGCCGTATTTGAAGGCAACAAAGGGGAATTCTGGATGAAGATCTCACGACGCGAAGTGGCGAAAATCCTGTTGGCAGCTGCAGTTGCGCCACGTGGGCTTGCAGCCAACGCTACCTCGCGAGCGGCGAGTGCGAAAACTTGGCCTGTGAAAACCTGGGATGTGGCCGTTGTTGGCGCCGGCGTGTTTGGGGCTTGGTCAGCATACTGGCTGAGAAAGGCGGGGTTGCGTGTGATCCTGCTCGACGCCTATGGGGCTGCCAACAGCCGCTCCAGTTCGGGAGGCGAATCGCGGATCATCCGTGCAGCCTATGGTGAAGACGATTTCTACAGCCGATGGGCTTTGCGTTCCCTTCCTCAGTGGAAGGAACTGGCGGCTCGATGTGGACAGGAAATTTTTCACGAGACCGGCGTGCTCACGTTCTCCGACGACAGCACCGACCTTGTGGCGCAGAGCGGCCGCAGCCTCGATCGGCTGGAGCAAGAGCGGCTGGGGATCGTGTACGAGCGACTCGGCGCGGCCCAGTTGGCCAAGCGATTCCCTCAGATCGGGCTCAAAGGTAATGAAGTTGGAATCCTTGAGCCACACAGTGGGGCGCTCATGGCCCGGCGCGGAGTCCAAGTATTGGTTGAAGAATTGGTGCGAGAAGGACTCGACTATCGGGTGGCCGCGGCCACTCCGCCTTCGTCGAAAGGCCGATTGAGTTCGATCGCGACCAGCGGAAACGGGACGATCTCGGCTCGGGTGTTCGTCTTCGCCTGTGGGCCATGGCTGCCCAAGGTTTTTCCCAAACTGCTGGGGAGTTACATCCAGCCGGAACGGGCCGAGGTTTACTTCCTAGGGGTCGCGCCCGGCGATCCGCGGTTTTACCCACCGCAAATGCCAACCTGGATCTACAAGAGCAAGGAAGTCGAAGCCTACGGTATGCCCGTGCTCGAGAATCGCGGGTTCAAGGTGGCTGTGGACAAGCTGTCATTGCCGGCCGACCCGGATACGATGGATCGTGAGCCGACTCCGCCGTACCGCGCTCAGCTACGGGCCTTCGTGGCCGAGCGCTTTCCTGCCTTGAAGGATGCGCCGGTGATCGAGACGCGCGTGTGTCAGTACGAGAATACCGGAACCGGCAACTACGTTGTCGACCGTCACCCGGAGATGGAGAACGTATGGATCGTGGGCGGGGGCTCGGGACACGGCTTCAAGAATGGTCCCGCGATGGGTGAGTACGTGGCGAGCGTAGTCGCCCGCGAGGCTCCGCTCGAGAAGTTGTTGACGTTGGGATACAAGCCGAAGCCGGGCCACCTGGTGGAATAGCAAGCGGCTCACATGCTGCCTTAATGGACGAACGCTTTCTCCATTTCCAGCTGAGGCAGGACAGTCGGTGGAACCTCGTTCGCGATTACCAACCCATTTGGCGCATGCGCTCAAGGATGCGCGCGCTGTAATTATTCATGCGCTCGGGACGTCGCTTCAGGGGAGCCGGCAGAATTGCAGCGAGCCGCGCCGCCTGTTCCCGATCGACGTTCCGGGCAGCGGTTCCGTCGTAGTAACGACACGCCGACTCTGCACCATAAATACCAGGACCCCATTCGACCACGTTGAGGTAGATCTCTAGAATGCGCCGCTTGCCAAGGACGAATTCGGCCACCGGTACCAGTGTGACTTCTGCGCCCTTGCGGAGGACGGAGCGGCCCGTCCCGAAAAATAGGTTCTTTACAAGTTGCTGCGTAATGGTTGAAGCCCCGCGAGTGCGACCGCCTTCCAAATCTTCGTCGGCAGCAATTTGGATCTCGTGCCAATCGAACCCATGGTGCTGGTAGAAGCGCGCGTCCTCCGCAGCGACTACAGCGTGCTGGAGGTCGGATGAAATTTGGCTGAGAGGAACGAATTTGTAGCGTTCGTGATAAGGAGTGTGGTGAATCCAGGCTTGCAGCCGGCGCTGGATGTGCACCGCGGTTGACGGTGGGTCGATCCACCGGGCAGCGAGAAGGATCAGCGCGGCAAGCGACCAAAGAAGCACCACGCCGATGACAAGCCATCGAACAAAGGATCGGAGAAAACCCTTGCGAAGCGGTGTCTTGGGGTGCGTGTCTGGCTTTTCAGTCACATTTCAGAATACTAGCCTGGGCTGCCGCTTGTGGCCGATCTTATGGGCGAGCGCGGAGTGTAGCCATTACGATGTGTGCCTCCCATTC
>JBATZM010000010.1:0-35502 GCA_049674665.1 Terriglobales bacterium
GATTAAGGTTCGTTTTCTGCTTGGCGGAAACATCGACGAACACCGTCTTGCCGCCCCACTCTTCCGGGACCAGTCCGCGATCCGCAAGCTGCTTCTTGACTCGCTCCGGCAGCGCGCCCGGCTTATCGATTTTGTTGACCGCAACAATGATGGGAACTTCGGCAGCATGCGCGTGGTCGATCGCCTCTACCGTCTGCGGCATCACTCCATCGTCGGCCGCAGTAACCAGCACGACAATGTCGGTCGCCTTCGCGCCGCGCGAACGCATGCGCGTGAAGGCTTCGTGACCGGGCGTATCGAGGAACACAATTTCGCGTCCATAGGCAGGAGACGCCTTGTCGGTGATTGCAACCTTATAAGCACCAATATGCTGCGTAATGCCGCCAGCCTCGCCTCCGGCAACATTGGTGGAACGGATGGAATCAAGCAGGGTCGTTTTGCCGTGATCGACGTGGCCCATAATTGTGACCACGGGCGGACGCGGTATCGCTTCGGCGCCTTCCTCGCTGCTCTCGACGGCTTCGGTCGTATCTTTCGCAGCTTGTTCTTCGAAGGTGATGACTTCTGTATCCGCTCCGAAGAAACGCGCCATTTCACTGGCCAGTTCCGCGTCGAGCGTTTGATTGATGGTCGCGAACACGCCCCGCACTACCAGCCGCGCAATTACATCCTTGGCGCGAATACCCAGCTTCTCGGCCAGGTCTTTCACCGAGATACCTTCTGTAATAGTGATGTTCCGCGTGATCGGCGCGGGTTCGTTGCTGATCGTCATCCGCGCCGGCGGAGTGTAGCCCTTCATCGGGCCTTCTTTCACTCCTCGCGGCACATACCTCTGCCCCGGTCGTCGTGATGGAGCTCCCGGACGGGCTCCCGGACGCACAGGTCCCGGCGGGGCCATCCCCGCTCCCGGACCTACGCCGAGCGGACGCGATCCTGCTGGCGCCACGCGCGTTGGATGCATCGGTCGACGCTCACCCGGACGCAGTGGCGGACGCGGCGTGCTTCCTCCTGGCGCTGGCGGCCGTGATGTGCGTTGAAAAATTGGCTGTCCCGGCACTGGTCGTCCAGGCGCAGGGCGCGAAGGCGCACTCGAGGCAGGCGCTCCCGGCGGAGGTAACGGAGCTTTATATACAGGACGCGGGCCAGTCTGCGGCATGATCATCCGCGGGGGTGGTGCAATTGGAGCCGCTGGCCTCACCGGCGCCGAGGCTTGCATCTGAGTAACATTATTCAACGGAGGCTGCGCCGCTGATGGAACATTACCGGCTGGAGCTGCAGGAGTTATAACTCGCGGCGGCACGGCGATAGCGTGCGGCGGTGCAGTCGTACTTGTAGCGGATGAACCCGTAGCCGGTGTAGTCGCTGCAGGCGTCACCGGAACTTTGGGTGGAATGACGACTACGGACGGCGGCCGGAATGTGGCAGCTACCGAAGCCGGCGTCACCATTCTTGGTGCCGGCGGCGCAGGCGCGGGAGCTTCGCTCGCGGGCTTGGGCGGCATCGCTTTCGGCGCGGTTGATGCGGCTGGAGCTTCTGTTTTTGCCTCCGCCGCTGGCGCACTGACCGGCGGCTTGACTGCCGGACGCGGCGCGGGACTCTCGGCGCCGCCCTTTTGCTGGGTGATGGCGCGCAGCACATCTCCAGGGCGCGAGATATTCGAGAGATCAATCTTGGTCTTGATGCCGTCGTCTTCTCGAGCGGAGCGCGAAGTCTTCGCCGAACTTGGCGTCGACTCAGAGCGGCCGCGGAGATGTTTTCGCACCAAGTCGGCTTCGTGATCTTCTAGAGAACTGGAGTGCGTTTTCTTCTCCGTGACGCCCACCGTAGTCAGCACGTCAAGAATTTCCTTGCTCTTGACCTCTAACTCACGGGCCAGATCGTTAATTCGAATCTTACTCATCCGCCGTCGTTCCTCTTCTTTGTCCCGCTGATATCGCGTATCTAAGTTCGTATATCTAGGCTCGCATATCTAACCTCATGAAATCCCGCACACCCTAATTCTTTTCTGACGAGCCCCGCGCATTCGGTTCGGATGTAACTCCGAACTCGCCACGCGCTAAGTTCAGCTTTGCTTTTCTTCCGGGGCTTCTTCAGTTGCGACTTCTTCTGTCGCAGCTTCTTCGGTTGATGTTACGGCGTCTCCTGCTGGCGCCGCTTCTTCCGCGGGCTCCGCTTCAGCGGCTAACGTATCCGCTTCGACCGAACCCTCTGCCAGCGATTCCTCGCTGAAAGCCGCTTCGGTGGCGGCTTCTCCCGTACTTTCCGGTTCCGCGGCGGCTACTGCTTCGCCACCATCCAGACTGGCGAAATAATTATTGACCGCAATACTGATTTTTTCCACCGTTTTTGGGCCAATGCCTTCAATCGCTTCCAGTTGCTCCGGCGTCATATCGGCCAGCGACTCCACCGTGTTCACGCCCGCAGCCTTCAGTTTCTCGACCAGCCCTTCGCCGAGTCCAGTGACAAGCTCCAGCGGAGTCACCGTCTGCGTAACCAGTGCCGACATCTGCTGTTCCACTTCCTGACGCTTTTCTTCTTCGCTCTTGATGTCGATCTTCCAACCCAGCAGCTTCGCCGCCAGCCGCACGTTCTGACCTTTTTTCCCAATCGCCAGCGAGAGTTGCGTATCGTCCACTACAACTTCCAGATGCTTGTCGGTTGCATCGACAATCGTTACCCGGCTTACTTTCGCCGGCTGCAGCGCTTTCTCTGCGAACGTAACTGCATCCTCGTGATACTCGATGATGTCGATCTTTTCTCCGCGCAACTCGCGGATGATCGACTGCACACGCATACCCTTCATGCCCACGCATGCCCCGACCGCGTCCACGTCTTTGTCTTTCGACATCACCGCGATCTTGGTGCGCTCGCCTGCTTCACGCGCAATCGCCCGGATCACCACCGTGCCGTCGTAAATTTCCGGCACTTCGGTCTGGAACAGGTGCTGGACCAATTCCGGAGCGGAGCGCGAAGCCACCACGCCCGGACCTTTCACCGCTTTTTCCACGCGCACGATCACGACCCGAATCCGCTCGCCCACTGCGAACGATTCCAACCGCGACTGCTCCTTGCGGCCCATGCGCGCTTCGGCTTTACCGATATCAAGAATCACGTCCGGACCCTCGAGCCGCTTCACCGTCGCATTCACGATCTCGTTCACATGGCCGATGTACTCGTTGTAAACCGTGTCGCGTTCCGCCTCGCGCACCTTCTGAAAAATGACTTGCTTCGCCAGTTGCGCTGCAATCCTCCCCAAAATTCCTTCCGTCACTTTGGGAATCAGCAACTCGCCGCCCGCTTCCGCGCTCGGATCGAGCTTCCGCGCTTGCTCGACGGTTACCTGAAGATTCGGATCTTCCACCTGCTCTGGATTCTCGACGATCGACTTCACAGCATAGGCGTTGATCTTACCGCTGTCTTTGTCGAGCACGGCGCGCAGGTTTTCCTGCGTCTTGTAGTATTTGCGCGTCGCCACCACAATGGCGTCTTCAACCGCGCTCACTACAATCTGCGGATCAATGCCCTTTTCCCGGCTGACCCCTTCGATGATGTTATAAAGCTCACTTGCCATATAAATTCCAAGTTTCAATGTTTCAAGGTCGCAAGGTTTCAGAGTTTCAATTTCAAGGTTTGGCGCTCACTCCCGCACTTGAAGACCTTGCAACTTTGAAACCCTGAAACTTTGAAACCTTAAGAACGTCTTAGATTTCCGGAACCAGATTCGCTTTCTCTATGTTCTTCAAATCAATCTCGACTCTAGAAGAATCGCCTTCTTTCGGACGCATCTTCTTCTTACGCGCCTTCTTACGCGCCGCGCTCAGATCCAGCAGCAGCTTTCCATTCTCGAAGCTTTCCAGCTTCCCATCAAAATGCCGGTTGTTGTTCACCGGCTCGCGCGTCGTCAACTTCACGCGCTGTCCGCGAAAGCGCTCAAAATCCGCCGCCTTCGTCAGCTTCCGATCCAGTCCCGGAGAAGAAACTTCCAGCACATAGGATCCACCAGGCACCGCATCTTCGACATCGACAATCGTTCCAAATTCGCGGCTGAACTTCGCGCAATCTTCGTGCGTGACGCCTTCATGCGCCATGCCATCCGGACGATCCGTCGTCGCCGCCGCGCCAAAACGATCTGTTCCAAGCAGGTCGGTTCCAAGCCGGTCAATGAACACACGCAGCGTGCGGTGCTTACCCGCTCCGCACACTTCCACTTCGACTACTTCCAGCCCACTCGATCCTGCCACCCGCTCGGCAATCTGCCGGACCTTATCTAGGTCAAGAGCCATGTTTTCAGCAATTTGCGCCAGAGTCGCCGCGCCAGTGTCACTCCAAACTAAAAAGTGGGCTTTCGCCCACTGGTGTGCTTCGACAATCCTGACACTACGACACAACAGCTTCCATCAGCAACTATACGCCGCCAATATGGAAAACACAAACCAGGAGCGTACGGTAAAGGACAGAAGATTCGCTTCTATAACTTGCTCGGGAACCTCGTCGCGTTCCCGAGCTCGGAGTCTATGTCTGTGTGTGCGGACGGGCGAACTGCCCGTCCTTCACCAAGCCTTCAGTTAACTGCCAGCACTGTCACACCGCTGACCGCCCCGAACGCCGCCTCAATCGCCGTCGTTCCTGTGCCAGTAGTCGAAATCGCCCCCGAACTGTTGATAATCGCAACCCCTATATCCGACGAAGTCCACGCTACCTGCCCGGTCAGGTTCTCCGTTGATCCATCGCTGAACGTCCCCGTTGCCGTGAACTGTTTCGATGAGCCCAAAGCGATAGTCGGGTTTACGGGCTTGATCGCAATCGAACTCAATGTAGCGTTCGTGACCGTCAGCGAAGCGACTCCTACTTGTCCGGCAAACACCGCCGTCACTGTCACAATCCCCGGCGCGACCCCAGTCGCCTGACCATAGGATCCTAGCGCGGCGCTCACAGTCGCTATTGTCGAATCCGACGACGTCCACTGCACCGAATTCGTCAGATCTTGCGTAGTCCCGTCCATCAGTGTTCCGGTTGCCTTCAAGGGAATCGATGTGCCCTCGGCAACAGTGCCACTGCCTGAAATTGTGATCGCAGTAAAAGCTTGGACCGTCAAGTTCGCTGGAGTGCTCGTCACTGTGCCCAATTGGCAGGTAACCGCCGCCGAGCCAGTCGATTGTCCAGTCACGATCCCAATTGCGCTTACCGCCGCCACGGTCGGCGCTGAGGACAACCATATAGCCACAGTTTCAACATGCTGAGTCGTACCGTCACTGAACTTGGCAACGGCTTGCAATGCCAGATTCGAGCCTACAGTCAAACCGGCGACTCCCGGCGTCACCGTGATCGATGTTAGCGTCGCCGAACTCACAGTCAGCGGTGCCGATCCCGTCGCAGTCGCTCCTCCGAACGTGAACGTGGCCGAGATCGTTGTTGCACCACCGGGTGCCACTCCTGTCGCAACCCCAACGCTGCCCGCCGTATTGCTGATGGTCGCCACTCCTGTACTACTGCTCGCCCACACCGAATCCTGGGTGATGTTCTGCGTGGTGGCATCGCTGAAAGTACCGATGGCCGTATAACCCTGGTTCGTCAACGGCGCGATCGTCGTACTCGAAGGCCCCACCGTTATGGATTGGATAGTCGCCGTAGTCACATCTAGCGCTGCCATCCCGCTCACGGAATCAAGTGTTGCCGTAATAGTCGCCGCCGGCAACCCTCCTGCGACTCCCTGGGCGCGGCCAGTGGTTGCTCCAATCGTCGCCACCGATGTATTGGATGAAGTCCATGCCGCCTGCATCGTGATGTTGTGTTTGCTGCCGTCGTTATAAAAACCCCATGCCGTGAACTGATAACTCGTGCCAGCGGCAATCGTGACCGTCGGCGCACCGGAAAGCACGATCGACATCAACGTCGCGTTCCCAACCGTCAGCCCCGTGCTTCCGTTGATCGTGCCTGATGTCGCCATGATCGTAATCGCAGTGGGAGTGGTAGCTAGCGCCGTAGCCAAGCCCGCCGCCGAAATTGCCACCTCCGACGTATTCGAAGACGTCCACGTTGCCGTCGAAGTCAGATTTTGGGTTGAGTTATCGCTGTATGTACCCGTCGCGGTAAATTGTGTAAGCGTGCCGACCGGAACCGTATCATTCGCTGGCGTCACCGCAATCGAATCCAGTACAGGCGCTGTCACCGTCAGTGTAACCGGCCCGCTGCTTACCCCACTCATGGACGCCGTAATCGTCGTCGATCCCTGAGTCAAGGTCGTGGCCGTTCCGCTCGCAATCGTAGCCACCGCCGTATTCGACGAGGTCCACGTCGCCGTCGCCGTCAGATTCTGAGAAGGACCGCTGCTGTAGTTGCCAGTGGCCGTGAAGGTCGCGGGTATGCCAGCCGCCACCGATGGCGTCGTCGTCGTAACCGTAATCGAAGTTAGGGTCGGAGCTGAACTTCCGCTGCTGCATCCCGCCAGCAGCCCTGCGAACACCATTACGAAGGGCAACAGAATTTTTTTCATGGGAGGGCTCCACTTAGCAAATTGGCAAACTGAGTTTTACAACACCGTGGGAAAGGGCCAGATAATAACAGGGATCAAGCTGTTTGAATCTGCGAAACTATCCCTGGGTTGCTTGCCGCTGTATTTATTGTTACGGCCTTATCGTTACGACAAGCCATTCGCTATCAATCACTCGATTTACTCTAGAATTTACTTCAGAGTTAAAAGCTGAAGTATATGGACTGGAAATGGTCGCGCTTATGCGACAGACATACTACCCCATACTTTTATTTGCCGCCACGGGTAGTTTTGTCTGCTCCGCGCGAGTTGGTAGATTTCTTTTTAGGAACCATGCTATTGGGCTCAGCTATTGGACTCGATGGTCAAGTTGATGAGCTGGTTTCGGCTCAAACTAGCCTGACCCGTCGACCGCCAGCACGATCCTCTGGTTGTTCGGAGACTTATCCCGGCCGAGCTTGGTAGCAGGCCTCGGCACCGGCCAGTGAACGCCGATCAACCACCAGTTACGAAAGTATCTGAAGTAATCTTGCCGGGACAGCGCTCATCCCGCAAAATTCTCATGATGCAGGTTTCCCGTACCCATCTCGCCATAGCACTGGGCTCCGGCGCCCTGCTGGTGCTTGTATTTCTCGGATATCTATTTTGGCTCAGTAATCAGCCGCCGGTTCTATCGCGCTCCGAAGAACGCGACCCGCTGACCCAGATGCCGATCAGCATTACCATGAATCCGTTTCGAGATCGCACCATCGAGCGCACCGCGAACAGCTTTATCGGGGAAATGCGCGACGGCAATTGCCGTAAGCTCCTCGGCCAGTGGGAAAGGGATTACCGCAGGAAGCGAGCCGACTTCCTCTGTAACTCCGAAGCTCAGCACCCGCTGATTTCGTGGACTCTGGTGGAATGGGAAGACGCGCCACCGCTTGTGATTCTGCATTACAAGGGCCAGCGTTACAGCACGCCGGCCCAGGACTCAACTTACAAAGACCTTTTCTCCGTGACCGAAGAAAAGAAAGACGACGGCTGGACCGTTACCAAATACGACTCCTTCTATTGAGTCCGCCGCCATTCCGAAAGAAATAAGCACCTGCAATTGGCAGACTCCTCCGAATTACATCGTGTGAATTACCTCGTAACCGCAAGAGCCGCCGGTTTCTCCAATGCCGCTTGGGCCTGGACGTCGCCTGCGGCAGCCGCCTGTACGGTCCCTCGGTTCTCTGTTGCAGTGCTCTGGCCGCGGCACTGATCTGAACTGTATCCGTAGTATGTGGTTGTGGTTGCGGTTCTGGCGGTGCTTGGCGTTCTGCCGACGGCTGAACTACGGTCTGAGCGTGTACTTTTGTGACACTAGTTACTGAGCTGGCCATTTATTAGAACTCCCTAATGTACCCTTCGGCATCCAGTCAACAGACTTTAGGACATGTCTCAAGAAAATTGGGGCAGACAGGCTTTCGACCGGGCTGAACGGGGTAATCGGAAGCTGATGACTAAGGGTATGAGTTAGGACAATTCTCGGCGCACTCTGCGTCTCGGCGGTAAAACCTACGTCCTGGTAAAAGCCTAGCCACCAATATGCACCATCGTCCGTGAAGCGGGCACAAATCCAGGCTCTCCGATGTGGTGGCGCTCTTCTTTCTTCTCGACCACTTTCACGATGAACTCGGTGAGCTTCTCATCGGTGGCGCCGCGCCGCATGAGTTCATATAGGTCGTGATCCCACACGGAAAACAAACACGTGCGCAGCTTGCCGTCAGAAGTGATGCGAATCCGGCTGCAGTGTCCGCAGAACGGATGCGACACCGGCGCAATGATCCCAATTTCACCGACGCCATCAGGAAAGCGATAGCGCCGCGCCGTTTCGCTGCGCTCGTGCGCAATCTCATCGAGTGGCAGATACTCCGACATGCGCGAGACGATCTCATCGAGCGTGATCACAATTTCTGGCGTCCAAACGCGATCTTCTTCAAGTGGCATGAATTCAATGAAGCGCACCACCACCCGCTCCTCCCGCGCGAACTTTCCGAAGTTGACGATTTGATCTTCATTGAAGCCGCGCAGCAGCACGCAATTGATTTTCACCGGATCAAGCCCAGCCTGCCGCGAGGCGCGCACTCCTGCCAGCACGCGCTCGTATCCATTCGGCACGCGGGTGATACGCGCAAAGAGCACAGGATCTACAGCGTCCATGCTGACCGTCACGCGGTCGAGTCCTGCGTCTTTGAGAGGTTGCGCAATCTCAGCCAGCAGGTGGCCGTTTGTCGTCAACGCAATTTCAGGCTTCTTGTCTTCGAGGGTACGCAGCTTCGCGAGGTCGCGTACGAACTCCACAATGCCTTTGCGCAACAGCGGCTCGCCGCCAGTCAGGCGAATCTTTGTAATCCCCAGTGAGATCAGTATCCGCGCCATGCGCAGATAATCTTCGAAAGGAAGCTCCGCATACACCGCGCCATTAGTCCCCGTGCGGCAGTAGACACACTTATAGTTACAACGATCCGTGATGGAGATCCGCAGATCGTGGATCGAACGCCCGAAATTGTCAGTGAGGAGCATTTGTTATTTGAGATTGGCCGTTAGCGCATGACGAGCCGGTTTTACGAATTGCTAGCCACTAAGCGGTCTTATTATAGATGCCGCAGCTAAACTCGGCGAACCATGCGCCGGTGGAGAACCGGATGTTCCCGCCCGGACACATCGAACCAAGCCTGCTAAACTCTCCGCATGAAAGCGCTCGTCATCACTCGTTTCGGCGGTCCCGAGGTTCTCGAATTAGAGCAGGTTCCCGATCCGCATGCCGCACCGGAGCAGACCATAGTGAAAGTGGAAGCGGGCGGCCTGAACTTTGCCGATCTGATGACCACGCGCGGAGGATACGCCAATACTCCCCAGCCACCACTTACTGCCGGACGCGAATTCGCCGGGCGCGAACTTGCTAGTAACGGTGAACCCGTCGGACGCCGCGTCATGGGCTACACGCAGTGGGCCGCCTTCGCCGAAAAAACCGTGGTGCACCGCAACCTCGTCTGGCCTGTCCCGGAAAATTGGAGCGATGAACAAGCAGCCGCTTTCCCGGTAAACTTTTTCACCGCCTACTTCGCCTATTGGAAGGCTGGCTTGGCCGACCCAACGAACAATAATCCTGGTGCCCGCGTCCTGATTCACGCCGTCGCCGGCGGAGTCGGCACCGCTGCCGTACAGATCGGAAAAATTCTCGGCATCGAAATGTACGGAACGTCCTCCTCCGAGGACAAGCTGGCGCGAGTGCGCGAACTCGGCCTGCAACACGGCATCAATTACAAACAATGCGATTATGTCGAGGCGATTAAAGATCTGACGCATGGTGAAGGCGTCGACGCAGTCTTCGAAATGCTCGGCGGCGAGCACGTAGCTAAAAGCGTTCGTTGCGTGCGCGACTTCGGACGAGTAATCGTCTACGGCGCTGCCACCGGCGAAACTCCGCAGCTCGACACTCGGCTTCTCTATGCGAAGGGAGCAAGCGTCCACGGCCTCTGGCTCTCTTATCTAAGTGCGAACCGTCCGCTCATGGAAGCCGCGTGGAAGCAGCTTTCAGAATGGCTGACCGCCGACAAGCTCCATCCTGTGATCGGAAAAGTGTTCCCGCTGGAGCAGGCGCGCGAGGCATACACGTTGATGCAGGAAGGCAAGAACTACGGCAAGATTGTGCTGAAGATTAGTTAACAACTCTCCTGGTTTGTCATCCGCTTCACAGGTCATCCCGAACGAAGTGAGAAATCTGAAGTTCTTTCGACACCAGCCAGAAGTCCTGACAAGACATTCCGACCCTGTTACTCATCCGGGGCATATCATGGCCTGCTAACGCAGCATGTGCCCACGCGTCCAATAGGCATGTTAGGTAAATGCTTGACGAGACGTTCACTTTCGGACAGCGATGTACGAAAGCGAACGAACAACAGTACTGATTAAGCGCGGATCGCATTTTCAATGCATGATTTACGAAACTTCTGCATTGGCAGCTAAATTGCCATTAGCAAGAACAATGGTTTGCAAAAAAATAAATCGGGAACTTACTCAAACCGAGATTCGTATCCTGTAGCGAACCAGGAAGTAGACGAAAGAAGTTTCAATCCACCTGAGAGAATTTGCAGGGTGACGGGACTGGCGCACGCATGGTTTGGCGGCCCTGGGCGCGTCGGGTCCAGTAAGAAAGAACGAGTTTAAGCTCGCATCTTTCGCATCACCCTGACACGCGCATTGTAGGACTTTGCAGGAAAAACGCAAGCCCTCAGTCGAACCACCGCATCCGCCGCCCCTAGTCACCCGGCCAGCAGCCGGGTAGAAAGCAAGGAGCATATGAAACTTAATAATCTGGCAAAGGCTGTTGTGCTCGGGCTGTCCGTGCTGCTCGCATCGAGTGCTTTCGCAAGTAACAAAGGTTCGCTGCAGGTTCGGGAGGCGTTCGAAGTCAACGGCCAGCAACTCCCTGCCGGTGATTATCAACTGCGCTGGGATGGTACCGGATCGAATGTCGAAGTAAGCTTCATGCAGGGCAAGAAAGAAGTCGCAAAGACATCGGCAAAAGTCGTAGCCCTCGACAAAGCCTACGGTTACGACTCCGCAGTCGTCGATCACACCAGCGGCAAAGCAGCGATCTCCGAAGTGCGCTTCGCCGGCAAGAAGTATGCTCTAGCCATTGGTGGAACCGATAAGGCCGAAATGAGCGGAGGCTCGAGCCGGTAACTTACTAACTCCAGAAGAATGGGGCAGACAAGGGAGCACTTCGGTGCTCCTTCTCTGTCCACTCGAAGACTCCATCCAGGCAGTGTTATGAAGAGTGAGGAAGGGCAGTGGGCGGGAAGGGCACGACTTCGCAGTACCATATGTAGCCATCTGCCTAGCGTTGCGGCTCTTTGGCCTCTCGACGACCAACAATCAAGGGTGTTTCGTAGGTAGCCGCGTACCGGCGATAGCGAATTCTAATTCCGGCACCCGGCTTGCATCGAATTATCGCGTTGTTGAGTTCTTCAATCGTATACAGGTAGTGATCATCAATTGCAAGAATCTCATCTCCAGCTTTGATTCCAGCTTGGTCCGCTGGCCCGCCGGTGACGACCTGCGAGACAGCGATTCCGTTGCGCCGGACCAAGGGGTTTCCATCACACGAAACACCGATGGTCCCTTGCACGATAGGTGGACGAGTCGAAACGCCAGCATTCGACACTTTGGCTGTCTCCTCGCTCGCGGAGACGTTCTGTTGTACTGGCGATGTGTGCCTATCTGCGGCTCCCCCGAGAGTGCCTATTTCTCCGGAAGCAACGTTCCGAACCGGGCGATTACCCTCGTTGGCACTCCCGAGACTGACAACCTGGTCGCCATTCACGTAGGCATTGAGCATGGTTCCCTTATGAATATCGGCCTCCCAGCCCCGGATGAGTAGAGCTGCTGGCCCATAGTATGCCGTCGCTGCGGCTGTCACTGCTCCGTTGCTTCCACCTTTTAGCGTCGCTTCCCCTCGCAAAGGAATTTTGGATCCATCGATGGCGACGGCGTAATCTATCAGCAAGCCAAGCTTCCCTGAGTGTCCCGCGAAGCTGCTGCGTCCGACTGCACCAACGTGGCCGATTATAGGTGCATCGGCCGTGATGACCTGAACGTCACCGACTTGAACGCCCACTCTCGCTTTGAACCTGATCGCATCTCCATTTTTGGCTTTCTTGGAATTAAGGTCGTCCATTAGGTAAAGGTGTATGGGTGTCCCATCGGGAATCGTGATCGCTCTTGCGCCCGGCTCTTGTGGGCCGGAGTATGCAACACGACTTAGTGGGCCAACGAAACTCCAAGCCATGATGAGGGAAATTCGGAGGGCGCCACTATTGCACCGTGAAATCATAGCCCCTTCCGAAAATTCCCTTTTCGTAATCGGCCGACCCTATGATGTAAACAATGTATTCGCCCCGCTTCAGGGATTGTCCGACGCTGATCTTATAGAGGCGGCCTCCAATCGGTTCGTAAGAGGTTTTCACAACCCGATCGGACCGGATGCCGTGCTTCTGCCCCACAGTGCCACCACCTGACGCTACCTCCAACTCGCGTCGATCGCCTTTGCCATCCATGAAAACGAGGATGTAATCGTCAATTGAGTTGTTGGGAGGCAGCTCGATTTGAATCGTCGGCGTGGAACTGGCGAAGACTGAGGCGTGTTGCCCCTGAAGATACGCCTTCTCCTTTACAGACTTTATGCCAAAGCTGACATCATGGCCGAGTCTACCGCCAACTTTTTCCTGGCCTATGGTGTGAAGTTCCAGGGGATTACCGTCAATCGTGACGCGGGGTTTGGTCAGCACGGACGCCTCCAGCATTTCCGCGATGACCTTGTCCGACACATTTTCCTTCTTGAGTCCTGCAAGATCGTTATCAGAAACGGCAAACTCGCAAGCGCCGGTCTTGATTCTGGCGATAATAATGTCGTCGCCCAAGCCAAGTTTCGTCATTTCGATCACCCGCGCATTTGTGATTTCGGTGTCTTGCGCTCTGAGAAACGACGAACTGAGAGCAACCACCAGCAATAAGCAATAGGACAGCGAAATGCGCACTCTAGCTACTAGGTGGTTTCTCACGAGATTCTCCTCAACCTGCAGAGTGTGGCAGAAAAGGCCCGAAGTGCGAATCTACAGAATGTATCTCATGCGACTGTCAATACAGCCGCACGAACGCTGGCTAAAGGTAGGGCAACACGGAAAATGAAGGAATGGCCTAAAGGTGCTATGTTTGTGGTCTTGCCATTAAGAGGCTCATCGTACATCCAATCCTCTAGTACTTAGGCATCTTAGTATCAATTCGCTCTGCCCAAGCTGTAATTCCACCAGTCAGGTTATGCAGCTTGGTAAAACCGGATTGCTGCAAGAATGCTACGGCCTTGGCGCTGCGTCCACCCATCTTGCAATGGGCCACGATCTCGCGGCTGCTATCGAGCTCGGCTACGCGCTTTGGCAGATCGCCAAGCGGAATGAGATATCCGTTCAGGTTACAAATCTGGTATTCGTGCGGCTCGCGTACGTCGAGAATAAAAATGTCGTCTTTGTTATCGAGCTTCTTCTTCAATTCTTCCACTGAAATCTCAGCCAAGTCTCCTCCTGTTGTGGGTGTGGCTTCTACGCCGCGGATTCCGCAGAACTGATCATAATCAATCAGCTTGGTGATTGTCCGGTGCGTACCGCAGACGGGGCAATCGGGATTTTTGCGCAACTTCAGTTCGCGGAACTTCATGCCGAGCGCATCGACCAGCAGCAATCGTCCGACGAGCGAATCGCCTTGCCCCAGAATCAGCTTGATAGTTTCGGTCGCTTGAATCACACCGACGAGTCCAGGAAGAATTCCAAGCACTCCACCTTCGGCGCACGAAGGTACCAGGCCCGGCGGCGGCGGTTCGGGATAGAGACAGCGATAGCACGGCCCGTTTTCGGTCGCGAACACACTGGCTTGCCCTTCAAAACGAAAAATAGACCCATAAACGTTGGGCTTGCCGGTGAGCACACAAGCGTCATTGACCAGGTAGCGCGTCGGAAAATTGTCGGTGCCGTCGGCGACGATGTCGAACTCGCGGAACAGTTCAAGCGCATTGGCGCTGGTCAGTTTCGTGTCGAATGTCCGCAAGTTCAGGAACGGATTAATCGCCTTCAGTTTGTCGGCTGCCGAGTCGAGCTTTTTGCGGCCAACGTCAGCCGTCGTGTGGATAATCTGCCGCTGCAAATTCGTGTAGTCAACAACGTCAAAGTCCACGATGCCGAGTGTTCCAACCCCTGCGGCGCCGAGATACAGGGCAAGCGGCGAACCAAGTCCGCCCGCTCCAATGCACAAAACTTTCGCGGCCTTCAACTTCTGCTGCCCTTCCATGCCCACCTCGGGCATGATCAGATGCCTCGAGTAGCGCAGGATCTCGTCGTTGCTCAGAACAGGTGCCAATTCAGCTTGGATGGACTTGATTTCAGAAAGCGTAGCCATAAAATTCCTTTTCTATTGTTTTCTATTGTAATCAAGGAAGCGATCTATCGGGTCGAAGCAAATAAAAGACGGCAGCAACAGCGCGCGGGACGCGACGTTCGGCGATGTGTCAGGCAAATCATACTCAGCAGCCGCCCGCGATCGACGGCACAATCGAAATGGTATCACCGTCTTTAAGCACGGTGGCTTCTTTCTGCAGATAACGCATGTCTTCATCATTGACGTAGACGTTGACGAACGCGCGCAGCTTGCCGTCGTCGGTATAGAGGTGGCGCTTCAGGTCGGGATGCTGCGAAACCAGGCAGGCCAGGGCTTCGCCCACGGTTTTTCCCGCGACGTCGACCGAAGCCTGTTTCCCCGAGTATTGGCGCAGTGGTGAAGGAAGCTGTATCTGGGGCATGTAGATAAAGATGCTATGGTACTGGCGAAAGATGCAAGCCGAAAGTCGAGCGTTGCACTCAACGACTGTGACGGCAACGCGAATCTCACCCTAGCGAGTCATCGTCTCCAGAATAAATGTCGGCATCGTGGACATGAGCTCGAATCTCATGTTTGAAGCGAGGCCGCCCAACGAGAAATACGGAGAAGCGTATCTTCGGACCACCGTTCTTGGATCGAACATACGTCGTGCCGGTGTTCGTGCCGTACGTGACCGAGGCAATGTCGCCCCACTTAATTTCCTTGTCGTGAAGGAACCAGCGGCGCTGCCGAATGCCGTGATCGTCTGCCACTACCGACACTGGCCGGACCAGAGAGATCAGAAGGAACACCGATGCAGGGACCAAGAGGGCGTACAAGGCTCTGCCTTCTTTGCTCGTCGCCACTAAAACGAGAACTCCGAAGGCAACCAGGAGCAGCAGGACGGATCGGATGAGGAACTGCATTCGCGCCGTCGGAAAAAAATCCAGCTGAACTCCGTTCTGCCGGGGTTGTTGGCGGAGAGCTGAACGTTTTATCGATGAGAAGAATGTCCTGACACAAACATAAGACCCAACCCACAACGACAACACAAGAATCGTGCCAAGAAGTTCCCGCATCGTCTATACAAACCTCTATACAACCTCGTAGGCTAGGGCATCAGCGACACATTGTCAGACAACTACAGTGGGCTCGTCCATGAATTTCTTATCACCCTCGTCTGAACCCGTCAGCTCAAATGAATTAGTAATCGCCGCCGTGCCTTTCTCCACGCTTGTAATCACATAGGAACACCCGAACCAGTGTGCTTCTGCCAGATCGGTAGGCGACCATTGCGCCGGATGGTCAGGATGGGAGTGATAGAAGCCGACGATATCCTCGCCGCGCTCGCGGCCTTCGCGCTGAATGCGAATCAGCTCTTTCGGATCGATGTTGTAGCGGTTTTGGGGTGAGTCCTGGCGCGTGTTGCCGCAGCGAGCGAGGCGCGAAACCGACTTTGCGCTGTCGTCGTGGAACTGACCGAGCAGCACGCCGCAACACTCGTGCGGATAAGTTTCCTCTCCGTGTTGACGAAGAGCAAGATAGTCGGATTGGGTGAGCTTGAGCATGGAAGGAATTGAGTCATTGAGCGATTGAATCATTGAGATATTAAGGGTCAAATGATTCAATGGCTCAATCGCCTTATTTAACTTCCTCCCAAAAGCTCTCGCTCAGATATTTTTCGCCCGAGTCGCAGAGGACAGTAACAATAGTTGCGCGTTGATCTCTCGGCAGGCGCTCGGCAATTTTCAGGCAGCCAACCACCGCTGCCGCCGAGGATACGCCAACAAGCAACCCATGTTCGCGCGCCATGCGACGGGCCATGGCGTGCGCATCTTCGGTTACGATCTCCTGATTTTCATCGGCGAGCGATGGATCATAAATACGCGGCACGATAGCAGTGGGCAGGTGTTTCGCGCCTTCGATGCCATGGAAGGCGGAATCGGGCTGCAGCGAGATGCAGCGAATCTTCGGATTTAACTCTTTCAACCGTCGCGTCGCGCCGACAAAAGTTCCTGTGGTGCCAAGCATGGCAACGAAGTGCGTGATACGTCCTTGCGTTTGTTGCCAGATTTCATTCGCCGTAGTTTCGTAATGCACGCGCCAGTTGGCATCGTTCGAATATTGGTCGGCATAAAAATAAAGATCGGGATGGCGCTCCGCAAGCTGGCACGCGATCTTGAGCGCGCCGTCGGAACCCTCAGCGGGATCGGTATAGATGATATTTGCGCCGTATGCCTGTAGAATGCGTTTTCGCTCGAGAGAAACATTCTCGGGCACGCAGAGCGTGACTGGGAATCCGAGAGCTGCTCCGAGCATGGCATAAGCAATCCCGGTGTTGCCGCTGGTGGAATCGAGCAGAGTTTTTCCCGGAGCGAGTTTGCCGGTGCGGCGCGCTTCGGCCACAATGTTGCCGGCGGCGCGATCTTTAACCGATCCACCGGGGTTATACCATTCGGCCTTGCCCAAAAGTTTTACGTGAGGCAGATCCGCCGTAAAGGCATCGAGCGGCAGCAGAGGAGTGTTCCCGATGCACGCAAGCAGAGCCTCTCCTTGTTGTTGTCGTTGGACTAGCGGGGCTTCGCCATTGGGACGAGGAGCGTCCTTCGCATTGAAAGGCGCTGGCGCGGAGCCGGAGGCTGCTGGTGTCATCGAATGGCCTTTATGACTAGAGTAATGTGCCCGCAATCTTAAAAGGGTATATCTATACTGGTATATCTATACTAGCGTTACTGTATTTCTTCGTCTTTAGATTCGTCGTGGACAGTTTTGGTTCCATCGAAACCGTGGAATCCGCATCTAAATTGCTGAGACGAGAATTGAGCTTATAAAAATGACAGCGAAAGTCGAACAACGAACTTATGAAGACGCAGTCGCTTGGCTGCGTGATCACGGCTTTGACCTGATTGAAGCTCCGGGAGCGCAAACGCGCGTGTTCCTGAAGAAGTACAACTGCTCGGCCGCGATCCAGAAGACGGACGACGGTGGTGCGAAAATTTTTGCGTATCCCGGATACCTGATCGGCAGCGAAATTTCGAAGCTGGTCAATCGCGGCTATCAGCAGTTTCTGAAGACATCGAAGACCGAAGTGCCCGCGTCGGCCGATCACCTGAAAGCTCTGCAACAGTTTTCCGAAGAATTGAAAGAGGCGCTTGGACTGCCAAGCCTCTACAACGAATCGCTTGGGACAGTCAGCGATTCGTATCAGTACGATCGCATCAAAGACCGTGACGAGCCAGAGGTGGAGCGTCCAAAGCGGCCGTGGGAGACGGTGAAGGTGAAGGCGGCAACGGCGACGAAAAAGAGCCGGGCGTAGATCGCTTCGCTCGCCGTCAGCCATGCCACCAAAACCATCGCTACCGCCACCAGTTCTCAATTGTGCCCGCGTCGTTGAATATGCGGTACTGAACGAATCCGTCGGCTACTCAGGTCGTACCTCGTTGTTCGTCGACGGGAAGGAATTGGGTCAAGTACCCTGTTTAGCGATTTGTGCAGGCAAGAATCCGCTGCGCGTCCTGCTGTTTCACTGCAATAGCAAATGGAAAGTCCTCGGCTGCTCCGGGTACGACTCCATAGCCAAAGCAAAGACTCGAGCAGAGGGCATTTATCCGGGACTGTCTGCCTGTTGGGTAGACGCACATATTAGCGAAGAGCAGGCCGAGCGGTATCTGGATGACCAATTTCGCGGTAAGCGGTGTAGTTTTTGTGGCAAGAGACCCGATCAGTTCGACCAACTCATCCAAAAGAACAAAGCACGGATCTGCGACCGTTGCATTAACGAGTTCCATGACAGACTATACAGGCCCTCATCCAAGTAGAAACAAAAAAGCTACTGCGGGATGAGGAACCACGCTTCGAATCGAGTTTTCCGCAAGTTGCTAGCACTTGCAATTCATTTTTCTTTTACTCTATTTTCGCCTCAAAACAATCTTGACTGACATGCACCGGTTGACTTGGCCGCTTTCGCGAGATCATGCGAAACTGACGGATAAGGAGAACCTATGCGGGATTTGGCCTTGCTCGTCGGAATCATTGCGATGTTTGCTTTCGCGATCGTCAGTGGGAATGCCAGCGCGCAGGATGCCGGAAGCACCGATCGCGCGGCGATCCAGAAAGTGATGGAAGACCAGCAAGCTGCATGGAACCACCACGATCTCGAAGCCTTTATGGCCGGATATTGGAACTCTCCCGAGCTGACATTTTTCTCAGGAGCGCATGAATCGAAAGGCTGGCAGGCCGCGCTCGATCGCTATAAGAAAAATTATCAAGGCGCAGGCCATGGAATGGGCAAACTCGAATTCACAAACCTGCGCATCGAGATGCTCGGTTCGGAAGCGGCATTCGTGCGCGGAGAGTTTCATCTGACCATGTCAGATGGGAAGACGCCGCACGGGCTGTTCACACTCGTCTTTCGCAAGTTTCCCGAAGGATGGAAGATCGTGCACGATCACTCGGCGGGAGAATAAAGATTAGGAGAATAATAATGAAGAAAGTAGACGGAGCGAGTTTGTCTCCACGAACAGCTATCGTCTGATCAACGCCATGACCCATCCGGCGATGAACACGCCGCCTACGAACAAGGCGAAGCAGTATAGGCCGTACTTCACCTGCTCCATTGTGGAATTGCGTTGTGTGATCCCGAAGACGATCGAGGCAAAAAGCGCAAACACTACCGCAGCCGAAAAGTGCGACAGACTGATGGTCACGGTTTTTTCCCCAGCGCAATGTGATGCGCATCTGCCACGGCGATAAAGTTCAAGAGGCCGGCAACAATCAAAAATGTTTTCCCATAATCCGCCGCGGCATTCGCGGCCATCACATTGCCCCAATCCATGATGCGCGCCAGAAAATAGAGCACTCCTGAGCCCACGTCACCGACAAAGCCGAGGATGTCCAGAATATCTCCGCCATTCGGCTGATAAATCCGCCCCTGCATGCCCAGGCCAATCAGGAACATCGCAACCACCGAGATCAGCAGCAGAATGCCACGTCCATAACGCTTCAACAGAATGTGTCCGCCACCAGGAATCAGCCAGCCCACAATCGGAGCGACCACCGCCATGGTAGTGAGCGGGTACTCCGGCTCAGTCACTGTATTTGAATTCTTTGATTTAACAGTCGCCTTATCTATCGTCTTATCTGTCGTTGGCTTGGCCATTCAGATGGTCACAATCTCTCTTTGGATTTTACCAGTGACCTCAGCGCTTCCCGGTCGCACCAGGACATCTACTTCCAAACGCACGCCGAACTCAGGCAGGTAGACGCCGGGCTCGATCGAGAACAAAGAATTCGGCAGAATGCGGCGCTCGTCGTGAATTTCCAGATCATCCATATTCGCGCCGTTTGAATGCAATTCGGTCGCAATCGAGTGGCCGGTGCGATGGATGAAGTTATCTCCATACTTCGCCTGCTTGATGTGATTGCGCACGGCGCGATCGACTTCCCAACCCGCAATCGGCTTGGCGGCCGCAACGGCGTCTTGCACAGTCTTCACGCCCAGGTCGCGCGCTTCGCTCACGATCTTAAAAATTTCACGTTGCCGATCTGACGGAGCCTTGCCCACAAATCCCACCCACGTAATGTCGTAGTAAACTGCGCCCGGCGTATTCTTTTTTGCCCACACATCCAGCAGCACAAAGTCGCCCTCACGAATCGGCACCGGACGGCTGGCGCTAGGCTCGTAATGCGGGTTGCCGCTGTTAGCGTTCACGGCCACGATCGGCGGATCGTCGGTCACCATGTTCTCGCGCGCGAACGCTTCCATAAAAAACTGCTGAATCTCATGTTCGTGCACGCCACCGCTGCGCACGCGTCGTCCAATTTCGTTGAAAGCCTCGGCAGTCACCGCGTCAATCACATCGCGCGCCGCGAAGTGCGACTTGATCTGTTCGTCAGTCAGAGTCGATTCAAACTGCGCAATAAGGTCGGCTGCGCTAACAATGTTCTTCCCCAACCCGCGGATCATGTCCGCCGTGCCCGCATCCACCATCGAAATGGTGAAGACAAAGTTATTGGGCGAGTACTGCATGGCCACATCGCGATGCGCGGCCAGCATTTGCTTCAAACCGTCGAACAGTTCCTGCCATCCCGCATACTGTTTCTTCGTGCCGGGCAAGGTATCGAGGTGCCCCGATTCGATCTTGTGAACCAGTTTGACAGGCTCGCCTTTGGCAGGGATGAGGTAGTACCAGCGCCGCGTAACCATCAGTCCATCGGGCAGTCCAAGAATGCGGTAGGCGATCGGGTCGCGATGGTGATGGTCGTAGAAAAGCCACGCGTCAATGTTGCGCTCGCGCAGCGCTTGCTGAATGGCAGACAGGTCCATATACAAACGGTTATTCTACACGACCGCAGGCATGCTGGACTCCAACTCGCGTAGAGACAGCATTGCCCCCATCTTGCTTGCTCCGTCAATTATCATGGGAAGACGCCGCAAGCCCGTCTCTACAAGAAATGTGGTAAAAATTACTGTCATGCCCCGCAATGCTCATACGAATGATCCTCTCTGGCAGTTCTAGCCCGCAAGAATCCAACCCGCGAAAATTAGGTGCATGGTGCTGAGAGCAGCGTTCATTGCTCTCTCGGAGAGCCGGTCGCTGCGTGGTATCGCCGAACGTTCCCGCATTGGCCAGCGCACTTCCGCCCGCTTTGTCGCCGGCAAAGAAGTTGCGGATGCGATACGCTCCGCCGCCGCGGTAAATCAATTTGGCGCTGGCGTTTCCATCGACAATCTGGGCGAGAACGTCACCAATGCTGACGAAGCGCGCGCCAGCGCCCAGCTTTATTACGATCTGCTTGACCAAATCGCCGTTCACAAGCTGAACGCGAATGTCAGCCTGAAGCTAACCCACATGGGCCTGGACGTGGATGAAAGCATGGCTTATGAAATCGTCCGCGGTCTGGTTGCCAAAGCGGCCAGCATATCGCCGAAGAATTTTGTTCGTGTCGATATGGAAGGATCGCCTTACACGCAACGCACGCTCGACTTCGTTCACGAACTGCACCGGGTTCCAGGAAATGAGGGCTGTGTAGGGACGGTGATCCAGTCATATATGCGACGCGCCGAGGCCGACATCCAGAAGTTGCTCTCCGAGCGCATCCGCATCCGGCTGTGCAAAGGCGCATATAAAGAGCCCGAAGACATTGCCTTCCAGAAAAAATCGGAAGTTGACGCAAATTATGTGAAGTTGATGAAGGCCCTGATGAAGAGTGGCGTCTATCACGGATTAGCGACCCATGACGAGACCATTATTAAAGAGGCTAAGGCCTTTGCCAATCACGAGAATATTCCGCGCAACGCTTTTGAATTCCAAATGTTGTATGGCATACGCCGCGACCTGCAGCAGGGTTTGGTGAAAGATGGCTGGGGAGTTCGCGTCTACATCCCGTTTGGCACAGAGTGGTATCCCTACTTTATGCGACGACTGGCCGAGCGCCCCGCCAATGTTTTATTTATCGCGAAGAACCTTCTGCGGAAGTAAACCCTGTTTTTTCAATCAAATAGGTATAAACCGCTGCAAGCAGATCGAGTACCCGTGCTACAAAACTTTATATTTTTCTTTCAATCGTGAAGGGGATTTGCGTCCGTTTTCGTTTTATGTGGTGGAAGCCAACTTGGATTGGATTCACAGCCTGCCCCCTCGGCGTTGTGCTTGCGTCCAACTGGGTAATAAGGGTCCGTGGCTCGCGACGGTATTGCATCGAGACTCCGGTTTCCACTTCAAATCCTCTGCGTCGTTCCGGGGAAGGGCGACGCGGAGGTCTTTTGTTTTGGCGTGACGCTGGTCTGCCGTCATTCATTTTGTTGGTCTGAAGATGATCCGGCCCAAGATGATCTGGCTCACTGCGGCCAAGCCCGCAGCGCCGTTTGTATTACTCGTCGCAGCTCGTTCCGGGTTGCGCCACCTGCAGCCTGAACCGCGATCCCCTGAATTATCGTCACCACATAGCGGGCAAGATCGGCCGGGCTGGCGTCCGGCGGCAGGTCCCCTTCTGCCTGCGCGCGTTGGAGGCGCTGGCGCACTGCCTTCTCTCCCGCGTCACGGCGCAGAATGAGATCATTTCGAATCGCTTCTGCTCCATCGCCGCATGCGAGCGCGCCCTGCACAAAGAGACATCCCCGCGGATTCTTTGAGCCAGACGCCATATCCGCAGTTCCCTGCATCAGTCCTTCTACGGCAGCCCGAGCGGTGGGCAGATTCAGCGCCTCGCGCACATAAGCTGCCGGGCCCTCGTTGTAACGGTCGAGCACTTTTCGAAACAGCGCTTCCTTATCGCCAAAGGCAGCATAAAGGCTGGGACGGTTGATACCCATGGCTTTGGTCAGATCCGCCAGCGACGTGCCTTCATAACCCTTGCGCCAGAACACTTTCATCGCGGCGTCGAGCGCTTTCCTGGTTTCGAAGGAGCGGGGGCGCCCAAGCGTCCGAATTGTTTTTTTCACTTTCACACTCAATTGGATGCCTATTTTATACCGACCAGTAAATAATTATGAGTCTCACGCCGTTCGCGGCACATCTGTATTGTACGGTACAGAAAAAGAAACTGGGGATCGAAAGGAGCAACATCATGGGAAAGCTTGAAGGAAAAGTAGCAGTCATCACCGGAGGCACGGCTGGCATCGGCCTCGCCACCGCGCAACGATTTGTGGCGGAAGGCGCGCAGGTCTTCATCACCGGCCGCCGTCAAAGCGAACTCGACAAAGCAGTGAAGCAGATCAGTAAGAACGTCACCGGGGTGCAAGGTGACGTAGCAAATCTTGCGGATATTGACCGGCTCTACGCCACAGTCAAGCAAAAGGCAGGCCACATCGATGTTGTCTTCGCCAACGCCGGTACCGCCGAGAACGCTGCCCTCGGCACAATCACCGAGGAACACTTCGACAAGATATTCAATTCGAACGTCAAAGGACTTCTTTTCACCGTGCAGAAAGCGCTTCCTCTGCTGGTCGACGGCTCATCGATTATCTTAAACGCTTCGGTCGTAGCGTCGAAAGGCTTCCATGCATTTAGCGTCTACAGCGCGACCAAGGCCGCTGTGCGCTCTTTTGCACGCACCTGGACGACCGACTTGAAGGACCGCAAAATTCGGGTCAATGTCATCAGCCCCGGTCCGATCGAGACGCCCTTATTCAACAGCCTGGGGAACAATGCCGAAGAAACCAAGCAGATTAAGGCGGGAGCGATTGCCGGCGTTCCTCTAGGTCGAATGGGAGAAGCGGACGATATCGCAAAAGCCGCGGTGTTCCTCGCTTCCAACGACAGCAGCTTTGTCGCCGGAACTGAACTCTTCGTCGACGGCGGTCTGGCCCAAGTTTAATAGTCTGGCGCAAGTTTAATAACTGTGCTCGCGGGCGGCTCAACTAGGAGTGTCCGCGAGCATTTCACCCCTCCCAAACAAAGGCGTCAAACACTCGCGTTGATTCAAATCCAATGCGTTTATAGAGCGCAATGGCGCGGTCGTTGGCTTCGGTTACGGTTAGTGAGATAAAACGGAATCCACGATCGCGGAGATTCCTGGTTGAGGCGGCCAGCATGGCTGCGCCGAGTCCGGCAGAGCGGTGTTCGGGAAGCACGCACACCTGCGTGATGTGGCCTACATCCGGCCGCACCTGCGAGCACAATATGAGGCCGATCAGCGTGTGGGTACGGCGTTCAAGAACGACGAAGGATGCGCGGGGATCGAAGGTACCGCATCCCGGGAAGCGCACGATGTTGTTCAGAAAACGGAGCGAGCCGGTGAGCGAGCGGTACTGATCGTTAATCTCGGAATCGACATGACCGCGGTAGGCTGCAGTGATCAGCGCGGCGGCGGCCTGGTATTCCTGTTCCGACCAGGGACGGATTTCGAACTGCGGCGGCAGAACTGGCAGCGAAGTAGGTAGCGAAGTTTGCGGATGCTTGTCGATTTCGAAATTCATGAATACGCGAGGATGGCGGCTGAAACCCTGTTGCAGGAATGGCCGCGAGACTTCTCCGGCATGGTGCGCCAGCAACTGCGCTTCCACACGATGGACCCCGGGCGACTGCTGTAGAGTTTCGATGACATGAGTAAGCAGACGTTCTTCGACCTCGTGCCGGTCAGGGCCGCGGGCGTTATCGCGAGCAGAGTCGCGAACGAACAGATCGCCGATTACACCTTTATTCTGCTCATAGACAAAGAAGGAGTAGCCGAAAATACTGCCGCGCTCAATAGCGGCATATCCAGGCAGAATTTTGGCATCCATGTAGCGCAGAATCATCTCGGCGGAGACGGCGTAGTCCCAAGCGAGCACACTTCCCCACATGGCGATCTCATCTTCCAGCAGCGGGCGAAGGTCAGCGGAAGAGAAATGTCGGAGATCGAGAATTTCCATAAAAAAGGTCTTAGGTCTCAGGCGTCAGGTCTCAGCTAACCGCCTGTGCGGCCTGAGACCTCTCTTATCTTCCCACCCAGTACAAATCCAACTTCTGCGCCGGGATGCTGGTTAAGTATGATACCCGGCGGCCGGGAACTTGTTGCGCTATCTGGGGCAGCGTGTTTTGCGCAGCGACCAAAAGGTGCTCTGCAGCCGGGATATTCCCGTCTTCGTATTTTTGTGCGGGACGATTGAGATAAAACTCAAGTCCGTATTGCTGCACGCGATTGATGTGATAGAGCGCGACCGGAACCGGTTCCTGTGAAAAAGACTGAATACGTTCGGCAACGGGACGCGCGGATTGAGTAGCGTCGATGACGGGCGCGGCAAGACGAACGATGGCGGCCACGCTTACGACCACGGCAAACAAAGTTGCAGGACGCAGCAGGCCGAATCCAGCTCGGGACAGAAGCACGGCTGCGATGATGAGCGTAAAAACGGCGGCAATGGCAGCTGTGACGTAGGTTCCGGTTGCCCACTGCAGGCGATGACTCATAGCAATGGCGGCAGCCGAAAGAGCGCCAAAAATCAGCAGTCCGCAGAGGATTCCGTGAGCCAGGGCGAACAGAAGCGAAACTTTTTTCCCTTCGCTGCGGCGGCCGGCGAGATATTCAGTAACCAGCAGTGCTCCGGCAGGAACCGCCGGCAGAATATATCCCGGCAGCTTCGATTGTGATGCGCTGAAAAAAAGTACAGGTACCAGCATCCAGACAAGCAAAAATAATGACCAGGAATTTTCTGGGCTGGAGAAAGCCTGCTTGCCTTCGGACCAGATCAGCCGAACGCGTTCGGCAACGGCGAAGATGAGCACAAGCGTCCAAGGCATCATGGCCAGCAAGAACACAGGCAGGTAGAACCAGAAAGGCTGGCGATGGTGATAGAGGTCCTGCGAAAAGCGGGCAAGATTGTGTTCGAGAATGAAGACACGAAAGAATTCCGGATTGTGCAGTTCTACGGCGACGTACCACGGCAGCATGACAACGAGATAGAGGACAATGCCGGGGATCCAGAGTGTACGCGGGATTGCGCGCCAATCGCGTCTTACAGCGACGAAGATCAAAATAATGACAGCGGAGAGAGCAGGCGCGACCGGGCCCTTAGCCAGGGTTCCAAGCGCCAGAAAAACGTAAAAAACGGCAAGAAAAATGTGCCGGCGACTCTCATACCACGCATACCAGGCGAGCAATGCGATGGCGAAGGTAGCAGCAAGCGGCATATCCGTCGCGGCAGCGTGAGCAAATCCAATAACACCGGCACAACTGGCAGCAATGAGCGCGCCATCGAGTTCACTGCCGGGACGGAAGCGCCGCAGGAATAAATAAATGATTGCGATGAGGAGGGCGGCGTCGAAGGCGGCGGGGATTCGAGCAGCCTGATCGCTGACACCCGCCACACGGAATGACAGCATAGCCTGCCAGTAATAGAGGACCGGCTTTTCAAGCCACGGTTTCCCTTGCAGCGTAGGCGTAACCCAATCGGAGCGATCAAGCATTTCCCGCGCGACTTGCGCGTAGCGCGGCTCGTCAGCGCCGAGCAGGCCGAAGACTCCGAGGCCATAGAAGAAGAGGAACCCGCAGAACGCCACGAGCAGAAGCGCATCGGTGCGATTTCGCAGATTCGTCCGCGGATTCGTTCCCTGATTCATTTTTACTTTGGCTGGCTCGTCGATTAGTTCGCGTTCAAGACTACAGGTTCTGCACGCAGCCGCTCGATAATTCGGGACACGGCAGCGTCCAGCGGTCCATCAATCGAACAACCGCTGGCACATTTGTGACCGCCGCCACCGAAATGCTCGGCCACCGCGGACACATTCACCTCTCCTTTGCTGCGGATGCTGACGCGATAACGGCCGTCGGGAAGTTCGCGAAAAAATATGGCAACCTGCACATCGGCAATGGAGAGCGCGTAGTTGACCAACCCTTCGCAATCTTCCTCGCGCGCGCCGAAGCGTTGCATCTCTTCCTGCGTAACCGCGATCCAGGCGAGCGCGCCCTCGCGATGCAGGTTCGAGAGCGCCGCGCCAAGCAGGCGCATCTTCGCTGTGGAATGCCCAAAATAAATGTGCCGCGCACAAAGCGCCGGATCGGCTCCGGCAAGTACAAGTTCGCGCGCCACGGTAAAAGTGTGTTCGTTGGTGCCTTCGAACATAAAGGAGCCCGTGTCGGTCATGAGCCCGGTGTAGAGGCAGGTAGCAATGTCGCGATCTACGGGAACACAGGCCAGGCGCGCCAGACGGTAAACCAGTTCAGCAGTGGCCATGACGGTAGAGTCGATCCAATTGATGTGAGCGAAATTGCGGCCGCTGGCATGATGATCAATGTTGATAAGAAAACATTTTTCGAGCCCTTCCAGAGCCGCGCGCCGAATGCTATCGCATTCCAGCATGATGACAGCATCGTTCGAGGCAAGGTTCGCCGGAACAGCGTCGGCCTGAATAACGCGATCGGCAAAGGGAAGGTTCTGGTAGATACGTGGGACGCCATCGTGCATGACAACGTCGGCTTCTTTGCCCATCACGCGCAAGATCTGGCCACAGGCAAGGGCAGAGCCGATGCCGTCTCCGTCGGGCCGGGCGTGTGAGGTCACTACGAAACGGCGACGCGCCCGAATTTCTTGTAGAACGCGATCTAGCATGTGATGCTCTGTTCTTCAGTTCCCGGTACCCAGTTCCCAGCTCTCAGTAAGTACCCTGGCGCTCTTAACTGAGAACCGGGAATTGAGAACTATCCTTAAGGGCTGGGCTCGACACCTTTCCGGCTGCGCTTTTTCTCGCGGCCAAGAAGCTCGTCAACCCGGCTCTCCAACTGATCGGCGCGATCGATCTGAAAATAAAGTTCGGGAGGTTTCCGCAGACGCAGCCGTTCCGCAAGTTCGTGCCGGACGTAATTCTTGGCCGCAGCCAGACCTTCGAGCGTGCGCTCCGCCTCGGCTTCATCGCCAGCGACGGTGACCATGATGCGAGCCGAACGCGCATCCTGCGCCATCAGCACAGCGCTGACGCTGGCGAGCCCTATGCGTGGATCCGCAAGTTCGCCTTCGAGGATAGTTTCAATCTCCTCGCGGATGGCCTCGCTCAGCCGTCCACGATGATATTTCCGGCCACGATGCTCCACGGCACACCTCGAATGGAGGAAAACTCGTAAGGATATCAGAAAGGTTAGATCCCGGAGGAAGGGATCTGAGACATGACAGTTGCCGTCACAGAAACTCCACGAACGAGTCAGTAACGTCAGCACCAGCATTGTTAGCAATACGAGTGGCGGCGCGCTCCACATTTTTCATCAGCCCATCAAGATAATCGCGCGAGTGCGAGACGCTCACCACCCCGATAGTCGCCTGATTCCACAGCAGGCTAGGATCAAGCTCGGCGACTCCAACATTAAATGAGGCACGAAGCCGGTCCTTAAGGCTGCGCGTGACCTGGCGCTTGTCCTTGAGCGAGTGCGCCGCTTCAATGCGGAGTTCGAGGGTAAGAAAAGCAATCATGAGCCATGTATATCGTAACCCTCATTTTAGTAGTTATGAGAGTTACGAGGTTATGAGGACAGTCGTAACAAGGACAGGCGATGGGGCCAAAGGTCCTTCCGCAGAGTCGCCTCAACCCATTGATTCGACATAGCTTACATAATTCGGCGACCCGTCCCTCCGCGCCAGACGAAAAATAAAGATTTTTCCACTTCATCGTGCTACACTAGAAATCGCTAAGTTTGACTCACATGCACTTGCAGGATGGTACCGCCAACCAGCGTCACCCCCTCTTCAGCAGCGAATCACCTCAGCATATTTCAATCAAGAAACAAGAATAGGAACATCAATGGCAGAACAAGGAACAGTGAAGTGGTTTAACGACGCCAAAGGCTATGGTTTCATCAGCCGTCAAAATGGCGAAGACGTTTTCGTGCATTTCTCCGCTATTCAAGCTGGCGGCTTCAAGAGCCTGCAAGAAGGCCAAACCGTGCAGTTCGACGTGACCAAGGGCCCCAAAGGCTGGCAAGCGGAGAACGTTACCGCTGTCTAGGTAGCGACAACGATCTCTTAGTAACAACAAAGTGCCCGGGTTTACGAGAAACGTTTCGCAAAAATCCCGGGCATTTTTGCGTGTGAAAGGGACATTCCTCTTCGTTGCCGTTGACTTGCTTTTTTTACTGACCCAGTCTTTCGTTTTATGCGTCAGGGTTACTTCTTGACCGCCGGAGCAACCTGCATTTGCGGCCCGTAGGTATCCATCACCTTCTTAATAGCCGCGTTCACTTGCTTCTTGACGGGATCAGGAAAAGTACGGGGCCGCGTACCCTCTCCCCGACTGGCCGCTCCAGGTGTTCGCGGTTCGACTTTGGCCGAGGCATCAACAGTGATTCGAACCCTTTTGATTGGTGGGTTAATCGAAAGTGGCTTGATGGCGTCCAGCAGGTCTGCCGTAAACTTTGTTTTTACCGTAGGATTGGTGAGCCGAGAGCCGGCATCCGCTAGAAAGACCTCACGTTCCTCTTTTCTTAGCCGCGCGGGCTCATGTTTTTTCTGATCGATTCCACCGCCAGGCACGGTGTACTGAAGTGTGAACTGGCCGTCCACGCCATACTGGCCGTCGGAGGGAAACTGGACCTTAATCAGCGTCCAGCCCGGATCGGAGGATCGCAGAATCGAGCCTTTTGTATCTCCGTCCTGCCAAGCCCACCAGTCGCTATTTCCCACGACTTTCACGTCGGTTGCGCCTGGCCACCAGGGCAACTGGATAAAGTATTCATTATTGAGAAAGCTTGGCCAACTTTGGGTTTCTTCACTGCATTGCCCCTCACCACCGGTGTTGCGCAGAAAGAAGACCCAGGTCTCCTGTACGCCATCGTTGACCTGATTCGCCTGAGTCCTTAGGGCGATTGCAAAGACAGCGTGCGATTCCGCATAACCGCCGTGGACGCCATCGATGCCGATCGTTCCCGTAACCACGCCCAGCAAGCCACCGTCTTCGCTGACGTTGTCGTTGAATATATCAACCGGATTTGGCGTGCCGTTGTTTTCGGCGCCTCTTTGCAACTGTTGCCACCATGGGCCACCAGTTTTGTTGAGGGTTTCGCCGCCTTTGAATTCCAGGCCCATACCATATTCGCCGGCTGTCGCCCAGTTCAACATAGTGAAGCCGTTTTGATCGGGAGAATCCAAGAGTAAGTTGTAATCTCCATCCCCCGAGTTCCACGGCTCTATCACGTTGATATCGCCGGACCAATCCTGCCAATGGATCGTGCCGGTGTAAGTGGCGATATACCAGTTGAGATGACCGTTTATTAAGCCGGAACAATACCCGCCGAAGCCCACGAAAGCCGAAGTATCGACATCCGCGGTTGGAGCCTGCGAAGTACAATCGCGGCTGAGCGTATCGATATTGAAATTATCTCCGCCCGAGATCGCGGGACCACAAATCGACTGAAAATTGGGCAGGCCGCTGGTGAACTGGTAATTCCACTTCGGATTCAAGGGCAGGCCGTTGAAGTCTTCATTGTTCACATCCCAAGTCAGGTCGAACGGCTTGGAGTGGGGCGACCATACGACAGCTGTCGACGACGGGCTCCCGCCTAATTTCGATACTATCTTCACTTCCAGCCATGCTGGGCCAACATTGGCGCACTGATTGTTATTGCCATTGTCGTGGCCATAGTAGCCATTGTCGCTATAATCGCCGGGCTCGTCTTGATAGCCGAGGGTGAGGAAATACTTCTTCTGCAGAGCTGGATCTTTGGAATCAGGAACCGGCCAAGTCTTGTTGATCAGTCCACGAAGCCTGCCCTCGGGGATTACTCCTGGCACCAGAGCCGTTCCGGAATAATAAGTTTCGGCGCTGCCACCTTGCGACGTGATATAGCTTTTCCAGGTGAGCCCCATTCCGCCCGACTGCACACAACCTCCGGCGCTGAGGACGATGGTATCGCCAGGGCGGAAAGTTATGCTTTGATAGTCCTCGGTGGGGACGTCGACCCTGGGCTGGTCAATGCGAATGACTTTGGTCTCATCCTTGTCCGTTTTTACGTCGCTGGAAATGGAAATAATATGCGCCTTGTAGGGGTTGCTCCCCCCTATGTTTTCGACTAGGGACACATCCACGCAACGGAGAAAACCATTAACGTCCCAGATAGCATGGGTCGCATCGGTGCATTTGTCGGCATCCGCAAGCGAAGCATTCTGCTCGGCTCCAAAATAGTTCAGGCAGACCGCGCTCAATGTTCCGTGATCCATCTTGAGTTGCTGACAACCTCCGCCCCACGGGATAGGCTGTGTATTGTTCCTGTAAAGGCCTGGAGGAAACTCGTCAGCCCGAGCTGGCAAGCTAGCGAACAGCGCAAGCATTAACAACGTGAGAAGAAGCTTCAAATAGCGTCGCATCGTGGGATTCCCCTTTCGCCAAGGTGAGTTGGAGTAGGTTTATGTCAATAAATAATTGTTCCCATTGTTCCCTTCGCAACTTTCCCGCGACCTCCCCGACTTTCCGCTGTGCATCCCATGAGGATGTCAAGTAAGCAACTCCCAACAGAGAGATCGCTCTTTGTATAGAAGTTACGAAACTGAATTTCCCAGGGAAGTGACTGACGAAAATCGGGACGCGTTTACCGCTGCGTGGTCTGCGCCTCGTGCTCAATGACCAATAAACAGCAAGACCGCGCAACGAAGTGTAGACATTTTGCTCGGGTTAAGCGAAATGTCAAGAGAAATCTTTGCCGGTTTCGAAACTTGGCAGGAGCTGGCTCAAGCCGCGCCTCCCCACAGTTCAAGACTTCTTGGCGGCAAGTACGGAATCAAATCGCATTTATTACTATGTACATACATTCGAGCAAGTACAGACGTTCCATGTGAAACATTTGTATGTACATCTGAGCCCTTCCTGGATCGGAGCCGATCCCTTAGCAGGCGGGCGGGCTCGGACTCCGCGTCCATCGAACTCTGAACGGTGGGGGCTGGCCATCCTCACCACTTAACACCCGAGGGGTGCCCCGTTCTTGTGTCTGCGTTCTTTGCAGACACAGAGCAGGGATTTTGACCTCCGACCTCACCATCACTCCCGCCCGTTCTCTCTTCCGGGGGCGGGCCGCCCAAGCTTAGCCGGAACTCCACCCTTCAACGCTTTTTCGAAGGGAGCGCGGGTGGCTCACTCCTTGCCGCTCCATCGCAAGGAGTGGTGTCAGCGCCGTACCATCTTTCGAGGTGACCAAGGGCCCCAGAGGCTGGCAGGCGGAGAATACCGCTGTCTAGGTAGCGACAACCATCTCTTAGTAACAACAAAGTGCCCGGGTTTGCGAGAAAGTTTCGCAAGAATCCCGGGCATTTTTGCGTGTGACAGCGTAGAGCAGGCACCCTCGCCCGCTGCCGTTGACTTTGGCGTTGTTGTCGCAGCGCGCCGGTGCTAGCGCTTGTTCACGGCGAGCCAGGGCATGCCGTGGTAGGAATCCGCCACCACCCAGGCGGCGGCCGTCAGCGCCCAAGAGAGCACGGTCTCGCTCCATTGAAAGGCGCTCTTGGGGCCTGGCGCCGCCACGATGGGTATCCACACCAGCAGCGTGAACATACCCATCTGCACCGCCGAGAGCGCGGCCGCCAGGCGTGCAAACACACCGATGATCACCGCCGCGATGAATGTACCTCCAGTGAAATACGCCCAGGCCACGTGCGTCGGCAGCCAACCAGGCACCAGCGAGATGGTGTTTTGGAGATAGGTGAAATGGGCCACGCCGAACGGGATCAAGGCCAGACCATAGAATAACCTCGCGATGCGCAGACCCTTATCGCCGGTCGCGAAACCGAGGCGCTGCCTGTCCCAGTCAGTGGCGAACCAGGCATACAGTACCCAAGCGGCCGCCACCATCACCGCGGTCTGGCACCATGGCCAGTAAACCTCCACGGTGAACGTGTGGAAGAAGCCGGGCACTCTCAACAGCAGCATCCAAAGAAGGAGATAGGCGAGTAACACGCGGGCAGCGGGGACGGCTGCGCGCCGCCAGAGCAGTCCTACGCCAGATGCCAGGGAGATGAAGGCGCAGAGATATACCAGTACCTCGCGTGCGGGAACACCCTTCGGTACCGGCTGCCATATCGTAGTGAAATCGCCTTTGATCAGGCCCATGATTCCGAGTCCGATCATAGTGGCGGCAAAGACCGCGTGACCCACGCTTGCGATGCGCATTGCTCTATCCTCCGGTGATGTTCCAGTTCATCGGGCACAGGCATCCCAATGTATGCCAGATGTGTGTGCCAGATGCCGGGCATTGTACAGGGAACTGGGGCGCACTTGCAGGAAGCCCGTCGTCTGGGTAGTGGCTCAGTTTGAATTCTTTTTTTCTTCGGAGGCTGCAATGTCGCCGACGGAACATTGGTGAGTGTCTTCGGAAAGTTCTACGTCTGCGATGTCCGCAGATATAATCACCAATTCACAGCACTCCAAACAGAGGGAAATTGTTTCTCCATCGCCGTTTACCTGTCTGCGGAACGGTCTTTCTCTGGCTTGGACTTCGATGGCTGCTGCTAGGAAGTCTTTTATTGCTTTTGCAACGAATTTGGTATGGTCGCCAGAAGGCGCGTCAGTTTTGTCATAGCAGAGGAATGCCACTGCCGAAATCGGTTCGGAGGCCTTTGGGTCTGGTACATAAGCGTACAAACGCCAACCCTTGCGGGTGCGACTACGATCCCCTTCTGGGGCGAAATCCCATTTCCAAATCTTGTTCTGATAGAGGGGGTACTTCGGCATAGGATGGTTAACCCATCCTGAGAGTTTGTGGTCCTTGGCTACTGTCTCGCGGAGCTTATGTAAACCTTGTTCAAGGGCCGCATCATCTGCACGTCGAAATTTGTGATGCTGCAAGTCCAGATCGCATCTTGACAAACAGACCGTCTCTTTTAACTTGGGATGGGGTCCCTTTTACTACACTACTAGTTCACGGACTGCGGAAAATTCCTCAACCGCCATAGCCATCAATGCGGTTGCCTCGTCATCAGCGGCAACGTGTAGCGATTCGGCAATCGAGTCCAAGTGTTCCAATTGTTCTGCTAGTTGCGCTAATACCACCACACCCAGGCAAGCGTGAGCGCGCGGTCCAAGGGTCTGTAGTTTGCTGAGCGTCTCCCGCCCCCTTTCGACAAGTTTATCCAAAGACGTGGCCACGCGCACAATTTCTGCATTGCTGTAGCAGGTAAAATCCATATTTTGATACAGCCTAATCATCGTTCTCTGGCCGCGCGCGAGGCTAGCCAACAGCCACTTTAGGAGCGCCAAATAGAAGCCCAGCTTCATGGTAAGGGCGATGCTGGGGCGGTCTGCCCGCGCACGCGAATAAAAAACAACGCATTCCGCTTCGGCACGAGCTTTGTCGGTGCCGACACGCACGGATAGCTCCAGTTCCTGAATTGGAAGTGTCATTGTCGCCATAGTTCCTCTGCACTCAGGAGCACTCATCCCGCTATTAACGGCACAAACTCCTGTTGACCTTAGCGCCCTTCAGGGAGTGTTCCCTTGGTGGACGCTCTGTTGGCCCATCGGGCCTTGCTTGCCTTTTGCGCTATCTCTCGGCGTCGTTCTGCGCTAATAGAGCGAGCACGCGAAGGCCCACCTTTGAGACCGCCTTGCCTAGCCGATTCTTTCTTCTTCGAGACAGACGAATGCCCATTGATAGCTTCCTGAACAACCCGGAACGCCCTCACATTTAAATCCACATCGAATCTCCCTCTAGTGCTTTAGACGCAGATTCGCCTTCCAACGGTTTACGATGTTCGAATGTTAGACCGGCTCTCAAGGTGGGGGAACGGTACGTTCGACACGTTACTTGTTACGCGTCGGCGGCACAAGTAAAAACTAGCAGGTTACGAAAGTGCATGTCAAGCATTTTGTTCATTTTCTTCTTGACACCTTCCTTTTGCTCAAGCATAATGCTCATTATGAACGCGCTGACAAATGAGCATCGAGTTAGGATCGTAGCGGCTCTGGTCGAAGGGAATAGCATCCGTTCCACATCTCGGATGACAGGGATTGCTCGGAATACTGTCACTAAACTCCTTGTCGATCTTGGTCAAGCGTGCATGGTATATCACGACAGGCATGTCCGCGATCTGACGGTACGCCGTCTCCAATGTGATGAAATATGGGCATACGTCGGAGCGAAAGCGAAGAACGTCAGCGCAGCGAAAAAGGAAATTGGATGGGGCGACGTTTGGACGTGGGTAGGTATCGACGCCGATACGAAACTGGTCGTTAGCTATCTGGTCGGTGGACGTGGCGGAGATTGGGCGACTGACTTTATGCAAGATTGCGCATCGCGGATTCACAATCGAGTCCAGATCACCACGGATGGCCATAAGGCCTATTTGGACGCCGTAGAGACCGCCTTCGGCGCAGACGTAGATTATGCTCAGTTGCACAAGATTTTCGGGGCTTCTTTAGAAAACGAGACGCGATATTCACCAGCGGTCTGCATCGGTTGCGAGATGAAGGCGGTCAGCGGTAACCCTGACCCAAAGCATGTGAGTACATCCTATGTCGAGCGGCAGAACTTGACCATGAGAATGCACATGCGCCGATTCACTAGGCTCACAAACGGATTCTCCAAGAAGATTGACAATCACGCTTATGCAGTTGCTCTCCACTTCATGTATTGCAATTACGTTCGGATTCACCAAAGCTTGCGTGTAACCCCCGCAATGGAAGCTGGAT
>JBATZM010000011.1:0-40422 GCA_049674665.1 Terriglobales bacterium
GAACGTGAAGCGCTGATCCGGAAGTGGTTCGCCGACGCCGGGTGCGGGACCGCGAATCTCTCCGAAGAAGCGCTTGATCGCAAACTGCCGCCGAACATCATTTGCGTATTGCCCGGTGAAACGCAGGAGGTAATCGTGGTCGGCGCGCACACCGATAAGGTCGATAGCTTCGGCGATGGCGTGGTCGACAACTGGACCGGCGCTGTGTTACTGCCCGCCCTGTTGTATAGCCTGAGCGCGCAACCACGTCATCACACGTTCGTCTTCGTTGGATTTTCAGGCGAAGAAAAGGGACTAGTCGGATCGCGGTATTACGCGGATCGCCTCACCAGCGAGCAGCGGACGCGCATTGAAGGCATGGTGAACTTCGATAGCTTGGGCCTCGGTCCGACGGAGATCTGGGCTTCACATGCCGACAAAATGCTGCTTGACGCTCTGAGTTCGGTTGCGTTCGCGAGCAAGCTCCCGGTGACCGTAATGAACGTCCCCAACGGCGCCAGCGCCGATTCCGAATCGTTCGCTCGCTACCAGATTCCGCGCATTACTCTGCACTCGGTAACACAACAGACCTGGTCGATTCTGCATTCACCGTCCGACAAAATGGCAGCCGTCAAGATGAACGATTACTACGACAGCTATAAGCTGATCGCCGAGTATCTGGCATATCTCGATGACAGGCTGAAGCAGCCACCAGCGCCGATACCGGACAAGACGGTGCGATAGTCTGACTCAGCGCGGCTTACCGAAGCTTCTGCGCGGTCGAGTACAACGCTACGAGCCCCAGCAAAAGCACAGCCTCTTCAAATCTCTCCGACCATATATGCAGACGGTCGAATTGCATGCGCATAGGATTTTCCGGCGGCACATTATCGATCACGCTGACCTCCTCGCGGATGGCGTGCATCTTCGGAGAAATGGCGAACTGCGAGACCAGCGTCAGCAGCAGCATGAACACAATTAGAAGGTGCCGCGCCGCCAGCGGTCGCGCATTTCCAGCGGACATCCGGTTGTAGAGCATGGACGCTATCAGAAAAACAATTCCGGACCCGATAGCCATATAGTGCAGTAAACCGAGTGAACGCCCAACAATCGATCCTGCCATCTGGCGAGTGGGAAGAAGTCCCGGCGAAAAAACGGTAGGCGCGAGCACGAAGGCGAAAAAGATCAGGCCGCCGATCCAGACTACTAGCGACAACAGCATGAGAAATCTTAGAAATGACATGGGCGAAATTATAGAGCTGTTAGCGTAAATCACCGCGTCTGAAGGCGCTCTCGTCTTGCATGCCTCGCGGTATCGCTGAAGCGATACCCTGATACGAATCAAATTCCGATCGGTCAGGACAGTTATCCACAGGCTGAACCAGCGCTGTCACTTACTCATTTATGCACAAACTGTTTACCCTCATTCTTCCCCACCGGTCCGGAGGAAATCATCCACATGCACGTGCAACATTCACTGGCAGCCGCCGACGTTAGTTTTGTGTCATTGCAGTCGGCAGTATTTTGCGTGCAGTGCGAATTGCTGAGCGAAAACAACACGCCGCGCTGTTTAGCCTGCGGCAGTGGAGCAGTGCTCAGTCTTTCGCGCGTCCTTGGAGGATCGCTTCGCGGCCAGCAGACAGCGCATCTCATCGCCGATGCGGAACTGGATCGGTTGGTGCGGTCACTGCTCTACACGATTCCGAATAGTGTTCCGCAGGTGGCGGAGGCCGATGAAGGTCGCGACGAAGATAATGCCGTCGAACTTCGTGGCATAGCAACCGGGATGGCAATTTTTTCCACACGTCACCGCATGCGGCCTCGTCATCATGGGCCTGTGGCTGTGCCGCATACCCTGATTAATGCTGGAGAGATTGATCTCGAGCCCGGCATCAGCATCATCGCGGAAAAGGCGCAAGCGTTAACCGGAGCCACCGGAGCGGCCATCGCGCTGCGCCGGGGCAACGAAATTGTTTGCCGGGCGCGCACCGGTCGCACCGCTCCCGATATAGGTGTCCGCCTGCAAACCGATAGCGGACTTTCCGCAGAATGCGTGCGCACGGGCGAAGTGCTGCTCTGCAATGATGCCGAATCAAACCCGCGCGTGGATTGGGCAACATGCCGGGGCATGGGTGTGCGCTCGATCCTGGTCGCACCGCTGCGCCACTTCCGGCGAACACTCGGAGTCTTCGAAGTGCTGTCGTCGACGCCACACGCGTTCGACAATAACGATGTTGCCACTATGCAGTTCCTCTCCGGAATGATGGTGGCGGCGATCTCGCGCCTGTCCAGTTTGCAGCCCGCTCCGCCGGTCGCCTCGGGCGAATAAAACACGCCTGCGGGCTGTGTGGGGGAGCAATCCAGGGTGAGAAGAGGAGATTCCGATGAAGTATATTTTCGGGATCGTCATAGTTGTGGCGGCCATCATGGCGGGCTGGAAGATGTTTGAGCCCGAATTCACGAACATTCTGTTTCAGGATGACCTGCGTGACACGGCAGCACAGCTTGGCTGGCGCACGGGCTTGTCCCCGCCAAATTCAGATGAAGATCTTCGCAACATCGTGATCCGCAAAGCAGCCAGTCACGATATCAAGCTTGTGCCGAAGCAGGTAACGGTGCGGCACAGTGGTACAGGGGAACGTACGAGCTGGTACATTGCGGTCGACTACACGGTGCCGGTGAATCTGCTCGTCTATTCCTATACCGTACATTTCAATACGACCAGCGTTGGCAACAAGTTCTGATCGGCAAGCAAGATCGAAATCGCTGTGTTTTGCCCACCCAACGGAAGCGCCGATTGAACGGGCCGCAACTACTTCCGTAATCATGTTTGGAGTCTAACCGGGAACTGAGAACCGAGATCTGAGAACTAACTACACCGGTACCGGTACGCTCTCGACGATCTCGCGGAGCACCTGCTCAGCTTGCTCAGACTTTTTCAGGGTGGAAGTGTAGAGCGAACTTACAACGACGCGATGGGCGAAGACGGAAACGACCAGCGGCTTGAAGTCCTCAGGCGTGCAGTAGTCGCGGCCTTCGAGGAAGGCCATCGCCTGGGCGGCGCGGTAGAGCATCTGCGAGCCTCGGGGAGATACTCCGAGAGATAGATATTCGGAATCGCGCGTTTTGCCGACAATGTTCAGCAAGTAAGTAATGAGCGATTCATCCACGTGAACCTGGGCCACGGCTTGCTGGATTTCTACCACGTCGGCGGCATTGAGCACGGGACGCAGGTTTTCGAGCTGCGCGACTCCGGCTTCCGCGCGCAAAATTTCGCGCTCGGCATTGCCTTCGGGATATCCCATGCGAACTCGCATTAGAAAACGGTCGAGTTGCGACTCGGGCAAGGGATAAGTGCCGTGATGCTCGATGGGATTCTGCGTGGCCAAAACAAGAAACGGCTGCGGTAACTGATAGGAGTGCGCGTCGATGGTGACCTGTCCCTCATTCATGGCTTCGAGCAGGGCAGACTGCGTCTTCGGAGTAGTGCGGTTGATTTCGTCGGCTAAGAGGACATTGGCGAAGACGGGTCCACGCTTGAATTCGAATTTCTGCTCGAGAGCGGAATAGATCGAGATGCCCAGCACGTCGGAAGGCAACATGTCGCTGGTGAACTGAATGCGCTGAAAGGTGCAGTCGATGGCGCGAGCTAGAGCCTGGCCGAGCGTGGTTTTGCCGACTCCGGGGACGCCTTCGATCAGCAGATGACCCTTAGCGAAAATGGAAACTAATGCGAGGCGGAGGACGTCGTCTTTACCGCGAATGACGCGGCGCAGACTGGTTTCGAGTTCCGCGGCGCGGCGCGCAGTTTCCACCAGAGCTTCGGGAGCCATTTTTGCGATTCTACTATGTTGGTTGATCTGCTGACGGTTACGAATGTCACAGGAGAGTTCTCAGTTCCCGGTTCTCAGTTCTCAGTAAAACCGAACATTTTATTCGGTCGCTGGTCACTGAGTTGCGGCTTCAGGAGTCCGAGAATCTGCTTCTTTGGAGGCTCCATAGGCCGTTCTTATCGTGATCTGATCGCATGGCAGAAAGCCATGAAATTCGTCATCCAAATCTACGAAGTGACTCAGAAGTTTCCCACTGAGGAGCGTTACGGGATTACAAACCAATTGCGACGAGCATCCCTTTCGGTACCCAGTAATATTGCGGAAGGGCAAGCTCGGTTTTCCCAAAAAGAATTTCATCATTTTCTAAGTATGGCACGTGGCTCGCTAGTCGAAATTGAGACGCAACTCCTAATCGCCAGGGACCTGAAATACATCCAATCGAGCAAAACGGATGTTTTGCTGGCTGCCGCAGACGAACTCGGCAGAGTCCTGAATGGCCTCATCGCCTCAATCAAGAATCGTGCGGCATTACTGTATACGGTCTTACTGAGAACTGAGAACCGGGAACCGAGAACTCATCTCCCGAAGTCCGCTGGTCGTCCCGTCAACCGCTCGATTCTTTTTGCCGTCGGCGGATGCGTTGAGAATAGATTGCCGAAACTCATCCCACCCAGGAACGGCTGAATAATAAATAGATGCGCGGTGGATGGGCTCGCTATCAGCGGACGCTGTTTGGAATACGCGTCGATCTTCGCGAGAGCGCTGGCCAAGGCGTAGGGATTGCCAGTCCAGTGCGCTCCGGTGTCATCGGCTCCGTATTCGCGGGAGCGCGAGACGGCGAGTTGAATCAGCATGGCTGCGAACGGAGCTAGGAAAATCATAGCAATGGCTGCGATGCCACCGCCTCCACCGCGCTCGTCGCGGCTACCTCTCATGCCGCCAAAAATCATTCCCCATTTGGCTACCGATGCGAGATAAGTGATGGCTCCGGCTAAAGTGGCAGCGATCGAACTGATCAGGATGTCGCGATTGCGCACATGACCGAGTTCATGAGCCAGCACGCCTTCCAGTTCGTCGTCGGTGAGTAATCCGAGAATGCCTTGGGTTACGGCGACTGACGCGTGGTTCGGATTGCGTCCAGTGGCGAAGGCGTTGGGCGAATCGGTTGGGATGACGTAAATCTTGGGCATCGGCAGGCTGACTTTTTGCGCCAGGCGCTCGACGATGTTGTAGACGCGGGGCAAATCTTCGCGGCTGACGGGCTGCGCGCGATAGGCGGCTAGCGCGATCTTGTCGGAGAAGAAATAAGAAACGAAATTCATGACCGCCGCAAAGGCGAGCGCTATCAGCATTCCGTTCTGTCCGCCGAAAGCACGGCCGGCCAGCATGAGTAGCAACGTCATGACGGTGAGCAGGAGCGTGGTTTTGAATACGTTACTCATATCGTTGCCTCGGGCTGTTCCGTGTATCGATTCTATTAGATGTTGGAGACAGTGGTTCGGCTCAAGGAGGTAGCTCTCAGTTCCCAGTTCCGGTTCCCGGTTCTAAGTCCTCAGTTCTCAGAAAAGCCGGAGCTCGCGATCATCCCTGCTGACGTTTCAGTGCCCGGTCCAGGGTTTGATCGAGAGCTGCTCTGGCTTTTTCGTAATCTTCAGGCGTGATCTTCCCTTGTTTCTTTTCGACTTCGAGTTGAAACAGTTCTTCTTTCAGCGCTTCCAGCAGCATCGATGATTTCGCAGCCGGAGCAATGGGCGTGGTTGTTGCGGGAGTCGCCTCAGTTGGACGAAGCACCGCACTGTAATCACTCGCCGCAGCGACGGGTTTGGCAGCGGATGATGAGGTGACTGCCGATGAAGAAGCGGCTGTTACAGGTTGCCGTTTCGTGACCACCCATCCACCGATGGCAAGCAGCATGGCGAATCCACCGAGGATGGGCCAGCGATATTTCTGGAGAGGATCGGGTGCGTCGATGGGGATGCCGAGTCCGCCGCCAGGCCGATTGCCACTTGTCTGCACTTGTTGCGATTGCTCCGATTGCTGTTGCTGCGCCTGTTGTTGATCTGGTTGTTGCGCTGCACCGGAGGCATTGTCTCCAGGCGAATCGGTGATGACTCCTTGACCCTTCAGGGTGAAGGCGAGGACCTCGCCAGGTTTCGTTTCTTTTGCGACTTCCACGTTGCTGTCGCCCTGGCTCGGATCGTGCATGGCATCGAAGCTCGGCGGATTCTCCGCCTTGAACTGCATCGTCTGCGGCAGGACGACGACAAAGTGCTGAGCGGGATAGAGAAGCTTGGGATCGATCTTGATCTCGCCGGAGTAGGGCAGAGTGAACTCCAACTGAAACTGCGTTTCTCCCGGACGAAGTGGGAAGTTAATGGCATAGCGATTCTTTTCAGCCTGAGGAACGGCCTCGGCGCTGATCGGCTGACCGTTCGGAGCGCGCGCCTGCACCTGTTCAACCTTTGCGCCTGCGGGCAGATAAAACTCGAAGTTATGATCATTCATCTGCGTCTTCGCGGGAGAAGACGCGTTGTTGACGACGAACAGGCGCACGCCCTGCATGGTTCCGCTATCGGCCTGGAAGCGAATGACGTCGGCGGTTACGCCAAGCCCAGCAATTTTAGGCGCAACGTCATAGACCTGAACGTCGGCGGTGTTGACTCCGGGAGGTGCCATCTGATGATAGGTAACTCCCTGATGGACGGCGCGGATGAGATGTGGCCCGGCAGGGCCGCTGAGTTTGAAACTGAATTTCCCGTTGCTGTCGGCCTTGGTGTTGGCAGCAATTTCCATGCTGGTGGTGAGGTTGATGAGGATGACCTCATCACCGACCGCGGGCTTGCCGGTGGTGCCGTTGGTGACAGTGCCGGAGAGAGTTTGGGCGGAGGCCGAGGCTAGGGCTAGCGAGAAGATGCTGAGTAGAAGGGCCGATTTGGCTAGTTGTGTCAAAAGAACTCCTTGCTCCCGTAAATCTTTTGCAAGACGAAGTAACGCTAAGAGATCAGTGCTTCATAGGCTTTGTGATCGCCAATCCAGAACCATAAATATCCATCGGCGCGCTTGATGGCAAGCGCTCGATGGTTCAGCGTGATGCGGGCGGACCACATTTCCTGTCCGTGGCGCTCTCCGACTCTTTTGAATTGTAATGAAGGATGCTGCGAATTTGCTTTCAGCAATGAAAACTGTTTGTCGGCGCGGGCGCGGATTTCGTGCGAGAGAGCGTTATATTGCCGCCAAAAATCGGAGGTGGCGCGATGTTGCATTGTTGCTAGAGTGGCTGTGTGCGACCGTTTTTCTCGTCGTCTAAAGCGCGCTGGATGGCCGTGTCGAGGCGTCCGGCAGCCAGATCGGATTGCACGCGCGTATCGATCGGCGGCGGACAGTGTTGCTCAAGCCATGCGTACAATTCTTCGATTTCGCGCGGCGTAAGTGCTCCGATGGCGCGTTCGATATCCTTGATAGAGTTTAGGCTCATGGCGTTATTTTACCCCCTTTCCTTAGGGACAACCTTCAAGCCTCGGATATACGCTCACGGCAGTCAGCTTATCGGAAGGCTCAGCGCTGGGCGGCGTTGCGGGCGCCCGCGTTCCGGTAAACTGAAAAGCGATGTAGATATTCTTCTCGCTACAAACCCAGGGCGGATCTTCTTGCGCGATCTTAACGAGATCGTCCCATGCGCCAATGGGTTTCTTAATATCGACACAACACATCTGTCGGAATGTTTGATTTCTTACGTGAAGTAAGTCTTCAACTTCTTTACGCGACATCCCGGGTCTAGTGATTTCCGAGTACGAACCTAACAACGCTTGGTAGGCGGCATCACGCCTCTGCTGCGATCGCTTCTCCCGCACATTGTGTATACCGATCAGGACGAGAGCAATGACGACAATCGTGGTGAGTAGGGGCCAATATCTCATCGCCGCTGACATCAAACGACACCACTCACCAGCTCCAACCGCGCAATCTCGGCCATAATCGCGGCCGCTTCATCTTCGAGCGATGTGTGCATCGATTGATAGTCCGCCTCGGGCACTTTGCCTGCCTTATATTCAAAATTCAGATCGCGCAGGTTGTCGTAGACCGCTTCCTTACGTTCGCGGAGATAGCCGAGCCGTGTTTTCTCTTCTCCGGCATAAACTTCGCCGGGAAAGAAAAAAACGTAGTAGAGACATGCGACCGTAAAGGCGGCACAGACATAGGGAATCATAGGTCAGTCTCCTTGCGAGCCTTCTGGCGAAGTGCGTCTAATTCGCTGCCGTGCGGAATCATGATGCCATCGGCGAGTGCGGGCGTAGGCCGATTCTTCCACGAGCGCACCACGAAAATGACGAGGGTGATGCCGAGGCCCAGTGCCACAAAGGGCATGATCCAGGCCACGCGATTGAAGCCAGTAGCGGTCGGTGCGGCGATTACGGTTGGTCCGTAGTCTTGCACAAAGCCTTGCAGGATAAGGTCGTCGTTATCGCCTTTGTCGAGCGCAGCCTGCAGTTGGTCACGCATCTTGTCGGAGTAGGTGCAGCCGACGTGATTGCACTCGAGCAGAATCTGATTGCATCCGCAAGCGCACATCATGCGATGGCCGAGATCTTTGAAGCGCGCAGCAGAATCCCCCGCGCCCATGAAGACGAGCACGGTGACAGCAAGAACGCTGGCGAGCACCCACCGGCGAAGGGTGTTACTGGGAGCAGGCAACTGGCAACTGGCAACTGTTTTCATCAGTCACCCGCTCCCACATGCGCCGGAGCGCGAACCGGCGTGGTTGCGGCAACTCTGACAACGACGGCATTAGGTACGAGAGCGACGATGGTGCCGAAGACCATAATGATCAGGCCGATCCAGATCCACGGGACGAGCGGATTCAAGTGCGCCTTAATGATGGGGCGTCCGGTGGTATCGTTCTTGCCTTCGTAGACCAGATAGAGGTCGCTCACCAGGAAAAGATCTTCGCGGAAGCTCGGATAAATGCGGGGCAGTGTTTGCGGCTGTCCGCTGGCTTTATAGAAACGGCGCTCAGGATACATGGTCGTAACCTGCTTGCCGCCGCGGAAGACGTTGATGATCGCCCACTCGTTGCCGTAGTTGGGATTGTCGTCCTGCGTATACGACTGGCAGACCAGAGTGTAAGGGCCAAGAGAAATCTTGTCGCCAAATCCCATTTCTTTTTCGACTTCCTTATTAAAGGGAGTCCCGAGGAGTCCAATGATGACGAGGGCGACACCGAAGTGAACGATGTAGCCGCCATAGCGGCGCGTGTTTCGGTGGCACAGTTGAAGCATGGCGGAGAAGAGGTTCTGATTCGTCTTACCTGCGATAACACGACCTCCGCGTAGAAATTCGGAGATGACGCTGAAGATCACCAGCGCCGCGAGAACGGCAGCCATGGTGGCGTAGAAGTAAGAAGGATCATCCCAGGGACGCACGCCGAAAAGAATCATCATGCCGCCAACTGCGATGGCGCCGATGGCGGGATAAAGGAAATTCCGCTTGAGGCTTTCAATGGACGTCTTACGCCAGGCCAGCAGTGGCCCGACGGCAGTGAGCAGCAGGAGCAGCAAAGCCACCGGCACCGCAACGCGATTGAAAAAAGGCGGACCAACCGTCACGGAATGTCCCTGAACAAACTTCGACAAGATTGGGAAAAATGTGCCCCATAGTATGGTGAAACACAGAGTCAACAAGAGCAGATTGTTAAAAAGGAAACTCGATTCACGCGAAACCAGCGACTCCAACTTGTGCTCGCTCTTGAGATGCGACCGGTTCGCCACCAGGAAATAAGTACAGACCACCAGGGTCAACGCAATGAAGACCAGGAACCAGGTGCCGATCGAAGATTGCGCGAAAGCGTGTACCGAGCTGATCACACCCGAACGGGTGAGGAATGTCCCAATCATCGAGAGCAGGAATGTCGCGAAGATGAGCGACATGTTCCACACTTTCAACATGCCGCGTTTTTCCTGCATCATCACGGAATGCAAAAACGCCGTACCCGTGAGCCAGGGCATGAGCGAGGCATTTTCGACCGGGTCCCATCCCCAATAGCCGCCCCATCCGAGCACAGCGTAAGCCCAGTGCGCGCCGAGAAAAACGCCAATGGTTAAGAAGCACCACGTCACCATGGTCCAGCGCCGCGTGATGTGAATCCATTTTTCGCCGGGATACTTCATGATCAGCGCACCCAAAGCGAAGGCGAAAGGTACGGTGAAGCCGACGTATCCCAGATAAAGCATCGGCGGATGGATGACCATCTCGGGATATTGCAGAAGAGGATTCAATCCCGTGCCATCCGCAGGAAGCCCGCCTTGAATGATGCCGAACGGACGTGCCGCAACATTTAGAAGCAGCAGAAAGAAAACCTGCACCGAAGCGATAATCACCGAAGCGTAAGCGAACAGCCGCTGATCGGTCTTGTAGCGCAAGCGAAGAACGAATCCATAGCCGGCCAGAAGCAGCGACCAGAACAGCAGCGAGCCTTCCTGCCCCGACCACAGCACGGCAAATTTATAGGCCGCCGGCAACTCGCGGTTGCTGTGATGGAAAATGTAGGCAATGGAGAAGTCGTCGTTAAACGCGGCGATTACAAGAACGGTGGCCGCCAGCAGCACGGCGGCGAAAGTGGCGATTCCGGCGCGGCGCGCGGTCTCACCAATCGGACCCGCAGCAGGATGCTTACTGAACAACAATGCCAAAAGGCCTACGAGGAAACAGTAGACGCTAAGGACAAGCGCCGCCATGAGCGCAAAGCTTCCGATTTGAGACATCGCGGGGACCCCACAGTACCCTTACAGTATTTTTTCAAAGAAGCCAGTGCTACGCAAACCACCGGGCGAATTCAAAACAACTAGAAGTGTAGTCTCGTTTCTCCGCGGAAAATATCACCGCGACTTCTCCAGCGGGTAGCCTCTTTCGCGCCAATCGCGTATTCCGCCGTCCATGGAAATGACATTCGTATATCCCATTTTTTGCAGGTTATCGGCCGCCAGCGCGGAGCGGAAACCGCCTCCACAATAAAGGACGAGCTCCGTTTGCAGATCTGGATATTTTCCCTCAATGTCGCGTTCGATGATGCCCCTGCCCAGGTGAACAGCTCCGGGCAGGTGATCGGCGTCGAATTCGCGATCTTCGCGGACGTCGACCAGAACGAACTTGTCTTTACCAGCAAGGACGCGATCGAGACGAGCCTTAACTTCGTCAACGCTGGTTTCGCGGACGCGCTGCTTGGCGTCGTCGACAATCTTCAGAAAGCGCGGTGGATGCTGGTGAGCCATGATCGTCGGCCTCCTCCTGATCCTCGGTCCCGAGAATGATAGCAGGCGATCAGGAAATCGCTAAGGCGGTATTCGCACGTTTGCCACGTGGGCTCGGCCCGCCGCATTCGATCTTGCGCTAGTGTGCGTGCCGATATGCTTATGCTAAAGCTCGGCGATTGCAGATAAAATCGAACAACGCTTTTAATCGGATCACATTTAATCGCAGATCATGACGCTCATTATTCGCCAGTCTCGCATTCATTCTTTCGGCTGCTACACCACGCGGCCGATTCGCAAAGGGACATTGATCATCGAATATGTGGGTGAGCACCTCACCTACGAACAGGCCGACGATCTCTACGACGATTTCCCGAACACGTATTTGTTTGGGCTCGAGGGCGGCAAGAAAATTATTGATGGCTACGGTGTCGCCTGTTTCGTCAATCATTCTTGCCAACCGAACTGCGAGACCGACCAGATCCGGGGCAAGATGTGGATCATCGCGCTGCGCGATATTGCAGCCGGAGAAGAATTGACCTACGACTACAACCTCTTCGATGGCGAAGATGACGCACCCTGTTTATGCGGAATGCCGCGCTGCCGGGGAAGTCTGTATTCAGCCTCGCATCTGCGCAAGCTAGCGAAGAAGCGCGCCAAGACTGCTGCGGCCGCGTTGGCCTCGTAGTTGAACCGTGTGGCGCGGGCATTCTTGCCCGCGAGATGCTGACGCTAGCATGGAATTGACTGGTGATCCTGTCTTCTCGCGCATATTGCCGATGGACGCAGGCGGACAAGAGTGTCCGCGCCACACGATCTCGTACGTTCCTTGTCTCGTAGCTGGCTCAAGATCGTCTTGTTCGGAAAGAGAAGCCACATTTTCCGATGCTACAATCGTTTCGTTCTCATCGGTTGTCCAATCGCGTTTGCGACTCTGGAGTCAAGCCTTGAACCGTGCGTCCGCCGGCCTCGAAACCATCATCGCCAAAGCCCTTCATCGTGCGCCGACGAATGAGAGCGCATTGCTGGCATGGCCGATTGTGTGTGGCAGCGCGGTGGCCGACCGGACTCGGGCGCTGAATTTTTCAGACGGTATTCTGCGAGTCGAGGTTGCGGACCCGGGATGGCGGCGCGAACTTGCCAACCTTGCTCCGCGTTACGTGGCCTTGATCAATAAATATTCCGCGGCTTCGGTGGAGCGAATTGAATTCGTGGTGAAGACGTAAAAGTTAAAGCGTGAAAGAGCAGGCGTGAAAGTTACCGAGAAAGACGTTGCCTACGTAGCCGATCTGGCCAACCTAGAGTTGACCGAGGAAGAGCGGGCTCGCATGTTGCGCGATCTGAATTCTATTCTTGAATACGTCGAGCGGCTTAGCGAATTGGAAACCGACAAAGTTGCTCCCATGGCTCAGGTCTCCGACCGCTATGGCAGGGGTAAAGATGAGGATAACGATAAGGACAAAGACGAGTCGCGACCGGGTAACGGCCGATTCGCCTACGCGATCCGCGAGGACGTGAAGGATGGTCTGCGCAAATCGCTGCCGCACGATGTTGCCGTAAAAAATGCGCCCGACACCGACGGAACATTTTTCGAGGTTCCGAAGGTAATTGAGAGATAGCGCATGATCACCGGAAAAGAAAACGCCAGCCTTGCCAGCGGACTCACTATCGATAATGTCCGCAGCGCGATTGCCGATGGCCGGACGACGGCGACCGCTCTGGCGGGCGATTTCTATGATCGCATCCGAAAAGAAGATTCTGAGATTGGCGCGTTCCTAACTCTTTGCGAAGAGCGCGCTCTAACGCAGGCCGAACGCATCGACCAGATGGCTGCGAAGGGTCAACCTTTGCCGCCCCTGGGTGGAGTTCCAGTTGCCATCAAAGACGTCATGGTGACGCAAGGCGTGCGCACCACCGCCGGTTCGAAAATTCTCGATAATTTTATTCCGCCGTATGACTGCACCGCCGTCGCTCGTCTCGAAGCTGCTGGCGCGATAATTTTGGGCAAGCTCAACTGCGATGAGTTCGCCATGGGCTCGTCCAATGAGAACTCTGCCTATGGCGCAGTGCACAATCCGCGCGACAAGAGCCGTGTGCCGGGAGGATCGTCAGGAGGATCGGCGGCAGCGGTTGCCGCGGAGATGGCGGTCGCGACGTTAGGTTCCGATACCGGCGGATCGATTCGTCAACCAGCGTCGTTCTGCGGCGTGGTCGGTCTGAAGCCGACTTATGGACGGGTATCACGCTATGGGTTAATTGCTTTTGCTTCGTCGCTCGACCACGTCGGCCCATTTGCGAAGACCGTGAAAGAAGTCGCGCTGATGCTCCGCACAATTGCCGGACGCGATCCCATGGATTCGACTTCCGCCGAAGTGCCTGTGCCTGACTATGTGGCGGAGCTCGACAAGCCCGTTAAAGGCCTAAAAGTTGGCGTGGCCAAAGAATATTTCGGTGAAGGACTCGATCCCGAGGTTCAAGCCGCCGTTGAAGCCGCGATTCAGAAGCTGGCAGAGTTGGGATGCGAAATTGTGCCGGTGAGTTTGCCGCACACCGAATACGCGATTCCCACGTATTACATTGTAGCCACAGCAGAAGCATCATCAAATCTGGCGCGCTATGACGGCGTGCGCTACGGTTTCCGCGCCAAGGCAAACACGCTCTCCGAAATGTACCGGCGAACCCGCGACGGTGGATTCGGCATGGAAGTCAAACGCCGCATCATGCTCGGTACCTACGCGCTGAGTGCCGGATACTACGACGCTTACTATCTCAAGGCGCAAAAAGTACGGACGCTACTAACTCGCGATTTCGACGAGGCATTCAAAAAAGTGGATGTAATCGCCGCGCCCACGTGCCCGACACCTGCGTTCCGGTTGGGCGAGAAGGTGAATGATCCGCTGGCCATGTATCTCGCCGATATCTACACCGTAACTGCGAACCTGGCGGGCATTCCCGGAATTTCAATTCCATGCGGCGAGAATCACGAGAAGCTGCCGATTGGATTGCAGTTGTTTGCGCGGCACTTTGATGAGGCTACACTGCTGCGGGTGGCGCATGCTTATGAGAGAGTATCAGCGGCAACCGGCTAACGATGTAAGCCGACGTAGGCAATGTAAAAGAAAAGTATGGCTCCTGCGATTCCGATCAAACCCGTAACACGCAGGCCCCAAAGCGGCACCTTATATGGATGCCAACTATCGTGCCTCCAACTGTCGGCAAAACGGTCGAAGCTTTCTCTGACATTGCCAGGTCGCAGAACCATAGTCAATCCGGACGCAAAGAACCCGGCACCCATAACCACTGCTGCCGGTGCATCACTAGGGCCCATGTTTAGCACGACAGCAGAGTACCAGAAACTCTCTATTTCCATACGAACTGCTAAAGAACAAAACTTCACCTATATGACTTCGTAATATCGCTCACCCGAACATGCCCTACACAAAACTCGCCCGTCGCGTTCTACTTCGCGCCGAAAGTTGATGCCTTCGCCGCACTCGGCGCAGACGATGCGCTCACCTTTGTATCCCGGAAATTCTTCGGCGGGGAGTTCGACCTTCACCCACTGCTTGGTGAATAAGTCGTCCTCAGACATTTCGCGATAGGCGAGCATCTGCTGCTGGTTCTTGTTTTCGATTTCGGGATGCATTGAGCGCGCCAGCGCCTTGGACGATTCCTTCGCGGCGATGCGGATGGCCGGGTGCCCCGTCCAAGCTTCGCTTGGGCGGGCTCGGGTGCTCACGTCTTTTATTTCCAGATTTTTGGTCCCCAGATCAACAAAGGTCGCAGCCATCTTTCCCCAGTCGCGAAATTTCAGGGCGCGCTTTCCGAGACGGCATCCGGTGACGACGGCGATCGCGTCGGTGGCGCAGCGGTCGATTTCGACGAACGTGACCAGGCGTTTGCGATCTTTTCCGCGCGGGTCTTCGATGCCTAGCTTTTCCAGTCCCAACATAGCCAAGCGCACGCCCAGTACTTGCCCGGCGCAGAGATGGCCGTGGGCGATTTCGGCTTCGCGGAGGTAGTCGTCGAGGGTCATGAATTGTCCATTCGAAAAATTTGCTGCTTGACCACCTATTATGGAGCGGTCGGGGCTTGAAGCCCTTTGAGTCTTATTTCCTCTCGTGACTGGAGCCGCTTCCCGCAGAATGGGCAAAAGATAATGGCTTGATCCATCCAACCTAGACCTTCGCCGGATTGCACATAGCCGACTGTCAAATAGAGAACTCCCCACTCGGATACACGGATTAGCGAATTCGGAGGCACGGACATGGCATCCTTAAGGTCTTTGCAGCACGATCCAAATTCAGTTAGCAGCGTGTTTAGAAAAGGTATTTTCATGTCTTTGGTCGCCCAAACCATCGAGATGCCGATGCTACTTCCTTCTCCAGCGTACGCCGTCTTTTGTGTTCTCCACGATGATACCGGCGGCGACAAGCTCGGCGCGAATCGCGTCTGACTCTTTAAATTTCCGCCCTTTTCGCGCGGCATCCATCTCAGCCAGCTTCTGATTAATTTGTTCGTCTGCGAATTGCGCGGAGCCGGCGATCTCCAGCAATTCGGGGCTGATTTCCTTTTCGCGCCCTTCAGCGCGGGCCCAGTCAAGAACAGCCTGCATCTTGGCCTGGTCGTCATCTTTGAGCACACCAAATATCTCGTCGAATTTCTCTAGCGCCGCGAGCAGTGGCTTCACGTCGTCCTGCCGCACCGCTGCTGTATCAAGCGCGGTGTTAGCCTTGCGCAACATATCGAACATAGCGGCTTGTGCTTCGGCCGTATTCAAGTCGTCGTCCAGGGCGCTCTTCATTTGCACGATCGTTTCCTCTGCTAATCGCGCCATCGCCGGATTCGCTCCAGCAGGAAATTGCGTGCTCGTCAGGCGAAAGCGGAAGTTGCGCAACTTCTCTACCGAACTTGCCGCTGACTTCAATCCATCAAACGTAAAGTTCAATTGATTGCGATACGGCACCTGCGTCAACAACCAGCGGATCGACGATGGCTTGTGCCCGCGCAGCACCAGATCGCGGATAGTAAAAAAGTTCCCGAGACTCTTCGACATCTTCTGGCCTTCGACCAGCAGAAAGCGCGCGTGAAACCAGTAGCGGGCAAACTGCTGTCCGGTGTTCGACTCCGATTGTGCAATTTCGTTTTCATGATGCGGAAAAATCAGATCCTCACCGCCGGCGTGCAAATCAAAACTAGGCCCGAGTTCCTCCATCGACATCACGGAGCACTCGATATGCCACCCCGGACGCCCCGGCCCGATCGCAGTAGGCCACGAAGCTTCGCCCGGCTTGGGAGCCTTCCAGAGCGCGAAGTCACGGGCACTGTCTTTTTCGTATTCGTCGACGTCGACCCGCGCGCCGTCGTTCATGCCGGCAAAATCTTTTTTGGAAAGCTTGCCATACGCGGGAAATTTCGCAATGCGGAAATAGTAAGAACCGTCGTCGGTGCGGTAAGCGAAGCCTTTTTTCTCGAGTTCGGCAATGAAGTCCGCCATCTCGGGGATGTGTTCGGTGGCTCGCACCAGAATCGGTTTCTCAATGCTCAGCGTTGCTGAATCTTCCAGAAAGGCCTGCACAAACTTAGCGGTGTACTGCTGCACGGTGACGCCGTCGCGCGCCGCATTGCGAATAATCTTGTCGTCCACGTCGGTGATGTTCATGACGTAGCGAACGTCGTATCCGCTCTGGCGCAGAAAGCGATAAAGAAGATCGACAGCGATGAATGTTCGGAAATTGCCGATGTGGCCGTAGTCGTAGACGGTCGGTCCACAGGCATACATGCGGACGCGGTTGCCGTCGAGTGGATGAAATTCTTCGATCTTTCCGGAAAGAGTGTTATAGAGGCGAAGTGGCATAGGGACGCAGAGTCATGAATGAGTTCGCGAGCGCAGTGCGAATCTTTCATTCTAGGGCGACGAAAGAAAACGGGTCAAATGGGACGCGGGTAGCTCTGGCGCAGGAAAGTTCCTACACTCCCACTTCCCAACCTAGACCGTAAGAGGCAATGGGCGGGGACTGAGCTGGTGCGGAGCAACTCTCAATCGGTGTAAATGCCTATTATCAGCAGTTATGATGGTCCAACTATGGGCCACTACATCCGCGTGCTAGCGAAGACTCTCAGTAACATCCCTTTCGACCTCTTACGAGAGGTCGCCAAACCCGCCGTTCTAAAAATCTCAGAAGGAAATGGCGATGCATGGGAGCAACTCACCCTATTGCACAGCTCTGGGCAGGAAATCGCACTCGTGGAGAAAAATCCTGTTGTGGATGGGCAGCTTGGGTCAGACGAACTGCGGGAGTTCATCGATGAAGTTAAGCACTACAAGCCAGAAACATCTGCCGCTTGGCTACAGCAGTACTTGCCTAGCGTGAAAGTCATTTACGCTTTCCAACTTCTTAGCGGCACAGATGTAGACGACGGCTGGACTCCGTTACATCGTCTCTACAATGCCGTCTGGAAACACACTGGAGGAATCCTCCAAGCCGATGGCGAGGGGTTTTGCGATGAAGAAGGATTTACGATCCTGTGGCAGTTTGACGACACCGTGACTGGCGAATGGAATTTCGGTGTCCTCAGAGATGGTCGATGGGTTCATTTCGAGATGGACCTAGGAAATGAGCAGCACCGAATTGCCTTTCTAAGCGGCCAAGTGCCCGACGGAGTAAAAGTGCTTTAACTATAGATAGTTGGCGAAATATCGCCATTACACTCACAATCCGCGTCCTGACCGTAATCGCCGATTCTAATCACCCATCGCAAATCGCTTACCGATCCTTGACCGCCGCTCCCGCTCCATCGAGCCGACGAGCCGGCATCAACCCATAAACGGCAAGAACGACCATCATGGGGTCGATGGGACGGCGATAATAAAACTCCGGGCTGGTGATGTAGTACGTGAGTGGAAATATCACGAGGACAATCGTATAAAGTATGGCGGTGTCCGCGCCTCGCTTCCACGCTTTTCTCAGACCGATCAGCGCCAGGATAGTGAAAGTTGAGCAAAAGAAAATGTTTGCTGGATCGAGCGGTTCCTGCTCCAGGTACCAGTGCTCCAGACTCCAGTATCCGCTCCACATGAAAAACGCGCGTCGTAGCGAGGTCCACGCGTACCAACCAGGATTCGCTTTGATAAAGCTGATGGCTTGGGCTTTCTTGGTCGCCATGTATTTGAATTCGCCATCGCGCTGGAACTCCTGCATCTCTGCCGGGCTATTCCAGGGGCCAAGTTCATAGGGACCCCAGTAATCTGTCGCGCCCTTCGTGCCGAGTCGCAGCACGATTCCCATGTTGTCGCGGAAGGGCACGAAAGCATGAAACACACGCCAATTTCGTACGAACCAGGGAGACACCACGACGACGAATGCCAAGCCCAGCGCCATGTTTGGCGCCAACCAGCGGCGTCCTTGTTTATGGCGAACATACGCAACCCGCAACTGGAAGAACGGAAGCAGCGAGACTACGATCGCGCTGTTAAGCGCGGCCAACCCCCAGAGCATTCCCGCGCCCACCCACGCGGCGAGCCGGTTTGTATCCTCCAGCTTCAATGTGACCAGAAATATCAGGCTGAGCAACAACGTTGCGAGCCACGTCTCCCAAATGCGAATGATTGGGAAATAGATGGCATAAGGGAAGAAGACCCACGTCCATCCTGCCCATTTGGCCACGTGTGCGCCGAAACTCTTGCGCGCGAAAAAAAAGATTGGCAGGCACGTCAAGGCCGATGTCAGGGCATTGAAAGAGACGATCGCAAATGCTGCAGCCTTGGTATAGATGCCAAATACTTTAAAGAATCCTGCAATGATGTAGGGGTAGACCGGCGTCATCCAAGCCGTCGGCCCAGTCTTCACATACAACGGACTGCTGAAACCCTCGCCTTGTGCGATCGATCGCGCAATTCTCCCGGTTTCGAATCCAAATCGGAAGTTATCCTGCCGGGGATCCAACTGCACCGTGTACAGGAAGCACATGACGATCAGCCGGATCGCCAGCCCGATCGCCACCATTAGAAAGAGCGTTCGAGCAACCGACTTGCTTGAGCTGATATCCGCATGCGGTCCGCTTACCGGCGCGCTCGGTGCTTCTACAATTGCAGATCCCGTTTAGCTACCCTCCACTTTCAATGATCAACAGAGATTCATATACGTTAGAGACTAAACAAATTACTACTGTCGAGTCTAGCTCTGTCGAGTATCGAGGTGTCGCGCTTGTGTGCCGACTATGCCTGCAACGCCGGAGGAGGCACATGCTGATGCAACCTGTGCTGCACCAGGAACGCGTAATGTACGGCGGAGAGAATGGTGAAGATGAAGGTGGCACGCAGGAAGATTTTTGTCGCGATCTGCACTAACACGATGGGTTCCACCAGAAACAGCAACACAGAAAAGATGGCCGCGACCTGGGCGAACGTATTGGCCTTGCCAAAAATGCTGGGGCGGAAATCGCGCAGGCCGGCAATCATGAACAACACGCCGCTGATCAGCAGTATAGATATATCCCGGCTGAAGACGACGATCGTGTATTTCCACGGAACCAACGCACGTTGTTGAATCGAGAGTGCAAGAAACATGGTGCTCATCAGCAGCTTGTCTGCGATCGGGTCAAGATACTGGCCGAGCAGCGTTTGCTGATGCAGAGTGCGGGCCAGAAGTCCGTCGAGGCCGTCGCTGAGTCCGGCGAGAATGAACAACGCCAGCGCCAATTTGAAGTCATGCTTGAGCAGATTGATAACGATGAACGGCAGGAAGATCATCCGCAGCAGGGTGAGCTGGTTGGGCGCGGTCAGAATCTGGCGGAGGTTCAATGCTATTTCTCTCCTCCGGATTTTCCTCCGGCATCCTTTCCAGAATGTGCGAGAAACTCACTCACCAGCAGCGGCGCGGGATCGAGCCCGGTCTTTTGCGCGAAGCGCTGGGCGAGCGAAAGAATGTTTCCCTCGGGAAGATCGAGTTCCATTCGCTCCACGCGGTGCATGGGAAAAAAAACCACGCCGGAGGTGAAGGGCTCGCCGTTTTTGATCTGCGAGGCCAGATCGTCGAAAGACGCGACATCGACACCGCGCAAACTGAGGCCTTCAGTCGCAAGATGGAGAATCGCGCCCCAGAATTTTTCGCGCGGGTTGGTCAACGTTGCGATCACGAGCGCGCCGGGACGGAACGGGCTGATGGCTTGGGGGTCCTGATAAAAGCTGGTGCTGGGCACGATTCGATTGTCGTCTGTGTGGGATAGAAATTGCAAACGGACAATATCCCGGGCACCGAGCAGTGAGCCCAGACCTACCACCGAATCTGTCATGAAGCCCGTGCGGAGTCGAAGAGCCTGCCCTGAGCCTGCCGAAGGGACCCCTACACCCCATCCATGCCGAAGATGCATCAGGGAGTTCTCTCCGTTCTGTGCAGAGCGCTTGCAACACGTGCAACCATCGCGGGCTAGTGAAAGAACCGCGAGAGTGGAAGTGGAGCAGTTTTCAGGTAGTAGTGCAGTTTGAATCGGCTTTGAAAGGCACGGCTTCACAGGCTGCGGAAAAACTCGGCATTGCAGGTAATTTTGGGCGGCGCAGTGGATGACCTGCGTGTTGCAACACGTACTTATTGCATTTATAGGCGTTCCCAAAGTCGCTCTATCCGTTCAGTTTCCGAACTCAAGGCTATTCTCAGTTGGTGAAATCGCCTGATTTCAGCAATTGACTTGCGAGTCGCTCGCCGGTTATCCGTCCGCAGTTGCAAACGCGCCCAGCCTTTTACGAACGATGAGGAGGACACACCTACTGTAATCGAAATGGCGGTCCTGCCACCAACGCGCAAGTCGATGTGCCCCCGTCTCCCACTGAGCCGGAAATGACGACCTTTTGATAAATCTTCGCGATGCATTCATTCCACTCGGTGTGCCCCTGCCCATGCAGGACGACTTCAAGGCGATGCGAGAAACCGTTGGCGACATGCTCCATGAACCATAGCGGCGTACCGCCATCGGCATCACCAGAAGCGAACACGGTCGGAATGGGTGACTGCACCGGTTCGCGATATCCCACCGGGAGCGAGGCCTTCGGCCACTGCCGACACGCAGCCTGCTGCTGGCGAACGCGGTAGTCGCCCAGAAAGGTACCTTCCGTTTCACCCGCAACCTCGTCTTCTCGAATAAATGGAATATCCTCGCTACACGTGATCGAGAGGAAAAGACCAAAACTGAGATCCGAGGAATCGCGGGCGTCAGACAGAATGCCTTCGGAGATCGGGCTCCAGTCTCCGAGATAAGCTCGATGAATCATCCAGGGTAGCGTTGTCGAGCTTCGGGGTCTATAAAGCTTCGAGCGAAACCACTCTGCAACTCGACCGCGATACAACTGCACGTTGCCGCTGTGGCCCGGCACGGCGACACGCACGGATCCTGACGACAGGAGAGCAGATATCTGACGGAACTCGTCGCGTAAGCGCGGGAATGCGGAGTTGCACGCGGAATCGGCGACGCATGCGTCCAACATCTTCTCGATCGCCGCTTGTTCCGTCTTTGCAAAGGGAAGCGGTTCCGCTATGTCAATTGGAACGGCACTGCCCATATACACGGTCCGCACGCTTTCTGGGTACATCCGCATGTATACCTGCGCGGATCGAGTTCCGTATGAGCCCGCAAACAGATTCAGCGGTCCATAACCGAGAGCCCGTCGGACCTTCTCCAGATCGTTGGCGAAATGATCTGCCGTGTACTGAGTCAGGTCGGCTTGTGCCCTCAGCCTTCGCTCGCATTTTTTAACTGCGGCAAGTGGAAATAGGTCACGAAGACTCGCCTCTGGCCGCTCAGGCAAGAAGAGTTCGCAATCGAGCGCGGCGGAGCGGCCGGTACCGCGCTGGTCCACCAACAGAACATCGCGATCCTGGCGCAACGGTGCGAGCCTTGTCGCGTATACCTCGGCCAAACCAATCGCGCTTTCGCCCGGGCCGCCCGTCAACACGGCAATCGGGTCCGGACGCGGCTGCCCTCCGATCGCGGGGATCACGGCCACGCCTATTTTGAGCTGACGCCCGGCGGGCCGATTGGGATTCTCCGGCACTTCGACCACACCACACCGGGCTGTTTGTTCGACGCCTGGCAATTTGCAAGAGGAAAGCTCAATGTGTTCAGAGTGCGCACGTGAGCCAGAAACAAGCAGAAAAACAAGCAAGGCCCAAAACTTCAACACCTTTCTCCGCTGGAAAAATGTGGACACGTTCGAATTGTATCTTGTGCCTAGTTGGCGAAAAATCCCCATTACACTCACTGACCGGACGTGTCACGCTCAAGTTGCAGAATAGCGGGTCGGCAGCGATAAAATCATCAATGGGGGAAAGGTATGCCCTTTATTGACACCCACAGCCTCGATGTCATTGAGCGTCTGCCGGGCTGGTGCGGACGATATTTTCACTCCCAGAACATGACGTTTGCGCACTACGATTTCCGGCGCGGTTCGATTATTCACGAGCACTTCCATCCTCAGGAAGAAGTCTACGAGGTCATCGAGGGTGAACTCGAAGTGACCGTCGACGGCATGGTTCAGATCGTGAAACCGGGGTTGGTCGCAGTGGTGCCGAGCAATGTTCGCCATTCGGTCAAAGCCCTGACCGATGGAAGAGTAATTATCGTAGATCATCCATACAGACCTGAAATTGAACAGATTCGGTCGTAGTGGCTACACTCGCATCTGCGAATCGGATAGGTGACGTAATATCACGATAGCACCAACTACGGCCTGTCCCGGTCAATTTAGTGCTAACGCCGCCTGTTACAGCAGTTGATTGGAGCGGAACGTAAAGCGGAGGCGGAAGGGCCCGGTGCCCCAGGTTCGCGTCCCTTCCTTGGGCGCTAACCTGGGCCCCACCGTCACCGTACTCGGGAGGGACATGTCAGGTGCGCCGCCGCTCATGCACTTTGCGAAGGCTGGAATTCCACACTGCCAAGAACCACTGCCTTCCACCCAACTTTTTTCATCACATTTCTCTCGTACCCTCATCACAGACACGCACCACAATTGCTGCGAAGATACCTCGACAGTGAACCATCGAGAACTGTGCCCGTCTCCAGAGACGGCTCCACCACTGCTGAAAAACCACCTTCGGCAATCTTTGACAAATTAATGGTCTGGCAGAGCAGATTCCGAACCATCGCTCCGTTCCGGCCACCTTGTTTATACAAATGATAACACGTCTGTTTATAACAACGATACTAGGGGGGTAGGGGGGGTGGGGGGGGCGGTACACGTACAGACTGGGCGGATGCCTGACCGAATAGACCGGGAGCATTCCTGACATTGCAATGAGCTGTAGCCCGGTGCCGCAGGTTCGCGCCCTATCCAGAGCCGCCTTCGCTCTTCACCGCTTTCAGATCAATCCCGACCTGCTCGGCCTTCTTGTAAAGATGCGAGCGCTCCAGTCCCAGAGCACGCGCCGTATTTGAAATCTGGTGGTGATTGCGTTTCAGCTCCGCCAGAATAGTTTGTTTTTCGAAGGCTCGCACTCGGTCGGCTAGCGGGCCGGTGCCAGCCGAGCCAGAATCAGATGCGGCAAGGGAAGCGGGCAGCGCCAGTGCCACGGTGTCGGAGGTGATTTCGTCGGAGGCCAGCAGCATCAGTCGCTCGACGGCGTTTCGGAGTTCGCGGACATTACCTGGCCACGGATGTTCTTCTAGCGCAGCCATCGCGCTTGCGGTGAAGCGCATGGGCTTCCATCCGTTTATAGCGCTCACTTGCAAAGCAAAGTGCTCGATCAACGCGGGGATGTCTTCGCGGCGTTCGCGCAACGGAGGCAGACGCAGAGGGAAGACGAACACACGGTGAAATAAATCCTGCCGGAATTTGCCGTCGCGGACTTGTGCTTCGAGGTCGCGGTGGGTGGCGACGACGACGCGCACATCGACGGTGATGGCACGCTCGCCGCCGATGCGTTCCACTTCACCTTCTTCCAGCACACGCAGCAGCTTGGTTTGCATAGTGAGTGGCATATCGCCGATCTCGTCGAGAAAAATGGTGCCGTGCTGGGCTTGCTCGAACTTGCCAAGATGGCGTCCCGCCGCGCCGGTGAACGATCCTTTTTCGTGGCCGAACAATTCGGATTCAATCAGCTCCGCTGGAACCGCGGCACAGTTTAGCGTGACGAACGGAGCCCCAGCCCGCGGACTGCGCTCATGCAGCGTGCGCGCTACAAGTTCTTTTCCCGTGCCGGTCTCGCCCAGAATACAGACGCGCGTTTCGCTGGCGGCCACGCGTTCCACTTGCGCCATCACACGGCGCATGGTCTCGCCCTTCCAGACGATTTCGTGTTTGCCGAGACGGCGCTCCAAGTCGCGATTTTCACGCTCCAGTCGGCCAAGCTTCAGAGCATTCTCCACGGTGAGCAGAAGTTTCTCGGTGGAGATCGGTTTTTCCAGGAAGTCGAGTGCGCCCAGTCGAGTCGCGCGTACAGCCATCTCAATGTGTGCCTGTCCCGACATCATAACGACGGGAGTTGGCACTCCTTGCGCTTTGAGTTCCTCAAGAAGAGTCAGACCATCTTTGCCAGGCATCACCACGTCGGAGAGTATCAAGTCGAAAGATTGCGACTTGGCCAGTTCCAGAGCCTTGTTTGCGTTGTCGCAGACGGCGGCTTCATGACCTTCCAAACGAAACGCGCGTGACAACGAAGCCAGCGTGTTGGCCTCATCGTCTACGATCAGCAAGTGCGCTTTTTGCGCCACGGTTTTCTCCTGTTTAGCTTCTGCTTCGTCACGTCTTTTAAACTTGGCCTGTTTGCCAAGAGTGTGGTTGATACGGTAATTCGATCCGAAACGTCGTTCCTTTTTCTTTCGTGCTCTCGACGGAAATTTTGCCGCCGTGATCGCTCACCACTGACTGCACAATCGCCAGCCCAAGCCCTGTGCCATGCTGCTTGGTCGTGTAATAAGGAGTGAACAAGCGCCCACATTCTTCCTGGGTCAGACCGGAGCCGGTATCGGAGACTGAAATTTCAACACCATCGCCCAGAGCCCTGGTACGAATCGTCAGCTCTCCGCTTTGCGGCATGGCGTCGATTGCATTGAGCACCAGATTTTGCAATGCGCGATGCAGCAGATCGGGATCGGCTGAAATTTCTGGCAACGCATCAGCAAGGTCGGCGTGAACCGAAATCTGATTCTTCTCCTGCAATTGCGCATGAAAAACGCGTAACACTGAACGCATCACATCGTTCACCTGCGTCGGCCGGCGCTGCGGCTGCGGCATCTTTGAGAATTCGCTGAAGCGGCCGATAATTGTTTTCAGGTTGTTGATTTCCGCTAGTAGAGTCGCGGTCCCCTCGTGAAAAACTTCTTCAAACATCTCAGGCGACTTCTGTTTCGCGCGCATCAGATTTTCAACCGTGACCTGCAATGGGAAAAGCGGATTCTTCAATTCGTGCGCCAACCGGCGCGCCAGTTCGCGCCACGCGGCCACGCGTTCGGCTTGCAGCGTGCGGTCTTTTTGCTGCACAAGATCTTCAGTCATGTGGTTGAATGCCGCAGCCAGTTCACCCAGTTCATCGCTCGATTCAACGTCGACCTTGGCAGCCAGATCACCTGCTGCGACCCGGCGCGCAGCCTCTGCCAGCGATACAACTGGGCGCGTGACCCGGGCTGCAAACCACAGGCTTGCCAGCACTGCCACCAGAATCCCTATGCAGCCAACGAGCATTGCGGTGGAGATGATCTGCCGCTGCAACTCGATCAACGGACGCCGCGAACTGCCGACGAGCAGAACGCCCATCAGTTGCTCATTTGCGGCGCCCTCATTGCTCACAGTGAAGATCGGACCGGTTAGTGGGATAGCGTGAAAAACTTCGGCGTCCGCCGGATCGGAAGTCCAGTGGATCATGCTCTGGGACTCCTGTAGTGTGTTGCGCACCTTTGCGACCAGCGAAGCAATCTTGTCTGCGCCGGCGGCGGGACCATTCAAGTCGAGGAGCGATTTCGGATTCCATTTTGTGTCGAGGTTTTGATAAAGCAGCACCCGCGTTCCGGCAGGGATGTCGAGCGTTGAGAGAAAGCCCTGGTCGAGTCGTTCGCCGCCAATTACATACAATGTCTGTTCTCCGACGTGGACCGCGCGGACAGCAAACAGGCCGAGCGTCGGGCCATTGGGCAACTCTTCACGCTTCAGAAACGCTCCAGCCGGAATGGTAGGCGTAGGAGCGACCGCTTCGGGCATCGGTACTGGCGGAATTACGGGTTGCGAGGGTTGCGGAATCACTACCTCCGGATATCCGAATTTCGCCTGCCACTGCGCGGAGGAAAGAATGGTGCCGCGATTGTCGACGAGTTCCAGAAAGTCAAGCTGCTGTTGAGCTGCCAAGGTTCGCGCCTCGGTTACATAATCGCTGGAGTCAGTAGCGCCGCGATTCATATCGAGCACGATGTGTTGCACGGTTTCGCCAGCTGCAACGGACTCGACCTTGCGTACTACATCGGACCCTCTCCGCTGAAACTCCGATCGAAACTGAGCGGCGACCGCATTCGCCCGATCCTGATACGCCTGCTCAAATGAATGCCGAAGCGTGTTATAAACCGATCCCGAAATTACCGCGACGCAGAGCAGGATCGTCGCCGCAAACAGTACAAGAAGTTTCTTGCGGAAACTCATCTCGTTGCCTCGCGCAACGAGTCTGTCAACCAAACATTAGCGAAAATATCTGCCCGGCCATCTAGCGCCGAGAATCCTGGCACGTTCCATCCGCCTAGCGGATCGGAGGACCAGTTGCGCACGCGCGTGCCTGCGGCGGTCGCGACGGGCAAATGGAAAAGCGGGATGATGGCGTATCCATTGAGCCAACTACGCTCGGCTTGATACAGATCATCCAGAGAATGATTGCTCGGCGCCATCGGCAATGAGGGCTGCGGCAATCCCATTTGTCGTGCCGCTTCGCTCAACGAGGTCGCAGGATCGGGACTTGCCAGCACTACGCGCACCAGGCGAATATCAGTGGCTCCTGACAACGATACTTGCACGGTGATGCCGACGTCGCGTGCATTGAGCGCGATGCGCTCGGCGATCAACTGGGCCTGCGGATCTCTCGGGTCGTAGCTCAAATTGAGCGTGGGTTGCCGCGACTCCACGATTAGAGCCCGGGCACGTTGGGGATTCGATTGTGAGGAAAAGACTGCGCTGTAGCCAGTCATCCAATTAGGAAGGATGCTGGCGGCTGGTTCTCCCGCGCCTTTCAGCAACACGGACTGGATGGGCTTGCGATCAATGGCAAGTGCCAGCGCTTCTCGAAGTCGAGGGTCTTGCGCTTTTGAGTTCGCGGAGAAAACTAAGGCCAGCAATTCCACAGGCAGAGAAAGCGATGATGATGTGTCGTGCCTCTGCGATCCGATTGCAGCTTGCGGCGCCGTCTCGATTATGTCGGTCTTATCCAGTTCGAGCGCGATAGCCTGGTCGCGCAGCGATTTACCGAATTCAATCTGAACCGCGTCGACAAAAGGACGGCCCGCCCAGCTCTCTTCATTAGCAGCGAGCTTGAGCAATTTTCCCGACTGCCAATCGGCGACGAGGAATGCGCCGGTGCCGATGGGAAGGTCGTTCGCATTGCGCTTGAGCAAGAGATTGCGCGGCAGCGCAAGTTCAGCGAGCAGCGAAGGACTGGCTGTCTCGCTGTCGATCGACACCGAATCTGCGGATGCACGTACGTTCCAGGCGGGGTGGAGCGCGCCAAGAATCTGCGCGACGGCTGCGGGCGACGCGGCGCTGCCGTCGTGGAACTTCACTCCGCGGCGTAACGTGAATTGCCAATGGCGGCCGCTCGGGTCACTTTGCCAAGACACAGCCAGACCCGGCTGAGGACGATCTTGCGCATCGAGTTTGACAAGCGTGTCGCCGATCAGGGAAAGTGCGCGGGCAACGTCCCAGTAGTCGGCAGGCGTGTCGTTTGCGGGAAATTCAAGCGCGGTCGGCGCGGATTGCAGCATGACGCGCAAGGTTCCACCGTAGTGCGGACGCGTCTCTGCTGCCGCGATGTTGGTAGCCGCGGCCAGCAGGCTAATTGCCGCAAGAAATCGATACGCGATATGCCTCATACCATCCCGTGTCTCTTCGTTTTACGATTGCCGCCGCGCCATTGCCGTTGCTTTCCGACCACAGCGCAACGATTGCCCCGTCGAACTCCACCGCTGAACTGGCAACGACGGGCTCGCGATCAGGAATCTCGAACGCGCGCAGATTGTCGTGCATCGTCTCGTCACTCGCGGAGACCAGCAACTGTGTACCCGTACCGCAACTGGAGTGAACCGCTGCCAGATCGCTTCCCCATTTCGCGCCGCGAATTGCCTGATCCGTTATCCCATCGACAAGATGCAGAGATCCGTCCACGGCAGCAATCGCCCAAAGCATGTAACTCGAGCGCGGAAGCGCGGCCGCAGAATAGAAAGATGGAAAATTGGAAATTTTTCCGATACCAGGAGAAAGCGCTCCGGTGAAGAAGTTGCGCGAGCTCGCAAAGAAGGCGCGGACGCCGCTGTCTTCCAGCGTCAGGGGCCAGGGGTCGTCAGTCTCGTTGCAGGCGAGCGTAAGCGCCGCGACCGCGCTCGAAGTCGAGCGGCAGAATGTTCCGGGAAGGTATACATCGAAGAGATGATCGCGACGCAGCAGTATGCGTCCACGCAAGTCACGGGGGAAGGCACGAGTGTGCGCGATGGGCAACGAAGTTTCGAGTTCCCAGTGTCCGGCCGGATTCACTCCCTGCTGACGGTAGATCGCGACCATGCCATCGTCGAGCACGAGGAGTCGAGAGCCCCCGGGCATTTCGACGAGTGCGAGGTCGAGCATCGGTTGCTCTTGCGCAGACAGAAAAGTTGCTTTCAAAACGATTGGCAACGCGGGCGCGAATGGCGTTCCCGTTGGCGGTCGCGGCAACGAGACCAAAACTACTTTCTTCTCGTCAGACCCGGTCGCAATTTCGGCGGTCCAAACATATTCGCGCAGGCTCTCGGAGAGAACGACCTCGATTGTTCCTATCGCCTGTTCGGCTTTGGCGGTGTGTACGCCTTCGACCTGCAATTCCGCTTCGAGCGCGCTGCGCACTTCGCGCACTGACTTGTCGTCGAGCGATGAGCGGTTGGTGACCTCAAGTGCAAAGGCGCCGGGCCCGGCGTCCGAGGAGATCTTGTGCGCTAGTTCCCGCGCGGTGTCTCCCAGGCTCGAAGCGCATAAAGATGATGGAAGAAAAACCGTCGCGAGCAAGAGCGAAGTCAGCCAACCAAGCCTCAGACCGCTGGGCTTTCCTGTGAACACTCGCGCTCGCATGTGTGGAATGCGCTGATTATAGCGCGTGATTGATCGTGGCCTGTTCATAACGAAGTTTTCAGTTCCCGGTTCTCAGTTCTCAGTGAACCGCGCTCAGTCGAGATCTTTTTGAGAACCGATAACTGATAACTGGGAACCGGGAACTGCTCCGTGACTATTGTTGGGACTTTCCATCGCCTTCCGCATCTTCGGACTGGCTCACATGATTCGGAGCGCCCATTCCGCGCAGCACGTCGTTGGTGAAGAAAAACTTGCCGTCAGCTGGGACCATCATGATCTGCAATTTGTCAGAGAGGCGCTCGGCCACAATTTTGTTGATCAGCAGGGGATTCTGCTTCAGGATCGCGGCCTCGCTTGCCATTCGTTCGGCGTCGGCAGCGGCGGTCAGACGAATGCGTTCGGCCTCAGCCTGTGCCAACAACTTGCGGCGTTCCATCTCCGCTTTGCTGTCAATCAGTTTGGCCTCGCCCGCTGCCTCGGCATTCTTTACGGTTGCCTCCTTGCGCGCTTCGGCTTCGAGCTTCGATTGCTCAATCTGTTTCTGTTTCAACGGGAGTGTGTATTGCATGGCATCGGACTCACTCTTGGCTTGCAGCACCCTTACCTCAGCCTGTCCCTCAGCTTGTTTCACTTCCTGCACCTTGGCTGCGTCTGCGTCAGCTTCGGTGATTTTGATTTGCTTCTGGTGAATTTCGGTTTCCACTCCCATGCGGTCATTCTCTTGTTCCTTCAGCAACAGTGACTCAAGGCCCTTGGCATACTCCTCGGGAAGTTCGATATCGCGGAGCATGACTTCTTTCACCACGATGCCGTCGGCGCCCAACCGTTTGCGAATGATTTCGGCGGAGCGCTGACGAACTTCTTCACGCTTGGCCGAGAACACCTCGCGAACCGTATAGCTCGGCACCAGTTCACGCCACGCAGTGGCCACCACAGGCGGCACAATTTCTTTTTCCAGCGGCTGTGGCAAGTTGGCTTCAATGTAGTCAAGGCGCTTGGGATCGATCTGGTAACGGACGGTGATCGCGAGGCCCAGGGTGAGTCCCTCTTTCGCTTGCACACGCAGTGCTTCACCTTTTGTCTCGCCTTTGGCCAATCCATCTTCGCTGATGCCGGTAGTGAATAGTTGGTCGCGTGTGTTGAACAGTTCCACGTGCTCGACCAGCGGCACAACAAAATGCACGCCGGGATACAGGGTTCCGGCGAGTGTGCCCTTGGTCTGACTCACGCGCACGCCAGCCATGCCGCTGGGGATGATCACGATGCCGGCCGAAATCAGCAGCGGAGCCCATGCGAGCATCACGAGCGCAACCGAGGTGCGCCAGCGGATGCCGGGCTGAAGGCCGGGCGCGCCTGCCTCGGGGTCTGGATGCAAACGCCTACGCTGCCAGGCGATCAGTAGGTATGCGTCGTAGGAGAGAATTCCGGCAGCGATCACGAACATCGCGATCCCCGCACCCAATAGCAAGTACTTCAGCAATAGCATGGTGGTGCTCCTTTCAATTCTTTTGCGCGTGTTCAGAAAAATGTTTAGGAATTTCCGGACGGTGGGCAAATGCCGTGCGGACGATTTGTCCAAAGATGAGTTCTTCGATCAGCAGAGACGCGGCCACCGAGAATGTCAGACCGCCGACGATTACCAGACCTTGCAGCATTGTTTCCATGATTGGCCTCCGTGCTCTCGTAGAAAGAAAAGCAAGCCGGGAGCCAGAGCTAGCCGATTGAAAAGACTGAGGTTGAGATGGCTGCCTGGTGGAATTTCGTGTCCTCAGCCACGCGAGCGTGTCTCGGGTGACACGAGATCGCCTGGAGGTCGAATGGTCTCGAACTGCGGGTTAGCTTCATGCGCATCATGTAACTTAGCTCCGACCTCCGCATCCCATTTTGTGCTAACGTCTGCTCTCTAGTAGGGACTCCATGATTACTCGGCTCGAAGAGAAGGAACTCAAACGGCAGAGTCGCCGTCAACTGCTCAAACTGGCGCCTGTGGCTGCGCTGGGCATCTTTGCTTTTCCCAAGGTAAGCGACCGGTTGCTTGCTGCAGGAGTTCGTTTCAGCGATTGGGCGTCCGGCGAACTGTTTCGCTCGCAGCATCTCGCCCCGACGTTCTCGAATTCCGAAGTGGTGCCGTTCGCGAAATTCCCGTACAACGGCTATGACGTGCTCGATCCACAGGTCGATCTTGAAAAGTGGACACTGACCGTCGAGGGCGACGTGCAGCATCCAGGGGAATACACGCTGGCGCAGGTGCAGGCGCTGCCGAAGATCAGCCAGAACACGCGGCATATTTGCGTGGAAGGATGGGACGTCATTGGATCGTTTGGCGGTGCGCGTATCTTGGACTTCCTCAAGCTGGTGGGCGCTAACACCAGCGCGCGCTTTCTGGAAGTCGAGTGCGTGGACGATTACTACGAGTCGATTGACATGGCCTCTGTGCTGCATCCGCAGTCGTTGCTCTGTTACGAGATGTATGGACAGCCGCTCGATCGCAAGCACGGCGCGCCGCTCCGTCTGCAGATGCCAACCAAGCTTGGATACAAACAGGCTAAGTATCTGGATACTTTCCGCGTGACCAATGTTCTGAAGCCCGGCAAGACCGGCTACTGGGAAGACCAGGGCTATAGCTGGTTCGGAGGACTGTGATGTCGAACGAAGAAGAGCACGAGGGAAAAAACCGAAACGAAGAAGAAAAGGATAATGCTCCGAAGCCGGAATCAGAGCCAACCGCCCAAATCGACGCAATCGAGGGCACGGAAGCGAAGCTGGAGACGGCGGCCGCGGAGCCTGCCAAAGTTACAGCGAACGATCCCCTGCCGGAAACAGAGGAACCTGAGCTAGTTCGAGCCGCCTACGAACATCCTCTGCCGATCCGAATTACGCACTGGGTCAACGCCATCAGCTTGTTTTTGATGGTGACCAGCGGCCTGCGAATTTTCCGCGCATTCCCCAGCTTTGGCCCGAAGATTCCAGAAAAGGTTTTGCTCGATATTCCGAAGTCGCTCACGCTCGGCGGATGGCTCGCCGGAGCTTTGCAATGGCATTTCACGTTCATGTGGTTTTTTGCCGCCAGCGGCTTATTTTATGTGGCGTATCAAGTCATGAGCGGCCATTACCGCACGATGTTGTTCATGCCGCGCGACATTCCCGGCGTGTGGCCGATGGCGCGGCACTATTTCTTCTTTGGCCCAAAGCCCCCAGCGACGGGTCAATACAATCCGCTACAGAAGCTGGCTTATACGTCGACCATCGGGTTCGGCGTGTTGTCTCTGCTCACTGGGATCGTCCTCTATAAACCCGCGCAGTTTTCATGGCTGGCGTTTCTATTTGGCGGGTTTCATCTCACACGCGTGTGGCATTTCGCGGCGATGTGCGGATTCCTCGCGTTTATTCCCGGACATCTGATCATGGTTCTGCTGCACGGCTGGTCGAATTTTTACTCCATGCTTTCAGGATGGAAACGCGCGCTCGAATATCAGGAGTAAAGATGGGGAGCAAAAATCGAGCTACAGGATCTCCCTGGAATTGGGCGGACGTTGTAACGCCCGCCCTGGGCATTGATTTCACTGGAATGTCTTACGACGGGATTCTCCATTTGGTAACCTGGCAGCAAACTTAGTGCTTCATACTGTCATCGGACTTCATCTCGTCCTTCTTCGTCGTGTCGCTGCTTTTCTTTGTTTTCTTGGATTTCTTCTGCTTCTTGGACGAGTCTTTCGCCATGTCGTCCTTTTTCATGGTATCGCCGGTTTTCGCCTGATCGTTTTGCATCTGGTCGTTTTTCATGTTGTCCTGCTTCATGGTGTCGCCCGACTGCGCGAATGCCAGGGCACTGAATAACATGACGGTGGACATCAGTTTTACAAACGTAGCTTTCATGGGATATCTCCTGGTATTGAATTGTTTCTGGGTTGCCCCGATTTCGCAGGGCCAGGCATGTGATGCGGCGGTCAGAAGGAAGTTACAGGGAATAAAAAAACCGCCATCAGATTTTCACCGATGGCGGCAGTCAAAGGAGTACGAGGAAAACTTGGAGGTACTACGAGGACGCTACTTAGAAGTGCAACCGCGATGCCAAGGAGCGCCGAACGATACGCTAGTAGTTGCAGTCACTTGCCGATTGTGAAAATAGAGAAGTGAAAAAACTTGCAGATGTTTCGTCACTCAATGAAAGGGAATGGGGATATTAACGATTGTTCGCGGCTTCTGTTAGTAACGTCTGTCAGTAACGTCGAGTAATAGGAAGCAAGTAACTATACCGACGCGGAGAGCGATACGATTCCGACGGGACGGCAAATGCATCAGGCCTTAAGCAATTGCCAACCGAGAGCAATTCCATTCGAGATGTGATTGCGCGCGGAGCCTTCACCGACGTGCAGGGCTAACATTCCAGCGAAAGCGCTAGGGCTCGCACGGAATACCTGCATTGTGCGGTGCCTCAGATAGCTGTGTCCAGCCATGAACAGCATCATGCGGGCCATTAACATGGGCCGCCGCATCATCATGTGATGATCCGTTTGATAGCGACGGAGATCTCCACTGGCCAGGCAATCGCCGAGCAGCGCGGCTTGCCGAAAAGCGAGGCAGAGACCTTCTCCAGTTATGGCATCCACTCCGCCCGACGCGTCCCCGATTAAAACAGTGTTGCCTCGATACACTTGCCGCAATGTTCGTGTCGCGGTGATCGCGCCGCGTTCACTGGAGGTGTGCGCCACATTCTTAAGACGCGCGCAAAGTTCCGGAAATTCTCCCAGCACATCTTCCAGTCGCAACTTGTGGTTGAAAGAGATCAGGGTTACACAAACTTCTTCGGGGGCGACGGGCGTAACATAAATCTGGCAGCAACGGCCCCAGTGCAACTCCATGAAGTTGGTCCAGGGCGCGACATGGTAATGGCGGCGGAATCCGAAGCGCCCATCCTTTTTCTGGGATGTATCGAACCTTACTCGATCCAACTTTTCTCGGTCCAACTTTCGTTGACCGAGTTTTTGCCGATCCAGCTTTGCCCAGCAGCGGACGCGAGAACTACTTCCATCGGCGCCCACCACCCAGCGCGCACGCACCAATTCTCCAGCAATCAATGCGCCTTCGGGATGAAGCCCCGTAACCGCCGCCTGCCAGAGCATATGAACGCCGCTGGCTGCAGCATGATCCAACATGATGCGATGCAAATGCGTGCGCCGGATTCCGTATGCTGTTCCGCGAGGAAACGCGGCCTCGGCGGTTACGCCATCGCTCACAAAACGAATGCCAGCAAAAGGATATGCTTCGCTTCCTGAAATTGTGATGCCGAGTTGGTGCAGAGCCTCGACACCGTCCGGCATTAGGCCTTCGCCGCAGGGTTTGTCGATCGGCGGAATCGCACCATCCGCCACCATCACACTCAATCCGTGACGCCGCGCCGCGATTGCCGTTGCCAGACCGGCCGGTCCTCCACCGATCACGAATACATCCACCGGCTTCGGGAAGCAGTTCACCATGGCGACAGACGTAATTACCAGACGTAATTACTTTGATGCCCTGTCTTCGCCTTTCGACACAACTCTCCTACCATTTCAGCAAAACGAATTCCGAGCAGAATCCTGGCCCCATCGCAGCCAGCAAACCGAGCGTGCCTGGCTCCGGGCGGCGATTCTTCATGACTTCTTCGAGCACCACCAGCACAGAAGCCGACGACAAGTTGCCAGTCCGGCGCAGGCATTGCCAGGAAACCTCGAGCTCGCCATTCTTCAATCCGAGAGCGTCGGCGGTTGCTTCCAGAATCTTCGGACCGCCAGTATGCAGCACCCAGCTGCCGATGTCGGCGCGAGTCAGTCCTCGCTCAGCGAGAAAATCGTCGAGATCGTGCGCTAGATTTTTTCGAACCAGATCTGGAATTTCGCGCGAAAGAACAATGCGAAAGCCCTTTTCCGAGATGTCCCAGCCCATCATCTCTTCGGTGTTGGGATAGAACACGGAGCGGGTCGCAAGAATATCGACACCGGGAAGTCCGCACTCGGCGCCGGCTACAATCACCGCAGCCGCGCCATCGCCAAACAATCCGGCTGAAATCAAGTTGGCCATCGAAACATCTTCGCGCTGCAGCGTAAGCGAGCAGAGTTCCACCGACAGCACCACCGCAACCTGATCCGGATAGGCGCGAACATAATCGGCCGCGCGCGAAATGGCCGCCGCCCCTGCCACACAGCCCAGGCCGAAAATCGGAACACGGCGAATGTTTCTGCACAATCCCATCTGGTTGATCAGCAGGGCGTCAATCGATGGACTGCAAATGCCGGTCACCGAGGCAAAAAAGATCGCGCCTAAATTTTGGCCATGCAAACCCGCATCCGCGAGCGCGCCCGCGACCACTTTCTCCCCCAATTCCTTGGCCGTGCGAATCCAGTGGTGATTGGCCTCTCCCCAGGTTCGCATCTTCATATATTCTTCTTTGGGAAGGGACAGAAATCGCCCGTCAACGCCAACATGGCGATGCAGACGCCGCAGTACGTGCGGGTTTTGGACCTGATCGCCCCAGTATTCCTGCAGGGCTTCCAGCAACATCTCCTGGGAGTAGTAGTGCTTTGGAAAAGCGCTTGCCGCGCTGACAATTCGCATCGTTTATTCCGTCTCGGAGTCCTCGGGCTAATCTCGCTGCCATTCTACCCGAAATTCTATGCGATTTAGACTAGCTCAAATGCGGATGCGTAGTGTAAGAATATGAAATTCAGAAAGGCAGGTTCAAAATCGTGAAATTTATTATCGGATTGCTGCTTGGTCTCATCCTCGTGCCCGCTGGGATTTATCTGTATCTCGCCGGTGGAAGTGCGCCCGTCGCCACGACCGATTCTGACATGCCCTTCGAAAGATTTCTGGCACATAAGGCTTTGGACGCGCGCATTGCAAAAGACATGCCGAAGAGTGTCCCGCTCCCGGCCAACGAAGCGAACTATCTGGCCGGCGCCGAGCTCTACAAGCAGCACTGTGCCGTTTGCCACGGCCTGCCGTTGGCGCCAAAGACTGCAATTGCGACAGGAATGTATCCGCGTCCGCCACAGCTGTTTGAAGGAAAAGGTGTGACCGACGATGAGCCCGGCGAAACTTACTGGAAGGTCGACAATGGCATTCGCCTGTCCGGCATGCCCGGCTTCAGCAAATCGCTTTCTGAGACTCAGATGTGGCAGGTTGCTCTCCTGCTGGCCAATGCCGACAAGTTACCGGACTCCGCAAAGGCGGCGCTGGTCAAGACAACCGCGCCGAACGGGCTTCCGGCAATCGTGTCGCCTGTGCCGCCCCCGCCGGCTTATCCAAGTTCATTGCCGCCGCAAAAGTGAGCTGGTCAAGTTAGGAATTCGTCACTAACTTCAAGCGCAGTCCGGTGAGCGCTAACCACTGAGCTCCATCTCGCGCTATCGTGTAGTCATGGCATTTGCTCGTCCCAGAAAACTTTTCACCGAAGCCGAGCTCTACGACTATGCCGTTGGAGCGCTGGCGCGACGCATGCGCTCGGTTGCGGAGCTGAAACGTCTGCTGCGGAATCGGGTGGAAGCCGATACGGAAATCGGCAAGACGCTGGTGGAACTGATTGTCGTTCGCCTCAAAGATCAGGGCTATCTGAACGACGCCAAATATGCGACGGCCTTTTCGTCCTATCGCCGCGACAATGAGAAATTCGGCCGTATGCGCGTCGTCAACGACCTGAAGGCCAAGGGAGTGCATGGCGAGGTCATTGAGAAAGCAGTTTCTTCGGTCTATGACGACATCAAAGAAGAAACTCTCGCTCGCGAATATCTTCGCCGCAAACGTTTGCAGAAGCCAAAAGACCAAAAAAACACTGCCCGCATCTTCCGCAACCTCATGCGCGCAGGCTTCGGATCGAAAACTATCTTCACGATCCTCAAGAAGTGGGATGTGGACGAAGAAACGCTTACCGAGCTTGAGAGCGAAACCATCGAGACGCCGAACTGAATACCATGGCTGCCTGGCATGGTTGCCTATGATGGTTGCGTCCGTTCTCGTACTCTGATACAACTTTGCACCTAAACAATCTCTGCAATCTGATCTCTGCAATTTCTTTGGAGGAACTATGAAGACGAAGTTGTATTTGAAGTTGTGTTTAATGATCGCAGCCGCGCTGCTCGCTCTAACGGCGTTCTCGCATGCCCAGGCCGGGGACGACATGAAGAAAGCCGCCGATGACACTGGCAATGCCACTAAGACTGCCGCAACTAAGACGGCGCATGCAACCAAGACAGCAGCCGTGAAAACTGGCGACGCGACCAAAACTGCCGCGAAAGATACCGGCAAAGCCACCGAAAAGGCCGCCGACAAAACCGCCGACGCCACTAAGACCGGAGCCAAAGATACTGGCAAGGGCGTGGCCAAAGGCACGAAAGCGGTTGGCAAGGGCGTGAAGAAAGGCGCTGATAAAACTGCTGACGCAGTGAAATAGTTAGAAGTTTGGTTTCCGTGTGGGGCGACTCGCCCGTCCTGTTTTTAGTGTCTAGGCACCGACTGCGAGCGGTTTTGCGGCAGGCTTCGATGCCTTTATCTCGTGGATCCTCTAGCCGGTTGACTTCGTATGCAAGCCCCTGTGTTTCTCTGTGTCCCCTGTGGTGAAGGTTTGCCTTTCATTTAGAATTAGATCTTCCATGCTCACAGGCTCCGAAATTCGCCGTAAATTCCTCGATTTCTTCGTCCAAAAAGGACACCGAGAAGTTCACTCCTCGTCCCTAGTCCCGCAGAACGATCCGACGTTGCTCTTTACAAACGCCGGCATGAACCAGTTCAAGGACATCTTCCTGGGTCTCGAAAAGCGCGATTACAACAAGGCAACCAGCTCTCAGAAATGCGTGCGCGCGGGCGGCAAACACAACGATCTAGAAAACGTAGGCTTCACCAACCGTCACCACACATTTTTCGAGATGCTGGGAAATTTTTCCTTTGGAGATTACTTCAAAAAGGATGCCATTGCCTACGCATGGGAGCTGATCACGTCGCGGGAGTGGTTTGGGATCGATAAAGAGAAACTCTACGTCACCATCTTTAAAGGCGAAAACGGAGTTCCGCGCGATGCCGAAGCCTACGATTTGTGGCTTCGGCATGTGCCGAAAGATCGCATCTACGAATTCGGAGCAAAAGACAATTTCTGGCAGATGGGAGACACTGGCCCCTGCGGCCCGTGCAGCGAGATTCACTATGACATGGGCCTAGCCGCCAGCGATCAAGGCCACGCCGATTGCGCCTTCGGCTGCGATTGCGGACGCTACGTCGAACTCTGGAACCTGGTCTTCATGCAGTTCGACCGCGATGCCTGCGGCAAACTGAATCCGCTGCCCAAGCCCTCGATCGACACGGGCATGGGGCTGGAGCGAATTACCACCGTGTTGCAAGGTGTGATTTCGAATTATCAGACAGACTTGTTCACGCCGCTGATTCTCCGTGCATCTGAACTTTGCGGGATGGATAGGGCTGCCTTGCTCACGGAACTTGGCCACGAATTTCACGAACGTTCATCAGCGGCATCGCTAAGAGTAATTGCCGATCACTCTCGGGCGGCAACATTCCTAATCTCCGATGGCGTGATTCCGGCGAACGAAGGCCGGGGCTACGTCCTTCGCAAAATCATCCGCCGCGCCATCACCCATGGACGACTGCTAGGACAGACGAGGCCGTTTCTGTATGAAATGGTGTCCACAGTTCAATGGTTAATGCAGGACGCGTATCCGGAGCTAAACGAGACTGCAGACCACGTTGCGAAGATCGTCGTGGCTGAAGAGATGCGGTTCGCGAAGACCGTGGAGGAGGGTCGCCGCCTCCTGGAGGGCTATATCGACCGCACTCCTGCTGGCACCAGAATTCTTCGAGGTGCAAAAGCGTTCGTACTTTATGACACGTTCGGTCTGCCTCGCGACTACATCGAAGACTATTGTCGGGATCTCGGGATAGCAGTCGAACAAGAAAGCTTCGACCGCGCCATGACCGAGCAGCGCGAGCGTGCCCGCGCCTCCTGGAAAGGCGCAGCCAAGCAAACCGCGAACCCTGCCTACCAGCAGCTCCCGAAGTCCGTCTTCGAAGGCTACCGCCAGACGCGCTCCGATAACTGCGAAGTGCTGGCCATCATCAAAGGCAGCCAAGGTGCGCAGGAACTAACGCCCGGCGATCACGGCGAAATCATTCTCGATCACACTCCCTTCTACGCCGAATCCGGAGGCCAAGTCGGCGATCGCGGATGGTTCTACTCCGACGATCACAACACCGTCGTCGCCGAAGTGACCGGATGCTATTACCCTGTGCAGGGTGTCCGCGCACATCAGGTCGTTGCCAAGCAGGCAATTCGCATCGGACAAAAAGTCGACGCCGTGGTCGATACCGCAATTCGCGAATCCACCATGCGGAATCACACGGCCACGCATCTGCTCCAAGCCGGACTGCGAGAGGTTCTAGGCAAGCATGTAAAGCAGGCGGGATCGCTCGTCGCTCCCAATCATCTGCGCTTCGATTTCTCGCACTTCACCGGAGTCGCCGAAGAAGAGCTGCAAGATATCGAAGACCTCATTAACAAAGAGGTCCTGCGCAACCAGAAGGTCGAGGTCATCGAGAACGTTCCCATCGACGTCGCCATCAACGAGTATCACGCGATGGCGCTGTTCGGCGAGAAATATGGCGACCGGGTACGCGTGATCAAGATCGGAGATTTTTCGACGGAACTCTGCGGCGGAACGCACACCGGCGCTACCGGTGAGATCGGACTGATCAAGATTTTGAAAGAAGGAAGCGTATCCTCCGGCGTGCGACGCATCGAGGCCGTGACTGGCGAAGGTTCGCTGCGCCACTTCCGCAAAGATCACGAACTGGAAGGCGTGGTGGCCGGACTGACCACGCACTCGGAGACGGCGTCTCCGGCCGAAGTGTTGAAGCAGGAACTCGAAAAGAAAGACGCCGAAATCAAGCGCCTGTCGCGCGAACTCGATCAGGCGCGGATGAAGTCCGCCTCGTCAAGCACTGCCAACATCGGCGATAAAGTAAAAGAAGTTCGCGGCGTCAAAGTGCTAGCCCATCGCGTGGATAACCTAGAACGCGCACAGTTGCGCACTCTCGTCGACCAACTCCGAGA
>JBATZM010000012.1:0-6473 GCA_049674665.1 Terriglobales bacterium
CGGGCGTCGTTGCTGCGGCGGCTAGGATCCAGCACGGTTGCAAGGTTCGTTCTCATCGTTTCGGGCCCTTGTTTCCTTTCCGGGAACTGCTTGTTTTCTGGGAAAAGCTCTTCAGCAAAACTACTCATTTTGTCACTCACTTTTTACTCAGCTGCCAATAGGGAGGAAGGTTCTATTTCCTCGCCCACCCCCTCCTTGTGCAAGCTGCTAGCCATCCTCCGGATGCGCCATATATCCCTGCTTCTTATCGTTTTAGATGCCACTAGCCCGACTCGTGGACTACCGGCCAAGTTACCCACAGTTTCCCCAAGAGCAATTGTTTGCAGACTGCGGGGAACTTTACCTCAGCGATTACGCTCAGTGATTACGCTCAATGACTAACCCCAGCGCCCTCACCACCCATGCGCCCATGTCCCGTAACCCGTAAACCGCTTGGCCTGACGTAACTGGCAGCCCTGGTTACTACTGGCCCACAATCAGAAATAGCTTTTCAGAACAGATTCATACTCCGGAGAAACACCCTTGCACCGATTCTCAATGTCCCGACTCCCGATGGCTAGACTTACGGCAGCCAGAATTTTCACCACTAAACTCTCTTCCAAACTCTCGATAGCCACCGTTGCCACCTTTCTGCTCCGCGTGGTCGTTTCGAGCTTCGGCCTCTTTTCGCCACCCGCTGCCGCGGTTCAGAATCCGCATGGCGCACAACTGGTCCAGGTGAAAGCCGATACCACCAAAAAGCCCGAGATCCCGTCGCCCGTTTCCGTTATTGCGCCCCCGGGCTCCGATCTTTATATCGCCCAGCGCGGAGACAGCCTCCCCTCCGTCGCCCGCAAATATCTGAAGCGGACCAAATATCTGACTTCATCTGAACTGACCGATGCTATCCGTGAAGCTAACCACAACCGGCAGGGAGTTCTGCTCAAATCCGGAGAGCCGATCGTCATCCCCGGAATTCTCGAATCGCCTATTGTAGAGAAAGCCGTCCCAGTTGCAAGAGATTTCGAAGTTCGCGCCATTTATCTGACCGGAGTGATGGCTGGCAGTGATCATGGGATGCGTATTATCCGCCATTGGCGCGAAGTCGGCGGCAACGCGGTTGTGTTCGATATAAAGGATAGCGACGGCATCGTCAACATCGCCTTCGACCATCCGCTCGCTACCGGACAGCGCCACTACATTTCCGATCTGCCAAAGCTCGTTCACTTCCTGCATTCCGAAAATATGCACGCTATTGCGCGCATCGCCATCTTTCGCGATGAGCATCTGGTCACCACCCATCCTGAACTGGCCGTAAAGTCCCACAGCACCGGCCAGCCCTGGCGCGAGAACGGCAAGCTCGTCTGGACCGATCCATCGAACCCCAAGGTGCAGGATTATGACATCGCTCTCGCCAAGTTCGTTGCTCAGGCCGGAGTCGATGAAGTGCAGTTCGACTACGTGCGCTTCCCCGCTGAAGGCGACCAGAAGGATGCTGAGTTCAACTTTCAGGCCGACCATTCAAAACAACAGCGCTCGGAAGTGATCGCCAACTTCCTCGATCGCGCCTACGCGCAGATTCATCCCACCGGCGTTCTGCTCTCACTCGACGTCTTTGGAATTATGGCGTGGCAGCGTCCCGTCGATCTGTCGCACACCGGGCAGGACATCGTCGCTATGGCCAAGCATTGTGACGTGCTCTCACCCATGATTTATCCTTCGCACTTCTTCGGCATGGATGGCATCGCGCACCCCGGCGACGCTCCTGAGCATTTCATAGGTGAGTCTATGGAGCGCTTTAAACTGATCACCAAAGACAGTAGCGTGGTAATTCGCCCGTGGCTGCAGGCCTTTGCCTGGCGCACCAAGACTTACTCACCCCAGTATGTTGAAGTTCAGATTGAAACGGCGAAACAAAAAGGCGGCATCGGCTTTCTTTTCTGGAATGCCAACAATGACTACTCGAAGCCCTACATAGCCATGCCAGAAATGCGCGCCGCCAAAGGCCGCTATTTCCGTGGCGATGAAACAGGCGCGAAGGTTGAAGCGGTTGCGGTGACTCCGGTTGCCGCCGCGACGGCTGTTGTCGTGCCGGTTTCCGTTAACGCGAATGTTCCAACAGCACGGCCGGAGAGTGACGGCACGCATCGCGACCAGAAAATTTGGCGTCACTAAAGAGCTTGCTTGACTGTCAGAGAGGAGAGTATGGCCGGGCGAGGGCGCACCCGGCTCTCCATTATCTATCTTGACTAAGCGTTATTAAGCGCTCTTCTTCGCCTGTTCTTTGACCGGCTGGTACGTGCCCGCTTCCGTTCGCGCGGAGATTGCAAGCCGGTTCCACGCATTGATGGCGGCGACGGCCAAAGTCAGATCTGCCAGTTCCTTCTCGGAGAAATGTTTTAGCACGTGCTCATACACCTCATCGCGCACATGCCCGTCGCGAATGTTCGTCACCGCTTCGGTCCACGCAAACGCTGCCCGCTCACGATCGCTGTAATAAGGAGACTCTTCCCACGCATCGAGGCCATAGAGCCGTTGCTCGCTTTCACCAATGGCCCGCAGGTCTTTCCAATGCATGTCGATGCAGTACGCGCATCCATTGACCTGCGAAGCCCGCAATTTAACCAGATGAAGCAGAGATTCTTCCAGCCCACACTGATGAAGATATTCCTCCAGCCCCAGCATGGCTTTGTAGGCTCCCGGGGCCACTTTCAAAGCATCAATTCGACTTCCCATAAATCCTCCAGATAGTGTATTCGCAATAATTTTGATGACGTTTAGAGCGGTTGTGATTCGGTCGCCAAACGCCCCTTTTTGCGCGAAAAAAAGTCGGCATCCATGACCGAAAGGCCCTGTTACCTCCGTCATCTCGTACACGGGGCCGCTTCGGGCGATGATAGGGACTGTAGCTGGAGTCCTGCCTGCATGAATATCGATGACTTGCTCCGTATCGCCATGGAGCGCCGTGCTTCCGACTTGCATTTGAAGGTAGGGAACTATCCTCACCTACGCATTGATGGCGATCTAGTGCCGCTTACCGACCAGGCGCGTGTATCGGCTGAAGACATGTTGAACATGGCTTTCAGTATGATGTCGGCCCGGCAAAAGCAGAAATTTAAAGAGACCACGGAAATCGATATGGCGTATGGCGTTGCCGGACTCGGGCGCTTCCGTGTGAACGTGTTTCAGCAGCGCGGCAACGTAGGGCTGGTGCTTCGCGTCATTCCGACCAAAATTCGCGCGCTTGACGAACTGTTCTTGCCCAAGGTGGTGGAGCAGATCTGCGACATGCCGCGCGGACTTGTGCTGGTGACGGGGGTGACGGGCTCGGGCAAATCGACGACGCTGGCCGCCATGGTTGACCGTATCAACTCCACTCGCGCCGAGCACATCATCACTATCGAAGATCCCATCGAATTTCTGCACCGCGACAAAAAAGGTTACGTGAATCAGCGCGAGATCGAGGTCGATACTCCCTCGTTCGGGGCGGCGCTGCGCGCTTCTTTGCGTCAGGATCCGGACGTGATTCTGGTGGGCGAAATGCGCGATCTGGAAACAATCGGAACCGCGCTGCACGCAGCCGAAACTGGCCATATGGTTTTCTCCACGCTGCACACGCTGGATGCGGTCGAAAGCATCAACCGTATCATCGCCATTTTCCCGCCGCCGGAGCAGAAACAGATTCGGCTGCAGTTAGCGGCAGTATTGCGTGCCATCGTCAGCCAGCGCCTGGTGCGCCGTTCGGATGCTGAAGGGCGCGTGCCCGCAGTCGAAGTAATGGTGACTACGTCTTACATCCGGGAGTGCATTCTGGTGCCGGAGAAGACGCGCGCGATTCGCGAGGCGATTTCTTCAGGCACGTCGCAGTACGGAATGCAGACCTTCGATCAGTCGCTCTGGGATTTATTCCAGGCCGGTCTGGTGAACTACGAGACCGCTCTCGAGAGCGCCTCGAATGCGGACGAGTTCAAGTTGCGGATGCAGGGTATCGCGTCGACCTCGGACATTTCTCGTCAGTCGATGCAGTCGGCGGGCTTTGGACGTTAACAGTATTAGCGAGATTGAGTTTGTCCTGCTGAAACGTTGTTGCTGGTTGAGTTTGTTCCTCCTGAGCCTAGAGCGCGCTTCGGCGCGCCCCTTTTTTCGGTTCAATAGTGAAAATAGTAAGAGCAGCATGCCCATGTGGCGCGGGCGCCCTCGCCCGCGAATACCCTAAAACGGCTCCTCCATCTCAGTCTCACCCAGAGCTTTGCACCCTGCTTTCGCGTCGCTGTGGGCATCTGAGCGCTTCTACGAAATCTCATTGCGAAAATCGGCGCGCCTAAAGATTGCGTCCATCAGCATCCTTAAGTAACCTGGATGACGCGCTTGTGTAATTTGCGAGTTTGGTCTGCCGTCACAATCAAGCAGTGAGCCCCATCACAGACTCCCTACCCTTACCCGCGCAATAATATTCCCGTTCTATCCCAGCTTCGAAAATGCCTCTCAGGAGGCTCGCAACCGGGTGTGATCTTTGAAAAGCCGTAACTGACCATTGGGTCATACATCGGCCTAAGTCCTTATTTTGCAATACTTTGATATAAGTCCTTATTTTTCAAAGACCGAAGTAAAAAAATCCCGCTAACTTCCTGATTCCACTAGGCAGGGGTGAGGGGGTACCAGTACCAACTAGCACGATTGTTTACTTGACAAAAGTTACCATCTGATACATAATGTCTCATATGGAAGCTAATTGTCATCCTTTCTGTGGTTTAGACGTAGATCGAGAGGCGTGCATAGCCTTCCGCAAGTCCTTTTTTATGCTTGCCAATAGCTTCCTAGTCGGCACCTTTTTCAACTCTTCCCGCTTCTGTTTCGCGTCCATCGGAGGCTCCCTATGACTCTAGTTGACGTTATAAATCTGTTCGATACTGACGAAAAATGCCGGGAAATTCTGGTGCGTCTGCGCTGGCCCGCTGGCGTCGAATGCCCGCGCTGCAAGATGCCCGCTGTAGAACTTGCGACCGTGAAACAGTTGTTCTACTGCAAGACTTGCGACTATCAATTCACGGTAACTGCAAGCACGATTTTCAACGACTCACATTTGCCTTTGCAAAAGTGGTTTCTCGCAACGCTCCTGCTCTGCGAAGCGCGAAAGGGGATGTCTGCGAATCAGATCAAGCGAACCTTGGGAGTGAGCTACAAGACCGCGTGGTACCTCGGCCATCGCATTCGTGCAGCAATGAAAGAAGTAGATCGCCCCATGCTTGACGGCGTTGTCGAAATGGATGAAACCTACGTTGGTGGTAAGGCACGAGGCTATGGTCAAGGATGGCGAGGCGAACGTCATCCCAAAGAAGTTGTCATTGGAATCCGACAACGCGGCGGGGACGTGCGGTTCTTCCATGCGGAAGATGCTCGCAAGGGAACCTTGGCAAAGTACATCAAAGAAAATATCAGCGCCGACGTTGACGTAATCATCACCGACGAATTGCCAGCCTATAAGTCTGCCGTGGGCGAACACCGACACGAAACCGTCAATCACAATGCCAAAGAGTATGCACGGTACGAGAACGGCGCTTGCATTTCGACTAACACCGTGGAATCTGCATTCTCGCTCTTGAAGCGCGGCATCATCGGATCGTGGCACAAGATCAGCGCAAAGCATCTCCCCGCCTACTTGGACGAGATGACCTTCAGGTTCAATCGTCGAAAGAGCGCGAACCTGTTCTTGGATACCCTGCGTCATATGGTCACTGCCCCCGTCCTGACGTTTGAGAAATTGACTGCTTGAGGGATGGAAACAGATCAGTTTTTGCGAGTTGGTTAGCGAGGAACGTTATATGTCCGCAGACCGACGCGGATGTTTTCTCCAAAAGTTCCGGTGACTCCAGGGACATTAAGAGTTGGAGCACAAGCCCTATTGCACTATCTACCGAAAGAATCGTCTCCCCTGCCAGCAACATGTCATAGCTGCTGACTTCGATTGGCGGACCGATCATGGGTACATAGAACGCATCGAATCCGCCACCAATAAAAGCCTCTTCCGCCTCTGCCCGCTTTGCCATGTAGGTCAGATACATTAGCGCAGCGTCTGGCTTATACCACGCCTCTTCGGGAATCAACTTATCCAAGATTGGCTGTGCTTCTCTTGCTCCCAATCCGATAGCAAATGCGTGTTTCGGTAAAAAGCTTCGAGGCGGTTGCAACAAATACAACTGCTGCTGTTTATTGCAGTGAGAAATCATTAGATAGTTCAAACTGGGAGCAGCACTGGGTGTATATGAGGTATGCCAGTCTTGCATTTGCCTACAGGCCTCATCGGCCATGCCTCGCGGAGATGCCGGGGGGTTTTTAACGATGGCTTCAAGTATTTGATTTGCCAAGCATTCAGCCGCTATACCGTCATCAGTTGCACTTACCAGAGTTACAGTGTCACAACCCCCAGAAACGTATCGCCAGTAATACTTTCGTCCAATTGTCTTGGAACCATCACTTAAAATGATGTTTTTATC
>JBATZM010000013.1:0-2374 GCA_049674665.1 Terriglobales bacterium
TCAATCTGATGCGCACCATTGGGGAGATTGGACGGATTCAGCAGATTCCATCCGAGCAACTCGTGGTTGTGCGAGGCACGCCCGAGCAAATTGCTTTTGCCGAACAGATGGCCGACGAAATCAATAAGGACCGGAGGAGATTCGGAGGCATTGGATATCGCCTGGACTTTAAAGTCAGCCCGTCGGCAGGCGAGAAGAAACTGCGGTCCCACAGCTATTCTCTGGTGACGGTGGGGCGCGAGACCGCGAGATTAGGCATTGGAAGACCAATGCCTGTTCTAACGCCTCTGGCTACGGCTACGCCGTTGTCAACGCCTGGGTCTGCGTCAGAGATTGCGCATGCGCCTGTGTCCCCTGCGCCTATGCATACGACTGGCATATCGCCTGCGCCCTACGTCCGCGCTCACTCAAAACGTTGCAGCCTCGGACAGAAGGCAGCCTCCAGACGCGGGACGGCATATCGAATGCCGGGTTGTCGCCGAGAACGAACGGACGATTGAGTTGTTTGTTGACGCAGTTTTGTGCAGCCCCAGGATGAATCAGCGCGATAGAAGTGAGAAGACCAGCCCTAAGCGTTCGGGAGGCGCCGATCCTACACCGATGTGCATCAGGGACCGCGTCATACTTGAGTTGGGCAAACCAACCGTCATCGCTATGGTCGACGACCCTGACAGTGAGCGCACTTTTCAATTGGAAGTAACGGCCACGCGCATAATGGAAAAACAGTGAGGACTTGTTTGCTACGCGCAGTTCGATTTTCTGCGGTGTCGCTTAACTATGGGATTTCATCTTGAGCGGCGCGAAAAACCTGTGCGTTGCAGCATGAGGTCCTTCGCTTCGCTCAGGATGACAGCGTGCATTTGGGCCCGTGTATTCAGGCTTTGGAGTGACTGTGATGAGCGGGCGTTGTGATTGCGCCCTCTGATGCCGACCTTACCAGCACGGCGTACTTTGCGAAGACGCCGGTTTTGTAGTGTGGCTCGGGAGCTTTCCATTCCGCCATGCGCCTTGCGATTTCGGCGTCGGAAATTTCCAGCTCTAGTTTGCGCGTCTTGGTGTCGATGGTGATCTTGTCGCCTTCGCGGATGGCGGCGATTGGGCCTCCCAGCGCGGCTTCTGGAGCTACGTGGCCTACCATCAGGCCTCGGGTTGCTCCGCTGAAGCGGCCGTCGGTTAGCAGCGCTACCGTCTCGCCTAAACCTTCGCCTACAATCGCCGCAGTCACGCTCAGCATTTCTCTCATGCCCGGGCCACCTTTAGGGCCCTCGTAGCGGATCACTACCACGTCTCCGGCTTTGATTTGCTTGCTGGTCACGGCTTTCATGGCGGCTTCTTCGGAATCGAAGACTCGCCCTGGACCGGTTTGCGACTGACGTGCGTGGCCGCTCATGTTAACGACCCCACCCCCCGGAGCTAAGTTGCCTTTTAAGATCACCAGGCCGCCTGTGGTCTTCAACGGCTTGCTCAACGGGGCGATCACCGTCTGACCTGCGGTTTCTTTCGCGTTGTTTGCTTCTTCGGCAAATGTTTTTCCGGTTACGGTCATGGTTGCGCCGTTTACGTGCTTGCCTTCCAGCAGGCGCTTGGCGATCAGTTGGATGCCTCCGGCGGCGTCTACGTCCGCGGCTACGAATTTTCCGGCGGGCTTCAGGTCGGCCAAAAGGGGAGTACGTTCGCTGACTCGTTGGAAATCGTCGATGTCCAGGGGCAGGCCCATTTCGCGGGAAATGGCCAGCAGATGAAGCACGGCGTTGGTCGAGCCTCCAGTCGTGGCTACACCCGCTATCGCGTTCTCGAACGCTGCGTGGGTCAAAATGTCGCTGGGGCGAATTCCCTTTTTCAGACAATTCATGACCACTTCGCCACAGCAGTAGGCGACTTCGTCCTTGCGCGGGTCCATGGCGGGAATTCCATTGAATCCCATGGGCGAAAGACCGATCAGTTCCATCACTGTGCTCATTGTGTTCGCCGTGTACTGGCCGCCGCATGCGCCTGCTCCAGGACACGCCACGTTTTCTAGCGCCAACAGATCGGCATCGCTCATTTTGCCGGCCGCATTTGCGCCCACGGCTTCGAATACATCTTGGATGGTTACGTCTTTGCCGCGAAATTTGCCGGCGGCTATCGTCCCTCCGTAAAGGACCAGACCGGGCAGGTTCATGCGCGCCAGAGCCATGGCGGCAGCGGGGATAGTCTTGTCGCAACCTACCACGCACACCGCGGCGTCGAATAGCTGTCCGCGACAGACGAGTTCGATGGAGTCGGCAATTACTTCGCGGCTCACGAGCGATGCTTTCATACCCTCGGTGCCCATGGTCTCGCCGTCGGAAATGGCGATGGTGTTGAACTCCATGGGCGTGCCGCCGGCGGCGCG
>JBATZM010000014.1:0-14981 GCA_049674665.1 Terriglobales bacterium
CCTTCGATTTTCAACCCACCGGTCCGTGGCCCCTGCATTGCGTCCATATGTCCGATTGTGTAAGTGACTTCATAGATGTAGCTTGGAACGAGACTATTTATCGCAAACACCAGATAAAATCCCACCACCGACGCCAGCGCATACGTCCCGCGCTGCGTCTTGCCCGTGGACACAATCGCCACCAGCGCCAACAGCGTCAACGGTACCGCATAACTCAAGTAGATCGGAGCTGCAAACGGAAACTGCACCAGACTGCACGTAGCCGCCAGCGAGATCAGCAACACCACCTGCTGCCGTTCGACTTTCGTCCGCTCGCCCTGTTTCCTATTCGTCCATACCATCACTGCCCCAAGCAGCACTGTAATCGGCGTCAGCACCGCCACCGACCACCACGTCCCCGAAATCATCGAGGATGGCTGCGTAAGCGCGAGCATGATCAATCCGATACCAAGCGCCGTCCCGACAACTTTTCCCTGAAACTTATCCCAATACATGGCCGCCGCTAGAACGCCCACTAGCGGTAGCGCAAACAAAAGCTTCTCAACTCCTACCGGACGGATCACTCCCAGATCGACTGCTCGCGCGACCGCACTCGAAGTCACACCGAACAGAAACTTCCACACCTCTCCCGACCACGCGTATGGCATCAGAAAAACAATGACCGGGCCCGTTAACCCACAGAGAAATGGAATCACCGCTCGAAACATCGTCCTGAATCGTTGCCCCGTGCCCGCCCGCACACTTCGTTCTCCCAGCAGGATCAGCCCCACCACCACCGCCGATGGCAACACGAACTGGTAGAGCTCAGTCATTCCCAGTCGCTTGTGCAGCACATTGACCAGTATCGCCAGAAATAGCAGCAACGCACTCACGCTGAACAAGCGATATGGCCAACTGTTCTTCGAACTCTCTTTTTCTGCGTTTTCCCGCGAATTGTTTTCCGAGCTCTCGCTCTGTTCCAGAAAGGCAAGAAACAGCAGCGCCCCGGCAACGTAGTAGGCTCCGATCACCTTGATTAGGATCGACACTCCGCCGCATACTCCCGCCACCAACAGCCATCGCCGCGTCCGTACTTCCAGGTAGCGCAGTAGCGTCGCTGCTCCAAAGGTCGCGAAAAACAGGTTGTACCAGGAAGGCATTGCCGCCGGATAATTCGGATAGCTCCAAGCCACGGCCAGCAGTGTGATCGCTCCCGCCCCGATGGCAGAAGTAAAGCGCAGCGCAATATAGTAGACAGCGGGAAGCCACGCCAGAAAAAACAGAAACACGCAGATGCGCAGCGACATCAGATTTACGCCGAACGCACGAAACGCGAGCGCATGAATAAAACTCAGACCCCCCGTGTAGATTTCCCCAAAATCCCGATGCGGAAGTTGTCCCTGCATCACACGCAAAGCGCTCTGGCTCAGCGTTCCATCATCCGCTGGCACCCAGCCTCGGCCAATGTGGGCCCCGGTGTAAATTCCTGCAACAATCAGAACCACGACCAGCACTATAGCGCGCACGCCCCAACTTTCCCCTCCCCTCGCGGACGTTTCCTCGCAGGTGTCTGCGGCAACCGCAGCCACTTCCTGGACTCTGACCTCGACACTCAAATCTCGTTCCGCAATCTGCGTCAGCGTTTGCTGCATCTCACTCTTCACTTTTCCTCCAGCGCTGAGTGCTGGCGCCGTAGACATAATCAGAATATGCCGACTGTGCTCGGCGTCACGAGCGGCCTGCTTTTAGCGGACTTCATCCAGACACAAATCGGCCCTACTTCAGATTGGCCAATAGTAACCCCGCCACTCACTCGACGCATGTTACTCAGGTTACCCGCAACCCATATTCAACTTGGTGCAGGCGGCTTGAATGTGGGCAAACGCATGTATACTTTTTCCATCCTCAAGGCTAGAAAGAAAATTCCGCGTGGTGTTTAGATTGGCATTTGTGCTGAGATTCTGAAGGCGCTCCTTAAATCCAATGGCGAGGTGCAAATGAAGCTGCTTTGGGTCGTTTGTCTAGTCTGTGCGCTGGCCGCGCCGGTCGTGGCTCAAGACAATAGTTCCGTTGAATCCAAGATCATCGCGATGGAGAAAGCCTGGAATCAAGCCTATAAGTTTCGCGACAAAAAGGCGTTGGGACAAATCCTCCACGACTCTATGGTGATCGTCAATGACGACGGCAGTCTTCAGTCTAAGGGAGTATTTCTGGCAAGCGTCGATGCGGCGAAGCCGTCCGACCAGCAACAAGCGGATCCTGAGTCGATCGCCGTGCATGTCTTTGGTGATGTGGCGATTGCGACGGGTGTCTTTAGGGAAAAGGGTGTTGAAAACGGCAAAGCTTACGTAAGGCGAAATCGATTTGTTGATACTTGGGTCAATAGTAATGGCTCGTGGGTGTGCGTAGCTGCGTCAGCGACTCCAGTGCTTCACTAACGACCCGTGAACAGTAAGCGTGGCATTCACTAAGACTTCTGGCTTTGCCAAACGCTGGGCGACAGTTCCTCGCGAAGTTCTTCTCGAAGTCGGCAGCCGCTTTGGCGCGTATTCATCATAGAGGCCGCCAAACTCAGAATCCGCCGGACGGCTTGTTCCGTGCTTACACCCCGAGCATGAATATTTGAGATCAGATTCCGATTGGCATCGGTATCCGATGCTTTCGGCTGGTATGCCATATAAGCCGATAAACTTTCGACTGTCGCCAAACCCGGCCGTTCGCCAATCAAGAGCAGGACGAGTTTGGGGCGAAGTAACTCGCCAATCTCGTTGAGGATCCCTACGCGGCAATAACGAATTACAAACGCATCACCGACACTCCAGCCGCGAGTTATTGCTCCTTCATATAGCGGCTGCAGCAGCCGCGGAACTTGCGTAACAACCGCCGTCACCGAGAGCCCGTCGCCGATTACAACTTGCAGATCCTGTCCCTTGATGCAACGCCGGGCTACCTCCGCGCGCGACATTTCACTCAGGTGACGTCCCAGATCGGGGCGCAAAAGATATTCATCTTTGCTAGCTACACGAGAGCATGCTTCAAATAGGTTCCATTTCCGCACGAACTCATCGTCAGGATTAGTGAACAGACTCAACTCCGCACGCACAGCATCGCGGGCGGCGGCGTGCGCCTGACGCAGTTCCAGTTGCGTATTCGTCCGATACGCTGCTCCACTACGGCCCGCCAGCAACCGCGCCGGAGTCTGTGCGCGTACTTTCTTTAAGATCTCTGACAAGTCGTATGACGGGGCGAGCTTGTCGCATTGCTCGTCTACCCATCGCAGTTCGTCCGCGTGATTATCTTCTTCCGCCGTCATTCAGACCGTCCTCTCCATCGACGATTCCAACCCCTGCATCAGTTGCCGTCGTCTCGACGCGTCAAGGGACGCCGGTTCGTTGCCACGATAAATCTCCATACGCTGCAGCCATGCCAGGAACTCCGGTGCCGGTCGCAACTGGAATAGCCGTCGTGCGGCCAACGCGTCATGGTAGCTGGTGGATTGATAATTCAGCATTACATCGTCCGAACAGGGAACGCCCATGAAGTAGTTACAGCCCGCGGCCGATAAAAGCAGTAGCAGGTTGTCGGCGGAGTTTTGATCGGCAGCGGCATGGTTCGTGTAACAGACATCGCAACCCATTGGTAAGCCGAGTAACTTACCCATGAAATGATCTTCTAACCCAGCACGTATGATCTGCCGCTCGTCATACAAATACTCCGGCCCGATAAAGCCGACGACGCTGTTGACGAGAAAAGGACTGAAAGCCCTCGCCACGCCGTAAGCCCTTGCTTCGAGCGTCAGTTGATCGACTCCGTGGTGCGCCTCAGCTGAGAGAGCGCTGCCCTGGCCAGTTTCGAAATACATCGCGTTGTCTCCTACCCAGCGGACATCACGTTGGCGATGATGTTCGAGAACTTGTTCCCGGCCTTCGCGCAGCATGTTCAGTGTGATCCCGAAGCTGCGATTAGCCGCTTGGGTACCAGCGATGGACTGGAACAGTAAGTCGACCGGCGCTCCGCGATCTAATGCGGCCAATTGTGTAGTGATATGCGCCAAGCAACAAATCTGCGTAGGGATTTCGTATGCGTCAACCAGACGATTCAACGCCAAGAGAATCGAATGGACTGTCTCCACCGCGTCGGTCGCCGGATTCACACCGATAACTGCGTCTCCACAGCCGTACAGTAGTCCTTCAAATGCCGCCAAAAGAATTCCCCCAACGTCATCGGCAGGATGATTCGGCTGCACTCGTATGCCCAAGACTCCATGCTCTCCCATCGTATTGCGACAGCGTGTAACATTGCGAATCTTAGCGGCCGCAAGTACCAGATCTTTGTTGCTCATCAACTTGGCTACAGCGGCGGCAATCTCAGGGATGATGGCCCGCTGCAGCGTTTGTAGCTGTGCCTGTGTAGTTCCGTCGTCAAGAATGAACTCGCGAAATTCCCCGATAGTCATGCTCGCAATGCTTCCGCTGGTTCCGATGCCGCGAAAAGCTTCCTGATCGAATGTGTCTAGAATAAGGCGGGTGACGTCGTCTTCCGAAGGATCGATCAATGGCCGGCGGACGATTTCGTCCAGCGTCATATCTGCGAGTTTGCACTTAGCCGCGACTCGCTCGCGCTCGGAGCGCGCCGCGATGCCGGCCAACTGGTCTCCAGACTTTTCCTCGTTCGCCTTGGCAAACAGTTCGCGGAGGTCGGAGAAATCAAATCGCTCGATCATGAGACGCCGCGCGCTCGGACACGCCGTTTGGAGACACCGCTCGGAAACCCTATGTTACCGAAAAGACACCCGCGCAGCGCACGATTTATCGGCAACGACAAGATAAGTGTGGAGCTTTGCCGATCCATTTAGGATAAGGGTGTGAAGATACAGCAAAAAGTCGGCTTGGCGCGAGCCCTTTCTAAAATAGGCTATTGCTCGCGCTCGCAGGCGGCGATCTTAATTCGTGCTGGACGCGTCACTTTGAACGGACGCATTGTGCAGGATCCGGAAAGCCCTGTGCGAATGGCTCAGGACCGGATTGAGGCCGATGGTTCGCGACTCGACAAAGTGTCCGCGATCTACCTCGTTATGAATAAGCCGCGCGGCCTGGTGACGACTGCGTCCGACGAGAAAGGACGCGCCACCGTTTACGATTTGCTTGAGCCCGGATTGCCGTGGGTCGCTCCCGTGGGGCGTTTGGATAAGGCTAGCGAAGGTATGCTGTTATTAACCAATGATTCAGAGTGGGCAGCAAAGATCACCGAGCCGTCCACTCATCTGGATAAGAAATATCACGTGCAGGTGGATTGTGTTGCGGCCGCCGATTTACTCTCGCGACTCACTTGCGGTGAAAACTTGCGTGCCAAGACAGCGCGCCTTCTTCGACATGGCAACAAAAATAGCTGGCTCGAAATTACCCTCGACGAAGGTAAGAACCGCCAAATCCGTCGTTTGCTCGAAGCGCTCGGGGTTAAAGTGTTGCGTCTGGTGCGAGTGTCGATTGGCCCGCTCGAATTAGGCGATTTAAAGAAGGGATCGGCGCGACAGTTGACGCTAGAGGAGAAGAAGTCGATTGATCGGACGTTGCGAATAATGACGCTTTAGGCTTCTATTATTCAAGTCGCGGCACCAAGCTTGATTGTCATCTTGAGCGAAGCGAAAGACCTCATGCATCGCGAGGTCAGGGGCGTAGGTCTTCGCTTCGCCAGGATGGCCGCGTGGGTTTAACGCGCGAAGGTTATTCTAAGAAGAGACGCTCTGTGTTTCCAAATAGTCCTGTGCCTGGTGAAGCACTTTGCGCTCATTGCTGTACGCGAGCTGTCCGGCTGCATCGGCTAAAGGTACCCACAGTGCTTGCTTGACTTCGATCCGCATATCGGAAGTGAGGTTATCGATTTCTCCCGATACATAGCGCATGAGATAAAAGCTAACGATTTTGAACACTCGTTCGCCATCGCCCCATGTGCGGACGTAGACATACTTGTTATCCGCAAGTTTGGTGATCGGCTCGGCGACAATGCCAGTTTCTTCCAGTACCTCGCGCACCGCAGCAGACTGCGGCTTTTCGCCCGCGTCCACCAGGCCTTTGGGGAGACCTAACACAGCACGACTGCCTTTGCGCGGCGTCTTGCCAGATTTGGCGACAGGTTTGGGGGTGTCTTTCTGGGGCTCGCTTTTCTGCGGTTCAATCAGCGCGACGTACCAGACTCCCGAGATCTGTCGAAGCACGACACCACCTGCTGAAATTTCCCGCGCCATAGCGGACACCTTAGTTAGTAAGACGGTATCAGGAATTACCGAGCTTCCCAGCTTCTTGCTGAATCCGTTCCCATGCGCGCTCCACATGGCGCGCTTGAGTGTTGGTTTGGCCCACGCAGAGTCGAAGGGTGAATTTTCCGTCGAGCTTTGTATGCGTCAGGTACAAGTCGCCGCTGCCATTGAGGCGCTCCATTAATAGTTGATTGTCATGATCTCCCGAACGCAATCGGAAGCACACAAGATTAAGTTGGGCGGGCGCAGCGAGTTCAAAGTGTGAATCCTCACGTACCCAGGCGGCGAATTGCTGCGCCAGGCGCACGTGCTCGCGAATATGGTGCTGTAGGCCTTCGATCCCATAATGTCGAATCACAAACCAGAGCTTGAGCGAGCGAAAACGACGCCCGAGTGGGACATGCCAGTCGCGATAATCAATCACAGCTCCAGATTCGGTTGCCTGGTTGCGCAGATACTCGGGTAGCACGGAGAGCGTCTGGATCAGGTGCTTTCGATCGGCGACGTAAAAGACGTTGCAATCGCAGTTGGTGAACATCCATTTGTGCGGATTGAAAATATAACTATCAGCGAACTCCACCCCATCGTGAATGAAGCGGAACTCAGGACAGAGCGCTGCGGTTCCACTCATCGCGGAATCCACATGCAGCCAGAGATTGTGGTCGCGGCAAATGCGCGCAATTTCGCGCACGGGGTCAATCGCATTCGAAGACGTTGTGCCAACCGTGGCGCAGACAAAGCAGGGAATCAGCCCAGCTTTAATGTCGGATTCGATTTGGCGAGCGAGCGCTTCGGGGAGCATGGCGAAGTTATTATCGACTTCGATTTGCCGCAGGTTGTCCGAGCCCATACCCGCGATCCTCATCCCCTTTTCAACCGAAGAGTGGGTTTGCGTGGAGCAGTAAGCGATCAGGCGTCCATCGCAGCCTTTGCGATTGCTTGTGAACTTCGTCGCCCGTTCACGCGCGGCGAGCAAAGCGCAGAGCGAAGCGCTGGATGCAGTGTCCTGAATCACGCCACCCCCACTGCTGGTCGAAAGAAATTTCTCCGGCAGACCCAGCATGGGGACAAGCCAATCGAGTACGTGCGTTTCAACTTCGGTGCATGCCGGACTGGTCGACCACAGCATTCCTTGCACGCCCAGTCCTGCGGAAAGTAGATCGCCGAGAATGGCCGGCCCAGAGGCGTTTGCCGGAAAGTAAGCATAGAAATTGGGCGACTGCCAGTGCGTAATTCCCGGAAGAATGACAGGCTCGATGTCCCCAAGAATCCGGTCGAACGCTTCGCCCTGCTCGGGCGCACTTGGCGGTAGCTTCGAGCGCACTTCCCCTGGCTGCACCCGCGACAGAACCGGGAAGCTTTCAACGCGAGAATGGTAGTCGGCGATCCAATCAACCACAGCGTGGCCCTGGCGACGGAACTCTTCGGGGGACATGTGGAAAGTTTTTTCTGCGGGCATGAGTTGAGATTTCTCCGGAACTATTTCAACTGGGCGTAGTACACGCGCGTATCGTACTCAAATTCGATCTTGCCATCTCTCGCATGAGCGAGAAAAATCCGTTGCAGCTCCTGCATCATCGCGGCGTGGTTGGGATGGCCTTCAAGTGGCGCGTACGAAGATGACAACAGTCGTCCAGCCAGTCCTTCATAGTCAAACTGCTGGCACAGGCTGAAGACGCGCTCCCGATATGGAGTTGGGCTAAAAAACTCATGGATCATGGCGGTCGTGCGGTCGTGGCGCACTTCTTTGTAATCGGTGCCGTAGGTCAGCAGGACTTCTTCGTAGTCGCGCAGAAAAGAAGTGCTCGCGGTGCGGCGCTCATTCCATATCAAAACGCACCATCCTTCCGGCCTCAAAATGCGCACGAATTCAGCACGGGCGCGAGGCAGATCGAACCAATGAGCGGCTTGCGCGGAGGTCACAAAGTCGACCGAAGCGGAGCGCAGCGTCGTTTCCTCGGCTGTGCCGGCAACGGACACAAGTCGGTCATAAGGGTCCAGTTGATGCAGACCCATTTCACGCATTTCTGCGTTGGGTTCAACCGCAAACACGGAATTCCCGTTCTCTAAAAGTAGGCGGGTAAATATACCTGTGCCAGAAGCGATGTCGGCCACAATGTGATTGGACCGCAGTCCGCATTCAGTCCGAAGAAGTTCGAGCACTTCGGGCGGATATCCCGGGCGATAGCGAACATAATTCTTCACTCGATCAGAAAAACGAGCCGTTGGCGACTTAGTCATCACAATTTAGTGTAACCCGTTTCAACCGCTTATTCCGCACGGTACAATCGTCATTCGTATTTCTAGAAGGAGCTTCATGAAACTTCTCTCCGGTGCAGTTCTGTTCTTCCTCCTGATCGGCTCGAATCTGCAAGCATTTGATCAGGCTGGCAAAGATGCCACTAGCAGTAATAAGGATAAAGCCCAGACGGAAAACTCGTCCATCAGCGGCTTCCGCAATGTTGCTGCGGAGCAGGAAGTCGAAAAGAAGTTTATGGCTGTTCCCGATGCCAAACTTGCGGAAGAGCATCTGCGAATCCTCACCCAAGCGCCGCACATGGCTGGAACCGCCGAGGACAAAGAGACTGCCGAGTATGTGGCAAAGAAATTTCGCGACGCCGGACTCGACACCGAAATCGTCGAATACAAAGTGTGGATGAACTATCCCGCCGAAATTTCGGTGGATATGACCGCGCCCGAGGGAGTCGAGATGCATGGGCCACATCGCGAGCGTGTCGATGGCGATTCGTTTCCCGATGATCCCCGCGTCGTGACGCCTTTCAACGGCATGTCGCCCTCGGGCGATGTCGAAGCGGAAGTTGTCTATGCCAACTACGGTTCGCCCGCCGATTTTGACAAGCTGAAAGAGATGAACGTCGATGTCCGCGGCAAGATCGTCATCGTCCGTTACGGAGAGAATTTCCGCGGCGTAAAAGAATTCGTGGCGCAAGAGCGCGGCGCGGCGGGCGTCATCATTTATTCCGACCCAAAAGACGATGGCTACTATCGCGGCGATGCCTATCCCAAAGGGCCGTGGCGTCCAGCCAGCGGTGTGCAGCGCGGTTCGGTCGGATACATGTTCCAGTTTCCCGGAGATCCGACCACCCCCGGCATCGCCGCCACTCCGAATCTTCCCGACTCGAAGCGCGTGTCACCAGCCGATTCCCAACAGTTACCGAAGATTCCCGTGACTCCGCTTTCTTACGCCGATGCCTCGCCTATTCTCGAACATCTCGGCGGCCCGCAATCGCCACGCGAATGGCAGGGAGCGCTGCCCTTTACTTACCATGTTGGCCCCGGCGCTTCAAAGGTGAAGATGCACCTTAAACAGGACTACCAATTCCGCACCATTTGGGACGTAATTGGAAAAATTAAGGGAACGTCCTCGCCCGACGAATGGGTAGTTGCAGGCAATCATCGCGATGCTTGGGTCTTTGGAGCGGTCGATCCAAACAGTGGCACCGCGGCGATGCTGGAGACAGTTCACGGCTTGGGCGAACTGCTGAAGTCAGGGTGGAATCCCAAGCGGACGATTGTGATCGGAAGCTGGGACGCGGAAGAAGAAGGATTGATCGGTTCCACCGAGTGGGGCGAAGATCATGCCCATGAACTGGGAAACGCTGCCGCCTATTTCAACATGGATGTAGCCGTATCCGGCAAAAAGTTCGGAGCTTCCGGCTCGCCCACCTTGAAAGAATTTATCCGTGAGATTGCCAAGACGGTGCCCTCGCCGCAAGGCGGAACCGTCTATGACGCCTGGAAAAAAGCCAGCCAGCCGAATCCCGATAACTACCGTCCGCAGGAAACCAGCACGTTTCGCCCGCTGCCGAACGCAGTACAAAACGACGTGCCCGTCGGCGATCTCGGCAGCGGGTCCGACTACACCGTGTTCCTGCAGCATCTTGGCGTCCCTTCCACCGACATCAGTTCGAACGGCGAATATGGCGTGTATCACTCGGCGTTCGACGACTTTAACTGGTTCAAGAAATTCGGCGATCCCGACTTCACCTATGAGCAGGAGATGGCCCGAGTTTACGGGTTGGAAGTGCTGCGTATGTCCAGTGCTGACGTGTTGCCCTACGATTACGAGACCTATGGCAAAGAAATTCTTGTCTATCTCGACTCTGCGAAGGGCAAAAGTAAAGAGCGTTTCGGAGACAAGTCGCCGGACTTCGCAGCCGCATTTGATGGCGCGCGCCATCTCCAGGAAGTGGGCGCAAAAATGCTCCAAAAGCAAAGGAAAATGCCTGGAGCACCCGATCGGCTGAATGCTAAACTTCGGGATGCGGAGCGGGCGCTGCTGATTCCAGAGGGGTTACCCAACCGTCCCTGGTTTCATCACGCCATCTACGCTCCCGGACAGTACACAGGATATGCAGCCGTTGTCATACCTGGAGTGAACGAGGCAATTGATCGAGGTGACTTACATCGCACCGAACAGCAAATCGCGGCGCTGGCGGCTGCCTTGAACCGGGCCGTGCTGGTTCTGGAGCAATCACGCTAGCTTTGGTTGGGAGTCAACCTTGTAACTAGATTTGGAGTAACAGTGCGACTAGTCTCATATCAGGGTATCGCTGCAGCTTGAACCGGTTTGAAAGGGCACGGCTTCAGCCGTGCCGTACGCGTCGTATTTTCATTGCGGCTTTAGCCGCTGAGGGGCTGCAAAATTCGAACTGCACGAACTATCAGTTTTTCGGCAAACTGTTCAGCGATACCATAAGTTCTTCAAATTCAAATGCCCCTTTAGGGGCTGCTGATTTCCGCCCGACGAGTTATGGCACTGGCAAGAATCATTACACGCTCTCAATCGTGCTCGCGAGAGCTGGCGCTCGATCTGCTTGCCCGCGGTTATGCAGTCGAGATCGTCTCTCCCGACAAAATCCCCGACAACATTGCCGATCTCGAATTGCGAGTCGACGCCGGTCCCGGAGATCAGCTGATCGCGACCGTGGAAACGCACGATGGCGAGCGTTCGGCGTCGCTTGACTTTGTCCATCATCTGAAAGCGCCAATGGTGGACTTCATGCGCCGGTCACCCGAGCTTCGTGACGCCGTGTACTTTCCTGAAGATCCGGTTAGTTTCGATGCCGAGCCGGAAATTGAAATCGAAGATGTGGAGCTACCAACGGCAGCTCCACATCTGGCGTCCGAATCAGTTTCTGTGGCAGCTGAAACTCAGCCTGAACTTCATCCGGAACTTGATTTAGAAGACGGCGCGCATCGAATCTCACCGCTCGATGTTTTCCCATCGTTAGAGATGGAACCACCAATTCAAATCGCGGAAGAATACTCGACAGATGACTCAACGACTGAACAGCCGGCGATGCAGCCAACAATTGCCCGTCCGGCAATAGTCCCGCCGACAGGTAATCAGCCGAGCATGGTGCGGCCAACACGGCGGCCACAACCGTTCAATCGATCTGCTCGATCCTTCCGCCGCGACGCCATGATTTTTGCCAGCGTGATGCTGCTGGCCTTGGTTCTCGGATACGGCATCCGCCGCAGTGATAACAATAAAGCTTCTGCGCAGAATTCCGGGGCAGCGCAGGCAGGGAAAACAGAGACAGTCGCAGCCGCATCAACCGGCGTGAATTTATTAAGTGCCGCAGATCCGAAGAAAGATCCGGAGAAAGTGCGGGAGAAATATCCGGAGAAAGACGCCGGAAAAGACGCAGAGAAACTCGTGCCTTCGCTAGCACCAGCGCCAGCCATAAAGTCGGGAGGCAATTCCGGCCAAGTCCTGAAAGAATCGCAATCCACAAAGCCTGTCGTTGCCGCTGCTAAAACTTCCATCATCACGACTTCGAACAAAGCTTCACGCGGGCACGCTGACGGCTTGATCGCCCGTGACACCGTGACTTACCTCGATAAACGGTTCAAGCCTGCGCCGAAAGCCAAGCCGACGAAGAAGCTCGCGCACAAGCATCCGGTTTCGCACAAGCAAGGCGGTATCGTCGCAGCAAATACCGTCACCTATCTCAACAACACGCCTGCTCCGAAAACTGCAAAACGGAACTCAGCTCCCACCCCCTCAAACGTGAATTAGTAAGTCTTCAGTCCAGGTTTCCTCGGTCAGACTCTCATACGATAACTCTCATACAATAGACGATAAGAACTGCCAGCGTGGCCGCGCGCGGTATACTCAAATTCTTCTAAGATACCGATGAACGCGCAGATAGCCATAGCGCACCTGCTGTACGGCCTGCCTACCGCGGCAACGGCAACCTTTCTCGCGCTTTTTCCCATCGTCAATCCGCTGGGCGGCATTCCTATATTCTTCACTCTTACCGCCGATTTCCCACCCGAAGAGCGTCGCCGCACCGCGTTGAAAACCGCGCTCTACGTAATTGCGATCCTGGTCATCTTCATGCTCTTTGGCAGGTTCGTTCTAAACTTCTTTGGAATTTCGCTGCCGGTATTAAAAATCGCGGGGGGCCTCATCGTAGCGAATACGGCATGGGGCATGGTGACCGGATCCAGTCGCATGACGATGGAAGAAAGCAGCGAAGCCCTTACCAAACAAGATATTTCGCTAACCCCCATGGCCATGCCAATGCTCTCAGGCCCAGGCTCAATCGGAGTAGTCATGGGCCTGGCCGCCCACGCCGATCATTTTCTTTCTTACGTGGGCATGGTGATCGGAATTGTCGCGCTCGGCCTGACCGTTTATCTGTGCCTGCGACTTGGAGGTCCATTCGTGAAGCGCCTCGGACCCGGCGCAGTAGGCGCAATCAATCGCATTTTCGGATTCCTGATCCTGGCGATTGCCGTGCAGTTGATATGGGACGGTGTCGCCGATTTCAGAGGATAATCAAGATACAGTGGATCGCCCGGCATCCTCGCCCGGCATCAGCGCTCTAGTGCGACGTACTTTCGTTTTCAGCCGCTGCTAACCTCTCTTTTTCCACGCAGTGCCCGACCAGCTCCGCGCAAGACTCGATGAATCTCTGCTCTGGAGCAGTGAAGGTGTCCGCAAAATAACTCTCGATACACAACTCGGCCATCACGCGCTTCTTTACCACGCCTTTTTTCGCATGGGTAATAATCGGGACCACAATATTCGATTTCACCAGATCCGACCCCAGGTAGCGCGGATCGGCCGCAACATTGTTGACCACTACGGTCTCCCCGGAAGTGGCCGCAGCTCCGCACAGTCCTTTGTCGAGCGGAATGCGCAACGTGGGCATAAAGCTGCCGGCATAGGGCCCCAATACCAGAGCGTCAAAAGTGGGGGCCTCCATCAAATAAAAGCCAACCCAGTTATAGCGTGTCTTCGCTTCATGAAGTTGCTCGGCGATGTGCTGCATAAGAATGACAGGCTTCGCTCCATCCGCGGAGCGGCTATATGCCTCAAGCTCTTCCAGCAGTTTGTCGTATTGTGACATCGGAGCCGGAATCTCCTTTTATCCGTGCAGCCAACGGGCTCATTCTATCCTTATTTCGCCGGGTCTCGCGGTTTTAAGTGGAGACCGAGCGTCTTCGCCCGGGGGATTTTTTGCTGCTTCTATGGCTCAGCCGGGTGCCCCATCCTGCACGGCCTTTTGCGCAAGGATGGGATTCCACGGAAATGTCCCGGATTGGATTTCAGCCCGCGCTAGCTTAAAAATTTTCTAGTCTCCCAGGCCCAACGACGGTAGAGAGACAGACACTCAACTGGGACGCCCGCACGCTAAAAATAACTAGCCTAGTAAAAATTACAGCATAATAAATGCTCTATTGTGTCTCTAGCCACACACAATCTCCGAGCATTATCAATGACTTATGTGTATGTACAGTAGTATACGCACAATATCGCAGGTACAAATGTTCCACATGGAACATATCTCCATTTTGGAAGTAGAAGGGTTGACCCGAACTACTTGATCGTGACGAACTTCTCCACCAGTTCCGAGTAGTCTTTCTTCTCCAACCCATGCACCGCCTTGTTGTACTCATCTACTTTGCTGGAGTAATTCATGGAGCAGAACTTCGGCCCGCACATGGAGCAGAACGCCGCCGATTTGTAGTGTTCGTCGGGCAGAGTTTCGTCGTGCATCGACCGCGCTGTTTCGGGATCGAGTGAAAGATCAAACTGTTTTTCCCAATCGAACGTGTAGCGCGCATAGCTCAGCGCGTCATCGCGATCCCGTGCTCCAGGACGCTGTCGCGCCACGTCGGCAGCATGAGCTGCGATCTTGTAGGCGATGATTCCGTCTTTCACATCTTTCTCGTTGGGCAGGCCGAGATGTTCTTTCGGAGTGACGTAGCAGAGCATCGACGCGCCATACCATCCAATCATCGCCGCTCCAATGGCGGATGTGATGTGGTCGTACCCCGGAGCAATATCGGTGACCAGCGGCCCCAGGGTGTAGAACGGCGCTTCGTCGCACCACTCGTTTTCTTTTTCCACTTGCTCCTTGATCTTGTGCATCGGAATGTGTCCCGGGCCTTCGATCATGACCTGCACGTCGTGCTTCCAGGCGATGCGAGTCAGTTCGCCCAGGGTTTTTAGCTCGGCGAATTGCGCTTCATCGCTGGCATCGGCGAGACAGCCAGGACGCAGCCCATCGCCGAGCGAAAAGCTAACGTCATACTTGGCGAAAATCTTGCAGATGTCCTCAAAACACTCATAGAGGAAGTTCTGTTTGTGGTGATGCGTCATCCATTGCGCAAGAATCGCGCCGCCGCGGCTCACGATACCCGTGATGCGCTTCGAAACCATGGGCACATATTGAATGAGCACGCCCGCGTGAATCGTCATGTAATC
>JBATZM010000015.1:0-98849 GCA_049674665.1 Terriglobales bacterium
TTGCTCCGGAGGTGGCGCAATTTCGCCTCGATTTACGAATGATCGCGGGGCGGTTGAAAAGATTCATCGGCGACCGGCTCAGCCTGGCACTGCCTGCGATCATCATGCGGGTGGTGATTGGCTTCAGCGAATTGCTTTTCATCTCGGCGCTGATGCAAGCGGGGCTCGCGCTACTCATGGCCTACCACTTTCATCGCGCCACTACCATGGGAATGCCAGCCAATCTGGCAGTGATTCCTCTCACCCAGGTGCTGATGCCCGCCGCCGCCGCCGCTGTCGGCCTGGGATACATTTCAACCACACTTGCCAAGTCCGCAGTTTGGATCTCCGGCCTTGCGCTCGAGGGCATCGCTGGAACGGTGCACTGGCTAGGCGGTGCACCGATCACCGGGATAAGGGTCATCGGAACGTCAATCGCTGATATGCGTGTAGCCATGCCCTCGCTCGCAATGATCCTGGCCTCGATCGCCGCGCTGGTGCTCGCCATGCTGGCGGCGCAGTTCCGTCGCACGCACCTGGCCGCTTTCACTTCTGTTGTGTTGCTGTTCGGCGTTGCGATTTGGATCACCTTTATCCCCTCGCACCCTCACTTTCGCGCCGGCGTCATGGAGATGACGACCATCGACGTCGGGCAAGGCGATTCCATTTTGTTGGTCACGCCCGAGGGCCGCACGCTGCTCATCGATGCCGGAGGTCTACCGCAATGGATGCACTCAGACTTTGATCTGGGCGAGCAGGTGGTCTCTGCATATCTTTGGAATCGAGGTATCGATCATCTGGACGTGGTCGTGATCACGCACCCTCATGCCGACCACCTCGGCGGCATGCCCGCGGTGATTGCCAACTTTCATCCGCGAGAACTATGGATGAGCATTGATAAACCGGTGGGTCAATTGGCGGCGATCGTGGCGCAGGCCCAGCGAGCCGGAATGAAAGTCTCAGTCAAAAAAGAAGGCGATCAATTTGATTACGGTGGAGTCCATTTCGACATGCTCGCTCCCGGACGCGACCAAATCACCGGATCGATGCGTCCGAACGACGATTGCCTGGTATTCACAGCAGCCTTTGGCGGAACGACCGCCTTGCTAGAAGGAGATGCAGAGCGTCCAGCGGAGCGGCGAGTGGTGGAAGAGCATCCAGAGGCGATGCTGTTGAAGGTTGCGCACCACGGCAGCGCAAGTGGAACGTCCGCCGATCTACTCAGGGCCGTTCATCCGCGCTATGGAGTCATCTCCGTTGGCGCGCGGAATGTCTACGGGCATCCCCGACGCGAAGTGCTGGAGCGGCTACAGCAGGCCGGAGTGAAAACCTACCGTACCGACGAAGACGGGGCAGTCAGCTTTTACCTCGACGGCAAGTCTGTTACGCCGGACGTTGCGCTTCTTCACTGATTTGCACTCAACTGATTTTCACTCACCCAGTAATCTCGGCGGTTTCGTCATCTTCATCATCCAGGGGCGGCAGGTTACGATATGCCTCGATGATCTTCTCAGCTTCGGGCGCATCTTCTTCGCGCACCAGAAGAACGTTTCCACCAACGCCAGGAAACATGTCCTGCACCGCGTCAATGGATTTCAGGTCAGATTCGATGCCGGCAGATTGAAGCAAGCCCTGCACGACGATGGCTTCGTTTTCCTGCTCTGTGTCGAAAATCTTGACGAGCTTCTCGTTAGGCTCAGGTTGGCGCGCGAGGTTAGTCGGCTCTGGCATGCGTCCTCCGTAAGACGGTCAGTTAACAGATTACGGCAGTCACTAGTCCTCTGTCTTGCGCGACACAAAGGCATATGCCCAAGGGAAGCTTGATTCGGAGGCAGAAGCTGGCACAATGGCAGTGGATCGCAACGCAGAGAACGTGGTCAACATCCAATCATCAGCTAATGTGACGAAGTGACGGGAAGAAGTATGGAACCACAACGGGCCGAACAATCAGTCGGAGAACATGACGAACACATAGACGAGGCCCGAAGACTGCGGCGCCTGCAAGTCATGATGAGCATGGTGATGTCGGTGATCAGCCAGGATCCCGATCTGACGCTCGAAGAGGCTGCGGAGATGGCCGCGAATGCCCGCCGTGCCGCCCTGAGCATGTTTCCCGACAAAGAACTTGCCTACGACATTCTCTACCGGCCGCGGTTGCGGCGACTGATGAATGAACGCTTCCGCTTGCAATAGTCACTGGGCAATAGATACCAAGTCGCAAAATTGCCGTGTGTACCTACCCCTTACCCAGTTTGGTCCAGAGGTACGTTTCCATCTATGACGGTTGTTTGGTGCGGGATAAGCTTGAGAACGTCTTAAAACAAAATTCCCGAGGTAGTTAATCATGCGGAAGTCTTCGTCTGTCAGATTGTTTTGTGCTGCGTTGCTGGCGCTCTTTTTCTGTGCGGTAGCGCTCGCGCAGGATCCCACCAAAGTCGAGCCCACGCATTACAAACTGGCTTTTGAGAACGAGTATGTGCAGGTAGTGAACGTCCACTATGGACCGCATGAGAAGTCGAGCCTGCACGCGCATATGGGAGGCGTGGTTGTTGTTCTCACTGCCGGGCATCTCCGGTTCACGGATGAAAATGGCAAGACACAAGAAGTGTTTGCCAAGCCCGGCGATCCCCGGTGGTTTCCTCCCTTCAAACACAAAGTGGAAAATCTCGGGGATACCTCATACAACGCCGTCTATATCGGAATCAAAAACAAGCGCTTAGCCGGAGATGAGGCTAGTCTGAAATCTGGAGCGTCTGGAATGGATGGACAGGCGATGGATGGACAGAAGATGGATGAGCAAACGAAGAAGCTCGTGGCCGATGCCCTTCTGGCCGCTATGAAGTAAGGCAAAATCACTTGCCCGTGAGCCATCGGGATCGTCGGAATTTTATGTGTTGAATAGCATGCCCGCGTCCGTCAACGCATACCAAGGCGGATCACCAGTCAACAACTGGGGATTCCGTGGTCCAGGACGGAACGGCGAACATCCCGGCGATGCGGGCCCGGCTGTCAGACAATGTTAGGGTTTCCATGTTGTTGGTGCAATAGGGACTGATTACAACACGCTGGTTACAATGCATGGATTCGATGAACCTCTGGATGCTATTGCTGGCCGCTGTGACCTATCCGATGCTTGCCCACCTCGATGTTGCGCGCGGGCAGCACGTGGGTGAGATCGTGACGGAGATACAGATCGATCGCACGGTCTACATCTCACCGGACTGGTGTGCTGACGCGAAGATCGGAGCAGCGTACCCGGCTTACATCAATAAGGATCACACGTCAGTTCAAGTTCGGATCGGCGAGACGGTATGCAAGTACCACATCACTTCCACACGTCCGTTTCTGAGGCGAAGCCCTCCGCAGCAGTAGCCGCAACGACTTCCCGGGGCTGAAAAAAGGTGATGCAGACACCCGACGAACTACTCAGGTTTCGAGAAACCTGTTGTATCTCCTGAGAACTCGCGTAACAATACCCGCGCTGTGAACAAGCTGCCAACGGGAGACGCCAACTATGTCCTGGTACTGGAATGAAATTGGCGATACGTACTCAGCCAAATATGCCACGACGACGGCAGTATGGATCAGTTACCTGATTGCGGCCGTGAACGGAATAATCGCCATCCTGAGCCTCGCCTACCATAAGCCAACCCTTGGAATAAACGGTTGGGGCTTGCTGAATGCTGCTTTGTTCGCGGTGGTCGGCTGGGGGATCGGTCGCTTGTCCCGTGCTTGGGCTGTCGTTGGTCTTTCCCTCTACCTGCTTGAAGTGCTGATCGCGATTGGAACCAGCAGGCTTGCCGTTGGAGGTCTCGGTTCCGATATAGTGGCGATCGTCTTCCTCATTGCTTATGTCAACGCGACACGTGGAACATTTACGTATCACAAATTCGTCAAATTACTGACACTCAAGTCCGCGGATCCGATGAACGCGGGATGATGGATCAGTTGCCCCGTTATATCGGTTTTGAGAAACAAGGCCCCGTTATATTTCGGTGTGTCCGACGATTCCCCCATACCTTTATTCGTCCTGGGAATAATGGAATACGCTTTCGAGTGGTTTGCCGAACACGGCGGAGATTCGAAAGGCGGCTTCCAGTGAGGGCGAGTATTTTCCCTGCTCGATGGCGTTTACGGTTTGGCGAGTGACTTTGATTTTTTCCGCCAGCTCCTGTTGCGTCATCTCGCCATGCTCGAAGCGCAGTCTTCGGATTTCGTTGCGAATCGTTGCCATGTCAGGCTCCTCGCCGATATTGAATGACGTGGCAGGCGTAGCGCAGGATCTCGGCTGTCACCAGAATGAACAGCAGGGAGTTCGTGTTGAAGATGATCGGAGGAGTGAACGCTCCGAAGAAGCAGGCGAACGCAATGCCCGTTGCGAGCCCGGAATAGGCGACCCGCATGGACCGGAGCTCGATCAGTTTGTCGCGCTCGTCGCGCGGCGCCTGCGCCTCCTTGGGATTGAAGATGGCGGCCGCAATGTGGAGCACGACCTCCAAAACCACGAGCGCGACAACCGTCATTAGCAAGCCGCCGAAGTGGAAGCCGCCAGCCTTTGGTCCAGCATGAATGACCGACCAGAAGTAGAAACCGTAAATGCCAGATATTGAGAGAACCGATATCCAGGCGCTTTTTTCGCGGAACGACATAAAGCCTCCTCATTTGTGTCTATGTTTCACGACATAATGTATGTTATTTTATACTTAATGTCAAATATATTAGACTTATTCGGATGTGATAATTGGAGGCAATCGCTTACAATGCTCATTCCATGACGGTTACGGCTCGTTCTTTTGCCAAGATCAATCTCGGCCTTTACATTGGCGCGGCGCGCGCGGACGGGTTTCACGATCTGCGCACGGTGTATCAGACGATTGCGCTGCATGATGTGATTCGGGTGAGCGTTGGGCGGGGGAGTGGGATTGAGATCTCCTGCAAGAATAAAGACCCGCGGGTTCCGCTCGATTCTTCGAACACCTGCTATCGCATGGCGGCGAGAGTGCTTGACGCACTCGGCACCAAGAGCAAAGTCATCATCGAAATCGAGAAGCGGCTGCCGGTACGGGGAGGGATGGGCGCTGCGTCTTCGAATGCAGTGGCAACCATGATCGCGCTGGAGCTTGCGCTCAAAAAGGCGCATGTACTCAAGAAGAAATTGTCCGAGCAAGAGTGCCTGCGAATCGCGGCTGAAGTCGGCTCCGATCTGCCGCTGTTTTTGGTCGGCGGAACGACGTTGGGCGTCGGTCGCGGCGAGGAAGTTTATCCTTTGCCAGATTTGCCTCCAATTCCGATGGTGGCGGTTACACCGGAGGTTGGGGTCTCGACGCCACAGGCATTTGCCGATTGGGACGCACTCGCGAAAAACGGCCGCCAATTGACGCGGCCACAATCGTCCGATAGACTGTTTAAGGTTGGCTGCGCGCTTTCGGCGTGGCTTAGTGGTTTAAATAGTAGTGGTTCACCCAACACCGGTGCTTCCGCAAAAGGCGGGAGCCGGGCCGAGAAGTTGCTTCTCGACCTTGTCCGTACCGGGATTGAAAACGACTTCGAGAAAGTCGTCTTTCCTCAATATCCCGAATTGCGAGACATAAAAGGTGCGCTGGAGCGTGCAGGGTCGAGTTACGCTTCGCTCTCCGGCTCAGGGTCGACTCTGTATGGGTTGTTTCGGTCGTCAGCCGATGCCGCGAAGGCGGTTGGCCGTTTGCGGAAGCAGGGGCTAACGGCAGTGGCGACCAGCACGTTGACGCGCCAGCAGTATTGGAAAAGAATTTTTGAGCGCTGAGATGCGAAGATGGATTTTCGATTGTTGAACGAGACTTTTTGAACGACAATTGAAGGGCAATTGAAGGGCAATCAGCCAGTCCGATCGTTTTACTGGGCCGTCGACTAATGGTAGGTCAAGTGCCTTTGGAGCACTTTGTCTAGGTTCGAATCCTAGCGGCCCAGCCAGATAACCAGTTCTCAGTTGCCAGTTCTCAGTCGTAACTGGAGCCCCAACCGGAGAGCTGAAAACCGAAAGACTGAGAACTCAATCTATGGCCACAGTTGCAACCACGACTGCTGAAAAGACGATTGCCGACAAGACGCCCGCGGAAAAAAAGCCGATCACGGACGAAAAGACGGAACGCAAGCCGCAACGCGCCCGGGTCGACGACAGGTTCAAGGTTTTCTGCGGAACCGCCAATGAGGCGCTCTGCGATGAGGTTTGCAACTTTCTTGGCCTGACGCGTGGACAGGCTCTGGTGACGCGCTTCAAAGATGGCGAAGCGTATGTGCAGATCCAGGAGAACGTGCGCGGGGCGGACGTGTTCGTGATGCAGCCCACTTGTCAGCCGGTGGACATGCATCTGATGGAACTGTTGTTGATGATGGACGCGCTGAAGCGGGCATCCGCGCGCCGCATTACGGCCGTGATTCCATATTACGGTTATGCGCGCCAGGATCGCAAAGATAAGCCGCGTGTGCCGATTTCGTCGAAGCTGGTGGCCGATCTGCTGACTACGGCGGGTGCGGATCGCGCGTTGGTTGTCGATTTGCACGCGCCGCAGTTGCAGGGATTTTTTAATATTCCGGTGGATCACTTATTCGCATCGCCGGTGCTGGTGGATTATTTCAAGAAGCTGAATCTACCGGATCTGACGGTGGTTTCGCCGGACGCGGGTGGCGTGGAACGGGCGCGCTTCTTCGCAAAGAAGATGGACGCGGCCTTGGCGATCGTGGATAAACGGCGCGTCGAGATGAATGTGGCGGAAGTGATGAACGTGATCGGCGAAGTCAGCGGTCGCACTTGTCTCATCATCGACGATCTCATCGACACGGCGGGAACACTGGTGAAAGTGGCGCAGGCGTTGGTGCAAGACGGCGCTAGCACGGTGTATGCATGTTGCACGCACCCGGTGCTTTCGGGGGATGCGGTGGAGAATCTTATCAATTCTCCAATTACCGAGTTGGTCGTGACCGACACGATCCCGCTGACGGAAGCGGCTAGACAAGTTTCAAAGATCAAGGTGCGCTCGATCGCGGGGCTGATTGGACGGGCGATTCAGTCCATCCACGAAGAGACGTCGGTAAGCAGACTTTTTATTTAGATTTCGATAAAGACATTCGATGGATTTTCGATCACGATTTTTGATCAGCGAAGGACGGAAACGGAATTATGGCGACAGCAACGGATATCAGCATTTTGGAAGCGCAGAAGCGCGAACCCGGCACCAAGAACGCCGCACGGCGCGTGCGCGTCGGCGGAAAGATTCCCGCAGTGATCTATGGTGCTGGCAAAGACGCGGCATCGGTCGCGGTCGATCCGCGGCAGGTCCTGCGTATTCTGCGCTCGGAGACCGGGCACAACACGATTTTTGACCTGGCACTCGACAGCGACCGCGTGAAGGCCATGATCGTGGACTGGCAGTATGAGCCGATCAAGGGGACGCTACTCCACGTCGATCTTCAGCGCATCGCAATGGACAAGAAGCTGACCGTCACGATTCCGGTCGTGCTCAAAGGCGAGGCGGCGGGCGTGAAGACGGAAGGCGGCATTCTCGAGCAGTTGCTGCGTGAGATTGAGATTGAGTGTCTTCCGGCGGATATTCCGAAAAACATCGAGGTCGATATCAGCCATCTAGTGTTCGGTGTCGAAGTGCGCGTGAAAGATCTTCCGCACAATCCAAAGCTGAAGTTCCTGACCGAAGAGAATCAGATGATCGCGCACATCACCACGGTGAAAGAAGAAGTGGTTGCGGCTCCGGATGCGGTGGCCGATGCGACGGCGACTCCGGCGGAACCCGAAGTTATCAAGAAGGGTAAGCAGGAGACCGAGGGTGAAGAGGCCGAGGGCGATGCCAAAGGCAAAGCCAAGCCCGAGAAGGCTGAGAAGCCTGAGAAGAAAGATAAGAAATAGCTGCTGGCTGTTGGCCGTCGGTTTTAGCCGACGGCTGATGGCTGCGGCTGAGAGCTAATCAGCGTGAAACTGATCGTCGGTTTAGGCAATCCTGGAATCGAGTACCAGTTCACGCCGCACAATCTCGGGTTCTTGACGCTAGATAAAATCGCTGACGGACTTGGGATCGAAATCAGAAATCGCCAGTGCCGCGCGCTGACGGCGTGGATAAAGATCGCCGGAGAGTCGGCGCTTTTAGCTAAACCGGAAACCTACATGAACCTGAGTGGGCTTTCGGTGGTGGAACTGGTGGCGGAACATCAGGTCGATGTAACGCGGGATCTGGTTGTGATTTACGACGAGCTTGACTTGCCCCTGGGCACGATTCGTATACGGCAGCGAGGGAGTTCGGCGGGGCACAACGGGATGGAATCTATCCTTGGCGCTCTGGGTACTGACGAGTTCTTGCGGATTCGGTTGGGAATTGCGCCCGACCACAAAATCGCGGACAGCGTGAAATATGTGCTGACGCCGTTTCGGAAGGCGCAGTTCGAACAGGTAGATGAGGTCCTCGACACAGCCGCACAGGCGGTTGACGTGATTTTGAAAGAAGGACCAGCGGCAGCAATGAACCGGTTCAATCGCAAGAACGAACCGGGTGAAGAGACGTCAGCGAAATAGAAACGTCCGTATTTCGCGACCAAGATTTTTTGCAGAAGAGAGTTTGGAGATAACGAATGAATCGTAACTATGAATTGATGTTTATCGTTCGCCCCGACATGGTGGAGGAAGATCTGAACAAACTGATTTCCACCCTCGAGTCTTCCGTGACTTCGGCCAGTGGAACGGCCAAGAGCGAAGTCTGGGGCAAACGTCGTCTCGCGTACAGAGTTGGCAAATTCAATGATGGCATTTTTGTGCTGATGTTGATTGAGGCCACCGGAGCTGTCGTGCATGAAGTCGAACGCCGCCTGCGCGTCACCGAGCCGGTGATCAAGTTCCTCACCGTGCGCACGGACGAGGAGCTTAAGCGCCTCGACAAGATCAAGAAACTTCGCGACGCGAAAAAGAAGGTCAGCGCACAACCGGCCGCGGCTGCCGCTCCAGTAACACCTGTAGCACCGGCAGCGCCAGAAGCGGCGACGGAAGCGCCAGCCTCAGCACCGGTTTAGTCGGCTGCTCGGTTGATCGCGTGACGAATAGTAGAGAGACGGGCGGTTCGGCTGTCCAATGAGACGGATTTTTTAGAAAGTAGGAGCATTATGGCAGAAGAAACAAAAGCACCATCGGCGGGATCGAGCCACAGCGACAGACCGGAGCGTAGTGGTGGTGACCGCAGCGGTCCGCGAGGTCCGCGTCCCGGCGGAGGCCCTGGCGGTCCCCGCGAAGGTGGCCGCAAATTTTTCCGGCGCAAGAAAGTTTGCAAGTTCTGCGTCGAAAAGATCGAAGCGGTCAATTACAAAGATGTGCGTCTGTTGGCGCAGTTCGTGGCGGAAAGCGGCAAGATCACGCCGCGACGCCTGACCGGCGTGTGCACGCCGCACCAACGTCGTCTATCGCGAGCCATCAAGCAAGCGCGCAATATCGCCCTGCTGCCGTTCGCCGGACGCGCACAGTAATTTCGGTAGACACAAGATCAAGGTTCCCCGTGAACTACTGTGTCCTCTGTGGTAACAATTTTCTCAACCACAGAACACAGCACATCGGGGAAGCCTAACGAAACGGAGTTATGCATGGAAGTCATCCTGAAAGAAGACGTGCCCAAGTTGGGCAACCGCGGCGAGGTCGTGAAGGTCGCCGAGGGATACGGGCGCAATTTTCTGCTGCCCAAGAAACTGGCGATTCAGGCCACCGAAGCCAATAAGACAGTCATCGAGCAGATGAAGGCCGCGTCAGTGCGCCGCTCCGCCAAAGAAAAGACAGAAGCCGAAGCGCTGTCAAAACAGTTTGACGGGCTCGAAGTGAAGTTCTTGCGCAAGTCGGGCGAAGGCGATCACTTGTTCGGATCAGTCACAGCCGGCGACATTGCCGAAGCGCTCGAGAAAAAGAGCTTCCACATCGATCGCCGGAAGATCCAGTTGCACGAACCGCTAAAGAGCGTCGGTGAGTTCATCATCCCGGTTAAGCTGCACAAGGATGTGACCACGCATTTGAAGGTCGTGGTCGACAAAGAAGCAGCGGCAGAATAATTTTGTTTTGCAGCGCTAGAGGGACGGGCGTCTCGCTCGTCAGGCCGGGCGGGGACGCCCGGCGCTCCATCGTTACCCGACATCCGCTCCGAAGAACTCCTCTACTTTTCTCAAGTCCGTCGTCCTGCTGTAGCGCGGCAGGCTCTCCACAAACACGCGTCCGTATTGCTTCTTCAAAATTCGGTTGTCGAGCAAGGCCAGCAATCCACGATCATGCAGCGACCGAATCAGTCTTCCAAAGCCCTGCTTCAGTGTGATGACCGCGCTTGGCACTTGATACTCAAAAAAAGCATTGCCGCCGCCGGCGTCGATGGCTTTGACTCGCGCGGCAACCACGGGATCGCTCGGCACAGCAAACGGCAAGCGATCAATAATCACACAGCTTAGCTGCTCGCCCTGCACGTCCACACCTTGCCAGAACGAAGATGTCCCAAACAAGACGGCGTGCGGCGTGATCCGAAACTCTTCGAGCAGCGCCGATTTTGGAGCGTCTCCCTGCTTGAGCATCGGGAAATCCAACTCGCCTAGCAGCCGGTCGTAAATTTCGTTCATCTGCGCATAGCTGGTGAAGAGGACGAACGCGCGTCCGCGCGTAATCTCCAGCAGCCGCCGAATAACGCCAGCGGCCTCGCCGGCAAATTGCGGCGTGCGCGGATCGGGTAGATTGGGCGGCACGTAAAGGATCGCCTGGCTTTCGTAATCGAAGTGCGATGGCACGATCAATTCGCGCGCGTGGTCGAGCCCGAGCCGTCCTCGGATGTAGTCGAACCCACCGCCGACTGCGAGCGTGGCGGAGGTAAGCACCGAGGTCTCTAGCTTCGACCATAGGCACTCGCGCAGAATCTGGCCAACTTCGATTGGAGTCGCCTGCAGAAAAACATTCGTGCGGCCGCCTGCGGACGATTCGGCTGCTGCCGAAGATGAAAGCTTGCGGCGATTGCCTCCCGGCCCGCGAAACCCGCGCCTCTCGATCCAGAAAACTGTATTGGGATCTTCGTTTTCCATCACGAAGCCGAGTTGCACCTGCAATTGCTGCGCTCGGCGCGCCAGCGTGAAGACTTCCTCCGGCTTTTGCGGAAGCTGCTCCAACTCGGCCCCGAGCCGGTTTAGTGATTGATTGAGGGCAATAAATTCTTCGCCGTTTTCCTCCAGAAATTCGCGCCGAGAGTCGAAGGCAAAGCGGCCTTCGTTCGCGGGCAAGAGCGAAAAGAAAAGCTGTGAACGCTCCCGCACCGATTGAATCGCTTCCGACATCTGCGGCGTGTAAAGTTTCTCGCGCTGCAAAAGGTGTTCGACATCGCGCGTCAACTCGTCCATGCGCAAGTTGCTGACCGAAATCCCAAAATAGTTTCCCGCGATGTCTTCCAGTTCGTGCGCTTCGTCGAAGATCACCGCTCCGCACTCAGGAAGCACGCCGGCGTCGGGCGCGCCTTCGGCTTCGAGTTTGATGGAGAGGTCGGCGAAAAATAGATGGTGATTGACGATGATGATGTCGCTCTCGGCGGCGTGTCGTCGCATCTCGGTGATAAAGCAGCGTTCGTATTCTTTGCATTTCTGACCAAGACAGGTATCGGCGCGGGCATCGAGTTTGTGCCAAAGAGCGCTCGCCTCGGGTAGTTCGGCGAGTTCGGCGCGGTCACCGGTCTGGGTAGTTTTCTCCCACGCTGCGATGGCGCGATAGTGTTCGATCTCTTCCAATCCGCTGAGCACGGGCTGATCGGTGAGATCGATGAGCTTCTTGCGGCAGAGATAATTGTTGCGTCCCTTCATGTAGCAGACGCTCAGCTTGTGATCGCCATCAGGGAATAAAGCCCGTTCCAGCGCTGGCACATCCTTGAAGAAGAGTTGCTCCTGCAGATTCTTCGTGCCGGTCGAGATGATGACGCGTTTGCCTGAGCGGATTACCGGCAAGAGATAGGCCAGCGTTTTTCCGGTACCGGTGCCAGCTTCGACGATCAGGTGGCGTTTTTCTTCGAGCGCTTCTTCGACGGCTTGGGCCATCTGCAACTGTCCGCGTCGAAACTCGTAGGCGGGATGCGTTTTCGAGAGCAATCCGCCAGGCGCGAAGAACTGATAGAGCGAGAATCCCGCAGCTGGAGATTCGGTATGGGATGAGGAAGGCACGGAGTCTCTATAATAGCTAACAGTTCTCAGTTCCCGGTTCTCAGTTCTCGGCAAAACCTTCATCGACTCGGAATCAGAAAAGATATCCCTTGAGCAAGAAGAAGTTATCGCCACTCGTCGCCATTGTTGGTCGTCCGAACGTCGGCAAATCGACGCTCTTCAACCATCTGACCGGATCGCGGCGCGCCATCGTCGGCGACGAGCCCGGCATCACGCGCGACCGCCTCTATGGCGAAGTGGAATGGCTAGGCCATGAATTTCGAGTGGTGGATACGGGCGGGATCATTCCTGATGACAAAGACTTTATACCGTCGGAGATCTTTCGTCAGGCCAAGGTCGCATTCGAAGAAGCGGCGGCGATCATTATGGTTGTCGATGCGCGCACCGAAATCGCTGGGCCCGATCGCGAGTTGGCGCGACTTCTGGCCCGTACCGGCAAGCCGCTATTCCTCGCCGTGAACAAGATGGATTCTGATAAGCAGGGTTCGTTGCTTGGCGAATTTCATGTGCTCGGAATGCGGAATATATTTCCGATTTCGGCGGAGCACGGACGTGGCGTCGACGATCTGCTTGACGCCATCCTTAAGGTGCTGCCCGCTCGTGCAAAGGCAACCACAGAGAGCACTGAGGTTACGGAGGAAAACACAGAGGAAGGCTCAGCCACCTCCACCCCCGCTGCTGAGGAGCCACATGAGATTAAGGTGGCCATCATCGGGCATCCGAATGTTGGGAAGTCCACGCTACTGAATCAGCTCACGGGAAAGGATCGTGCCATCGTATCACCCATTGCCGGCACCACGCGCGATTCCATCGATGAGGTTATCCAGTACCACGGCCGCAAGATTCGCTTCGTCGATACGGCCGGCATCCGCCGCAAGGGCAAAACTAAGTTGATGGCGGAGAAGCTTTCGGTGGTGATGGCGCGAAAAAATATTGAAGATGCCGACATCGTGCTCTTCATGGTCGACGCCACCGAAGGCGCGAGCGGCCTCGACGCGAACATTGCGGGTTACGCGCACGAGAGTGGACGCTCGGTGATTATCCTGGTCAATAAATGGGATCTCGTGGCTAGCGGCGAGAAACGCGCCGTCAGCCAGTCGAAGACAGCGCGCATTCAGGATGCTAAGCGTCCGCAAGATCGAGCTCTCTACGAAGAGCGCCTGCGCTATGGATTAAAATTCCTGGCCTACGCGCCGGTGCTGTTTCTCTCCGCGCATACCGGCAAGGGAGTAGAAAGAATTCTTCCGCTAATCGAGAAGGTTGCCGCCGAGCGGCGTAAGCGCGTCACCACTGGCGAGATGAATCGCTTCCTGAGGACGGTCGATTTTGATCGCGCCTCCGTTCCTGTGAGCAAGCGCGTGAGAATCAAATATATGACGCAGGCCGGAGTTGCGCCGCCTACGTTCGTGCTCTTCACCGATCGTCCCGTGAAGCTGCACTTTTCCTATCAGCGATTTTTGGAGAATCAAATTCGCGAGGCGTTCGGGTTTGTTGGGTCGCCTATTTGGATTAAGAACCGGGCACGGGAATAATAGTCGATAAGATTTTTGGAGGATGCTCGTGTTAGGTGTCAGCTACCAATCCGCAATCCAATTCCCTTGGACCACGATGCCTCCTTTGCTACTCGGAAACCTTCCGAGCGGACTTGGAACCGCCGACTTGTTTATTGCTATTACGGATAATGGTCGTCCAATCCTGCGCGTCGATCTTTATGCGGAGTGCGAATCGACGCCCTTCAAAGACGCAGTAGTCTGGGGCAATCTGGTGTTCGTGGGCTATGGTGATGCGATTTACGTCATCGACCCAGGGCTGCGGTCAGGCTCGATAATTGCTTTGAATAGCTATTTTGCCGCCTTTTATTCCGCCTCGGAATATCTTCTGGTTGCCTCGGGTACGGGCCTGGTGCGGCTGTCTCCCGAAGGCGACGTGATATGGCGAAGTCCAAACCTCGCGTTGGACGGAGTAATCGTCACCGGGGTCGACGACACATTGGTAAAGGGCGAAGGAGAGTGGGATCCGCCCGGCGGCTGTAAATCATTCATGTTGCGAATTGATTCCGGCGAATTGACAACATAGTGGCGCAGTCGTTTGTAGCCTTCCGCGACTCATGAGATGACTTCTAGCCCGTCATCGGCAAATGCTTTCCGTCCTCAGTCATCAGCCCCACCCGATCGACGCCCGCGATCCGAGCAACTGCAATCACTTTTGCCACGTCATGGAAATCGGTGGTGGCCGGGCGGGGACGCCCGGCTCTCCAGTTGCAGATCATCCGATGGGCTCTGCCGACGGCGGTAGCGGAGGCGCTTCGAATGGCGGCGGAGACTCGGGAATCGGAGGCAAGTTCAGCGCGGGCGGCACTGGATGGAGCAGCGCGTCGAGGGCTGGATATCGGGAAGACAAAAAATACAGCGCGTAGGCCGGGAAGAAAACTGTGGCTGGCACACACACTAAGGCGACGAGGTAAATCAGCAGGAATACAAGCAAACTTCCCAAGATGATTGTCAAACTGATGGTTGTCACGTTCCATCCCATTCCGGCTGCACGTCCTGCCAGTACGGCGACTACTCCAGGGACAACTACGAGCAGCATTGGGATGATCGCGATGATGCTGAACAGAATTCCCGCCGCGATCGAAAGCACCAGCTTCAGCAGCAGATAGATGGCGAATTTTCCTTTCTCCCGTCCGATCATCGCTATCAAACGGTGCCAGCCATCGGCAAAATCGAGATCGTCGAGAGCCATAATCGGCACCAGAAAATCTTTTGCCAGCACCTGCACCACAGCGGCCGTCAGCACGAACACCAGGAACAAACCTACGAGCAGAATGACTCCGACGATCATCCGACCGATGTGTTCTTTCAGATTCGTCGTCCAGCCGGCAGCTAAAGCCAGGGCTAGCGGCACACCTACGAGAACGGCCAAAAACAGCCACGTCGAAATTAGATATACGATCTGCCACAGAAAGAATCGGCCGCCGGCGCGGCGCCATTTTTGCCATCCTTCACTAATCGAACACTGCCGCCGTAGAACCGAATCGAACAGGATGAACCGGAACACGCTGTTGATGTACATAAACACGAACCCCAGCAGGAGGAAGGCGAAGATTCCCACCACGATCAATCCGATGAACTGTGCGATGTCGTTCGAGACGTGGGCGGGATTCAACCCAGGCCAATTGAACGGCACACTGGAAGACGGCAGCAAATCGCTTTGATTCTTGTGCGGGGTGTGCGGCCAACTGCTTCCTAAGTTTCCGAAACCGCACCCGCCGACATGCAGTTCTGCCGCCAGAATTCCAACCAGCGCCAGGCGAGACCATTGCCCGAAGCGGAAACGTGTGAAGACTTGTTCGCGAGTGTGCTGCAAGGCGGGTTGTACGCAATCAACGGCAGAGATGGGCAATGGATTCCCTCATATCACTCATACCAATGCCGTCAAGGTATCGCGGGTGGAGTTGCGGCGTCAATGCGGATGGTGACTTTGATTGCTAGCGGAACTTCCACAAGGGTCGAGGCGCCCGTTTTTTCCACCGGGCATTACTCATAGCGCAGCGCATCGACGGGATCGAGATTCGCAGCTCGTGACGCTGGAATGAGCGCGCTCAGCACGCCTACAAATAGCAACACCAGGGTTGAAATCATGACTGTGAAGAATGAAATTTTGAGATGAATGTCGGCTTTTCCAGATGTGTCCTCGAACAGCGGACCCATCAGCGGAAGCGTGCCTACCGCCACGGCAACCACGTAAGACACTATAATTCCAATGGCGCCGCCGAGCAGCATGATGAGCAGTGTCTCGGCGAGGAATTGCGCTTTGATGTGCCACTTGCGAGCGCCTAGAGCGCGGCGCAATCCGATTTCTTTAATGCGCTCGTCGACCGAAACCAGCATGATGTTCATGACGCCCACGCCGCCGATTCCGAGAGTGAGGATCCCGATAAATATGAGCAGGACCTGCAGGCCGATGGTGATGCCGTTGATGACGGGACGAAACTCTTCACGGCCGAACATCTGAATCGCTTTCTTGTCGTTGGGCGAGAATTGCTGGCGCGTAGCAATCGCAGCGAGAACCTGCGCCTCCGCGCGCGCCTCATACTGTGGTGCAATGGGTTCGAACACCAGCACGTCGCCGTGTTTCGTGTTCCAAAGATCGCTCGCCGCAGAGTAAGGAATCCATGTCGACTCGTCGTCGCTGGAAAAGTAATTGCTCAGCTGGATTTTGCGGTCCATGGTACCGATCACGGTGAACCGCACTCCAGCGATGACTACTGTTTCGCCCACGGCGGGGCGTCCTCCGAATAATTGTTCACGCACGCGCGCGCCCAGAAACACGACGCGACGCCGCTCGAGTTGGTCTAGGGAGTTGATCCAGCGTCCCTCCGACGGCTGTTCGTTGCGCATCTCGCCGTACTCGGGGCAAACGCCGCGGACGGGCGCGGTGCCGACCATGCGGTCCTCATAGGCGATGCCGGGACGGCGCACGGTTTCGAGACACGCGTGCCTTACATAGTTGGCAGTCTCTTTGATCATGTCGAGGTCGGCTTGCTCGAGCACGACTTTCTTGCCCGCACGTTGGCCGCCGGGCTGTTCGCTGGTCTGCTGCGGCCAGCATATGACAGCTCCTTTGCCAAAGGCGTCAAATCCGCCAACCAGAATTTCGCGGAAGCTGCCACCGTAAGCGATCAACAGCGTGACCGTGGCGATTCCCCATACGATGCCGAGCATGGTGAGCGCGCTGCGAGTACGGTTGCGACGCAGTGCCAGCCACGCTTCGTTCAATATCTGATAAATCATGCTAGCCGCCAGCCTCGTGGCGCAAGGCTTCGATGGGATCGATAGCGGCAGCGCGGCGAGCCGGATATAAAGCGGACAGAATAGCGATAGTTCCGAGAACTGCCATGGCCACCGTGCCTGTCTGCCACGTGGGCAACAGACCAGCAAAGAAGTCCGGCATCGGCAGCAGATCGACCAACGCGCACAGGCCGAACGCGAGGAGCAGGCCCGCGCCGCCGCTGATCAACGCAACAATGAGCGCTTCGAGAAAAAACTGCCGCATGATGCTGTTGGCAGGAGCTCCGATGGCTTTGCGGACTCCGATCTCGCGGGTGCGCTCTTGCACCGCCACCAGCATCACGTTCATCACACCGAGTCCGCCGAGAAATAAAGTCACGATGCCAACTGCGCCGAGAAAGTACTTCATGCCGTCGGTCATGGTACGGAAGGCTTTCGCTTCCTGAATGGTGTCCCAGATCGGACAGGCTTCTTTGTCGGTGGGATCAAAGTCGTGCAATCTTCCTAACACAGCCCGAATCTCATCTTTGCATGCTTCGTGGTGTTCAACGTTGCGCGGAACGACCAGCAACTGATCGAATGTGTCGGGCGTTCCCGGCGGCTTATCAGGAAAGTCGCGGCGCATAGCAGGAAAAGGGATGAAGATCTTGTTGACGTCCCACCCGTCATAACTCGAATCCTGTTTCTTCGACGACATTACGCCGACAACTGTGAAGGGTATGTCATTGAGGTAGACGAGTTGTCCAACCGCAGGACGACCGGCGAATAATTGCTTCTTCGCGTCGGAGCCGAGGAAGGCAACGCGACGACCTTCGGCGATGTCGTCCTGATCGTAGAATCGGCCTTCGCTGACGCCGAGGCTGCGAATCTCTGCGAACTCCGGTGTCGAGCCAGTCACTGTGAATGCGGCAGCGTTGTAAGCAGTATGCGAACGCACCGTGTTCTGCTCGAGCTCCGGAATCGCGAACTCACAATCCGTCGCCTCTTCCTGAAGATGGGGAATATCGGAGTCCGTCCAGTGCACCAGACGGCCCGCCTTCGTGCCGCCAGCCTGCAGGCTGGTACGGCCATGAAAAACGATCATCAAGTCGCGGCCCAGGGTTGCGGCTTGCTTGGCTTGGCCGACGCGAAGACCTTCGCCAGCGGCAACCATCAAGACAATCGAGACCACCCCCCAGGCGATTCCGAACATGGTCAGCAGGGTGCGGACACGATGCGCCCAAAGGGTTCGAAACACGTCCTGAATGAGATCGCGAAATGACATCTAAGTATTCAACTCTGTATTCAACTCTTAAGGTTCGACGCGGCTCGCCGTGAAATGGAAGCGCGGCCTCGCTCCTGCTTTGATGTACGTGGAATGGAGGGAGTTAGTTCCCGTCGAATTAGGGTTCAGCCGAGCTGGGGTTGCATTGCATTGCGCTGCAACCAATTCTCGAACTCGCGCAGAGCTAGCTCACATTGCAGACGATGGCGTTCTTTGCGGTCGCGAACCTCGCGGTCGAGCGCAAGCAAAAGGTCGAATGTGATATTCGCCGGCTGAAAGTTTTTGCTCTCTGCCTGCGTGATGTAGTGGATCAGCGAGCCAAACGCCGACGCGCGTGGCGGAGGCACCGGTTCACTGTCCATTGCCAGCGCGGCCGCATTCATGCCCGCCATCAGGCCGGTGGCAATCGATTCGACGTAACCTTCGACGCCACAGATTTGGCCCGCGAATAGCACATGTGGATGCGACTTCATTTGCAGCGTAGGGTTCAGGAGCGAAGGCGAATTGATATACGTATTGCGGTGAATCTGTCCGTAGCGCAGAAACCGCGCGTTTTCGAGGCCTGGGATCAAACTCAGTACGTGCGCTTGTTCGCCAAATTTCAGGTGATTCTGGAATCCGACAAGATTGTAGGAGTCGGCTCGCAGATTCTCCTGGCGCAATTGCACTGCTGCGTAGGGAATTCTGCCGGTACGAGGATCTTTCAATCCGACTGGCTTCATCGGGCCGAAGCGCAGCGTATTGCGTCCGCGCCGCGCGATTTCTTCGATGGGCAGGCAGCTTTCGAAGTAGTTCAGATTCTCCCAGTCCTTTTGCTCGACCGACTGCGCCGCGAGAAGTGCATCGTAGAACCGGTCGTACTCATCTTTCGACATTGGACAATTGATATAGTCGGCCGACCCTTTGTCATAGCGAGCCGCCAGGTACACCTTGCTCATGTCGATGGAATCGGCCTCCACAATAGGGCTGATCGAATCGTAGAAATACAAGTGGGTGTTGCCAGAACTCATTGCACACAATCGCGCGATCTCGCGAGACAGCGCGTCCGATGTCAGCGGACCAGTTGCAATAACCGTAACTTGGCCTTCTGCGACCTGCGTGACCTCTTCGCGGCGAATCGTGATCAGGGGCTCATGGGAAATTGCTTCCGTCACCTTTCGTGAAAACCCGGCTCTATCCACAGCCAGAGCGTGCCCAGCGGGCACAGCAGTTTCACGCGCGATCGCCAATAGACGAGATCCCGCCCTGCGCATCTCTTCCTTCAGCAACCAAGGCGCAGTGTTCTCACTATTGGATTTCAAAGAATTCGAACAGACCAGTTCAGCGAAGTCGTCTGTCTGGTGGGCGGGAGTCGTGCGCATTGGGCGCATTTCAAATAATTCGACTGAGACGCCACGCCGCGCACACTGCCATGCCGCTTCCGATCCCGCCAAGCCAGCGCCGATGATGCATACTCGCATTAAGAATCCTTCTCCGCCAATTTCCGCAGACCATCTCCCATTAGAAAAAAACTTCGCCACTCGTCAAGAAACTCGGCGCCCATCGCTTTGTACATTTCGATGGCAGATTGATTCCAATTCAACACTTCCCACCGAATGAAGATGCGGTTTTCCTGCTCGGCTACGCGGGCGACGCGTGCGAGAAGCGCTCTGCCAATTCCGCGCCCGCGAAAATCGGGACGGACAAAGAGATCCTCCAGATAGAATCCAGCCCCTCGCCACGTCGAGTAGTAGCTAAAGAAAAGAGCAAATCCCGCGGGTTGTCCGTGCCATTCAGCGATAAGGGCACGAAACTGAGGATTCGCGCCAAAACCGTCGCGCGCGATGTCGGCCTCCGTAGTAAGGACTTGATCCGGCGACTTCTCAAAGTCGGCAAGTTCCCAGATCAACCTTCTGATCAGGGCGGCGTCGGCGATAGTGGCGATACGAATTGTCAGCATTGAAAGTGAGTTGTGCGAAGAAGAATTCTCTGCATTTATTATATTTGCTATTGGAGAGTCGCATCTGCATCTGGAGGAAGACACATGGCTCGTATTAGTTTGATCGAACTGGCGCAAGCCAGTCCTGAAGTTAAGGAAATTTACGACGGCAAGCTGAAAGGCAAGCCCGGCAACATTCAGAAAGCGCTGGCGCATCGTCCCGCCATGTTCGGAAATTTTCTTGGATTCTATGCCAGCGTGGGGCGTTCGCTTGACCGCAAGCTTTACGAGGCTGTTTATCTGCGCGTCTCCCTGATCAACGGATGCCATTACTGTACCCAGCACCACATTCAGGGCGCCAAACGCGTCGGAATGACGCTGGAACAGATGAAAGCTCTGAAAGAAGGCAACTACTCAGGATTCAGTGCGCCCGAGCAAGTCGCGCTGCGCTATGCTGAAAAGCTTACGCGTACTCCCGACGGCACCAGCGATGCAGACTTCGCGGAACTCAGGGAACATTTTTCCGACGAGCAGATTGTCGATCTGCACATGCTCATCGGATTAGCGAATTTGACCAACCGCGTCACCGGACCACTGGCGTTGGAAGTAGAATTCCCGGAAGAAAAGATTTAGTAGCTCATGTGGTGACGGGGCTCTGCACCGTCCGGATGCGTCCCAGTTCAGCTGAACTGAGTTCGCACTGGACGGTGCAGAGCCCGGTCACCACACAATCTCAGAATCACAAAGTCACAGAATCACCCGCTCATCCCCCACGCGCCGCGTGACTCGCTCGCGATCCAGATATTCAAGCAGCGGAATTGCATATTTGCGGCTGACCGCTGTCATATCTTTGAAGCGGGCAACATCAATCTTCGGCGTGATGGTTTTGAGCGTGGCGACCTTGTGGCGGAGATCCATGAGCGCACTCTGGTGGAAGACAAGCTCCTCCGAGACCTTGATCAGAACTTTGTCGCGCAATAGCAGCGTGACAATCTTCTGAGCGCGGATTCTATCTATCTTCAGTCCCGCCAGCACCTCTTTCAGCGACGGAACCTTCAACCCAGCCGAAGCAAATGCCTGCTCGATGATTTTCTTGGATTCGGCTTCTTCGTCTTTCATGGCCACGCCACGACCATGCAGGTGGACAAGTTCGCCCGCGACTTCAAGTTGCTTTTCTTCCACTAATTTCCCCAGCACGCTGTAGAAAACTTCGGAGCCCAGCTTAACGCGATCGCGCAGTTCTTCTTTGCTCATGCCTGCCACGAGAGGATTCGCGTCATGAAATTCCTTGAGAGCCTGCAGCGTATCAGCCTTTGCTTTGGCGAATGCATCCGGCGAAATCAGCACGTGACCGCACTGCACCAGTCCAGCCTTCCCGGCGAGTTTCGGCACTTCTTCCCGCCGAATATTCATTTCTCTTGATATGTCATCCAGACGCAGACCAATTGCCCCTCGGCGTGCGACGCGCGCGGCCAGAACTCGTTCCGGAGAGCCTCCCCGCATCGTCTGGAGAAATTCGAGCGTATCTTCAACGCGTTGTCTGCGAGTCGCAGGTGAAGCATCCAGCACAACGCCTCCGCCAATTGTCATTACCGGGGAAAACTGACGCACGATGAAACGATCTCCAGGCAGAAGTAACATGGGCTCGGCGAATCTTAGTTGCACATAAGCTTCGTCCTCCGGCTTCAATTGTTTTGTTCCATAAAGACGCACCTCCGCGATGGTTTCTGCCGTATAGGCGTGAAAATGCACACGCGCTCGGTCTTTGAGCGGCTTTGCTGAGGGAAGAAGTGAAAGAAGCGCATCGACTCGCGACGTGGACTGAAAAGTGTCGGCGCTTGCGAGCGTCATACCTCGCGCCAAGTCTTCGGTGGAGACTCCTGCAAGATTCAGTGCGGTACGCTGCCCTGCAACGGCGGCGTCCGCCGGCGCGCCATGCACCTGCACTCCTCGAACGCGCACGCGCTTGCCGCCGGGAAATACTTCGAGTTCTTCTTCTTTTCGGATCGTTCCCGCAACCAGCGTGCCGGTCACAACCGTGCCAAAACCTTTCATGGTGAAAACACGATCGATGGGCAAGCGAGCCAGCGCAGCTGAATCTTTCGCGGTAACTTCGGACGCGACCCGGACGAGCGCAGATTTCAGCTCGTCCAGACCTGCGCCCGTTAACGAACTCACCGCGACAGTCGGCGATTGCGCGACAGCGAGAGCCGTATCGAGGAAAGATCCGCGTACATAGTCTTCCACTTCCAGGCGCACGACTTCGAGCGTCTCCGCATCCACCGTGTCGGATTTTGTAAGCACCGTGATGCCGCGACGAATTGCTAACAGCCGGCAGATATCGAAATGTTCGCGAGTCTGCGGCTTGATCCCTTCATCGGCGGCGATCACGAGCAGCACCAAGTCGATGCCGCCCACGCCCGCCAGCATGTTGCGCACAAAGCGCTCATGGCCGGGGACATCGACAAAGCCCACGCGAATTTTGCTGCCATCTGGCGCGGGGAGTTCGAAGTGGGCAAATCCAAGATCGATGGTGATGCCACGCCGTTTTTCTTCTTCGAGGCGGTCGGCATCAATGCCGGTAAGGGCTTTGACCAGCGAAGTCTTCCCGTGATCGATATGTCCGGCTGTTCCAACGATGACGGACTTCATGGGCGACAGTATAGACAGAGAGAGAACCAACCGTGACAACTAAAAGTGCGACTAATGAGTCAACTAACAGACAAGCGAAAATTCATTGGGAGCGGCGAGTGTACAGGAGCAGGAAAGACAAAAAAGCGGCCCCTTGCGGGGCCACCATTTTCAAAGAGGCTAAGTGGCGGGAATCAGAGGAAAACAAGTTTGACGCCCGCTCCGGGGAGTAGAACGGACAGAGTGAGATGTCGAGAACATCGAGAGTGAAGTGGTTCCAACGGGTACGGCCTCTTTATTACCATGGGAATGAGCATTTGCGGAACCAAAATGGCAAACCGGACACTGCTATGAGACCATTTCGGGAACTTGTTCTAAATCAGGATTTTAGGGTGAATCACTTAGACGGGCCGCAGGACCTGGAATCGTCCATTTGGAGGAGCCGAATGCAGAATCCTGCACTTTGGAGAAACCTGGCTGAAATTCTCCTCTGGGAGAAGATCTTGCCGAGACCTGCGAGGAAGCTAGTCGGGCCCGCTTGCTGCCCGGTGCCCCACACCAAATTTCGCGTTCTTTGCGAAATTTAGAGTGGGGAATTTCGCCGGGGCTTCAGCTTACTCTTGCTCTTGAGATTGAGGGCCACTGCCGCGCGGATGAGATTTTTCAAGGCCGCCTCATCGATCTTGTCGTCTTCGTGGATGTCGATGGCGCGCCTGACATTCCCTTCGAGGCTGGAGTTGAATAGACCTGAAGGGTCCTGCAACGCAGCTCCCTTAGCAAACGTCATCTTGACGACGTTCTTGTACGTCTCTCCCGTGCAAACGATGCCGCCGTGGGAGAAGACCGGAGTGCCCATCCACTTCCACTCTTCGACGATCTCAGGGTCCGCCTTGTGGATGATGTCACGCACTTTCGCGAGCATCTTCCCGCGCCAGTCCCCAAGTTCCATGATCTTCTGGTCGATGAATCCAGAGGCGATGAATGCAGAGGCAGATTCCGCCGGGACAGTTTTTTTCATAGATAGCTCCAAACTCTCGCACCTAATTTAGCTGCGCTCGCCGAAACCTGCAACCTCAGCGGATGGAAGCCTCTTCTGATAAAACCCCACTCAAGTGGTGAAAATCCCCCCTTTATCCAAAGTTATCCAATGCCGGGTTTTGTGATTTGGGGGGGGTACCCCCCCTCCCCCCAAAATGAGTTAAGTCGATGATAGTACGGTAGTTATAGGCAAAATATTCAAAAGATAGGACTTAGCGTTAGATTTTGCGGTTTGGCGTGCACTTGCGAGGGTGTTGATTGGGACCATATGTTGTCAAAGAGCGGCGAAAATTTTACTCCGCACTATGAGGCTGGAAATGCGTTCGTCTCTGGAGACGGGCGCAGTTCTCAATGGTGCACTGTCGAGGTATCTTCGCACCGATTAGGGTGCAGGTCTGTGATAAGCGTACGAGAAAAATGTGATGAAAAAATTGGGAGGACTTCAGTGATTACGGCATGGCTGAAGCCAAGTCGTGCTGGATAAAAGGAGTTAAACGCCGCCGAACATTGGGTCTAGGTTACTTTTGCTCATGGACTCATCCACCTGTCAGCCGAGTTCGCTGAACCTCAGTAATGGCCGCATTTCTTTTCAGCGAAAGGATCATGTGAATATCGTTCTAATATCTTCCCTGGATCGAGGAACGTTAAACGAGGAGACATCGTGATCGAGCAAAAGATTAATGAATTCTTTGGCGATGCCGAGTCTACTGGCTTTGGAACCGGTTGGTGGAGTGGGATATTGTCGGCCTTTTTTGGATTCCTTTCCTTCGGAGGAGTTTTGTGCCTGCATTTTCCTCAGCTACTCAGCTCTCCTGAACTGCGTCCGCATTATCCAATGCACACCATGCGGGTTTTGATCCAATGCCTCATAGTGGCCGCAATTGTATTCGGAGTCATTTCTTCGATTAGGCGCAAGAAAAAGACTTTGGCTTTGACTGGAATGTTGCTTGCCATCGCGGCAACGGCTTTGGGCGGATCAAGCGTACAGATTAACAATAATTTGGGTAATGGTCCCGCCATCGGCCTGGACTGGTTTTTGCTCGATTTGTTTCTGATGGCGCTCATCTACGTGCCACTCGAAAGACTCTGGCCCCAATATCCAAAACAAGGCACATTCAGGAACCAGTGGACTTTGGATGTGGTTTATTTCATGTCCACCCATCTCCCTATACAACTTTTATCTTTTCTGGTTTTATTGCCCGCTATCCAAGCCACCAAATATCTGGGCGTTCCGGCTCTTCAACACTTGATCGCTCGACTGCCTTGGCTGGTGCAATTTTTCCTGGCCGTTGTGGTTGCGGACACCGCTGAATATTTCATTCATTTGGCTTTGCATAAAGTGCCATTTTTGTGGCGTTTTCATGCCGTTCACCATTCTTCGAAGGCACTTGATTGGATCGCTGGCTCACGCTCCCACTTTGTAGACGACACACTTGTACGCGGATTTATCCTTGTTCCTCTGATGCTGGGATTTTCGCAATCGATCATCCTGGCATATTTGATTTTTGTCACCCTTCACGCAACCTGGACTCATTGCAATTTCGGCCCAAGTGCGAAATGGCTCGAAAAGTTTTTGGTGATGCCCAGATATCATCATTGGCACCATACTTCTCAAAAAGAGGGCATCGATAAGAACTTTGCCATTCATTTTCCATGGATTGATAAACTTTTTGGAACTTACCACTATCCTGACGAGTGGCCGGAACGCTACGGTCTAGACGGCGAGGAAATTGCGCCGGGCTTTCTTGGGCAGACGATTGAACCCTTTATAGGGAAGAAAAAGGGTGGCCTAAAAATCTAGTGCAGCCAATGGAACGTCCGAGGGCACCAACTCGCCCCTGGCCGTTGCCTTGACCAGCCCAAGACTCTTCATGATTTTGACGGTCAAGAAGCCAAAGTCGTATTCGGATTCGTCGTGGCTGAGCCGCAAAAGAGTTTGATAGTGGTGATGATTATTCTGCAGGCAGGCGCTGAAAGTCGCCGTTACCGGCAGCCATTCGCCAATATTCATCGCGTTGTCGCGTTCATCGTCATAGCGCCGGTATCCAAATTGTCGAGTGTGGGTCCAGTAGTTTTGAACCATGTTAACCCACCACGCAAAAATTCGCATGCCAATCCACATCACCAGCGCGAACTTCAAACTTCCAACCAGCTTCCATAAGAGACAAAAAGTGGCGGTCTGTGCAACGACTGCAAATACCCAGCTCCCCACCACGCGGAAGGTTCGTGACTTCAAGATCTCATCGGTCGCCAGATTCTCCTGACACCGATACGGCAGGTGACAGAGATATAAGGTCCGCCAAAAACCATCGCCTGAGATTTTATTGGGGTCTCCATCACGGTCCGAGTTTTTATGATGCAATCGATGGCGATTGACCCAGGAGATGGGGTCTACGTAGACACCGATGGTGTTGTTCACGACAGTGACGGCTTTTATGAACCATTCCTTATAGTCGAGTGCTCGATGAGCGATTCCCAAATGAAGAACATCGGCCAAATACAACCCGCCAATCAACCAACCAAAGATAAAATAAGCTCCGCCTATCAACATTCCAGCCCAAGGCCCCAAATGAGCTGGGGCGAAATACATACAACCCAACATGTAGAAAAAAATAATCGAATAGCCAATGAGGTTGTAGGTTTTCATGATCGCTCCCGTCGGGGTATTCAAACAGAAATCGAACCCCCTTTCAAATAAAAGAAGTTAAAGTTAGATAAAGTAGCCCGCAGTTCTTTAACTGGCAGGGCATTTGGCGTGTGGCGGGCGGGTAGCCTAAGCTCCGTTTTGGCTTGAGTGGGGATGTTCACGCTCCACAGGCAAGTGACGTTACAAGGCGTGCAATGCTCGCATTTTTTCCATATAATCCGCGAGCTATGAAGACATGGATTACAGCGATATTGCTCATTGCTACTGCTGCGGTCGCGCAGCAAACCCACAATCAATACGAGCCGCCGAACACGCCGGGTGCCGGTCAGAAGCTGCTTGCGCAATTTGCGGGCGACTGGGACGTCGTCAAGACTTTCTTTCCCATGAACGGCGGGCCGATGAACGGGAAGCCGATCGTGACGAAAGGCACGTGTAAGCAGTACATGATCGAGGACGGCAAGTTTCTGCAATCGGATTTCATCTTTTTCAATGCTGACGGCACGAAGGGCACCGGCACCGGAATCTCCGGCTTCGATTCCAAAACGAATCGCTTCACTACCGTGTGGTACGACTCGCGGCAGACGACGATGTCGATTCGCCAGAGCGATGGCACGTTTGATGGCAAGAACATTGTTCTGTGGGACACGCCCCTCGATTCCGAGCATCCTGGGCGCAAGACCGTCGCACGTGCGCACCTTGAGGAAGACGGGCGCGTTCTCCTCCATCGCCATTTCGTGATCGATGACAAAGGAGAGGAGCGGATGATGATCGAGCTGCGGATGACGCGGAAGTAGTTTCCCCGCCGGGTGGCGGGTGCCTTCGCTCTTATCGAGGGGCACCCGTCGGGCGTCCATCCTAATGACGCGCGTGCCTAATAGCGCATCATCTGCGTCAACTGGATGAGGTTGCCGCAGGTGTCGTTCAGCACGGCGATCTTGGAGCCGGTCGTGGCGGTCGGCGGCATCGTGAACTCGGCTCCACGCGTCTTTACACGCTCGTAGTCCGCCTGCAGGTCGTCGACGTAGAACATCGCCGCCCGCTGTCCTTGCTGGAACATCGCCTCTTGGTAGGTCTTCGCGGCCGGATTGTCGTTGAGCGCAAGCTGTAGCTGCGTCCCGTCGCGCTCCTCGGCGGAGGCCACCGTGAGCCAGCGATACGGTCCCTGGCTAAAGTCCCCTGTCTTCACAAACCCCAGCACCTCGGTGTAGAAGCGCAGAGCCTTCTCCTGGTCGTTGACGTATACGGTGATTAGTTTGATCTTCATTGGGTTCACTCCTAATTGTCATATTTCGCGGGCGTGCCGCGTCACTACTGGTTACGTCACTACTAGTGAAGATTAGTCCAAACCCCCAACGACACGCTCCAGGTTACCGATGAACTTCCGCCATCCGTAGGTCGCACCCTTGTAGTTGGCATCTTCTTCGGACCGGAAACCGGATTGCTCCATGCGGACATGGGTGCCGCTTTTGGTCGGCGTCAACGTCCAGGCGACGACGGTCTTCAAACCCATAGAACTCCAGCTATAAGAGAGCCGTGAATTCGGTTCGACCAACAGGACTTCACCGTCGATGATCCCGTTCCAATTCGGCACGGGCGTGGCGCGGAAGTTGAATCGGTGGCCCACGACCGGCTGAAAATCATTTTTCATCAGCCATTCCTCGATCAGTGCGCCTTGCGTGAGCGCATGCCAGATTTTTTCGGGGGATGCGGCATCTCCCGTTCGATGACAAGGGAACGCTTGGAATCTGGTTTGGTCATTGCTATTGATCCATCCTTTTCAACAAAGATTCGAGGCGGTCAAACCGTTCGCGCCAGAATGCACCATAGAGGCTCATCCAGTCGACCAAGGGGGCCAGGGCTTGCGGTTGTGCGTTGTAGTGCGTCTCGCGTCCTTCGCGCCGGTGGCGCACCAGTTTGGCGCGCTTTAGAACACCCAAGTGCTTGGACACGGCCGGTTGCGACACGCCGGCACGATAAGTCAAGGCGTGAACTGTTAGTTCTCCATCGCGGGCCAAGCGCTCGAAGAGAGCTCGCCGCGTGGGGTCGGCAAGAGCTTTGAAAACGTCGTCCGCTACCGCTCGCATGTCTAAACCATAACTATATGGTTATGGGTTTGTCAAGTCCGAAGTGCTACCAGTTCTCGAGTCTTAGATTGGACTCACTCTTGTCTCTACCTTTCTAGGCAAGGTCGTCCCCAAAAAGCAAAACCCCCTCCGAAAAGGGGGCTTGGGCCAACCGAAAGAGGTTTCTAGCTGTCGCCAGCGACGGTGCGCACCTTACCGGGCAGAAAATGATACGGCGGCCATGGTCCGGTCACTACCATCTGGCAGTTCTTGAGTTGCTTCGCGGCTGTGCTGTAACGGTTCTGATATTTCTCGATCGACTTGGTATCGATGAGGTGAGCAATATCGAGCAGCATTCCGTCGGCATCGACCTTTTTGCAGCTGACTTCTTCTTCAAGAGGATTGAAGAGCTTGTGCACCTGGACCGACAGCGCACGCGCTTTAGTCTGGCGCTCGCGCTCGCGAGATGCCTTCTCGCGGAGCTTGAGCAGGTACTCGCGGCCAACGGTATCGGGCAGAACAATCTCCTCCATGTTGCCGCGAAGAGAACCGTCACGGACCGTTAGCTTGATCCGCATTTCGGACTTGCCACGAAGCCGGGCGACACTCTCACAGAATGTGCGGCGATTGGATCGAACCGCCTGGCGAATCGCGTCTTCGGTATCAAAAATCGTTCCGAAACGGAAGGGCAGGACGGTAGCGGTTCGGAAACTCTGGCTTACAACCCGGGCATGTTCGAGAACGGACTTTTCGTCGAGTTTGCAGGTTGCGCGGTCAAATTCACTGACAATCACCGCAAATTCTCCACTGGGATAGCTCATTACCGGGGCGGAATTGACTCCTTGAATTCCATCTAGAACGAAGGGACGACGGGCGCGAACACCATTAGCGAGGGTCTGGTGTTCCGTGAGGCAGTACGCGTACCACGACATGCTTCTCTCCGAATTGCACCGGGGTCTTGGGCACCCCTTTAGATTTGCTCTTTAAGCTAGGGCTGCGTTTCTACCTGGAAGTTTTGGTTTTTTGGGTTAAGGTGAACGCGAACTGCTGCGTCCAAAATCATATTACTTCCGGTCTGTCTTATTTGCAACCATTCTTATGATGAATGCATCGCCGATTGTCTCAATTTGTTACAAACACGATTTTGGCGCGCTAGCAGGGCACTTCAGCGACTCTTCTCGACAGTCTGATTTCGCTCGGAGATTGTGGAAAACCTCTCCATCAGTCACAATGGACCGCGTTTCCGTGCCTGCATAATTTCAGTGTGCAGCAACTTGCGATCTTCTCTCGGGAAATCGGTCTTCGCGAAGACTACTTCACATGTCAGCGCGTATATCTTGCGGGTACGGATGCCGTCTGGTGGTTCTTCGTCGCGAATTCGGGAAAACAAACGAAGTTGACAACAAAGAATTTAGTCATTGCGGCAGCCCGATCCGGCGCAGCAAGTCGGCGAAGCGAGGGTCGGAGCGGATCTTGTCGAGTCCGGGGTCGGCTTTGACCATAAACAGATCTGTTCTGGTCACGAGCGCCTTTTCGAGTACCCTGAAGGCTGCATCTCTTTCACCAAGCTGCGCGTAATCTTCAGCGGCACCTGAATAGTCGCCTTCTGCTTCCTCACGTCTAGCCCGATAATGCTGAAACCCCACGTACCCCGACTCATCGAACACTCGCCTATCTTCCGCGCTCACCGCCTCGTTGCCTTTCAACTGGTCCCCCCTAACCCATTGCTCGATCGCCTGAGGATAATTCCCCGCTCCCTCGTAAGCGAGTCCGAGAGTCTCTACGGCAAACCAAGCGTTCCGGTCAAGGTCTAAGGCTTTCTTTGCCTGCTCGACCGACCGATAGCCGTCGTGCGCCATCCAATAAGTTTGGGCGAGAAGCGAGTTATAAAGCGAAGAAAACGGATCGAGTTCTACCGCTCTCCTACATTCGGCCTGTGCCTCCTGAATTCGTCCGACGTCAGCATCAAACCAGCAGGAGATTTCATGGGCAAAGGCCGAATTGGGATCAATGGCCAGAGCACTATGAATTTCCTGCTCCGCCTCCGGAAAGTTCCAGAAATATATGAGGTCGACAATGGCCAATGAAATGTGAGGCTCGGGAATCTGGCTATCAAGCTCAAGGGCTCTCCGCGCGGCCGATCGCGCTTTATCGAACGGAGCACGGCCAGGGATGTAACCGAAATATCCTTGTATAGCAGAAGCGTCCGCTAGTCCGGCATATGCTGCGGCATAATTCGGATCACGGGCAACTGCTTTGTCGAAAAACTCAGCCGCCGCCTTCAGGTCCTCTGGCGTCCAACTTTCGAAGCGGTATCGTCCCTTCAAATAAAACTGATACGCCTCGGCGTCTCTCGTGCCAACCTTGGCCAGGCTGTCACGCTCGCCTGCAGCCAACTGCGGTCGCAATTGACTCGCAACGTCACGGGTAATGGCACCTTGCAGAAGTGAAGCATCGTTAGTGTTGCGAGTGTATCGTTCGCCCCAAAGTTGTGCGCCCGTTCCCACGTTGACCAACTCGGTTTCAACATCCAGTTCATTGCCGTGCTTAACCACGCGCCCGGTCAGCACCGCATCGACATGTAGATCGCGCCCGACGCCTTGCGGATCGTCCTGCCGCGACTTGTAGTGAGAGACGGTGCTCCGAGCCATGACTTGAAGATCAGGAAGCCGGGAAAGAGAGTTCGTGACCTCCTCGGAGATGCCTTCGCCGAGGTAGTCCATTTCGGGGTCTTTGCTCGCATTCGCAAAAGGCAGCACGGCAATCGAATGGATCGGTGTCGCATCTGCGGTGCGGGAGTGCAGAGACCGCCACGCTAATAACGCAACAACGACAAGTATGACTGACACTACACTCGCTGCTATTCCCCAAGATCGGCCTCTGTGCGGCTTTGCGCGAGAAACATCGCTGGTCGAGTACCCACTCGAATCGGACAGCGCATCCAGAGCGAACGCCAGATCGGACGCCGACTGGAAGCGCTGCTCCGGATTCTTTTCCAGACAACGATGCACCACCCGCTGCAGTGCTGGTGGAATATCCGTAGTGACTTGCGAAATGCCCGGCGGGTCTTCGTTCAGAATCGCCGTCATCGTCTCCGGCGAAGTCGGTTTCTGAAACGCTCTTTTCCCCGCCAGCATTTCATACAGAATCGCTCCGAAGGCAAAAATATCGGCGCGATGGTCGGCCGTTTCACCGCGCACCTGCTCCGGCGCCATGTAGCCCACCGTGCCCATCACCACTCCCACTTCTGTTCCCTCGGTGAGCGTCAGTGCACTGTGCTCCGAACCGGACTGCGGTTGCGTCAGTTTCGCCAGCCCGAAGTCCAGAATTTTCACTCGACCGTCCTTGGTGACGAACAGGTTCTCTGGCTTCAGATCGCGATGGACAATCCCTTTCTCGTGCGCTGCGGCCAGACCACGCGCCATCTGCACCCCGTAATCAATCGCCTTACGAACTGCCAGACGGCCCCGCTTGATCTGCTCCCGCAGCGTTTCTCCTTCCAGCAACTCCGAAACCAGATACGGCGCGCCCTCGTATGTGCCCATCTGGTGCACGGCGAGAATGTTGGGATGGTTCAATGCCGCCGCTGCTCGCGCTTCCTGCTCGAAGCGCCGCAGTCGTTCAGCATCCGCGGAAAGGACTGACGGCAAGACCTTGATCGCCACGTCGCGTCCGAGTCGCGAATCGCGGGCCCGATACACCACGCCCATGCCGCCCGCACCCAGCAGCGATTTGACTTCATACTCGCCCAGCTTTGTCCCGGACGTGAGCGTCACTTGCAGCGGAGAGGATTGCAGAAAGCTGGAGCGCACGTCAGGGCTGGAGGCGAGCAGGGTTTCAACTTCCTGCCGCAAGGACTGATCGGACGAACAGGCCTGCTGCAAAAAGGCAGAGCGCTCGCTTGGCGCCAGTTCCAGCGCCTTCTCCAACACTTCCCGAATCTGTTGCCAGCGCTCCGGTGTCATGCGTCGGGTGCCTTGCTCATCTGATGATGCAGCCAAAGTCTGGCCGTGGCCCAGTGTCTTTTGACCGTGGTTGGCGAGAGATTCAGCGCACGCGAAGTTTCTTCGATGGAAAGGCCGCCGAAAAATCTCAGCTCCACAATGCAGCTCTGTTGCTGATCAAGTTTGGCTAGTTCGTTCAATGCGTCGTCGAGAGCGACCATGTCCACGCTCCGAGTCTTGAACGCTAACTCGTCATCCAGCGTCAACCTGAAACCTCCATCTCGTTTGGCGGCATTGCGGCTGCGGGCGTACTCGACCAGAATCTGCCGCATCAACTGGGCGCAGATGGCTACGAAATGGGCACGGTTCTCGAACTGAGCTGCACCTTGTTTCTCCAGACGGAGATAAGCCTCATGCACCAGAGCGGTGCTTTGCAGGGTGTGTTCAGGACGCTCCTTCTGCAGGTAATGGTGTGCCACCCGCCGGAGCTCGTCATAAACAAGGGGAATTACCGCGCGCAAGGCCTCTTGGTCACCGGCGTGCCAGTTCGCCAATAATTTGCTGATGGTCTCGGACGGGAGTTGCGACAACCAGCCCTCCAACGCGGACCCGCAGAATCTTTCGCAACAAGGTAGCCGCACCCGCCACCAATGTCAACCGATTGAAAAAAGGGTACTTCGCCGGGTAAACGCTGCGTTTCTCACAGGCTGAGTCCGGGACTTCAAGAAATCTTTCTTTTTCTTTGGACCAATTCTCCGGGAAATTTCGCTTTAGCAGATGACAAGGCCTTAACTGCTTGTGCATCGGCACCTTCTCCAGGAGTTGAGGGCGGGTCAAGAAAGATTAAACCACCGGCACTAAACTGCCGACAAAAAGGAGACGACAATGAAATTCAAAACAGGATCGCTTTTCTTCGCGACACTGATACTGTGCCTGTCGCTAACCGCCAACGCTCAACTCAATGCCCCGAACGGTATGGTTTTCGACAGTTCAGGCCACCTGTGGGTCGCAAACAAAGGGGCCAACCAGATACTCGAGTTAAATCCGGCCAACGGGAGTGTGATCAATACGATCACGGCTGGGCTAAGTAGCCCCACTCGCATGGCCTTTGCGCTTGGCAAGCTTTACGTCACGAACTTCACGGGTAACAACGTTACCGTGTATAACCCCAAAACCCTCGCCCTGGTACAGACGATCACGAGCAGTGCCATCAGTAAGCCGCTGGGCGTAGCCGTTGACACCTATGGGGACGTTTACATCGACAACAACGCGGCAAACAACATGGTCGCCTTTAACATCGGTGGCGGTTTGGTTGAAACCCTCACCAAAGACAACAGCGGATTTCCATTTACAGCTCCCGGCGCGCTTGCAATCCACGGCCAGGACATCTATTGCGGTTTCGGGCCGGGGGTTGGAGAGGATGCGGTCATAAGATACAACGTGGGAGAATTCCTGACCGAAGATCCTAAGGAAATCACCGTTTACACGAACAGCGTCAATACAGGGCCGAGCGGAATCGCCTTTGACACTACCGGCAACGTCTACGTTACAGACTTTTACAGCGAGACATGGGTAAAGTACAGTGCCGCTGGCAAGCTCTTGCTCGTAGTCAGTAATGGGGTGCTCACACCTGAGGGCATTGCGTTGGACGCGAGCGGAAATGTCTATGTATCCAACGAAAATCTAAACAACATTACCGTGTACAACTCAGCGGGCAGCTTGATCAACACGCTCGACTGAAGCGGTGCTCACTCCTTAACGGCCGCAGGATCAAAATGCAAAACATCGCGTTGGCCCTGCGGCCATTTTTCCGTCCAGATCTTTTCCATCCAGATCGAGGCGATCGCCGCCGGTTTGAACGGCCCTGCCGCACTTACTTTGCATTCGGTGCTGCTTTTTGGGCGGCGCGTTCTTGCAGCGTGATCGTCACCGCGCGCAGCATGTCATTGGCAGGAGCGGGTTTGCCCGTCCAGATTTCAAATTGTCGTGCGGCCTGCTGCACAAACATTTCAACGCCGGGGATCACGGCGATTCCCTTGGCGCGCGCCACCCGCAGCAGGTGAGTCTCGACCGGGTCATACACCATGTCGAAGACAAGCCTGCCCTGAATTTCCTCGTCTTTAAGCGGACAGTCCCGCGTGTTCCCCATTCCCACGGGCGTGGCATTAATGATGACGTCGAAGGCTGTCTTCCGCAGGTCGGCGCGTTTGATGCTGTGAGCTTTCGCTTGGCGTGCAAGCTTCTGACCCTTGACGGCAGTACGATTCAAAACCCAGACTTCAGCGCCGCGCTCTTTGAGGCCGAAGACCGCGGCGCGGGCCGCGCCTCCAGCGCCGAGCACAAGAACTTTCGCGCCCTCAATCGACAGTCGTTGCTCTAGAGGACGAATGATGCCGGCAACATCGGTATTAAAGCCGTAAAGCTTGCCATCCTGCCCCCGAACAACTGTATTGCACGCTCCGATCTTAGTCGTGTGCGCGTCGGTGTTATCGAGATGCGGAAGGATAGCCTGTTTATAAGGCATGGTGATGCTGAGACCATGCAGCGGAATCTCGCGCACACAGTGCAGCAGATCCTTGAGTGTCTTGGCGTGAAGAGGAAGATAAACACCATTCACATTTTCACGGCGCAATGCCGTGTTCATAATCACCGGCGATAACGAATGTTCAATTGGATCGCCAACGACTCCATAAACGCGAGTAGCGGCGTCGACTTGATCGATGCGGTAAATGCTGCGAAGATCTCGCGCACTGATCTGACCAGGTGCGGTTTTGAGACCGGCATTGGCATCGACCGCGCCAAAGGTAAACGTGCTGCCGGCGCGCACTCCAAGCACACGGCTGATGATGCCTTGCTCTCCCATGCACAAACCGATCATCGCGTTCTTGTCGCTCTGCGTCTGCAAGAACTTCATCATGGTCACATTGTCGGAGAGCGTGGTCGCCGTGCTGACGACTTTGTAGTAATCGGCTGGAATCTTCAGCATTTTCTCCAGCGTGTCATCCAGGTTGCGGGTGGCGCGGAAATCATGGAAGGACAGGATGAGTCCGGCGCGGCTGCGCAAGCGCGCAATCGCTTCGGGTTTCGCCTTTAATGCGCTCTGAAGTTCCAGGTCGACAATCTGACAACCGGCGGCGCGGGCTTTAGTGAGCACTTCCAATTGAGAGGCGAGTGAGCCCTTGAACCTCCCGCCATTTTCGGCGCGGCGGCAGGTACCGACGGCGGTGATGTATTGGTGCGTCTCCAGAAAACGGTGGATTTTCGGAAGCGCGGACAGGGGTTGCTTCAGATAATCCAAACGAAATTCGAGAAAAGGGTTGTCGCGAGCCATGGACTCGGCGGTGGCCAGCATGTCTTCAATTGTGTCACCGCTCAACGCCAGGCAGACCTTGGGCAGGCGCATGGGCAAAAAACGCGGCGCGAGAGTAGTAGAAAAAGCCAAGGCCATTTGTTTTCAACGACGGCGCGATATTACAGGGCTGCAAGCGCAGATGCAACAAAAGGATTGCACATCCGCCCAGAAAGCACTTTTGGGCAAAGGGGCTAAACACCCTCGTAACCTTGACCCAACCCGTGGCGCTTGTTACTTTTTCGCTGTAACCCTTGTCTTACGAGAGAGATAGCTGCGGTGACCCCGGAGCGGGTTGGGAGTCGGAGGTAACATGAAGAAAACAGGATTGTTATTGCTACTGACGGTAATGGCGAGTTTTGCGGTCGCCCAACAGTCGATCACGGCGTCCACTCCCGAAGCGGATGGCACCATTCACACGTCAGTCAACGACCCATTTGTGCGTTTCCAAACGCCCACTACAACTGACCTTTATTGTGCAGGATTCCTTACCAAGGAACGCATTCCCGACGCGAACTATGTGAATGGAGGTCTGGAAACCCCAACCTCCACCAAGTTCGAGATCGGGGGACTCGTCTATCTGGCGGGAAGCGGTTACCAGGCTGGACAACTGTATTCTGTCGTCCGCGAAATGCGGGACGTCAACGAGTACGAACTGTATCCAGGGCAGAGAAAAGTACTGGCTGCCGCAGGACGGCCTTATGGGGAAATTGGGCGAGTTCGGGTAGTTGACACTCGCAGTCATAGCGCGATCGCCCAGGTGGAATTCAGTTGTGACCCCATCAACCCGGGAGATGTCGTTGTGCCTTTTGTGGAGAAACCGCCGATCGCGTTCCACGTGCCTGGGCATTTCGACCGCTTCGCGCCGGCAAATGGCAAACTAACCGGCCGGATCGTGCTGGGTAAAGACTTTGACGGCTTCCTCGGCACGGGCATGAAGCTTTATATGAACATGGGTTCGAACCAGGGCGTGAAAGTGGGGGACTATTTCCGCGTGGTGCGCTCCTATACCGCAACCTTACATGATCCAGTGGACTCGCTCTCCTTCGACACTCTGACCTCAGAAGATACGCAAGTGCGGCCTCCGACTTTCGAGGCCAATCGCTTCACCAAAACCAAAGGGCCGAATATTCATGTGGGCGATCTTCCACGCCGCGCCGTCGGTGAAGTAGTGGTCTTAAATGTTACCCCAACTGCATCCTCCGGCATGATCGTCTTCGCGCTGGACGATGTGCATGCGGGAGATACGGTGGAACTGGACGAACAGCAATAAGAAAATACAAATATCGAGGCGAATATCTGACGCAAACAAGGGGAGAGCAAATCTCCCCTTTTTCTTTTGTCTGTAGTAGTTAAGTGCGATCTCCGGTAGAGACGCGGCTTGCTGCGGTTTTCGCAGCCAGTGAGATGGAAGCAGGCCACCATCTAGCGGCGAAGAACTCGTGGGCTTCAGCGGAAGAAACGGATTTTCGGATTCCCAGGAATCATCGCGCCAGCGACGACCAACACGACGATCACAACAACAAGTTCCACGTTGCCCCGCAATCAAACAGTCAGCGCTCAGCTTACGTCCTTTTGCAGAGAAGGCAACGGTACTAAAGTGGGGGAAACACGCAGAAGTGGAATGCAGAGTCAGCGAAGAAGATTCTTGCCAACAGATTCAACAGGGACCTGGATCAAAATCAGAAAATACCTCAGCGGTGAAAGCTTCGACAGTAGCGTTCTTGCGCCAGGCATCCAACGGCAGGCCGGCTTTGCGACATGTTTGCTCCAGAAAGGTCTCCCGGTCCCAGCCATGCTCAATAGGAACCTGGGGCAACAGCAGGCCGCGGCGAGCGCCATCTGAGATGACCAAGCCATGACGTCCCACCTCAACGGAGTCGGGATGAACCGCAAACAGACGGGAGAGCACGCTTAGAGAAACCTCCAACCTGGGGACTTCGTCCTTCGTCACCGGCAAGAAACGGGAATCTTGAAAAGCGGCAGCGCGAGCCGTCTCGGCCACAGCGCGATGCAGAGGCGCGACGGGTACGGCATACCCAACGCATCCTCGCAATTCGCGACGACACTCGCGGCGCGGATCGCTCGGCCGATCATCTGGTCGCAGATCAATGTTTGGCAAATCAACGTGTGGCAAATCATCATTTGGCGAATCATCGCTTGGCGCCAGATTTAGATTTAGGTAAAGAGTAGTGAAGACGCCTCGCGGCTCCAACAGACTGGCCGGAAGCGGCGTTTCCAAAAATGGCTGGCGATCCAGAACGGAAACAATTGCCCCATGTGCGATGCGGAGAAGTGTTCGGCGTTGCTCTGGAGAGAATTCATGGGACAACAGAGCGGGACCGTGCGCGATCAGACTTTCAGAGCGTTTTTCAGACGGCGTGCACTCATACGGCTTGGACATCGCGTTTTCTCCGCCGGGCAAGGACGAAAGACCGGCGTCGCCGCTTTTCCGATTTGCGGTCGATGCGCGACCAGAAGGCAACGAAGTAGTCGAGCGCGGAAACCAGTGAAAGCAAAATCATGAACCAGATGGCGGTCCATGCAATCCAGTAGACCGGGAAAATGTAAATGCCGTGCACGGGCCACTCGTGCCAGCGGCGAGCCAGAATCACCGCTACCACCGAAATGATCTGCACCAGCATCTTGAACTTGCCCAGTTCGCTCGCTTGAATCGTGAAACCTTCAGACGCGGCAATGGAGCGCAGCCCGCTGACTAGAAATTCACGGCCAATGACAACCACGGCCATCCAAGCCGGTACCAGCGCGGGATTGAACTGCACCAGCGTGATGAAGGCGGCGGCAACCAGCAACTTGTCGGCTAACGGATCCAACAACATCCCCATGGTGGTGATCTGGCCGCGTTTGCGCGCGAGATAGCCATCAATGCCGTCAGTCATCGAAGCCAGAATGAAAACAACCGAAGCCAGGATTTCTCTTTCGCCAGTCTGCTCGCCGGAGAATCGAGGCGTGCAAAGAATCCATATGAGAAGCGGAATCGCGGCGATGCGGGTGAGCGTGATGGAATTAGGAAGGTTCACGCGATGATTGGATCAGGGCCGCGCGGGCGGTTAATTGGATTATCCTCTACATCTGAGGACATGGCAACGGACGATGGACCATTGTCCAAAAAATGTCCACCAAGTAAATGTGGTTATGCCAAAACGGGCTCCAAGACGCGGGCCATGTTTCGAGCGAATCGGATGATGGGAAGATGACTGGGAAAGATATGGCGCGCGTTTGTTCTCAAAGCGCGCCACAAAATATTCAGGAAGCTTTCGTTTCAAAGTTCTTGAGCATGCTGGACGCCATCTCCAGAACATTGCTGTGGTCGGGAACCGATCCATTCGGCGTCAGCTTGTTTACCAGTGTGGGCAGCAACTGTGCAATCGCGTTACCGGCGGCGTCTGGAGAGATTCCCGCCTTGGCGGCCAGCGCCTTCACCTGATCGCTGCCGAGAACCTGATGAATCTGGTCGGCAGTAACCGGGGAATTCGCTCCCGAGCCTACCCAGGACGACACGACTCCACCCATCCCTTTATCGTGAAACGATTGCACCACTCCCTGCAAACCACCCGGCTGATTCTGAATCATCTGCAAGAGGCCCGATGCCAGCGGGTTGGAACTACCACCCAATACCTTGCCTGCCGCCTCATTTTCTAGATTGTCGAGTAAACCCATAACTGCCTCCTTAAGAATTTTGTGTTTCTAGTAAAAGTTATTCAACGAAATAACGCGGAAGGGCGGAGATTCTGACTCCGATTTCCCTCCGCGCTCTAACTGCAAGCTTCTTACTTCTGTTTCGCAATGATCTTGTCTTTGATCTTGTTGTACGTGGCCTGGGGAAGAACTTTTTTCTTCACCAGGTCGGTCTTCTTCGCATAGGGACGGCCGTCAATGATTTTCTGTGAGTAGGCCGCACCAATACCCGGAAGATCGTCGAGCTGATCCTTGGTAGCAGAGTTGATGTCGACCAAATCGGTAGATGCAGCGGCCGTTGTGGTTTTGGCCGGCGCACTAGCGGCTTGTGCCACAGCCATTCCACTAATCAGGCTGAGCGCAAAAATGGTGACGAGAATTCGTGGGATGAGCTTCTTGGTCATAATCTTTCTCCTATTCCTTCGCCGCTTCTTTGTAGCCGGCGGCCTTCGCTTCTGCTTCCGTCATGAATTTCCCTTGTTTGGTCTTGCCATACCAGCGTCCGCTCTTGTGATAGACGCCGCTCTCAGTGTTGACCCAAACCTTGCCGCTGGATTGAGCGGCGGCGATGTCAGAACTGGAAGCCGTGGAAGCCGCGTGAGTCGACGACTTGGAAGCTGTCGTCGAAGGAGCAGCCATGTTGTTGGAGGGAGCCGGAGCTGGCGCCATAGCGGTGGAGTCGGTCTTATTCACCTGAGCTGCCGGAACAACTGAAGATCCTGCAGGAGTTGCATCTGCCGTGGCGGATTTCGATTTCCTGCTCTTCTTCGTCGTAGTTGCCGGGGTTGTCGCGGCCATGGTGTCGCTGGCGGCGGGCTTTTCCCCGGCAGCCGGTTTCGCTGTGCTATCGTCTGCCGTCGTAGTAGCTTTCTTGCTCTTCCGCGACTTCTTTGTGGCAGTCGCCGTGGTATCGCCAGCAGCCGATTTGTCGGTGCTAGCCGATTTATCGGTAGCGGCGGATTTATCCGTCGAAGCCGCCGTTTGGTCGTCAGCTGCCTTCTTGGCCTTCTTCTTCGACTTCTTAGTTGTGGTACTGGAAGTAGTAGTGCTTTGGGCGTCGGTAGAACTCGCTTGCGCCTTCGCCAAAGCTGGCGAAATTACGACCGTGAGTATCAGACAAAAACAACACATCCAGAGAATTACTTTGCTTTGGGAGCGATTCATATTTCCTCGCAGGAGATGAGATTAAGGGGCGTCAAGCCCCATTTTTACGATCGATTACTTTGTACTTAGGTGGCGAAAGTACAGGCGTGCTGAATTGCCCCAGCATGATTACACCGGAAGCGACCCGCGGTCAACTAAAGAAAGTTGACCAAAAACCGAGGGCCTCCGGCTGGAGGCTCCGAAAACAGGCTAGTTTGGAAGTCTGTCAGGCATAGATTCCGCGCTGGCGGATGGTGTACGCCACGCGGTCGATTGCCAACATGTAGGCGGCGATCCGATTATTCACGCCGTGAGTTTCAGAGTACCGGACAACATCGTCGAACGCCGTATTCATGATGTCCTCCAGATGTTCGTTGACCACCGACTCCTTCCAGAAGTAGCCCTGGCGATCCTGCACCCACTCAAAATATGAAGTAGTCACACCGCCCGCGTTCGCCAGAATGTCGGGAATCACGAAAACCCCTTTTTCCGCGAGAATATCGTCGGCGGCTGCGGTAGTAGGACCGTTGGCGCCTTCGGCGAGGATCTTGCATTTCACGCGATCCGCATTTTGACTGGTGATCTGGTTCTCGGTCGCCGCCGGAATCAGGATGTCGCAGTCCACTAGCAAAAGCTCAGCTGGATCGTACTTCTCGGCGCCGGGGAAACCGTGGATTGTGCCGTTGCGTTGCCGGAACTCCCAAAGCGCTTCGGCGTCGATGCCGTCCTTTTTGTACAGGCCTCCGCCCACCTCGACAATGCCGATGACCTTGTATCCAGCCTCCGCCATAAGACGGGCTGCGTTCGAACCGACGTTGCCGAAGCCCTGCACAATGACGCGGGTCGTGTCCCGATTGAGGCGCAGTTTCTGGATCGCCTTTTCGCAGACCATGAGAACGCCTCGCCCCGTAGCCTCGCGGCGCCCGCGCGATCCACCGATATTAATCGGCTTGCCGGTAACGACGGCAGTGACGGTCTGGCGCATGTGCATCGAGTAGGTGTCCATGATCCAAGCCATGGTCTGCTCGTTGGTGTTTACGTCGGGGGCGGGGACGTCTTTCTCAGGCCCGATGAATTCGAATAACTCGGCGGTATAGCGGCGAGTCATGCGCTCCAATTCACCCTGCGACATTTTATGCGGATCGCAGATGATGCCGCCCTTGGCTCCGCCGAATGGAATATTGACCACCGCGCACTTCCAAGTCATCCAGCTCGCCAAGGCGCGGACTTCGTCAAGGTTCACATCGGGCGCATAACGCAGTCCGCCTTTGGCGGGGCCGCGCGCGATGGAGTGCTGCACTCGGAATCCAGTGAATACTTCCAGGTGCCCGTCATCCATCATCACAGGAATATGAACAATGATTTCGCGGCTCGGACTTTGCAGAACCTTCCACAAGCCTTCATCAAGATTCAGTTTTTGCGCAGCCAGGTCGAAGCGGGCGGCTTGCGCCTTCCAGGGATTAGTTTCCTCTACAAGGTCCACAGTCTTCATAAAGTCTCCAGATAATTGCGGTTACAGTCGCTGCCCCAGTTTGGGGGTAAGCCTCGCAAAGTATATTGCCGCCCCGCAGGCTAGGCAAGCGGAGGTGTGACGAATCCTTGGGCACATGGGTGTGACGTGGGACATTGATCGGCTTCCATATAATGATTTCTGGGGTGAGGATGATCCGTCCCGATTACAAAGAGTTTCTGCGCCTGTCTCGCGACGCCACGCTGGTTCCGGTAGCGAAGTCAATCTCCGCCGACCTGCTGACGCCGGTTTCCGCCTTTCTCGCGGTGGCTGATGGAGAGCCCGATGCCTTCCTGCTGGAATCGGTCGAAGGTGGAGAAAAGATTGGGCGCTATACGTTTCTAGGCGTGCGTCCATTTCTGCGGCTGGAGTCGCGTGGCGCCGAAATCAAAATCGAACGCGGCAAAAAAGTCGAACGCCGCACGGGAGATGTTTTTGCGGTCATCAAAGAACTCTTGCAGCAGCATCGTCCGGCACCCATGGAAGGCTTGCCACCGTTCACCGCCGGAGCAGTAGGTTATTGCGCGTATGACATTGTGCGCCGCCTCGAAAACATTGGAGAACACGCCTCCGATGATCTCGACGTTCCCGACTGTGTGCTGATGTTCTTCGACCGCGTCCTGGCCTTCGATCATCTGCGGCACCAGATTCACATCGTGGCATCGGTGGACATGACGCGCGATACGCCCAAGATTGCCTATGAGCGCGCCGTAAAGGACATCGCGCGCATCGAGAAACAACTCGCCACGGGATGGAAGCCCGCGCACTGGCGTAAAGCGGCCACGAAATCCAAGTTGGTGGTGCGGGCGCGCACGCCCAAGTCGAATTTTCTGAAGAGCGTCGAGCGCGCCAAGGAGTATATCGCCGCCGGCGACATCTTTCAGGTCGTCCTTTCGCAGCGCTGGGATTTCGAGCCCGGAGTCGCTCCATTCGATTTATACCGCGCGTTGCGGACAGTGAATCCGTCGCCATATATGTTTTTTTTACGATTTGGGGGAGAAAGATTTGGCGGAAAAAAACGCAGCAAGAAAGGCACCAGCACCACAATGCACGTCCTCGGATCGTCGCCGGAAATGCTGGTACGGGTCAGCGGCTCGAAGCTTGAGTATCGTCCCATTGCAGGCACGCACCCGCGTGGAAAAGATGAAGCCGCCGACACTGCGCTCGAAAAGAAAATGCGAGAAGACGAGAAAGAGCGCGCCGAACACGTAATGCTCGTCGACCTCGGCCGCAACGACCTGGGTCGAGTCAGCGAGTATGGATCGGTAAAAGTTCGCGACCTGATGTATGTCGAACGCTACTCCCACGTAATGCACCTCGTCTCCGCTCTCGAAGGCCGCCTGCGTCCAGAACTCGATGCCGTGGACGCATTAGCCGCGTGCTTCCCCGCGGGAACGCTAAGCGGAGCACCCAAAGTCCGAGCCATGCAGATCATCGAAGAACTGGAGCCGACGCGCCGCGGTGTGTATGGAGGAGCAGTTTTATACGCTGACTTCGCTGGCAATCTCGACTCCTGTATTGTGATCCGCACTCTGTTGATGAAAGGGAAGAAAGCTTATCTACAAGCCGGAGCTGGCATCGTAGCCGATTCCAATCCCCAGCGCGAATTCGAAGAGTCGGAAAACAAGTCGCGAGCCGTGCTGCGGGCGGTGCAGATGGCTAGGGGCAACGAGTAGCAATAGAGACTCATGAAAATCAGGCTCTCCCGCTCACGGTTTGCCGCTGCGTTTCTTCTAGCTGTATTGGGCCAATCGCTCTACGCCCAGTCGGCCCAACAAACTCGTGCGGCACGACCGCCTGAATACACCTACAAGATTGTCAGATCATTCCCGCACGACCCGAGTGCTTTTACCCAAGGTCTTGTCTATCGCGACGGATTTTTATATGAAGGCACGGGTCTCAAAGGCCGATCGTCGCTGCGCAAGGTTCGCCTCGAAACTGGAGAAGTGATCCAGCAAATCGATCTGGCGCCAGAATTTTTTGGCGAAGGCATTGCTCTGGTCAAGAACGAAGTCGTGCAACTCACCTGGCAGTCGCAAACTGGATTCGTCTACAACCTCAGCGACTTTCACTTGCTGCGCCGCTTTTCCTATCCGGGAGAAGGCTGGGGTCTGACCACCAACGGCAAGAATAGTGGTAAGGATAACGAGCTCTTCATGAGTGACGGCACGTCCGAGATCCGCGTGCTCGATAGCAATACGCTCGCGGAAAAGCGACGGTTTACAGTCCGCGATGGAGGCACTCCCATCGATCAGTTGAACGAACTGGAGTTCGTCGACGGAGAGATTTTTGCCAATATCTGGCAGACCAATCGCATCGCCCGAATCTCTCCAAGAAATGGCGCTGTGGTCGGCTGGATCGACCTGACTGGACTTCTGAGTCCGATCTATCGTCTTCAACCCGGCGCGGTGCTGAATGGGATCGCTTACGATCCGGATCAGAAACGGTTATTTGTCACCGGCAAATTGTGGCCGAACATTTTTGAGATCAAACTGGTTTTGAAAGACTAGGAGTCAGCCGAGCTCCTCCGCGCGAATCAAAAACCGCGGTCGCATTGTCTTATTCGAGCATTGCTCAAGCCGAAGGGGTTGGCCGATTCTTAATGAGCGCAAACGCTGCTTACAGTGGCTGTTTCGGTTGGAGTGAGGTGGAGGCTCGGAACAAGAAAAGAATCGCTGGTGTCCAACAAGTATGCGCTTATCCCTTCGTGCTTTACTCTCGGTGGTTGCCTGCTGGATCATGCTAAGTCCTTTCGCCTTGATTGCTCAGAAAACATACTTTCCTAAGAAGGCTTTTGGCGATGACTCTTGGGATGATCAGTTCAGGACGAAGTGGTATTCAGGAGAGCTGAAAGCTCTTGAAGAACCGTCACTGCTTGAGCGAGCCAAGAATCCCGCCCTCGAATCGTACAGATTCCTTTGGCTTCGGACGTTCAACCATCCGGTAGCCGTACGTCTCGATATGAGGGCAGATGGAATCGGCGTTCTCACAACAAAGGTGACGAGTGGAACTGGTGGATTCAGACCGGGCCATCTCATCGAGAACACTTCCCGACCGTTAACCCGAGAACAGACACAGGCATTCTTGACTAGGCTCCAAAAAATAAGCTTCTGGTCGCTCCCGAGCCATGTTAACGACCAAACTGGAACTGATGGTTCCCGGTGGATTGTCGAAGGTGTTAAAGAAGGCAAATATCACGTAGCTGACAGGTGGTCCCCGCGCGATGGACCAGTCCGTGAGCTGGGCATCAGCCTCGCAATCGGACTGGCACATATCAATGTCCCAAACGACGAACTCTATTAACACCGGTGTCGCAGGCCCATGATGGCAATATTCCCATCTATCACTTCACTTCTGACGCGCGCGCTTGCGTCGTCGAATATACCGGACGATCGCCAGTACGAGCGCAAGCAATACCACCAGGCAAAGAAGGGTCAAGGCGATCAGGTTGCGCATTGGATTCGTCAGGATGAACTTGCCGCTTCTGGTGTAGAAACCGTTAAAGCTGCTGATGGCTGCGGGCAGGGCGAGCAGATCGTCTTTCGACATCTGCAGGGCATGCTCGTGGGGGTGATATTGGGATTCCCACGGAAACGTCTCTCCGGCGGCATCGAGTTCGATATGCCCGCCGAGGACGAAGGTGACCGGACGATCCTTGACAAAGGCGGCGACCCTTTTCGCGCTGGCGAGATCGGCGTTGGTATCGTCGATGAGAAGCCGTCCCGGCATCAGAAAGTCGCCAGAAAAGAACAGCCCAGTGTTCCGGTCGTAAAATGAGACTTCAGTCTCGTTGTGGCCCGGTGTGGGCATCACGTCGATGGTTCGATCACCGAGATCGATCTGGGCAAGGCCGTTCGGCCAATCGGTGAAGTTGTAGAAGTGCCGAACGCTGTCGATATCAAATCCAACGACCTGGACATTAACATTGGGCAAATGCGCAAACTGTCCGTCGCCCGCTCGATGGTCAAGGTGCCGGTGGGTATGAACTACAAGCAATGGGAGTTTGGCAGATTCATCTACGGGCAGCAAATTCATCACCGTTTTCGCCAGCGGCATCTGATTCGGATCGGCAACGTCGCCGGTATCGATCAGGAGCGCCTTCGTCGAACCAATCAGGAGGTACATAAAAGGCGCCTCGAACGTGGCGCAAAGGTTCTCGCGAAGAACGAACGTCTGCGGGTTATAAGCGTGCACCTCGATGGGCGCTTGCGGGCTCGCCTTGCAATCTTTGGCACCCTCGTTCCAATGCACATCCAATGAGCCCGCCGCGATCTGCGCCGACGCGCAGCAAGAAGCCATTAGCAGCCCAATGCCGAAGAGAGTGGAAAGTGAAGGTTCCATCATGTACTCATATTGCTAACTCATGTTGCTCTCTTGCGGTCAGGCGTTCATCTCCGCAGAAAATTCGCCACCAGCTTCTTCCCCTCGTCCGTCAGCACGCTTTCGGGATGAAACTGCACGCCCTCGACAGCGAACTTTCGGTGCCGCAGTCCCATGATGACGCGGGTTCCATCTTTATCCGAAGTCCACGCGCTCACTTCGAGATCTTCGGGCAGGCTATCTTCGGCGACGATCAGCGAGTGATAACGCGTTGCGGTCATCGGCGACGTTAAGCCACGAAAAATGGTCTTGCCATCGTGCTCAACTTGACTGGTCTTGCCGTGCATCAAATTCTTGGCGCGAACCACTTCACCGCCAAAAGCCGCGCCGATTGCCTGATGTCCAAGGCAGACGCCGAGCAACGGAATTTGGCCCGCGAAATGGAGGATTAATTCGATACTGATGCCGGCTTCCTGCGGAGTGCATGGCCCCGGAGAAACCACGATGCGCTCAGGACGCATGGTCTCGATCTCTCCGATGGTCACCTCGTTATTGCGGCGAACCTCAACCTTCGCGCCCAGTTCGCCAATGTACTGGACGAGGTTGTAAGTGAACGAATCGTAGTTATCGAGGACGAAGACCACGCCTTCATTGTAGCCGCTTCCAATAGCTACTAAAAAGCGAGCGTCGAGATGTCTTGACAGGCCTGTCGCTAATTGCCATGCTTACAGGCAATTTTCCGGAGGTTCAATGGCCGAGACACAACAGGACCAGGACAAAGATAGAAATAAAGATAAAGACGACAACAACAAGCGGGCAACACGGCGCTTCGCGCTCCGCCTACCTGTGAGCGTCCGTTACGGCGAGAATACCGAGGAGCACGCCGCGCAGACTCGCGACGTCAGCGCGCGCGGAATCTGCTTTTATCTCGATTCCGCCGTCCAGGCTGGCTCCGCGATTGATTTCACTTTGACGCTGCCACCTGAGATCACGTTGACGGAAAGCATACGGGTCCACTGCAAAGGGCGCGTTCTACGAGTCGAAGGCGGCGCTCCGGCCAGCAAGATGGCGGTGGCTGCGGTCATTGATGAATACGAGTTCCTGGCCGACTCGTAATACCTCGTACTCGTTTTCTGGCACATCTTATTGTGTCTTCCTGTGCCTTTCTCCCTGACGTCTTTCTACGCATAACCCCCGAGTGGTATGTTTGCTTTAACACTCGAGTGCTTCTGTGAAAGGCTTCCAGCCGACTCTGACATTGCGGCCACCGCGGTTTCGTTGCAGTTTGCGCGAATCTCTGCGTAAACCGACATGCTCCATGATTTTGTTGGGAATGTTTACGCTGGCCCTCCTTGTACTTGCAGCTACACCGCTTCGTTCCCAGACCTCGGCCGCGTCAGGCGCCAAGCCCGGCGCGAAATCCGCCCCTTCTTCCAAGGTTGCCGCGATCAAGAGTTTTCGAATTGTGCAAGAAAAAGATGGCCAGGCGGTTGAGATTCTCTCGACCAGGCCGTTAGTTCCTTCGATTCAGGCCGTCAGCAATCCCGACCGGCTGGTGATCGATCTGCCGAATGCGCGGCTGGACACGCAGCAGAAGAAAATCAGCGTACAAGCCGATCAGATCGGCGCGATACGTGCCGATCAGTTTCAACAGAATCCGCCGATAGCGCGCGTGGTCGTGGATCTGCTCGCGCCTCGCACATACACCTGGGATGCCGCAGGAAACCGCCTAGTCGTGCATCTCGGAAAAAGTCCCGATCAGGCGAGCAGTTCGCCTTTTCAACCGCCCGCGGCTCCTAGCCTGACGCCTGCGCCGCAACCGGTCGTGGCGTCGGTGCGCTCGGCCAGTCCGACGGTGCTGGCCGAAATTGAAAAAGGCGTCGGTTCTACAATCGCGGCTGGACCCGATACCACCATTCTCAACCTGTCGAGAGGTGGCGAGGTACACGTTTGTCCGGGAACAACTGTGTCGGTGACACCGTCGCAGAACCGGCATAACGTGATGCTCAGTATGAACACTGGCGCGCTCGAAGCGCACTTCGCTCTCGACGCTTCGTCAGATTCCGTGATGACGCCTGATTTCCGCATCCTCCTGGTGGGCCCGGGAGAATTTCATTACGCCATCAGTGCCGACAGTCAAGGCAACACCTGCGTGCGCGCGCTCCCCGGCAATACCGCGTCGGCGATTGTCAGCGAATTGATCGGTGATCGTACCTATCAGGTCAAGGCAACAGACCAGCTCGTGTTTCGTTCCGGACAGCTCGATCGTGTGGATATGGCAGTGCCGTTGGAATGCGGATGTCCGCCTCCAAGAGACGCTCAACTGCAAGCGGCAAACAATCCGCCCATGCAGAGCCAGAACCAGACGCAAGCCAAGGACTTGCCGCCTGTAAACGCCACCCCAGCGCCAGTTGCGGATGCGGCGCACGCGAACAGCCCGCCTTCAAACGTGCCCGCTGCTCCACTGGAAGCTTCTCTTGCTCCGAACGATCTTCATGTACAGGTAACGGAGCCATTCGTCTTTCACGCGACCGGCCCTCCGCCCCCGCCGATTGCAGACGTACATACTTTGCCCGTAGATTCGCGTCCATTGGCAGCGCCTGCTTTGGCCACTCCGCTTCCGCCATCCAGCGCCACATCGCCGAACTCCGGGACTGACACGGCATCGGACAGTCACCCGCCGTCGCGCGGATTCTTCAGGAGAATCGGCGGATTTTTCGCCGCGCTATTCCACTGATTTTCTGGCAGTGTCCTAATTGGAATGCGACGTTTGGTTAGTCATGGTGGAAATAGAAGAGGTTCCCGTCCAGATCCTCAACGGTGAACTGCCGTAATCCCCAAGGCTTTTTTTCCAGAGGATCCACGATGTTCGCACCTAACAACTTCAGTTCCTGGTACGACGCATCAATATCTTCGGCAAACACCCAGTGAACGGCAGGTTCGAATGGTGGCTTCCTCTTCCGAAAAAATATTGGCCCCATATCACCGCGTGACACGGCCCCAATCTCTTTGCCTGGGTAAAGCCATCCAATCTCAAAGCCGAGTGCATCTCGGTAATGCTTTTGTGCGCGTTCGACATCAGCGACCGGCAACTCCGGCACTGGCTTGCCAATCGAGGTCATTTTCTCTTTTGCCTCCACAGAACTCTCCTTTACTCCCTTTATGCAACAAGACCGCCCGCGCGTCAAATTAGGACACTACCGATTTTCCACGTCATTTGACTTGCCAGGTATTCTTGCTGCGTCAATGATTTGTCGGCCTATGAAGTCAATCTGACTGCCTGTTGAGCTTCCCTAGTGTGCCGCGCAGGCAGGCAAAGTTTTCTGTCCCGCAAGCATCTATAACTTATCGTTTAAACGGCAGAGTTATGCCGCAAGGTGAAGCTACACCGTTAGGAGAAAGAGAATGCAGAAGCTGTGGATTGTTGTTTTGTTATCGATGATGCTGTCAAGCGCCGCTTGGGCACAGATTCCCACTAGGGGGAACGTGTTTTTTGGCTATTCCTATGACCGCACTTCTATTACCACGGATGACACCAGCAATCTGAATGGATGGGAAGCAACGCTCGAAGGCAAATTCCTGCCGTGGATTGGCTTGGTGGCCGATGTCGATGGACATTATGGCAGTCACACTTACATTTGCGCTGGCGTTGGATGTCCTTTGCTCGCTAATGTTGCCGCCCACAATGCCCTCTTCGGTCCAAGAGTGTCGGTATCAATCAAGCGCTTCCGTCCCTTCGCAGAGTTCCTGGTTGGTGTAGGGCACATCAGTCGAAGCAATGGAATCTCCGACTCAGATACGTCGTTTGCCAATGGCGCCGGCGGAGGGCTGGATTATCGAGTCTTCGGCCCCGTAACCTTGCGCGGACAGCTTGATTGGATCAACACGCGTTTTTACGGCGAGGGTCAGAATGGCGTGCGCTTCTCGACCGGAGTGGCGGTGCATTTCTAAGACTGAGTCTTAAGACCGAGTTTGCTTCGCCATGATGTCGTACACGGGCTTGTTGTCGGCATATACTCTCCACTCCTTCACCAAGCCCTTTTCCACCAGAGCCAACCAAGCGGCGGGTGTCCGCCATTTATTCTCCGGAAGAAGCCTGCCCTTGGCGGCAATGGTGCCGCCCGCCGCGCCGAACACGGCGACAAGGTTTCCATTTTGAAGAATCTCCTCATGAGAAACCCAGTAATCGGGACAGAGTGTGTAGTAGCCTTTCCACCCGGCTCGCATCTTCTCGCGGCCATGTACGGATTGACCGAGCGAGTCGATGAAAATGTGATCCTCCGTCATCAACTCGGCCAGCTTGTCCGCATCTCGCTGGTTGATGCAATCCAGAAAGCGAAGAACAATCTCAACGGGACTCATGAGACACTCACGCGCTCTATCGGTTGCATCGGAGCTGCTGTCTGATCCGCGCATTTTTTCAGGATCAGGGGCACTTCAAGCAGCGCGCGATTGGAGTATTCATGAACCTTCAAACGGAATTCATTGAAAGTCGCGGTCTCGAGTAATCGCTGAACCGCGGGCGCAATTCTTTTGAAGCTCGGCACGACGATCCCGTAACCTTTCTCAGTCACCCATTCTGCGTTGTAGCGCTCTTGGGGCAGAGTCTTGGAATTGCATTCCACGATGATGGGCAAATGGAATTGCAGTGCTTCGCTGATCGAGCCCGGACCCGGTTTCCCGATAAAGAAGTCGGCCAAGGCCATGTAGTATTCGACATTCTGGGTGAATCCGACAACGAGAATCGGCTTACGGGTTTGCAACTGCTTGAGCTTCGCGGCAAGTTTTTCATTATGTCCGCAGATCAGTATTAATTGGACACCGCTCCCGGCTTCGTTAAGTTTTTTGGTGATGTCGACCATCACCTGCGAACCATGGCCTCCGAATAAGACGATGCCCGTTGGACAATCAGGTTCCAACCCAAGCCGCTGCCTTTCAGCAACGCGGTCGACAGCGGTCTTTTCATAGAAACGTGGCTTCAGGATCATTCCAGAGGTTAGGAAGACATGGTCGGCCGGGTGGCCCATGGTTAAAGCCTGTTGTCGCGCACGTTCGGTACCGGCGATGATGTATTCGGATTGGCGCTCGATCCAGAAGTGTGGCGGATAATCTGCCAAATCGGTGATGAGCGTGACAAAAGGCGTTTTTGTACCAGACGTTTTTGTGCCCGCTAGGGAAAGGCTCTCGGCGATGGCGCGATTGAAGTGCGGAATCACGGAGAGCACTAAGTCCGCCGGATGTTGCGCCCAGTAAGCTCGGAGTAGTTTTACGATCGGTGCGTGATAGACGCGAATTGTGCCTTCCAGAACAACCAGGAGTTGCGGCGTGAAGCGCGTCCAGCCTTTGCGCAGGATCAGGTTATACGTATCTTGAATGCGCAAGCCCGTCGCGCGACGAACCACGTCGAGGGGATCGAGCAATTCCTGAATGTCGAGAAGGGTAACGTCCCAGGGATTTTCCTGCACAGAGAGAGTGGCCTTGAGCGCATCTGCTGCGCTGCGGTGTCCTCCGCCGGCATGATGGTAAACGATCGTCAATTTGCGCAAGAGTCACCTGAGTTGCATCGAGTTGAGTGAGTCTTTCGTGAGAACACGCCGACGTTTCGAATTGGCATCAGCGCCCAACACCCTTGTACTCGCTATCTTTGTACTCGCGATCTTCATATTCGCCATCCTCGCCCAGTTCGGAGAGTCCTTCAGCCCCACCAGCGATTTCAGCGGGCTCAGAATCCGTTGCTCCTTCGCTGGCATGGAGATCGTCAGAACTTCCAACATATTCATGGATCTGAACTCCCTCTTCACCGACGGTAATGTACGTGGGATGGGCGTCAATCCAAGCTCCGCAATTGAAATACTCGATTCCGTGTTCGCTATCGCTCTTCTGCATGGCCGCATGGGTGTGGCCGCAGAAGATGCGGGCCGCCTGGTGGTGACGGGCATGGGCCAGCGCGCCATCGGCCACCTTTGGCGACAAGCGCAGCCAGCGCGTGTTGAGCCGGTCGAGAAAACGGGTCAGTGCTTTGTTCTTCGAATCCCACTTTTGCAGTTGCATATAAAGCAGCGTCCCGATCAGATAGCTGACGCGGACATTGCTCAGGACAAAGCCGTCGAACTGATGGCCATGCACCGCGAGATGGCGCAGCCCCCGATATTCCCATTGATATTCCTGGTACACGCGGACACCAACCAAATGCGACATGATCTCGGTCAAGCCGTGGTCGTGGTTGCCTTCGACCCACACCACTTCAACCTTGCGCTTGGGGTTGGAGAGCTTGCGAATGAATCCGAGAAATTTCCAATGTTCTTTTTTCAGGCGTCCAAAATTCAGGTCGGCAAAAATATCGCCCAGCAGAATCAGGCGGCGATATTGATTCTCCTGAAGGACGCGCAACGCCTCGCGTGCGCGACTCATGTCCGCGCCGAGGTGCAGATCCGAAAGGATCAGGGTGTCATAGATCTTCGGGGCCAGTATCCCCGGAGCAACGCCCTCCGAAGCAAAGATCGCCGATGCTATGACCTGCGGCGCCACGGCTTCCATTATTCTCCGTGCAGTGTTACGGGGTGATGAATTGGGAATCAAACCCGCAGCTGGAGGTAACCTGTCAGTAACTAATTCGAGACTTGGACAAATAGCGTGAAGGCTTGCCTTGCGACGTTTCTAGCGCTGTTCCTGACTCGACTCGTCGCGCTACGCTCAGTGCGTTGGCGGAACATATTCGGCTGGACGCGCGGAGCCCTCGCCGAAGAAAAACTGTTCCATATGCTGCACGATCACTTCTTGATCCTGCCTGCGCGCCGGGTTCAGGCGATATTCGTTCAGCAACATCTTGCAGTGCTCCATCCACTGGCCCCAAGCCTGTTGCGAGACGTTCTCGTAGATTTTTTTTCCCAAGTCACTGTCGAATGGAGGCTCGGGGAGCCCGGGCAATTCCTGTTTCAATTTTGCGCAGAAAACTTTGTGTTCAGACATAAATTTATTCTGAAATTATCGCACAGCCATTGCGGATTGATCGGCGTCTCGCGGAGTCCATCGGGCGGCAATGGTGAAGTTTTGCATGATGTCGTTGGGGCGACCGGAGCACGTACCTCACCAAAATCGCTCGCTACAGTAATATTTTCATTGACAAATTACATACTAATGGCAATATCTTGTGGTAGGACAGTTGCTCATACTAGTACTTGAGTAGCTCGGGCATCAAGGTGCCCTGTCGAGAACCTTGGGAGAACAAATCGTTCAACGGAGGAAATACTTCATGGCAACCAAGAAGAAAGCCGCCAAGAAAAAGAAACACTAAGCGGGCGGATGCTCGTTCAGAAATTCCCCAAAGCCTCTCAGGAGAAGCACCTCTTGAGAGGCTTTTCCATTTTCGGATGCACAACTTATTTTCCTGGACGCGCAACAGATGAAAACGCCTTTGCGTCGGCCTCTTTGCGCGTACTGCGTACTTTTGGGGGTTGTCGTGCGGCGCGGCTCGTGCTAGAAACGCGTATACAGGAGTACGGAAGCGGCCTCCATGACCCTCCGCAAGAAAGTCTCGAAGAAAACCCGCAACGCCGAAATCATAATTCCCGACAAGCTCTATTTCCGCATCGGCGAAGTCGCCAGCTTATGTCGTCTACCGGCCTATGTGCTGCGCTTCTGGGAAACCGAATTTCCGCAGCTCAAGCCCGTAAAGAGCAGCACCGGGCAGCGCATGTATCGCAAGCGCGATGTGGAATCCGTAGTGCGCATCAAGAAATTACTTTACGACGACGGCTTCACCATCGCCGGTGCGCGACTTCAGTTGCGCGAAGAGATTAAGTCCGAGCGCAATCAGACCACGCTCCCGTTTCCGACAAATCCTGCTGTGAATGTGGTGCACATGCGGCACGAGTTGCAGCAAATCCTGAAAATTGTTTCCGCACGCCACTAACTCGCACGCATTGTCCACTGACGCATTTTCGCCAATGAAAAACGCGGGCCGTAAGCCCGCGTGCATTTTCATCACAAATTAATTTGTCTTACGCAGTTTCCCGCAGCGGCTCAGCTTCCACCAGCGGAGCATCAACCAGATGCTCGCTCAAGAACCAGACTTGGAGTTCTCCGGGGCGAAGCACATCGCTCACCACCAGGTCGTTAGTTCCATCGTCGCCCAGTTTGTCAGCGCGCTCCGCAAGCTCACGGCACTGAGTAATGATGACCTGATGCGCGTCCAGCAGGCGGGACAATTGCACGGGAACTTCTTCGCGGCCCTTGGGTGGGCGCGGAATGCGAGTCAACTCGGCAACGTCGTGCGCCATGGCGACACTGATTCCGCCCAGCAACTGGATTCGTTCCGCAATCGTATCGATGATCTCGTTCTGTTCTCCATAGTGCTTATCAAACAGAAGATGGAGCTGGTAGAAAGTCGCTCCCGAAACCTGCCAATGCGACTTCTTGTACAGATCCCGGAGTGTTATCGTATCGGCCAACAGTTGATTGAGTTGCTCGGTCATTTCCAGTCGTACTGGCTCGATCAGTTGCAACGGCGCCACGCTGGTCACCGTGCCAAATGCCTGGAGCTCCCGAGCTGACTGATGGAATCGGGGTTGCGCTGAAGCTTTGTGCGAATTGCTGGAGCTGGGTTTCTTAGCCATCAAAATTCTCCTGATACCACAGATTTTTTAGAACATGGATTTTTGAGCAAGCCAGAAGAGGAGGAAATTGTCAGAACGGAGATATATCAGCTTCCGGTCCTGCTTGCCATTTGTTTTGGATGCCCGTAAACAAGATTGGATGCCATCCTTTGAAATGGCATCTAAAAATTGGTCGGATTCGGTGTCAGCGATAAGGAGTCGCCCTCCCCGAATGAAGATCTTCGTCATTCTTGCCGCTCTTGCATTTTCTGCCGCAGCCTCTGGGCAAACTATCTGCCAGTTGCGGGCCACTGGCCCCCAGCCCTACAGCGTGACAGGAACCGGCGTTCCGATCCACACTCCCGGCGCATTGGACGAGTTTCTTGGATACATCCCGCAACCGTACGTAGCTCTGCCAGGAATGCCTGCGAGCCCATTAGCCTTCTGTGGTCCGGCTTGGCAGCCGAATTACGCCTACGCCGTTGGCAATCTGATCCAGCTGTCGAACGGAACTGTTCTGCAAGCGATTAGCTGCACGGGTCTTTGCAACAGCGGAGCCACGCAACCCGCCGGATTTTCTGGGACGCTTTTTGAGCCTTCGCCACAAGGTGCTTGGATCAGCACATGCTCCGATCCGGGGACGACCGCCACATGCACCACGGTCGACGCCACAGGTAGGGCAGCGCCCGTTAATTTTGGCGAACCCTACGTTGGCCCTGACGTGGGCGCGACGATCGCCATCCTGGCTTATTCCAATTCCGTCTATAACGGAACCTGGACGGTTACGGCGAGCACGACCACAGCGCCCTACACGTTTTCTTTCACCGCGACCGGACTAGGCGACGGCGATTGCTCCACCATCGGAAACATTTCTTGCATCGCCTATCAGCAAGGATCGCAGGTTCACGACAATCAAATTGTTTGGCAAGACGTTGGGCCGCAGAATGAAAGCACGGAGTCTCCCAGCTTCGCAATCACCGGCTCTGCCGTATCCATCAACCCTGGCGCAACCACCGGAAACACCTCTACGATTACCGTAACGCCCTCGGGAGCCTTCTCGGGCAGCGTAGCGTTGACGGCTGCCATCACCTCCAGTCCATCTGGCGCTCAAGACCTGCCCACGTTGAGCTCACTTGGCACGGTAGTCCTCAATGGCACCGGCGCCGTGACGAGCACACTTACGATCGCCACCACGGCTCCGAACCAGGTTGCTCTCGCCCATCCTGTACGCCCAAACACCCGCTGGTACAACAGCACCGGTGTGCTGGCCTTCGCCCTGTTTTTTGGAATGGGCATCCCGGCGCCACGTCGAAACCGGCGCATCAGGCTTGGAATGCTCGTTCTATTCGTAGCCCTTATTGCAGCCTTATCCGCGTGCGGCGGCAGTGGAAGCGCCGTAAGCGGTTCCGGCACTACGCCCGGAATCTATACGATCACGGTGACGGGCACCTCAGGCAGCACCACGGCCAAGGGCACCGTCAATCTCACAGTGCTGTAGTTCGTGGGGAGTTCGCAAAAAGTTCGCAGGAAATATCGAGCTGCAAACCCGCTGTTACTGTGGGCCTTCGGATTTCGGACGTGCGATTTTCTCGGCAATCGCAATCTTCTTGTCTATTTCTTCATCATCCAGGATGTGCGCGTTATTGCCGACGATGGTAACTTTAGTCGGTCCGTGCAGCGTCAAGTTCAACAGGCGGCTCCTTGTAAGAACCGGGCCAAGAACGTAGATCGTGTCCTCGGTTTGTATCCAGTAAAAAGTTTTGGTTACAGGTGACGATCCAAGCAACGCTGTGACGGGAACAACGACAGCCCCGCCCTTTTCGGTCGTGATGTCGATGACTTTTGCGTCTTTCCACGGATGATTTTTCCCCGGACGATCTTTCGCCAGTGCTACCGTGCCGAAAGCCGAGCATAAAACGACAACGATCAAGACCGCGCTTTTCATTGCGCCCAGGTTCTTAGCGCCTACCAAAGGTATTGACATAGCACCAGCTTTACATCCGGAGACATAGCCCAGGTAGATTCCGAAAGTGTCCGTCTTAAGTTTGGTTTGCCGCCCTTGCCAGACACCGGCACAGCGCATTGCCGGCCAGTAGTGGAAGAACAAAAGGAGAAGGTCAATCTGCTTTGAGTTTAGAGATTGGTCGGCCCTAGCACACGATTTCCGAACTTTTCTGCTTGTCGAAAGGCCGGAAGGTACCTCTTGACGACCCGATTGTTGCTGTAGAGACGATTTAACGCTGATTGACCAAGGTAGTGAGTGCAATCGGGATTTTACGTCGCTGGAAGTGACGGATAGCCGGTTAGTGGAAACTGCAACCCTTACGGTTTTTTGGGGGCGTTCCAGCAATGCAGATAGGCGTCTGGGACGCCGGACGGAATCATCCTCCCGGCATATCTCCGCCTGTTATTCTCCGTTGCCACGTCCGCTGCTTTCTCTAGAGGAAAGTTAAATGTTTTGAGAACGCCATCACGGTCTACGACAAGTTTCATGTTGGCTGGGGCTTCGCTGCTAAAGAGCTTTTCGAGTTCAGCCATCGATTTGCCGCGAGGATTTATATCATTTACTGAAACTATGGGATCTGCGTAGTGGACGCCTGCTCGCCTGGCAGGGCCGTCCTCGATACCTCCGACCATAAGTGGTTGTGGCTCGTCCCATACAAACACCTCGAACCCTGGATAGTAAAGGTTCATATCACTCGGGTAGTGCCCCACGTTGAAGATCTTCTTATCATGAGGTGGTTCTGAATGAATCTTGCCAACACGCTGCATTTCTGCATCCGTAGCATCCGCAGGAAAGAGCACATCGTCTGGGCTACGTTTCAACCCCTCTCTGATGTAAAGTTCGGAAGCTTTGATCCGACCCACCTCCACCTTATACGGACCGTTCTTGCCTTCCAGTTCTACAATGCTCAGCCTCGGTTCCCTAGTGCGGAGGAGCGGCCCCACCTGAACTATATCGACGTTACGGCGACCATCGACAGCTAGCAAACGATCGCCGGGCTGAATGCCGACTTTCGCAGCTGGAGTATCCGGTTCAATTCTCCAGACGAAGGGCGGGCAACCTAGAGCCGCGTCCGGCTTACCTACAACAGTCATTCCGGTAACATAATCGTCCCAATCCCACTGAGCCGGTAGCAGCGTGGCAAGCAGACAACAAACAGCAACAAGCGCAGACGTTCGAATCAGTTGGCGCAGCGCGGGAATCGGGCGGTCTGAGGCATTGGCGGCCACATTCATAGCATACCGCGCGGCAGGTAATAGGCAACCCGCCAGATACAGTCTCTCTGAATTGACGTAAACAGGATTACACTTACTACCTTTAAAGCCAGTTCAAAAGTGTCTGATGGGTATGGCTGCAAATCCCAGAAACAACAGGACTCAATTTGTCGGTCGGAGCCGCGTGGATTTGAACCGGCGGACCCCCTGCGCCCAAGTTGAGCCGGTTAGCGGGCGTGAGCGAAGCGGGAGCCCACTGACGAAATCCTGAGCAAAGTGAAGGAGCTCTCGGCAGGGAAAGCAAAATCTTTGGTCGGGGCGATTGGATTTGAACCAACGACCCCCTGCGCCCAAGGCAGGTGCGCTACCAGGCTGCGCTACGCCCCGACTGTGATTGATTATAAATGCGATTGTCGATATTGGGTTGTGAGTGACCTTCGTGACACTCTCGAAACATGGATTCCCCCGGCGGGCCGCGCTCGGGCTATAATTTTGACTCCGAAGTCATGGCCAGTTCACGCTACGCGTTGGTGACGTACATCCGTAATCCGGTGGGCGAGTTCGTGGAAGAACTGCGCAGGGAACTGCATCCGACTACCGCTCACCTGGCGGCCCATCTCTCGATTCTTCCTCCGCGGCCGCTTATAGGAAGCGAGGCGGCGGCGTTGGAATTCCTGGAAGAAGCTTGCAGTCACGTGATCCCGTTCAGCGTCGAATTAGGAGATGTTCAAACATTTTTGCCCAAGACTCCGACAGTCTTTATCGAAGTCAGGCAGGCGGCCGCTCGCATGCGTGAACTGCACGATCAACTCTGCGGACGGGGACTCAACTGCGAGGAGAGTTGGCCCTACACGCCGCATCTCACGATTGTGAAAACCGAGCACGATGAGGAGGCGCGCGCGGCTTATGCGATCGCGCACGAGCGTTGGGCAAGGTTTCCGGGCAAGCGACTGGTCGAGGTGGAAGAATTGATGTTCGTCCGTGAGACAGATAATTGCTGGCACGATGTGGCACCGGTGCCATTGGGACGCGGCCAACTGTCGTCAAAGCTGTAATTCGCGCAGCCCATCCCGCAAAAATTCCGAGTCTGCAATTAATCTCCGCAATAACCCCCTGAAAACCCGCAAATAGCGGCTAGTTTCGCGGCTCCCCGGTACATGTACTTTTCACCCGTTGCCAAGTCTTTTGGGCGGATTACCATGGATTCAACGGGCTGCAGACCAAGCGCCGGATCCCAGGCTGCGGGTTTGATCGCGATTCGATTTCGATTGCGACTTCAATTGAAAGAGAGCATATGCAAATTGGGGTTTATGGATCCGGCTACCTCGCCACAGTTATCTCCGCCTGCCTCGCCGATTTCGGCACGCCGGTTTGCTGCTGTCACGCTGACGGCACCCGCATCATGGAAGTCGCCAAGGGCAATATTCCTTTTTTCGAAAAAAATCTTCAGGAAGTGATTCGGCGCAATGTGCGCTCGGGACGCTTGGTGTATTCGGCGAATCCGGAAGAATTGGCGCACAAGGCCCAGGTGATTTTTCTCGCCGAAGATTCTCCTGATGGACTGGAAGATCTGGTCATTCGATTAGCGGGAGCGGCGGGCCGCTTCCAGGTGTTGTCGATCGTCACGCCGGTGCGGGTGGGCTCGACTACAAAGATCGAAAAACAATTGAAAGCGAAGGGCCTGAAGAGCCTGCTGGTGTGCCAACCGATGTTCTTCACCAATGGATGCGCCGTTGAAGACTTCAATTGGCCGGACCGCATCATTCTCGGGACGCCTTCGAGCGAAGCCGTCTCTTCGCTCAAACAGATTTTTCATCCGCTGGTGATGCGCGGAGTTCCGGTGCTGGTCACAAATTATGAAACCGCGGAGTTGGCGCGCGAAGCGACCACCGCATTTGTGGCGACCAAGATTTCGTTCATCAACGAAATTGCGAGTCTGTGCGAACACGTGAACGCAGACGCCGTGAGCCTGTCGTTGGCTTTAGGCCTGGACAAGAAGATCGCCCCGCGCTGCCTGCAACCGGGCGCTGGCATGGGCGGAATTTTCGCTGAAACAGACATGGATTCGCTGACGGGATTGGCGATCGAGAACCGTGTCGATCTGAAAGTGCTGAACGCTGCGCGCGCGGTGAATCTGGATCTGGTGAACCGGCTTATGCAGAAGGTATCCACAGCGATCGATAGCGTGCAGAATAAAGACGTCGGCATTCTGGGATTGGCTTTCAAGCCGAACACCAACTCGGTTGCGGGCTCTGCCTCCGTTCAGCTGGCACAGAATTTACTAGCTGGAGGAGCGCGCGTACGGACTTACGACCCGGTGGCGATGCCCGACGCGCAGCTACAACTCAACGGTACAGTGAAGTACTGCGAATCCGCCTACGGAGTCGCCGAAGGCGTCGATGCCCTGATCGTCGCCACGGGCTGGCCCGAGTTCCGGACGCTCGATTTCGCGAGGATCCGTCATCTGGTGAAACGGCCAATCATCATCGACACCAAGAATCTGCTCGATTCATCGCGTCTGCGCGCCATGGGTTTCCAGTACATGGGCGTGGGAAGACCGTAGCAAGATGTCCGTGGGGCGGCGGGCATCTCGCTCGCCCAGCCGGACCCCGCTCTATCCACCTTCATTAGCGGTCGAGAGCTGCGCGTTTCCCCGGCCCCACTAGCGCGCGCCCAGGGAATACATCCGGCACGATCTTGCCGTCATCGACCACCACCGTTCCTCCTACTAACAAATAATGCACACCCACGCTCGGCTCCATGGGTTTCTGGAAGGTGGAGCGATCGCTGATTGTAGCCGCATCAAACACAACGATGTCTGCGTCGACGCCTTCTTGTAACCTACCTTTTTGTCGTCCCGCAGGCGTCGAGCGCTCCAGCATCTGCGCCGGCATTAAACTCATCTTGCGCAGCGCGTCCATCAGCGTAACAGTTCCTTTTTCGCGAACGTATTGTGCCAGCACACGCGAGTAAGTTCCGGCGTTGCGCGGATGGCCTTCGGCACCATCGCTCGCGATCATCACCAGCGGATGCGGAATCACTATGTCCACCACTTCCTGGGTATTGGCGTAAATCAGCACCCATTGCGTCTTGCTGGAATTGTGCAGCTCCTCGAAACGCTCCTTGGTGAGGTGCTCGCCGGTATCGGGAAGCACGAGCTGCGGATAGCTGATGCCCAGCTTTTCCTGCCAGCCCGGGTTGAATAGCGCCGAATTTATGGCGGTCATGCCCGGAATATAGGGATATGCCTCGGTAGTAACATCCAGGCCGCGCGCTCGCGCTCCTTCCACCATGGAAAGACATTCCAGTGAGTCCTGCAAGCAGGAGCTGTTGATGTGGACGATGTGCAGGGAAGCACCCGTGACAGCGGCCGCTCCAATCACTTCGCTGATGGACTCAATCGAGGAGCCCGGTTCGACGCGACCCACGCTGCGCACGTGCGTGTAAACCGGCACTCTCCGCTCGGCGGCGAGGCGAAACATGTCAATCACCTCCAGCCGAGTTGCTCCAGGTGTGTACTGGATGCCCATACCAACCGCCAAGCCGCCAGCGTCCAGCTCAGCACGCAACTGCTCTCGCATGACCTCGATTTGTTCGGGTGTGGCGGGCTGATCGGTCGCAGGTCCGCTCTTGGGCAGGATTTCCCCAAACGGCAGCGGCGCGCCGAACACCAGAGCTCGCGCCGCCACATGGCTCGCGGAAGTTCCGTAATTGATCAGCGAGTGGCCTTCCTTGGCCTTCAAGAACTGGGCAACGTCGGGCACACCGATTTCCATCTCCAGTGCCGTGGTTACACCATCAAGCGCCTTGACGCGCTGACTCGCCAAGTCCTGGCCATGCTGGTGCAGATCAATAAATCCGGGAGCGACCACCAGCCCATCGACATGAACAACGCGCCGTCCGTTCAGTGCCTCGGATGCAATGCGAACAATCTTGCCGTCGCGAATGCCGACGTTGCGCACGGCATCCAGGCCAGTTTCGGGATCCATGACGCGTCCGCCTTCGAGCACAAGATCATACTGCTGTGCGGAGACGATGACGGCTGAGAACAACAAAAGAAAGAGTGAGAAAATCACTTTGCGCATGATTGCTCCCGAGAGAATGGTTGAGACTAGCGATGATACCAAGTTGTCAATCCAGGCTTTATTGGTGGAGAGCCGGGCGTCCTCGCCCAGCGGACGGGCGAGACGGCCCTCCCTCCATCGGCGTCGAACGATTCGTCGTCAATACGAGCCGGACTCGCGCCGCAGTTGCTATAATCGTTGTCTGCGGTGGGAGTAGCTCAATCGGTAGAGCATCGGACTGTGGCTCCGACGGTTGCGGGTTCAATTCCCGTCTCCCACCCCAAACCTTCCAGTTTTCAATCAATGAAAATCTACAGAACTTGACCCTTGGCGTCGTGCCGGCGGAGAAATTCTCTCATCTGCGTCGCGTCGCGGAAGGCTTCAGTGCCTCCACAAGCAGTAGTAGAGAATGCGCCGCACAGGTTTCCATAGGCTAAGCAGGTTGTGAGATCGGCTCCACGCATAAATTGGTGTAAAAATCCGGCGTCGAAACTGTCACCCGCGCCAATCGGATCGACGACCGTTACCGGCGCGGCTGGTGCGGAGAATCGCTGCCCCTGCCGAATCGCAATCGCTCCGCTGGCACCCATCTTGATCACGACAGTTTCCACTTTCTCAGCGAGCCACGAAAGCGCAGCTTCCACATCTCTGGCCCGGGACATCTGCATCGCTTCGCGTTCATTTGGTAGCAAAATATCTACGTGCGGCAATATCTCTTCGAGTAGGGGCCCATCCCAGCGGTCGTCAGGATCGTCGTTGGTGTCAAGCGAGGTGGTTAGGCCAGCGGATTTCATCCGTCGAAAAAGTTCAGGCACACGCGGCAACAATTCACGCTGCAAAAATAGTGATGACATATGGAAGTGACGCGCTGATGCCAGGTAATCGAGGTCGAGATCCTCAAAGCGCAGCTCGGAGATGGTGCCCGGATACGTGAGGATGTGTCGATGCGGCCCGTGCGGCAGAATGAGGGTTACGCCCGACTTGGCGCCATGTGTGACGTGCGCAAGATCAACACCGCGCTCACGCAGGCGCTCTATCGCCAGAGTTCCAAAGGAATCGTCGCCAACCTTAGTTACGAAACCCACGCGGCTGCCCAGAGCAGCGAGGTTATGCGCCAGAATGGCCGAGGAACTGCCTAATGTGATAGCAAAGTCACTGGCCAGCAATTCGCGTTCCGTTGGCATTTGCTGGGGCAACCCGTAGAGGATCAGGTCGAGATTAATCTCTCCGGCAATTGCGATATCGAGCTTGGACATGGAATAGAGTTTTTGGCGTTCTTCGCTAAGTGCTAATACTAAGTACTAACCGCCGACTTTATTGATCCGCGAGTTCAACCACGCGCGTCAGATTTTTTGGTGAGTCGGGGTTAAGGCCTTTTTTAAGACCATAGTAAACGCCGTATAGTTGACCCCAAATTGCGAACGCAGCGGGACGGGCATACTCAGGCGAGCGAAGGCCGAGCTCGATGGCAAAGTCGGAGGCGTGCCTAGCCCGGCTTTCGAGACGATTCGCAATCACCATGGTGACCGCGCCGAGGGCTTTCATTTCTTCAAGTAACTCCACTTCTGCATCGTAAGAAGTTTCCGAAATGAGAAACGCGATCAGCGTCTCCGGACCAACGATGGACTTTGGACCATGTCTAAATTCTAGAGAGTGAAATACTTGGGCATAGGAGCACGAGGATTCGGTCACCTTCAACATGCACTCCGATGCGATGCCGAACAATGGACCTTGTGCTAGAAAAACGAAATCGGAAAAATTGCGTGCCTCGGCAAACAATCGCAAGCGCTGCGGGATGTCGACTAGCAGGGGCGCGACCTCTTGCCGAAGGTCGATTAATGCGCGCCGAAAGGCGTCGCCGTCATTGCCTGAGACGGTTGCCGCAAGGTATTGCAGCCCCAGCAGCATGGATGTAAACGATCTCGTCATGACCGTGCTCTGCTCGTCGGCATCGAGCAGCTTTAACGTCACGCTGCATGATGACTCCAAGGGTTGGCCATCCGCGCAAGTAATGGCGATGGTGCGAAGATTGCGGTCCTTCTCCAGTATCTTGGCGGCTCGGACCGCTTCCGAGGTGCGGCCGGATCGCGAAATTACGACTGGAATGTAATCCCGTCCGACTTGCAGAGTTAGCGCGGGATACATGAGTAAGTCCGATGCGGGGACCGATCGTGCTGGCAAGTTAAGATAGTTGAAACTCGAAGCGGCTGCCTGTGCGAGATAGTAACTCGTTCCACAGCCGACGAAGATCCACTCCGCTTTAGGATGCACAAGTTGAACGGCTGCTTGCAGTTCGGCGCTGGCCGCCAGTTTGGCCAGACACATGTTCCAGCACTTAGGCTGGGAGAAAATCTCGCGCAGCGTGTGCTGTCCCTGCTCTGTGATTTCCGACGACTTCATTGGCTCCGTTCTATTCCCTTATGCCAGTTCACTCCGTTACACCAACGTGACTTTTACTCCTGCTTCTTTCAACGCTTGCAAATCCGACTTTGGGATCTGCTTGTCAGTGATTACTTCTTGAACCGCCGTGACTGGCATGATGTTACACAGGCTGCGACGGCCGAACTTACTCGAGTCGCAAACCGCAATCGTCCTGCGGGAAATTTCGACCATTGCCCGGTTCACTTCGGACTCCAATAAATTCGGAGTGAAGAGACCGGCCTTGGTGTCGAAGCCATCGACGCCGAGAAACAAGATATCCGCGCTGAGCTGGCGCAGCGTTCGTTCCGCCAGAGGACCTACCAGGGAAAACGAGTTCTTGCGTAACATGCCTCCGGTCAGAATCACTTCAATGTGCGTGCCAGCCAGTTCAGAAGCAATGTTAATCGCGTTGGTAATGACGGTGAGTTGCGCCATACCCTTCAATGCGCGTGCGATGGCAGTGGTCGTGGTTCCGGAATCAAGTAATACCGACTGCCCTTCTTCAACCAAGGCAACTGCGGCGCTGGCGATCTGCGTCTTCTGCTTGCGGTGGAGTTTCTCCTTCTCGCGCAGCGTCGGGTCTAGCAGCGCACCAGCTTGCACAGGCAGCGCTCCGCCGTGGGTGCGCTGGATGATCCCTCGTCCATCGAGGAATTCCAGATCTTTGCGGATAGTGAGTTGGGAAATACGGAACTGCTGGGCGAGATCCTTGACCAGAACGCGACCATCCCGGTCGAGGACCGAAAGAATTTCGCGGCGGCGTTCTTCGTTGAGCATTCCGTTCGAAGGCATGATGCTTCAAAATCTGATCGTTGAAATTCGGCTTGGGCAGAATACTACATGTCGAAATAAAACGAAAGAAGTCGAAACTAATTGCCTTCGCGCGATGCGGTGGTCTTCGACGGCCAGGCACGTCGCGACCAACCTCCGTTAAGCTCACATTCCAGGCTCGCGGCTAGAATGGTATGGTCCGAACTCCAACCAGCGCACGCCATGAATCGAACCAAACATGACGCGATCCGCGCATACTACAACACATTATTTTCCGCTTGGGGACACCAGCACTGGTGGCCGGCGCAATCGCGTTTTGAAGTGATCGTTGGAGCATATTTAACCCAGAACACTTCGTGGACGAATGTTGAGAAGGCGCTTGGCAATCTTCGGAGAGCCCGGCTTCTGACCGTCAGCGGAATCCGTCGCACGCCTCGACCTGAGCTTGAGCAATTGATTCGATCGGCCGGTTACTTCCGGCAAAAAGCACAGCGGTTGAAAACATTTGTTAACTTTCTCGATAACCGCTACGGCGGTTCGTTCACGCGAATGTTCGCACGGCCAACTGTCGAACTCCGCGACGAGTTACTCGCGCTCAATGGCATAGGGCCGGAGACTGCGGACTCGATTCTGCTTTATGCCGGGAATCATTCTGTCTTTGTGGTGGACGCTTACACGCGACGCATTCTGGGACGACACCGGATTATTTCCAGCGCGGCTGGCTATGACGAAATTCGCCTGCTGTTCGAAGATGCATTGGCGGATGAGGAAGCGCTGGTAGTCGGAACTGAGTATGGGCCAGCCGAGTCTCAGAAAATGGAGGCCAAGCTTGAACCGCATGGTACGTGTCACCGACCTTCGCGCATGAGCACAGCCAGCCGCACCGGGCTAGCCCAGGCTCTCAATGAAATGCACGGGCTCATTGTCGGAGTCGGCAAGACCTATTGCCTAAAGTCACAACCGCAGTGTGAGCAATGTCCTTTGCAGCAGTTCCTGCCTCAGGCACAGTAGTCAGCGAGAGTTCTAAATAGGTGACTCCATGAAATGGCGAGCGCATGTTTTTGTTTTGACGGCATCAATTTTTTGCCTGGGATTTGGCGCTGCCCCACCGCAATCGTTGCGTGATGCTGCACAAGCTTCTGGACTGCTCATTGGCGCGGCGGTAAGGCCGGCACATCTTTCCGAGAAGGCCTACGCATCTACGCTTGCCCGCGAGTTCAACATGGTGGAACCGGAAGACGCTCTCAAATGGGAAGTGGTTCATCCGGAGCAACAGGCTTTCGATTTCTCTCAAGCCGACCAGATTGTTGATTTCGCAAGCCGGCACGACATGAAAGTGCGCGGTCACACGTTGGTCTGGCACCATCAGAATCCAAAATGGCTGACAGAAGGAAAATACACTTCCAGTGACCTTGCGCAAATTCTTGAGCAACACATTAAGACCGTGGTCGGGCACTACCGGGGCAAAATCTTCGCGTGGGACGTGGTCAATGAAGCCTTCGACGAGTTGCACCCGGGAGAATTGCGCAGCACAATCTGGCGCGACCAGCCTGGAATCGGCCTGGCGGAAAACAGCTACACCTATATTGAGCGTTGTTTCCGGTGGGCGCATGAAGCCGATCCGCAAGCTCTGCTGTTTTACAACGAGGCTGAGGCAGAGGTCGTAAATCCCAAATCAGACGCGATCTATGCCATGGTTCGCGATTTTCGGCAGCGCGGTGTCCCCATCGATGGCGTTGGGTTTCAGATGCACGTCGCGAATCTGCACGCCGATGTCGCATCCATTTCCGCCAATATCAAACGCTTCACCGCTCTAGGAGTTCAGGTCCAAATCACCGAGATGGATGTCGCCCTGCCGGTCGACGCCCAGGGCAACGCTCGCCCTGAAGATCTGCAACTTCAGGCACACATCTATCGTCAGATTGCCAGCGCTTGTCTGTCTCATCCCGGATGCACGGCAATCCAGACCTGGGGTTTCACAGATAAGTATTCATGGATCGGATCGCACTCGAAGCAGACCCAAGGCGCGGCGTTGCTGTTTGATCGTAATTACCGCGCCAAGCCTTCATATGAGGCACTGCGGGATGTGCTGGAGACGGGACATCGCTAACCGTTAGTCGGTAATTCTGATTTCCAGCACAGAACGCTTGCAGAATTATCTCGGAAGGCATTACCGAATCGTTCGACAAACGCGACTTTGCTACCCACCGAAACTCTGATATAACTCCTGCGATTGGGAAGGATCCAGATGAACCTCTCACGCATCGCTCTCGCCGGCCTTGGCGGTTTCGTGGCGTACTTTATCGTTGGAGGGCTTTCGTTCGCCCTGCTGCCCTCACTAAAAACTGAATTCCTCAAATACCCCGCCGTGTACCGATCCCAACAAGGTCAGATGAGCCATATGCCAGTCGGCATGGCCGCCATGCTTGTGTCGATCCTGTCGCTGGCGGTGATCTACGCAATGTTGCACCAGGACATCTCCGGCATCGCCGAAGGTGCACGCTCCGGTGCGATCTTCGGCGTATTGATCGGAGTCTTCGCGATTGGCGCTTTTGTGCTGCACAACTACCTGAACCTGAACATCGGACTGAAACTGACTGTCCAACAGGCGGTGGCTTACTTTGTGGAATGGGTTGTCACCTGCACGGTGATCGGACTCATCTACCGACCCCTGTCGCCGCACTGAATGATTCGCGGATCCATTCCTGAAATCTGATCTGCAAACGGCATAAAAGCAATTGGCCTGTGCACAAAGGAAAACTCCTGTCGCCAAGTGCCGTGGGCCTCACTTACGGCTCTATAATGTGGAGAATCCTGTAGCCGGTTCTGTGTTCACGCCGGGACGCCTTGCCTTGGCCGCACCAAATCCAATTCGCGATGAACCTCGGACCTCCGGGCGCCGGAAGGCCGTGATCGCGCTCGCGATCAGCGCTTTTGTGTTGCTCGCCATCTTAGTTCTGCAAGCTTCGTTCAATCTGAAATTCATCAGCCCTGACACCAATCAAGAGCTCTTATTTTTTTTCGGACTGACTGGCCTAATCTTCTTTGCCTTCGTGGCGCTCACAGTTGTTCTCGGCCGCAATCTGCTGAAACTCTATGCCGAACGGCGGCAGGGCGTTGCCGGTTCAAAGTTCCGAACGCGACTGGTGGTGGTCAGCCTGCTGCTATCGTTTTTGCCCGTGATTGCGATGTTCTGGTTCTCCTACGGGCTCATGAATCGCTCGATCGACAAATGGTTTTCACAACCGGTCGAAGAGGTTCGGGCAGATACTGCCGCGATGTCGACTCTGCTCTACGATTACGCAGGCCAGAATGCGACCTCCGAAGCACAATCCATCGTGCAGTCGGATGAATTTACAAGAGCTTTTGCCAGCGAGAATTTCTCTGAGGCCACGGAAGAACTTCGCGAACACATCCCGACTCTGCAGGGCGGATTTGTTCTGGCTCTGGCAAAAGGCAGTGCGGACGCCAGTGTGGACACCCCTGCACCGTGGACCGAGATGAAGGATACCTTTCCGTTGCAGCCAGCCCTACGCGGAGAACACCCTCATTTCCAGTGGGGCTTGACGGACTACATCGTCGCGGCAGCCCCGTTTCAGCACGGCGCCGTGCTCGTCGCCATGCCTCTGCCGCCAAAGTTCGCCGAAACCGTCAACCAGATTCAAGAAAGCCAGAAGCGTTACATTGAATTGGCTGCAAAACGAAAGCTGTTTCGGCGTACTTACATCGGATTTCTGTTGCTGCTGACGGTGGTGGTGCTGTTCGCTTCGACTTGGCTCGCGCTCCTGCTTTCGAAGTTGGTCAACCGTCCCGTAGCCGCGCTGGCGGCAGGTACGGAGGCCATCTCCAAAGGCCAACTGGACTATCGCGTCGACATCCGCGCCACCGATGAACTGGCTGAACTGGTGCAGTCTTTCAACAGCATGGCGGAACAACTCGAATCCAGCCGGCACCAGATCGAGGCTTCCGGGCGCGACGTTGGCGCTGCGAACGAGGCGCTCGAAAGAAGGCGCCGCTACATCGAAACGGTCCTGGAGAGCCTTCCGACTGGAGTCATTTCGATTGACGCGGCGCGACGGGTGACGCTCGCGAATGCTGCTTTCTCACGAATGTTTTATCTCGAGCGTAGTGAATACGTGAGCCCGGCGACGCTGATTAACCAGCCGCTACGAGACGTGATGCCGGCTGATGTTCTTGCAGATCTCGAACCGCTGCTCCGCCGCGCCGACCGCATGGGCATCACGGCGGCCAACATGGAGCTCGCTCTGCCCCGAGCCCAATTGAATGTGGCCGTCACTGTGTCCGCGCTAAGTCATGCTGCCGAGGGACTGGGTTACGTGCTCGTATTCGAGGATCTGTCGGACCTGCTGCGCGCGCAGAAGCAGGCGGCATGGCGAGAAGTGGCACGGCGCGTGGCCCATGAGATCAAGAATCCGCTGACCCCGATCGCGCTTTCCGCCGAGCGCATTCATCGCCATTTGACGCGGGGTACCGCACCCGATGCAGCATCGCTTGAGGTAATCCGCACGTGCGCGGAAACCATCGAGCATGCCGTCGAAACCGTGCGCGCATTAGTCGATGAATTTTCGGTGCTGGCCCGTTTTCCCGCCTCCCGTCCTCAACCCGCCAGCTTGAACAATCTGGTGGAAAGCGCGCTCATCATGTTCAATGGGCGGCTGGATGGCATTCGCGTGCGGACGGAACTGGCGCACGATCTGCCATCCGTAATGGCAGACCCCGAAGCGATCAAGCGCGCCGTCGCCAACCTGGTAGATAACGCCGCCGAGGCTATGCAGGACGTAACCCTGAAAGAGATCACAATCTCAACCTCGCTGGTGGCCAGCCGCGATGCGGTCGAACTGGCGGTCTCCGACACCGGACAAGGAGTTTCACGCGACGTGAAAGAACGACTGTTCCTGCCGTACTTTTCGACCAAACAACGTGGCACCGGCCTCGGTCTGGCGATTGTGAGCAGAATTGTTGAGGACCATCGGGGCTCGATTCGCATAGAAGAAAATAAACCAGTCGGCAGTCGCTTCGTAATCGAGTTGCCTGTGGCCGTTGAGACGATCAGCGCTCCGACGGCAAGCTAGACGTTGTTAAGCTAAATCATGGCACATATCCTCATCGTCGATGACGAATCCAGCATCCGCGAATCGTTGCGCGGCATCCTCGAAGACGAGGGCTACAAAACCAGCGTCAGTCCGAGCGGGGAAGACTGCATCGAGTTGCTGCGTAAGAGCAGCTTCGATCTGATCCTGCTGGATGTTTGGCTCACCGGCATCGATGGCCTCGAAGTGCTGGAGAAGATCAGCGAGATGGACGACCCGCCAGAGGTCATCATGATCTCAGGCCACGGCACCATCGAGACGGCCGTACGCGCTACCAAACTGGGTGCTTATGATTTTGCGGAGAAACCGTTATCGCTCGAAAAGACGCTCATCCTGGTAAAGAACGCGATTGAAGCCCGGCGGTTGCGCCATGAGAATCTCGACCTGCGAAAGCAACTGCAATCGAAGAGCGTCATCGTAGGTGACAGCGTCCCGATGAAGGCTCTGCGCCAGCAGATCGCGCTGATGGCGCCCACCAACGGACGCGTGCTTATCTACGGCGAATCGGGCACCGGCAAAGAGCTGGTCGCGCATGCTATTCACACGCAGAGCCCGCGCAAAGATGAAATGTTTGTCGAAGTGAACTGCGCCGCGATTCCCGAAGACCTGATCGACAGCGAGTTGTTCGGCCATGTTAAATCGTCGTTTCCGGGAGCTACCGCGGACAAAGAAGGCAAGTTTCAGAAGGCCGATCGCGGAACTCTGTTTCTGGATGAAGTCGGCGATATGAGTCTAAAGACGCAATCGAAAGTTTTGCGCACTCTGGAACAACAGCGCTTCGTCCCGGTGGGAAGCGACGATCCTGTCACGGTGGATGTACGCGTGATTGCTTCCACCAACAAGGATTTGGAAGAAGAAATCGCCAAGGGGAATTTCCGCGAGGATCTTTTTTACCGTTTAAACGTGGTTCCGTTTGTGGTGCCGCCGTTGCGCGAGCGAAAGGAAGACATCCCGCTATTTGCGCGGCACTTTCTCAAAGAATTTGCTTCCGCTTACGGCCGCCGTCCAAGAGAAATCACGGATGACGCCATCGACGCACTGATGCGCTATTCCTGGCCGGGGAATATCCGTGAGCTGCGCAATGTGATCGAGCGCATCGTGATCATGAATCCCACCACTTCACGCTTTGAACGCAAGCATCTTCCGCCACTGGTGCATCGCGACGGAAGCAGCAGGCGCGTGGCGGGCAGCGAAGGTTCCACGTTGCACGAGGCGCGTGCGGCATATGAGCGCGACTACATTCTCAAGAAGCTGGATGAGAATCATGGCAACGTCAGTCGCACGGCGGAAGTGCTTGGCCTCGAGCGAAGCCACTTGTATCGCAAGATGAAAAGTTTGGGGATTGCGGCGAAAGAGTGAGTCAGCCATCAGCTCTCAGCCCACTGGGAAACCGAGAATTCGGTTCAGCGCAACTATGTTGACAGTCGCGTGTAGCAGAGGTTTGTATTTCCTGACGGCTGATGGCTGGCAGCTACCTCTTCAGCATGTGGATCTCAGTCCCGTTCTTGTGAAACTTGACTTCGTCCATCAACTGGTTAATCAGGTAAATGCCTCGGCCATGATTGGAATAAATATTTTCGCCGTGGCAAGGGTCAGCAATTTTGCTGGGATCAAAACCCGCTCCGGGATCGCGAACCACGATCAGGATGCCATGTTTCTCGTCGCAGGCAACATCGCATTCTACGATTTTTGAGGGATCGCTTTTTGCTCCATGCACGACGGCATTGGCCAGAGCTTCGGTCAACGCGAGTTCGATATCGTCTTCGCGTCCCGGAGCGCATTTCATTTCGCGCACTACATTCATCACGCTGCGGACGACCGGATCGACGGCATCGCGATCCGCGGCCAGCGTAATGCTGAGCTTGAGATCAAGCTTGTCCGCGTCGAAATTACACGATTGCGGAGGCTGCGCCGGTTGTCCCGGGGATGAGGAAGAATCTTCCATAAACAGCTATGGGCTTCGGTTCCAGCCTTTCCTGTAGTTATGATGCAGGAAGGTGCTGACAGATTCTAGGGACTTAACGCACGAGATGCAAACTTTATTTGGGTCGTAGCCGGCCGTACCTTATTACTTCCGCAGGTTACTACGGTCAGTAGGGCTTATAACGGCCTGCAAAGCCACGCCTAATGGCCAGAGTTGCAACGTCGGCGTTCGATGCTCACAACCGATACTTTGTCATGATTTGTAATTAGATTTGCCATTAAGTGCAACGACAAGGTTCACGACTCCGAATCGGGCGGGCCTCCGATCTGCTGTAATTGCCGGCGCCAATCCAGTTCCTCCACGAAGTTTCGCGAGTCGCGCCATCCCGCTTTGATCTTGACGAAAAGTTCGAGAAAAACTTTGGTTCCAACCATCTTCTCGATGTCGAGGCGGGCTGCGGTTCCAATCTTCTTGAGCATTTGGCCACCTTTGCCGAGCAGGATGGCTTTTTGGCCCTCGCGTTCGCAAAAAATCACGGCGGCAATTCGCGTCATCCTTGGACTCTCTTCGAATTGCTCGATCATGACCGAGACCGCGTGCGGCACCTCTTCATGTGTCTGCATCAGAACATGCTCGCGGATCAACTCCGCTGCCATGAAGCGCACCGGCTGATCGGTAATCTGATCTTCGGGAAAATAGCGCGGACCGTTGGGCAACGCCTTCAGCACGCAGGACAGCAATTCATCGAGTCCTTTTTTCTTGAGCGCTGAGATGGGAACGATCTCCTTGAAATCGTGCAGCGTTTGAAATTGCGCGATCAGCGGAAGCAGTTTGCTTTTGTCAGCGAGCAGATCAATTTTATTAAGCAGCAGGAAGACGGGAGTGCCCGCTTTCTTTGCCAACTCGAGGACTGAGTCGTCGTCAGCGTCCCATTTCTTTTTGGCATCCACGATCATCAATATCAGTTCGCAACCTTCGAGCGCCTCGCGCACTTCCGACATCATCTTGCGTCCGAGCGAGGAGCCGGAACGGTGAACTCCGGGTGTATCGATAAGAATAATTTGTCCAGCTTCGCGTCCCTTTTGCTTGGGAACATTGATGATGCCAAGAATGCGGTTGCGCGTGGTCTGAGGCTTAGGAGAAATGATGGCCAACTTTTCGCCAACCAGCGCATTCAGCAGCGTGCTCTTACCCGCATTGGGGCGGCCAAGAATGCAAACGAATCCGGAGTGGAAGGACATAAGGATAGGGTATTACATTTTGGGTTCTTGGTTCGCTAATCTACCCGCGGTTTTCAGAAGTAAAATCCGTAGCCTCACGCCGAACGAAGCGCGCGTCGCGCCTTGGCATAGTCGCCGGTCCGGCTTCTCCAATTGCTGGAGAGCGCTCCGATTGCCCACAACACCACGAAAATTAGAAACAGCTTGCTCCCGGGAACGCGTGCGCGCCAGGCGTAGAGCGCGCTCAGGGTTGGAACCACTGCGGAAGACGTAACTCCTGCCGACCACATGATGGCTTTACTCATTGGAGCAGCTTTCTGCATCGAGGCCTTTTCGGTCTGCACCCCAAAGAAAGGAAGATGCTCGAACAGGAAGCGCAGGCCAGCGGGATAACCTGTGGGATTGCCGGTTCCTCCGAGGGTGTAGAAAGCGAAGCGAATGCCAAGAAGTCTTCCGACCGCCCAGTGCGCGATGCCGTGGCAGCAGAAGTAGAGAAGGACCCAGGCTGCGATCATCATCCCTGCGGCGATGGCGGCGTGTTTCGAGTGGATAGATTGCGCCAGAGCGAGGGCGACACAGGCGGTTGCGAGCCCAGCAATTTGAATTGTGTTTCCGGCGGCGATTGAAAGGCGGCCAAAGATCTGCCGTTGCGGGGATGAATTGGGAGTGTTCATAATGTCGTTGATATCTAAAACATCCTAGCGAACTACCATCTTTCATTGCCGCAATCGTATGACTCCATTTAGTATCTAGCACCGGGAGAACGCATGCGATCACTCGCACTATTACTTGCCTGTCTGCTGCCACTTTCCACAGTTGCCACCGCTGACGACAAAATCTCTTTGGGAGATGCGGCTGAGCATGCCATCCAGCAATCGAAGATCACGCTTCCAGGCAGCAAGCCGTTCCATCTCAAAGCGGAGATCATTGAGACTACGAATCCAAAATCGGAATATCAAGCGACGATCGAGGAGTACTGGGTATCACCGGAGAAATGGCGCCGAACGATCGAATCTCCCGCGCTTTCGCAAACATTGATAGTCAATGGAGACAAGATCTCCGAGCAAGATCGCGGCGACTACTTACCATGGTGGATGAGTGATCTGATCACAGCGATGGTTGACCCGCTGCCAATGTCTGAATCGCTCAAGAAGGTTAATTCGCAAATCGCGAAACCGAATGGTTCGGAGAACTCGAGCACATGCGCTGATCTCCATACGAAGATCGACCGCTTGCTTTTCTGCTTTGAAGGCAGTCATGGCCTGGTCAAGTCAGTGTTTGCACGCGGCTATCATGCGAGTTTCAATGACTTCAAGGCCTTTGGCGACAAGCGAGTGGCGCGCAAGATCGTGATAGACCCGGAACCTGGGACAACAATTCAGGCTACTATTACTCTCCTCGCGGAACTCCCGCAACCGGACGATACAATGTTCGATGTCAAATCAGAGACTCCGCCGGAAGGGCGAATCAGAAGTCTGAGAATCGACGAAGATCAATTCCGCAAACTCTCGATTAGTAACACAGATATCGACTGGCCTCCGGCCGGAGGAGGAATGGCGGCAGGCGGATGTGCCGTATACGTGTCGGCCGACCGCGCTGGGCGCATCCAGGAGGTTTGGCCAGGCGGATGTGATAACCCCGGACTGCAAGATCCACTTCGCGAAATCGTGAAAAAATGGCAACTCAAACAGCCGATCGTGAACGGTGTGCGCGTTCAAGTGGAATCCCTCTTAACCTTCCGATTTGAGACAAAGATCGTCAGATCAGACGCGGTGATCGAGTTATCCGATGCAGAAGCAAGAAAACTAGCAACTAATATTGTAGATCCGGTCTTTCCTCAAGGCAGTGTGCAAGACGGAACAGACGTCCTTATCCGAATTTCCGTGGACGAAACAGGAAAACTCACGGGGGTCGATAACACTCATCAACTTAAGGACCCTGCGTTTCTTGCTGCATATCACGCCCTCGGTCAGTGGCATTTTCAGCCGTTAGTTAAGGACGGGAAGCCGCAATACTTCCATGCAGATGTTGTTTTCCATGTCCCGTAAGCAGTCCGACAGATCATATCAACTTCATCTGCTTTGGCGCAGCTGTCGTGATCCGCACGCGCTCGACCCGGCGATCGGTGGAGTCTAAGACTTCGAACTTCAGCCCTTCGTCTTCTATAACTTCGCCTTTTTTCGGAATGCGTCCGGCGATCTCGCTGACCAGACCCGCGATGGTGGAGGATTCATGGCCTTCGGGGCGCATGCCGAAAAGTTCATCGAGGCGATCGACATCCATATTGCCGGGGACGATATAGGAGTGGTCGCTTTCCTGCACGACTTGCGCTTTTTCGTGCTCATCTCCGATTTCGCCAACGATCTCTTCAACTAAATCTTCTATAGTTACCAGACCGGCCACGCCTCCGTATTCATCTACCACGATTGCCATGCGGATGTTACTGCGTTGCATCTCACGCAGCAGATCACTTACTAACTTGCTTTCCGGGACAAAATAAACATCCTTTCGCATGAGGCTTGCAACGGTGCGCGTATGCGCCTCCGAGTCGGGCACTTGCAGCACATCCTGCGTATGGAGTATGCCTTTTATGTTGTGGATCGAGCCGTCGTACACGGGGACGCGAGAGAACGGTTTGACTCTGAGTAACTCAACGATCTGCTCGACGGTGTAGTCGGAGGGGACGGCGACCATCTCCGGCCTTGGCTTCATGGCTTCGCGGACCGTCTTGCCGCTGAACTCGACCACCGACTGAATCAAATCGCGGTCGCCCTCCTGAATGATGCCTTCTTCCTGTCCCGCTTCAATCAGGGCGTCGACGGCTTCGGAGGAAGTTTCGGGCTGCGCGTCAGCGTGCTCGCGAGTAAGTGCGGCTACGGACTGACAGAATCCGAGGACCAGCGTTACCGGCAGAACAAGGTAGATCAGCACACGCAAGAGTAGCGCCCAGTGTTCGAGCCAGCGTCCTCGGGAGCGCGAGAAAAAGACAAATGGCAGCAGGCGGTTGAAAATGATAATGATCAGGATCAAGCTGAGCGTGGCTTCGAGGACCTCGTAGATGCTCCAGGCACGATCGCGGAATACGGTAAAGCCAACGATCATAGCGATGGCTGCTGTGACTAACTGCGTCAGAATGGCCATGGAGAGCGAGGCTCGGGCGCGGGTCACCCCCAGCCGTGGCTCGACAATCTGCTCGAAGGCGTCGATATTGTCCTGAAAATCGCGCGAGAGAAATTTGCCGATTTCCTGGTAGAGACGGTCGACGTAGGAGACCAGGGTCAGCAGGCCGAACAGGAGCGCTATCGCTATGCTGACGCCGATCATGGGCGCTTCCTCGTCGGGCGACGAGCGGCGGAGGTCCGACTCCGCTCGACTGTTGCTCCTTCAGTCGTTGTTCTTTCTATCAGTCCCAGCGGAAGGCGTAGCTTCGCGCGCAACTGTTTTTCGCGCCTTGCCATCTGTCCATTGTCGCACTCGTGATCGTAGCCACGCAGATGCAGGACTCCGTGCAACACGAGAATCTTTACTTCCTCGGCGGGTGAGTGTCCCAGGGCTCGTGCATTTTGCGATGCGATCTCCGCCGAGATGGCGATTTCGCCGGCGAATCGCTTTTGAGCGCCGGGCTCGGCGGGAAATGAAAGCACGTCCGTCGGTTTGTCTTTTCCGCAGAAACGGCGGTTCAGGGATTTCATTTCCGCGCTTGAGGTTAGGAGCACGTTGACTGTGCCTTTCAATCCAGCGGTGTAGCGAGCGCGCGTCACGAAACGGCCGAGCGCTAATTCGGTTAGATCTGGAACGCGCTTTTGAAAGATGACCAATTGCGATCCGCTCCCGCAAGGCAACTACCAAGGCGAAAAACAATGTGGCGCGGACGCCCTCGTCCGCGAAAAGTCGAAGAAACTGTAAGAACCGCCGACAAGACCTGACAAGACCGTCCACACCACACGTTCTACATATTAATTGCGGACGTGCGGCTCTTCGGGCGGGGCGGGCAAAGGTGCTGCCTGCGGCGCCACCGGCTTCGATTCGAGCTTTGGTTCGAGCAGCGACAACTGCTGCTCAGCCAACCGCGCTTTGTGCTCATCGTAAGCGCGAATAATTCTTTGCACCAGGTGATGACGCACCACGTCGCTCTCGTCGAAGTGCACAAAGGCGAGTCCGTTTACTCCTTGCAGAATGTCGACGGCTTCGATCAGTCCACTGCGGCGCGCGCTCGGCAAATCGATTTGGGTTACGTCACCGGTGATTACCGCCTTGGAACCAAATCCCAGACGAGTGACGAACATCTTCATCTGCTCTGAGGTCGTGTTCTGGGCCTCGTCGAGAATGACGAATGAATCGTTCAGGGTGCGTCCGCGCATAAAAGCGATGGGCGCGATCTCGATGACATTCTTTTCGAGATAGCGTTCAACCCGTTCGGGCTCGAGCATATCGAAAAGCGCGTCATACAAAGGACGCAGATAAGGATCAATCTTCTCCTGCAACGTGCCGGGCAGATAGCCCAGATGTTCTCCGGCTTCGACAGCGGGCCGCGCCAGAATGATGCGATTGACCTGCTTATTCAGCAGCGCGGAGATGGCCATGGCCACGGCGAGGTAGGTCTTGCCGGTGCCGGCCGGACCGACGCCAAAAACCATGTCGTGGTGCTCGATGGCTTCGAGGTAGCGGCGCTGATTGGGGCTTTTGGGCTGTACTGTTCGACGGCCAAACGACCGCTGGCGTCCGGCCTCGGCGAGTCCGCGGAGGGTCGCGTTCGGATCGGTCACAACTACGCGCAACATGCTGCTCAGGTCGCCGTTGACGAATTGGTGGCCGGTCTTCCGCAAATGTTCATAGTCGGCGAATAGTTGTTCGGCGCGAGCTACGTCGCGGGGAGCGCCTTCCAGTTCAATGCGATCAGAGCGCAGATCGATATTGATGTTCAGACCGTCTTCGAGCACATGGAGATTTTCATCGCGCGTGCCGAACAGGGCCTCGATGTTAGGACTAAGTTCAATATTTTTTTTCATTCAGAATTGTGGCGCCGCCTCCAGCAGCCGGACTGGGCTCACTCGTTGTTGCAAGAATCAAATGTCGATTTCCTGGATCGGTTGCATCGCAATTTTTTGCGCGCAAATAGCTGGGTGGGAAAGTGAAATTAACCGGATTGCGCACCCCGACTACGGGGCGGATGACAACCATTGGGTTAAGCGTAGCGCGGGTGGGGCCGGGTAGTCAATGGAGAGAGACAAAGATCCGGCGGTCTAGGTTGGGTAGGCTGCGGCTTCTCCTACTTTTGGGAGGGTGACGCTGTCTCCTTCTGTGCGCCATCACTTTCCTTCACGTAAGAGGCAGACAGAGTGCCCTTGCTCTTCGCGATTGGTAACAGAGTTGGATAGAACTGGACAAAGGTCGTGTCGACGGCCGCGTGTTGGGAGTGGCAACTATAGCAACTGGCTGAGGTAGGGATCATCTTCGCGGTTTTGGCGCTGTCGTTATCGAAGCCGAAGAAAGCCCACTTGCCGGAGAAACGGGATTCGTCTTTCACGTGCGCCTCAATCGCCATAACCTCTGTGCCCTGATAATTGCCTGCCTGGTTAATCGATCCCTTGCTCTCCGCGCCGCGCGCCTCAATCAACAGGACGGTTTTGTCAGGCCACGTACCTGTCTCCTTAAATGCTTTGTACGACTCCGGATTCACAAAGACATTGTCGAACATGTGGTGGCCCATACGCATGGCGGGGTTATAGCTCATGTCAAAGCCGGTGGTGAGATACACCCAATCGCGATAGTGCTCGGGAAATTTAAATTGCGAGTCACTCGTGTATTCGGGGGCATATTCGGCCCCGGAGGTCGTTTGGGTTGCGTATTGGCGGAATGCGGCGGAAGACAATAGAACGATTGCAACCAAGATGATGATTGTAATTTTGTTCGTCATGCAGGGAGTATGAGGCATGGCGCTCGTGGGAGCCAGACCGTTCCCTGCAGCGGGCGGGCGATTGGCTGCATTATTGGCTTTCACGAAAGAATGGTGGAGTACGATCCTCTTGAACGTTTATGAACCCGAGCCGCACAAATTCCGAGCTGTCACCATGGATATGGATCGCGGCGATCTGGACCGGCGTGGGGCTGTTCGATGCGACGCAAACTGTTTTCGTCATGCGATCGGAGAACATGCACCATGCCTGGGTGCGTCTTTTTGTAACCCAATTGGTTTCGTGGCTGCCCTGGGCATTGGCGACGCCGCTTGTGCTTCGACTTGGCCGGAAATATTCTCCACTGCAATGGAGACGCATCTCTATCTGGAGTGCACACATTCTTGGTTGTGCCACCATTGGATTGACCTTTGCTGCCTGGAGCGCGGCGCTCGACAAATTGCTGAACCCGTATGCCACTCCGGAAGGCTCACCCCCATTTGTGCGTCTTTGCCTGGACAAGTTTTACAACGGGCTGCTCTCGTTCGTGGTTCTCTATTCCTTCATTCTGGCGATCGGCTATATGCTGGATTCCCGCAGGCGATTAGCTTTGCAGCAAACCGAAACCGCGCGCCTCAATGAACAACTCTCCAAGGCACAACTGGATGCCCTGCGAAAACAGATCGAGCCGCATTTCTTATTCAACACGCTCAATGCCATTGCCGGCCTGGTGCGCGAGAAACGAAACGATACGGCGGTAAGCATGATTGCCAGGCTGAGCGATTTCTTGCGCCGAGTCGTGGAGGATTCCAATCGCCAACTGGTGCCCTTGGGAGAGGAATTAGAGTTTGTGCAAAAGTATCTGGATATTCAGAAAGTGAGATTTGCCGAGCGTCTACAGGTCAGCATGGATGTGCCGCCGGAACTTTATGCCGCTCAAGTTCCGAGTTTGATTCTGCAGCCGATGGTTGAGAATGCAATCAAGCATGGCATTGCGAAACGGACTGGGGGGGGCGCTATCCGAATTACGGGAGTTCGTGCCAACGGCAGGCTCACACTGAGTGTTTATAACGAAGGCCCTGCCTTGCCCGAGGGTTGGGAGAAAACGCCATCGGGTATTGGCATTTCGAACGTGCGCAATCGCCTGCATGGACTTTATGGAGATGCCTTTGATTTCAGCTTGAAGAATCAGAAGCCGGGTGGAGTTGAGGCGTCCGTCTCGGTGCCTTTCGATTCTGTTGCCAATGACTCCTCTGCTGTGATGCCGACAGGACTGAGGACTGAGATCTGAGGAATAATTGGTGCGCCCGCCGGAACATCCCACAAAAATACGGACGCTCATCGTGGACGATGAGCCGCTGGCCCGCAGTAACCTCGCGATATTGTTGCGCGCCGATCCGGAGATTGAAATCGTCAAGGAATGCGGGTCAGGTGCGGAGGCAGTAACAGAAATTCGCAATGCGAAGCCGGACCTGGTTTTTCTCGACGTTCAGATGCCGGAATGCGACGGCTTCGACGTGCTCGAACTGCTGGGTCAGAATATGCCGCCGGCAGTGGTGTTCGTGACCGCGTACGACCAATATGCATTGCGGGCGTTCGAGGCGGGAGCGCTTGATTATCTGCTAAAGCCCTTTGACAACGCACGATTCGAACGCGCACTTGAGCGCGCTAAACAAAAGATTGCGCACGGACGGGATTTGCCGAGAACACTGGAGCGGCTGGCGATTAAGGGTTCGGGGCAAGTGGCCTTCGTAAAAGTCGCGGAGATTGATTGGGTTGAGGCTGCCGACTACTACGCGTGTCTTCACGTAGGAACGAAAACTCATTTGTTGCGCCGAAGCATGACGGAACTAGAACGGGAACTGGCTGCGGGCACTTTTTGCCGCGTGCATCGTTCGACGATTGTGAATCTTGATCGCGTGCGAGGGCTAAAACTTAGGGAGGACGGCGAATATGAAGTGCAGTTGGAAAACGGAATCAGACTCCCGTTGAGCCGAAGATACCGCAGAGAATTGCAAGCGCGGCTGGGCGTTCGCGGTGGGCATCGGTCGTGAGGGTGCCCTTCAAACACCAGCGTGGTAACATCTGCGCGTGGCGATTAACGACACAAGCCCGGCGGCGCAAGCTCTCCAGCTTCAGATTCAGAGCGCCATGTCGGGAGAACAGCGTCTGCTTCTGGCATTCGAGATGAGCTTGTTTGCTCGCGAACTCGCGAAGGAAGGAATACGGCGGGACCATCCCGAGTGGACCGAGGCACAAATCGCGTGGGAACTGTTAAGGCTGGCATTCCTTCCTTTGCCCTTACCGGCCGGGCTACGATGGCCGGATTAAGGCGTCCGGGCCAGAGATGAGTGTTCCGGACGTATTCCGAAGAATCACCACGGCGCTCGATCAAGCGGGCATTGCCTACATGCTCTCCGGCTCATTCGCGAGTGCGCATTATGGAGCCCCACGATCTACACAGGATATTGATCTCGTTATCGAAGCTACTCCGGCGGTGTTGCAAGCGTTTGTCGAGGCGCTCCCAGCCAGCGAATACTATGCCGACTTAGACTCGGCCCTCGAAGCTCACAAGCGACAATCCATGTTCAATGTGATCGACTTAGCAACCGGATGGAAGATTGATCTGATCATCCGTAAGTCGCGCGTCTTTAGCCAAGAGGAATTCAGGCGTCGCCAACGTGTCAGCGTGCATGATGTCCCGCTGTTTGTCGCGAGCGCGGAGGACGTAGTCATCTCGAAGCTGGAATGGGCAAAGCGGGCGCAGTCGCGCCGGCAGATTGAGGACGCAGCGGCAATCCTGAGAGTGCGATGGGATGCACTGGACCGTTCCTATTTGGAGAAGTGGATTGGCGAGTTGGATCTGACGGACGAGTGGGGCGAAGCGCGGCGGGTGGGTGAGTCAATGGGGGATACCGTCGAATGAGATGAAGCAAGCAGAATCGATAATCTGATCGAAGAGGGCTGCTTCCTTCGGTAGTGCGTCTTTGTAGATCGCTCCGCCCATGCCGCCAAAAGCGAAGTAACGCCAACGATTGCCATTGGCAAAGCGTCCGGAACTATCCTGGCCGGCCAGCCCGAAGCCAGCGATGGCTAAGTCTCTCTGCACAAAGTCCGAGGAGTTGGCGAATTGCTCGTCGTCCGGCGTCATCGAAATTGCATAAGGCCCGAACGAAAGCTCCAGGTTGGACGCACTTCCGCGCGGCTTGATGAGATAGCGCACGTAGTCCACATCCCACTTCCCCCCAAGTATCTTCGTACCATGTTTAGGAACGGCAAACATGACGCGGTGGCCGATTTGTCTATATCCGTGCCGGGGTTTCCTACACTCGGGGACGTCGAGATCGTTGCTGACGTGAAGGAGGATTTGCATCTCGTAGACTCCGGGTTTGACCACAAGCGTTTGGGACGTAAAACCTTCCTTCCAAACGCGAATGACTTGACCGGCGCGATCAAGGTGGAAGTCTCCCATTGGATCGGTCTTGGCACTGTCCTTTTTTACCGGGCAACATTTCCCAGAACTACCTTGAACGTCGACTCCTGCAAGGGGCTTGCCATTCGCGTCGGTTACCTTCCCGCTGAGTGCAGCTTGTTGGCCGCTCGATATAGAAACTTGCAAAAGCATGACAGCAATCACTAATAGGCAATTGCGGAAACAAACTGTCATACTATTTCCCTCTCGCCTTGTTGCGCACTGGCCCACACCGCACGATCCTTAGCCCAAGCCCGGAGCTCGTCAATCTTCTCAGCGCGCGTGACCGACAGCGGCACCGTGGACGAGAGCGCAGTGAGCAAGTCTGCGGTACTCAATTCCTGCTTGCGGGCAAAAGCCGCGTAGAGTGCGGTCTGGACCGCCGATTCGATTTCTGCTCCAGAGAAGCCTTTCGCTGCGGCCGCAATGCGGTCGAGATCGTAGTCGGCGGGATTGCGTTTGCGCTTCGTGAGTTGGATAGAGAATATCTGTTTTCGCTCAGCTGCACTGGGCAGGTCCACAAAGAAAAGTTCATCGAAGCGGCCCTTGCGAATCAACTCTGGAGGTAGCACGGTTACGTTGTTGCAGGTGGCGGCTACAAAAACGGCGGGCTTGCGCTCCTGCATCCAGGAAAGAAATGACGCCAGCAGCCGCGACGAAACCCCCGCGTCGGCGGAGGCGGAATCAGCGCCGCTTCCGGCGAATACTTTTTCCAGCTCATCGATCCAGAGGACACAGGGCGCCAGCCCCTCGGCTACTTTAAACACTTTCTGAATTCGCTTTTCCGTCTCGCCGATGAACTTGTCGTAGATCGCGGCAGTATCGAACTTCACGAGTGGAATCTTCCACTCTCCGGCAATGGCCCGCGCACATAGGCTCTTACCGCATCCCTGCACGCCGAGAATGATGACACCTTTCGGCGGATCGAGTCCGAACTGAAGAGCCTGCGCGTCCCAGGAGTTTCTCCGTTGCGCGAGCCAGCTTTTCAGATTCTCTAAACCGCCGACGCTACCCATGTCGTTGCCAGCGTCCACGAACTCCAGCATCTCGGAGCGCTTGAGCAGAGCTTTCTTCGCTTCCAGAACATCGGTGACGCAATCTGCCGAGATCGCATAGCGCGCTACCACGGCTTGCGAGATCGCTCTCTCCGCTTCCTCTTCAGTCAGGCCGAGCAGACTCGCTGCCAAGGTATCGAGCCCCGCGGCGTCAAGTTTTCTTTGCACAGTATGTGTCTTACCGATGCGGACCAGAGTCTCGTCCACGATCTGCCGGAGCCGTTGACGATCGGGAAGTGCCAAGTCAAAGAACTCAACCAAGCCCGCCAGTTCCGGAGGAATCACGACGCGAGGCCCGGTGATGACTACCGTTCTACGGTTCGCGGAAAACTTCTGGGCCACGTCGCGCAATCTTCGCACTACAATCGCGTCTTCGAGATGACGGTGAAAGTCTTTCAATATGAAGGTGGCCTCGATCGACACGGCTTCCAGGTTCCCCAACATCTGCGCTGGATCCTGACTGTTATAGATCGCTTTGGAGTTCTGCTCGGAGTCGGTACGATGAGCGTGGTCATAGCCGCCGGGTGGTAATGCGTCTTCGAACTGCGGTTCTGTCGAGTTGGTGCCGGAGCGCGCCAAGCCGCTGGCGATCGTCCACTCAAAAGTGGCAAGGTTCAGGTCCGTGCAGGCGATCCGAACCATACGCACGGCACGCAATTCCTCGATCGTCTCCATGACGACGATGGGAGTAGAAGAGTTGATGAGAACCTTCAGCCGGTCTAGGGAATTCATATCTATTTGACCCGATGCAACTTGCTCTCGTACAATCATAGCTTCGGTTCCCACCGGAAATATCTTCCTAGCGCAATCTAGGACAACAAAGGTAATCAAGCCGCATGGCAAATCATTTTTCGGCGCTGAAACGCGCCCGTCAGACAGAGAAACGAACCGCCCGCAACCGCGCCAACTCATCGCAACTGCGCACCGCTCTTCGCACGGTGCGCGAGAGCCTGGAAAAGGGCGATAAGGCCGCCGCTGGCCAGACCTATCGGGAAACCGTGTCGGCGCTCGACAAGGCCATCCAGAAGGGCGTTTTGCACGAAAACACGGCCTCGCGCTACAAGTCACGCCTGTCGGCGCGTCTCAACGCTCTGAAGTAGGCTAAATAATCGCTAAAGCGGGCTTTCAGCGGGTGCCGGGAAGGTTACTCGCTGGCCACAAGTTCTATTGCAGATTCTTCTTGACCCTCCCTAGCGGTTTGTTATACTTAGGCGTTCCCGGGACATTAAAGCAGTTTCTGCCGGTCCCTTCGAACCTCCGCCTGTGTTGTGGCTTCTCCTTTAAGAATTGAGCAACTTTCGGGGTGGGCGGGGCATCTATTTGAGTGGATTCCGGCAAATCCCTTTGAAGCAGATTCCTTTGAACTCTGATTCCTTTGAATCTGGCCCGAATTACGACTTTGGCTCACCGCAGGCGACCATCCCCAGCGGGGATGATGGGATTAGCGGCCTAAATTATTCATGTTGAAGGAGAAAGACTTACATGCGTTCTGATCGTGTATTTGACGCGCTCCATACTTTGCGGAACCGGTACATGCTTTGCCAGCTTGCCTCCAAGGCAACACGCAAGTTTCATAAGCCGAATACCCGCATCCAGGAAACTATGAATCAGGTGTTTGACAAGATCGCCGATGCGGAACGTCATGACATCCTGAGCGAACCCGAGAACTTTGCCGAAGCACAACGGCGAGCTGCTTAAGCAGCTCCGCCGTGTGCCCCGCACGGCGGCAAAGCAATCCCATCCCCCGCGAGAGAAGAAGAGAATCCCTCCCGAAGAAAACCCAAAAATAGGTACATATGACCATTGCTGAACTGAAAGAAAAAAATATTACCGAGCTGACCAAGATCGCCCGATCCTTGGAGCTGCCCGGCGCCAGCGGACTCCGCAAACAAGATCTCATCTTCAAGATCCTGCAGGCGCAAAGTGAAAAAGAAGGACACATCTTCGCTGAAGGTGTTTTGGAGATCCTTCCTGACGGCTACGGCTTCCTGCGCTCGCCCGATTACAACTACCTGCCCGGGCCCGACGACATTTATGTGTCGCCATCGCAAATCCGCAAGTTCGACCTGAAAACCGGCGACACCATCAGCGGCCAGGTCCGCCCGCCCCACGAGGGCGAGAAATATTTTGCGCTGGTCAAGATCGAGGCGGTCAACTTTGAATCGCCCGACGAGGCCCGCAACAAGATTCTGTTCGACAACCTGACGCCGCTGTATCCGCAGGAGCGTTTGAAGCTGGAAACCACGCGCGACAATATCAGCGCCCGCGTCATGGACCTGCTAACCCCGCTAGGCAAGGGACAACGCGGCCTGATCGTCTCTCCTCCACGCGCCGGCAAAACCATGCTGCTGCAGAACGTGGCCAATTCGATCACTGCGAATCATCCCGAAGTTGTACTCATGGTGCTGCTGATCGACGAGCGCCCGGAAGAAGTCACCGACATGCAGCGTTCCGTCAAAGGCGAGGTCATCTCCTCCACCTTCGACGAGCCCGCTGCCCGTCACGTGCAAGTCGCGGAAATGGTGATCGAAAAAGCGAAGAGATTAGTCGAGCACAAACGCGATGTCGTGATCCTGCTCGATTCCATCACCCGTTTAGCGCGCGCCTACAACACCATCGTTCCGCCCTCGGGCAAAGTACTCTCCGGCGGCGTCGATTCAAACGCGTTGCAGCGCCCAAAACGTTTCTTCGGATCAGCCCGCAACATCGAAGAGGGCGGCTCGCTCACCATCATAGCCACCGCCCTGATCGACACCGGTTCGCGCATGGACGACGTGATCTTCGAAGAATTCAAGGGCACCGGCAATTCGGAAATCATCCTGGATCGCAAGCTTGTAGATAAACGCACCTTCCCGGCAATTGACATTCAGCGTTCCGGCACGCGTAAAGAAGAGCTGCTCATTCCAAAAGAAGACTTGCAACGCATCTGGGTGCTGCGCAAGGTGCTGAACCCGTTGTCTCCGGTCGAAGCCATGGAGTTGCTGATTGAGCGGCTGGCCAAGGCGGCCTCGAACAGCGAGTTCCTGGCTAAGATGAGCCAACTGTAAATTGTGTAGGGCGGGCGCCCTCGCCCGCCCAATCCCACCTAAGTGCAGCCGCGCGCCATGAAGTGCGAGTCCCGGAAGTCTATGATGGGCCACTTATAACGGGGGAAGTATAACCCAGGTTTGCGTTTTGACCATCGCCCTGCAATTAATCGGTCGTGAGTGTAACCGTGTTTTATCGCCAATTTAGAAGGGTACTGGTGCCGTTTCGCGTCGACACCACTTCCCCAGTAAGAGATTATTGACAGATTTCCACTTGTAACTAAGCTCCCTTCGAAAATAAGCGCTAAGTTAGATTAACCAGGTATAAACTCGCTGGTTGGAGGATTCCATGAAATCAGCTTGGTTTCCCGCTCCCTCTGCGTCGTCTCCTTTTTTCCTGGTCACTCTTACACTTCTGGCCGGCATCGGAATAACCACCGGCTGCGGTTCTCCCGGAACCACTCCACCGAAGCTCAGCGGGGATACCTCGGTGACGGTGTTGCTCACGAGCACGGGAAATGACCAAGTTACGCAATTTGCCGTGGAACTTCAGACATTGACGCTGACCAGCCAGTCGGGCAAGACGATTACGTTGTCATCGTCGCAGCAACCCTCCGAGTTTATGCACTTGAATGGAGGAATCGAACCGCTGACGACCGTCAGTGTTCCTCAGGACATCTACACTTCGGCCACAGCCACCCTCGGAGCGGTATTTGTCTGCATTGCGCAGGTTCCAGGCGGCGGCCTCGGGATCGCCAATTATTCACTTGTCAATCAAGGCCCGACGGTGAATTTAGCCTCGCCAATCACGGTCACGGGCAGCAACATGGCGTTACTGCTGAATATGCAAGTTTCCAGTTCGGCAGTTTTTCCCACTTGCTGGACGAACCCTCCATTTGAAGGGTTCTCTATGGCACCGACCTTCGACCTCACTCCGTTTGCCTTGTCCGCTTCTCCAACCAACTCCGGAAACGGCAAGATCAGCGGGCTCGACGCGGAAGTTGCTTCGGTGGCAATGGCAGGGTCGAGTTTGACACTCACGATTCCGGGTGGACCATTTGGGACGAGAACCCTTTCTGCGAGTTCCAATAACCAAACGGTGTTTCAGGGCATCAGCGGCGCGTCCGCTGTTTCCGCCGGAATGTTCTTAAATGTGGACGGTGCCATCCAATCCGACGGATCTCTGCTGGCGACTCGAATTGCAGTGGAAGATCCCTCAGCGATCAATGAGTTCAGCGGTCCTCTGATGTCTGTTGATAGTGTAGTCCCAGTTCTTATGCAGTATGGGCGTACCGAACAGGGCGCTCTTGTACCCGACAATGGACAAAGCGTGTACTACGCCACACCCGATTTCGACTTCAGCAATGCCGCGTACAACATCTCAGGCCAGCTTACGAATCTGCAGAATTTGCCATTTGTTCCCAGTTTCACCGCCGCTAACATGGTGGCGGGCCAGAACGTCGGCATTACTTCGCCGACCTTCTCAATCGTCGGGGGAGTTTACACTCCCGCGAACACGATCACACTGGTCCCGCAGACCATCAACGGAACCGTGGTGTCTTCGCAGCAGGTCGGCAGCTTTGTCGATTACACAGTCTCGCTCGCTTCCTATGACCTGTTTCCGACGTTAGCTGTGCAGCAGGGACAGACCACGCTCCTGAACAACCCGAGCCAGATCGAGGTTTACGTCGACAGCAACACTCAGCAGTTAAATACGCAGGCTCTTGCGCCAGGCAGCACGCTGCGCTTCTATGGGCTGGTGTTCAACGATAACGGCACGCTGCGTATGGATTGCGCGCAAGTGAACGATGGAGTGACAGCAACACCGCAGGCGAATCCCGCCGTCGCCGTGCAGGGCGTGACACAAGCAATTCGCCGTGACTCGAGTGGGCTTGTGCTGAGGACGGTCACGACGACAAAGTGAAAGCGTTATCGAGGTGAGTGGTCCACTTTGACGGCGAGTTATAACGCAAGTTTGAATTTTAACATGGACCGGCGGTGCGCCATTTCTCGCGCTTTGGCATTAAGTCTTTTAGATTGAATATTTTAGCGCAAATCGGGGGGGCCTTACACGTCAAGCTCCTCAATCAACCGCGAAATATCTGATACACGCATAAGTCAAAAACGCCATCCAGTTACTCTGGATGGCGTTCCTAACTCGCTTAGTAAGTCGATCGCAGTAAGTCATCGAACGCAACTTACTCCGAACTAATTCGCATCCCGTAGAATGACCAGTACACGAAGAAGACCGAGATCGCGAAGAACACCAGCGCCAGAATATGCGTCAGGTTGCCTGGGTGATCGTTACTCAGCGAGACGGCCAGTTCGACTGCCAGCAGTCCGAAGAGCGTGGTGAATTTGATGACCGGATTCAGAGCCACCGACGACGTGTCTTTGAAAGGATCGCCCACCGTATCGCCGATCACAGTAGCATCGTGAAGCGGCGTGCCTTTCTGCTTCAGTTTAGTTTCTACGATCTTCTTGGCGTTGTCCCACGCAGCACCAGCGTTCGCCATGAAAATTGCCTGGTAGAGACCGAAGATCGCAATCGAGATCAGATACCCGATAAAGAAAAACGGCTCCACGAAAGCAAACGCCAGCGTCCCGAAAAAGACCGCGAGAAAGATATTCAACATGCCTTTCTGCGCATACTTCGTGCAGATCTCAACCACTTTCTTACTGTCGGCAACAGAAGCCTTCGCCGCGCTTTCGAGATTGATGTTCGCCTTAATGAACTCCACGGCGCGATAGGCGCCCGTAGTCACGGCCTGCGTGGATGCGCCCGTAAACCAATAAATCATGGCGCCGCCAGTAATCAGTCCCAGGAAAAATGGAGCATGCAGCAACGAGAGCTTATCGACATTCGTAGTCAGCCCGCTGGTCAGCGCCATAATGATGGAGAAGATCATGGTCGTAGCGCCAACTACAGCAGTGCCAATCAACACCGGTTTGGCGGTCGCCTTGAAGGTGTTGCCTGCGCCGTCATTCTCTTCCAGCAAGTCTTTGGCATGCTGAAAATTTACATCGATGTTGAAGTCTTTCTTGAGTTCGGCCTTGACGTTCGGCACCTGCTCAATCAAAGAAAGCTCATACACCGATTGCGCATTGTCGGTGACCGGACCGTAAGAATCGACCGCAATCGTCACCGGTCCCATGCCGAGGAAGCCGAAGGCAACCAGACCAAAGGCGAACACCGGAGCGGCAATCATGGTGGCCGCTGTGGCCAGACCCATCAGGCTGAAAAAGTAGCCGACCGACATCAGCACGACCATGGTAAGTCCCAACCAATACGCGGAAAAATTCCCGGCAACAAATCCGGAGAGGATTCCGAGCGATGCGCCACCTTCTTTTGCCGAGGTCACCACTTCGTTTACGTGGCGGGATTCGGTCGAGGTGAAAGTCTTGACCAGTTCAGGGATCACAGCTCCCGCGAGCGTTCCGCAGGAGATGATCGACGCCAGCTTCCACCATTGCGAAATGTCGCCACCGAGGTTCGGGATGATGTAGTACGAAACGACGTAAGTGGCAACAATCGAAACCAGCGAAGTGATCCAGACCAGCGAAGTGAGCGGAGTCTCGAAATTCATCTTGTCGGCATTGCCATACTTCGCTTTCGCAATAGCGCCATTGATGAAATACGCCAGCGCGCTAGAAACGAGCATCATGATACGCATCACGAAAATCCACACCAGCAACTGCACCTGGATCATCGGATCTTTTACGCCCAGCAAAATGAAGGCGATCAGCGCGACGCCCGTGACGCCATAGGTCTCGAACCCATCGGCCGAAGGTCCAACCGAGTCGCCGGCATTGTCGCCCGTGCAATCGGCAATCACGCCGGGATTGCGTGCATCGTCCTCCTTGATCTTGAAGACGATCTTCATCAGATCGGCGCCGATATCGGCAATCTTGGTGAAGATTCCGCCAGCAATGCGAAGCGCCGCCGCGCCCAGCGACTCGCCGATTGCGAACCCGATGAAGCACGGACCCGCGTAGTCGCCCGGCACGAACAACAGAATGAAGAGCATGATTAGCAGTTCAACCGAGATCAGCATCATGCCGATGGACATTCCGGCTTCGAGCGGAATCTGATAAACCGGATAAGGTTTGCCCGGCAGAGAAGCGAAAGCTGTCCGCGAATTCGCGAAAGTATTCACGCGAATGCCAAACCAAGCCACGCCATAGCTGCCAGCGATTCCCAGCAGGCTGAACGCCAGGATGATCAAAACACGCGCTGCTTCGAAATGCCGCAGCACGCCAAAGTATACGGCGATAATGATCGCGATAAAGACCCACAACAGCATCAGGAACTTGCCCTGCGTGATCAGGTAGGTCTTGCAGGTTTCGTAAATCAGTTCCGAGATTTCGCGCATCGCGCGGTGCACCGGGAGGTTCTTCAGGCGCATGTAGATAGCCAGGCCAAACCCGAGCCCCAGAAAGCAGAACAGAATACCGATCATCAGCAGGTTGTGCCCGTTCATGCCGAGGAACGAAACCGAGGAAAGGTCGGGCAGTTTTAAGGCAGCCTCGCCGCCTGCTTCGTCAGTGGCTGGCTGCGCCAGCGCGCAGCCGGCGGTCAGAAGCAGCAGAGTGGCAAGGCTTGCCGAAGTTTTCGCAAAGCAGCTTTTCGCAAACCAGCGTCCTGCAGACGCAAGATTGGCGTTCCAAGTGCGCATCAAAATCCTCCTAAGGATCCTATTCAGGGGTCACGACGTGTGTTTTTCTCTGGCACATTCGCCTCCTACCAGAGTTCCGCATCGTTCCGAACGCGCTTCCACCGCCAGGCATTATAAATAAAGAGGATTGCCGATTTGGCCGCGTCCGAAAACTTGTGCCTTTTGCATATAGCCCCAGACTCAGACTACACACCTCTGCACAAAGCACTCGTTTATAGCACCTAGCCGGAAGTCGGGTCAATGTCGGATCGATAATTAATGCCGATTATCACCGGCGTCTTCGTCGCACCAGAATAGGGTTGCTTCCGTATAATTGAACATCTGTTATGCCAGCCTCCCTCGACTCCATTGTCGCCGCCACACGCCAGCGACTATTTCTGAGTCGGCGAGACTCCGACCTGCGCGCACTGGAACGGGCTGCGGCCGGGCACATTCCGCGTGGGTTTCGGAAGCAACTGCGCCGAGTTGCGCAAGACGGAATTGCTATTATTGCCGAATTGAAAAAAGCCTCGCCTTCAAAAGGCTTGATTCGCGCGAATTTCAGGCCGGCCGAACTGGCGCGGGATCTCGAACAGGCAGGCGCTGCGGCATTGTCGGTGCTGACCGACGAACAATTTTTCCAAGGCTCGCTGGATTATCTGCGTGAGGCCTCGTCCAGTAGTTTTCTTCCCTGCTTGCGCAAAGATTTCATCGTCGATGAATTCCAGATCGTGGAAGCCAGAGCAAATTGCGCCGACGCCATTCTGCTCATTGTCGCCGCGCTCGAGCAGAAAGAACTGGTGTCGCTGGCCAGGGTTGCGCGCTCGATGAATCTCGACGTTTTGTGCGAAGCTCATGACGAGGAGGAACTGGCGCGCGCACTCGATGCCGGCTGTGACCTGATCGGTATCAACAGCCGAAACCTGCGTACTTTCGCAGTCGATCTCGAAACTGCTTTCCGGTTGGTGGAAAAAATGCCTGCGACCTGCGTCCGTGTTGCCGAAAGCGGAATCCATTCCGGCGCAGATTTAGCTCGTTTGCGCTCCGCTGGCTACGAAGCATTCCTGATCGGCGAATGGTTGATGAAGTCAGAGCGGCCTGGCGAAGCGCTCGCGAAGTTGATGGAAGAGGCAAGGGTCGTGGTCAACGGCTAGGTATTTTGCTGACGACCGATCGGCTAATAATGGATCGCTGACGGCTGTATTTATGACTTGGATCAAAATCTGCGGCATCACGAACCTCGACGACGCGCTCGCCGCCGCCGAAGCGGGCGCGAACGCGCTGGGCTTCGTCTTTTATCCGAAGAGTTCGCGATATGTCACGCTAGAAACAGCACGATCCATCGTCGCCAAGGTACCGCAGCAAATAGAAAAAGTCGGTGTCTTTGTTAACGAAACGGTAGACCACGTCCGTGACACCGCCAAGCAAGCAGGCCTTACCGCTGTGCAATTGCACGGCGAAGAGAGCACGGAATTCAGCCGTACGCTCTTTCAAAAACTCTCCAACGGATCTGGCCGCCCCACGATCTTTCGCAGCTATCCCGCGAAGATTTTCGACGCGCCCGCCGAACAACCTGTCCGATGGGATCCGGTAGCCGTCGGACTGGTGGAGGCTGACGAAGCCTACAAGGGCAAACGTGTACACAAGATCCACGTCGCCGAAAACGGCGACCTTTTCCTTGAGACCCATGGTTTCCGTCCCGGCGTGCTCTCGGGTGTGCTGCTCGATTCTTCGACTGCGGAAGGACGCGGCGGCACCGGGAAAAAGTTTGACTGGGAACGAGTGCAACCGTGGGCCGGGATCATCAACAGCATCAGCAAGCTCATCGTCGCGGGCGGTTTGCATCACGGTAATGTGCAGGAGGCGATCCACCTGCTGCATCCGTGGGGCGTGGATGTTTCCACCGGCGTCGAACGGGAACCAGGCAAGAAGGATCCACGAAAAGTCGGTGCCTTTATTCAAGCTGTTCGAGCCATGGAAGAGGCGAGTTAGAGATGGCAACCGTGACCGTGACCAAGAAAACGCGCTCGACAGGAGGAAAGCTGCTGTCAAAAGTCGCCTCTGCCGGTCGTTTCGGCGTTTACGGCGGACGCTACGTTCCGGAAACGCTGATGGCCGCGCTTGACGAACTGGAGCGCGAATACGAAAAAGCGAAGCGCGATCACAAATTCCAGCAACGCCTGGACCTGTTACTAAAGACTTATGCTGGACGACCGACGCCGTTGTTCTACGCACGTCGCCTGACCGCAAAACTCGGCGGCGCGAAAATTTATCTCAAGCGCGAAGACCTGCTTCACACCGGCGCGCACAAAATCAACAACTGCCTCGGCCAGGCCTTGCTGGTCGAACGCATGGGTAAGCGTCGCGTCATCGCGGAAACCGGAGCCGGTCAACACGGCGTTGCCACAGCTACGGTCTGCGCACTGCTTGGCTTCGAATGCGTGGTGTACATGGGCACCGAGGACATGCGCCGCCAGGAACTTAATGTCTTCCGCATGCGTTTGCTCGGCGCGGAAGTTCGCGGCGTTGATTCTGGTTCTCGGACGCTCAAAGACGCCATCAACGAAGCCATGCGCGACTGGGTCACCAATGTACGCACCACGCATTACCTGCTGGGCAGCGTGCTTGGAGCGCATCCTTATCCGACCATGGTGCGCGATTTCCATCGCGTCATCGGACGCGAAGCTCGTGTGCAGATTCGCCAAGCCGAAGGCAAACTTCCGAATGCCATCATCGCCTGCGTCGGCGGCGGATCGAACTCTATCGGCATCTTTTATGACTTTTTGAAAGACAAAAAAGTTGAGCTCATCGGCGTCGAAGCCGGAGGGCGCGGCGAAGTGCTGGGCCAACATGCAGCGCGTTTCCGTGGAGGCTCTCCAGGCGTTCTGCAGGGAACATATTCCTACGTGCTCCAGGATGAGTGTGGCCAGATCGCGCTTACACATTCGGTTTCCGCCGGTCTGGATTACCCGTCCATCGGACCTGAACATGCCATGCTAAAAGATACGGGTCGCGCACAATACGTTCCGGCCTCCGACGTCGAAGCGCTTGAGGCGACCATGATGCTGGCTCGCACCGAAGGCATTATTCCCGCGCTCGAATCGGCTCATGCGGTTGCTGAGGTCATCAAGCGGGCTCCGAAAATGAGGAAGTCGGAAGTCGTGATCGTCAATATTTCCGGGCGTGGCGACAAGGATGTCGGAATTCTGCGGGAGAACCTTAAGCTGGATTGATTCCCAGCCGGCATTCAAACATGCCCTTTCATTTCGAAAACAAACCCGCGCTAATCGCCTACGTAACCTGCGGCGACCCCGACCTTGCTACGACGCGTCAGGTCATCCTCGCGGCTATCGATGCGGGTGCGAGCGTGATTGAGCTAGGTGTCCCGTTCAGCGATCCGCTTGCCGATGGACCCGTCATTCAGCGCGCCAGTGAGCGGGCTCTCAAGCAGGGAACCTCGCTGCAGCAGGTGCTCACACTCGCTTCGGAAATCCGAGAATATTCACAATCGGTTGGGTTGGTTATTTTCTCCTACCTGAATCCAATCTTGCGCATGGGACTGCCAAAGTTCTGCCAAGTAGCACGGCTTGCCGGGATTGATGGAACGCTGATCACAGATCTGCCGGTCGAAGAGTCCGCCGAGTATTTACGCGAGGCTCGCAAGAACGACCTGGCAACGATTTTTCTGGCTGCGCCAACCTCGACCGACCAGCGTCTGAAGTTGATCGCGCAGATTTCTAGCGGATTTATTTACGCGATCTCCCGCACCGGCGTCACCGGCGCTCGCCAGCAGATGACGGGTGATGCCAAAGCTCTGGTCAAGCGCATCCGTCGTTTCACGAAGCTTCCTATCGCCGTCGGTTTCGGAATTTCGACTCCGGCGCAATTCGAGGCGGTCGGCAAGTTCGCGGAAGGCGCGGTCGTTGGCAGCGCAATCGTCCACGCAATTGAACAAAATCCCGGACGAGAAGCCGCGACTGTGGCAGAATTTGTAAGATCATTAACAGCTAGTAGCTAGCAGATGTTCTATGGACATTTCCGATTGGCGCAAGAAAATCGACGAACTGGACCGTAAACTGGCGGCGCTCCTGAACGAGCGCGCCGCTGCTGCCGTCGAAATTGGACGATTGAAACGCAATACCAGTCTGCCCATTTACGAACCCGACCGCGAACGCGCGGTGATCGCTAATGTGCAGCGCAGCAGCACCGGCCCATTGTCCGAACGCGATCTGGCGCAGATCTACGAACGAATCATGGACGTAATGCGCAGCATTCAAAAGCACGAAATCGTTCCTGAAATTGTTCCCGAGTCTGGGCAAACGGTCGGCAGTGCGGAGACGGCTTCAAAACCGGAGGACGATTTAAAGCTAAAGATACGAGAACCTGCACACGAACGGCGAAAGCGTTAGTTTTTTTGCGTCCACGAATAAGGGCGAACGAGCACACTCATGATTGTTGCAATGCAAGATTCGGCCAGTGAAGACCAGATTCAGCATGTAATCGATCGCCTGGTTCGTCTCGGATTTGAAATCCACCGCTCCACCGGAGCGCGTCAGACGGTTCTCGGTGGAGTCGGCGTTCCCCATGATTTCGACACGCGCGAAGTCGAGATGCTGCCGGGGGTGCAGGAAGTTCACCGCATCACTTCGCCCTATAAGTTGGCTGGACGCAGCTTCCGTCCTGAAGGCACCGTGGTTAAGTTTGCCAATGGGATTGAAATTGGCGGCAAAAAAATCGTTGTCATGGCCGGCCCTTGCTCGGTCGAATCGCGCGAACAACTGTTCACTGTCGCCGAACAGATCGCCAAAGCTGGAGCGCGCATTCTTCGCGGCGGCGCTTTCAAGCCGCGCTCATCCCCTTATTCATTTCAGGGGCTCGGCATTGATGGTTTGAAATTGATGCGCCAAGCGGGCGATCGTTTCAAGCTGCTCGTGATCAGCGAAGTGATGGAGATCTCGCAGATCGAACTGATGCTGCCTTATATCGACATTTTCCAGGTAGGCGCGCGTAATATGCAGAACTTCAATCTACTGCGCGAACTGGGCAAGGTCCGCAAACCCGTGTTGCTCAAGCGCGGCATCGCCGCCACTTTTGAAGAACTCCTGTGCTCCGCTGAATACGTGCTCGCGGGCGGCAATTACGAACTCATTCTTTGCGAGCGCGGCATTCGCACTTTCGAAACTTATACGCGTAACACCATGGACATTTCCGCGATTCCGATCATTCATAAACTCTCGCACCTGCCGATGACTGCCGATCCTTCGCATGGCACCGGACGCCGCGACAAAGTTGCTCCCATGGCGCGCGCGTCGGTGGCGGCGGGCGCCGATGCTATGCTCATCGAGGTTCATCACGAGCCAGATAAAGCACTTTCCGATGGTGCGCAGTCGCTTTACCCGGAACAGTTTGCCAAGCTGATGAGCGAACTTCGATTGATCGCGACTGCGGTGGGACGCGAGATCGCGTAGATTTCTCAGAATTGTCCTATTAACCCATGCCCTTCAGGCAAGTCACCATCATCGGAACCGGCTTGATTGGAGGCTCGCTTGGCCTCGCCCTCAAGAAGCGACGGCTCGCTGGAAGAATCATCGGATGCGATCGCGCTCCGGTATTGGAACGAGCGCAGGACTGCGGTGCCATCGATGCTGGTACCAGCAATCCAGCCGATGCCGTACGCGGCAGCGATCTGGTTGTGCTGGCGACACCTGTCATTCCAATTCTCGATCTGATCGGTCGGCTAGGTCCATCGTTACCTCCCAAGACGCTTGTAACCGATGTCGGCAGTACGAAGGCAGAGATTGTGCAGCGCGCCGTGAAATCTTTCGGACGAAGCGCTGGGCAAAGATTCCTCGCCGGACATCCCATGGCGGGCAAAGAGCACGCGGGTGTGGAGTTTGCCGATGCCAATCTTTTCGAAGGCGCTGCATGGCTCTTCACGCCGCTTCCTGGCCAGAAGGTTCACGCCGGATTGTGCGGAGAATTTATCCACTGCACGGAAAAGATGGGCGCCAAAGTCGCGGTCGTCGATCCCGCCGATCACGATCGCTTCTGCGCTTGGGTCAGCCATCTGCCGCAGATGATCTCCACCGCTTTGGCAGCTGCGCTAGTCGATGAATTTGGGCCTGACGCGCCGGTGCTGGATATAGGAGGACGAGCTTTGCGCGAGATGACCCGCATTTCTGGCAGTCCATATTCGATGTGGCGCGATGTCGCCATCACCAATCGTAGGAACCTGAGCGACGCGCTGCAGAAGCTGGAGCAGCGACTGGCGCACCTCCGCGAGAATTTGGATTCGCGGGAGCTGGCGGCGGAATTTGAGAGGGCGCACCAGCTACGCAAGAGCAAACCATCGCTTGCACCGAAGTCATCGCGACCGCAGCGCTGAAACACCACCACGGAGGCACAGAGACACGGAGAAAATCATTTCTTGCTCTCCTCCGTGTCTCTGTGCCTCCGTGGTGGATTTAGATTTGGGTATCTCCAGTAGGATGAAATTCCTATAGAATTCTTCTGCTATGCACAAGGTTGTTGCGAGCGCTGAAGAGGCGATCCAGGATGTATTTGACGGAGCCACCATCATGGTGGGTGGCTTTGGTCTGTGCGGCATGCCTGAGAACCTGATCCGCGCTCTCGCTCACAAAGGCGTCAAGAACCTTACTACTATCAGCAACAACGCCGGCGTCGACGGCCTCGGCGTCGGACTGCTTCTCGCGAACGGCCAGATACGGCGGCATATTGGAACCTACGTCGGCGAGAACAAATTACTGGAGCAAATGGTGCTGAATGGCACGGTCCAACTCGATCTCGTTCCCCAAGGAACGTTTGCCGAGCGGATTCGCGCCGGGGGCGCTGGAATTCCTGCGTTCTTCACACCCACTGGCGTAGGAACGGTGGTCGCCGAGGGCAAAGAAACGCGCGAGTTCGACGGCCGCACTTACA
>JBATZM010000016.1:0-5176 GCA_049674665.1 Terriglobales bacterium
CAAGCTGTGACTCTCGCCCCCGACTCGGCCGAAGTGAACGGACAGATGGGCAACGTTCTGGATGCGCTCGGCAGACGAGAAGAGGCTCGCCCTTACTACGCAACCGCGCTGCAACTAGCTCTTACCAAGCAGCCAAGATTTCAGCACTCGCTGGTCGCGCCCCTCAAACAGCGCCTTGCGGCAGAAGACGACAGTGCACAAAAAGGGCATCCGTGAGCACGATCGCCGCTTGGGTGCACTTGATAGGAGCAGGAAAACTGACCGACTGTGATCCGGCAGCCTATCGGAGCTTGCGGTCTTTCAACCTGTCGCTGCTTTGTCAACTATTGAAATCAGGTGATTACACCAACTGAGAGTTTGGAAGCTCTCAATGAGTGAAATCGCGATATTACGTCAACTGACTGCAGGACAGTCGTGGAAGTTCTTTTCGCTGAGCGGGTTGCCCAATCTTCCCGCGGAGAAACGACCCCCTACAATGCAAGGCTGCTTCAACCGTTTGCCAGTTGCCCGCAGCTAGAATAATATTCTTCTCCTCCGTGAAGTCTTTTGCCCGCCGTTTGCGCTTTCTTTAGTAGGAGGATTTTATGTCGCGCACCAATGTTCATTTCCTGCTGAGCGCAGTTTCGCTCGCGATGATGATGTCGACGCCGCTCACGGCACAACAAGTGACTCCTGTCCCTCAGCCCACCATCGTGCCAATGGCGGGGCAAGAACCCCTCCCAAGTAAGTGCAAAACCTCCACAGGTGAGTGCCCCGCCACCATGATCGTCCAAAAGGGCATCACTTTACTGCCAGGTCAGATGGTCCGCGTGTTCGGGAGCGTGGAGTTCACATCGAACGTTGCAAGTACTCAAGCCACCCCAGACTATGTGGGCGTCTGGGCGGAGTGCTCGGACCCCAACCCGCAAGGGATCCCGAACCCGCCCCAGGCTCAGGTGGTACAAAATATCGGGCAAAATTATGTCGGAGCCAACGGGCTTCTGGTGCTGACCCCTTCGACTCTGGTCACGGCAACCACTCCCGGTCTTTACACCTGTCAGTTGGAGGCAGCGGCGGCCGAAGGTGGAACTGTAGTTGGTGGACCTCAGGGGGGCCAGAGCCCAACTTTTTTGGGGCTTAGCGCCCCAATCAACCCCCCTGACGCATTTTCATGGGGTACTTTTGGCAGTTGTTTCTGGCAGGGCCCTAATGCCGGCACACATACCTCCCATCCCGCTGATAAGGGATGCCTTTATCTCGGGGGCGCCCACGGCGCACAGTCCGTGGACTTGTTTTCGCCCACGGTCATATTGCCGACTGGGTGGCCTGGCGCTTGCGACGGGCAGCCGTGCGCATGGCCCCTCGTCGTGCTGCCTACCAACAGCGCCGCTTTGGCTCGCCCCGCTATCGAAACTAACAATTCGCCGGATCCGCCTGCCTTTGTGGATGCGAACGCCACATTGCAGGTCAGCCTGTGCGGGCAAATCAAAGATGAATGCTACTTCCCGGAGTTCTCGAGCCCCGACACGACGTCGGTAACAATCGATTCGTATTTGGAGCTTGATCAGGTCGACACCGCCGGTCAGGTGGTCCACACATCGGGTACGGGAACTCAAGAAACCGTGATCGACAACCTTACCCACCACCAGATGATCTACCTTAGCATCTCAAACGTGCCCGTGTACCCCTCCAGCGGTGCGCCGCAGTTCCGACCCAAACTGGTCCTCACCTGGAAGGCCGGAAGCACAGCCAAGGTAGATCATGCTCAGGTCGTCGCCTTCACGAGTTTTCACGGACACGCGCAACTCATACCGAACGTGGTCGGTCTCAACGCGAGTGCGGCTACCAATACACTCGTCGCATCGGGCTATGCCGCCGGCGTAGTTTCCAACACAGTAAGTAGCGCTCCCCCGGGCAGCGTCGTCTCCCAATTCCCGTCCGGCGGCTCTGTCATCGAGTTGCCAGGCTCGCTAGTGGACATGACCGTGTCTGCTCCTCACCAGTCGGTGTCGGTGCCGGACGTGCTTGGGCTTGCCGAGAGCAAAGCCGTAGACAATATCAACGCGGCACTCCTGTTTCCCAAGGTGTCTTTCGCCAAACTCTGCACATACCTCGGCAACGTCGCCCTCGAAAGCCCGCACGGCGGAACCGAAGTACCGGCTGGAACAACCATAAATATCACCGTCGACAGTGGCACCAAGGCGACCTGCGGACCCCCGAAATAGCGCCGCAAAAACAAGCCGCAAGCGCGGCAAGAAAATCATCCCAAGTAGAAACCTGCGACCCTCAAGCTTGGGCCGTCGGTTCCCAACTGTTGTTAACAGGCGTTTACACTCAGAATCCAGCCAATAAGTGCAATCGCGATATTTCGACAATTATCACTCGTGCAGTTTTCCAAGACATTGAACCATGCCAACAAAAACCCCGCACAAGCAGAATGTTGAGCGGGGCACCCTTTAGATTGCGGGTGAAACTAAGTTTGATTCATCGGGCTACGGCTGATAGATCTGCAGATTGTTGATGGGTGCGCCGTTCCACGTGGTCCAGCCGCCGATGCAGTAGAGTTGTCCCTTGTACACTGCGGAAGCACCTACCATGGTTGCTTGCGGCATGGGAGCGAGCGTCGTCGTCCATTTGTCCTTCGACAGCAGAAAGGACTCGTTCACAGCCGTTGCCGCCCCGGCATTGTTGAGGTATCCGCCGGCGTCGTAGAGCTTAGAACCGACTGATCTGTCGCTGAGCTGCGAACCGACACTTGGAGCGTTGGTTGTCTCGGTTGTCATGAGCGAAGTAAGAATGTTGCTTTGAGCCAAGATTCCCCTCCTGAATTGGCGGGGTCGGAGAAAGGTTAGCACGCTACGTGCCAGCCCGCGCATACAGTCTTTCCTGTAGTGGCCGGGAGTTCAGAACGTACCCTGCGGGAACTGATGTTGGCGCGGGCAACATGCATAGATCCTTCGCTTTCGACGAGGCTCGGGGTCAGGATGACACGTCGTAAGAGGATACTTACTGGCTGCTTGTTTGTTCAACCGTCAACACATCGAACGAATCGGTTAGGTCGGCGTGTCCGGCGAGCGTGTCTCGTACTTTACCGTCGACCAAAATATTGACGCGCTGGATCCCCGGAACATTAACGGCCAGCGTCTCGACCAGCGAATTTACAGTGAGCTGCTCACTGAGAATTCCCGAGCGATGCTGGTCGGCGAAGGCTGCATTTAGATCGATGACGGCCGCTCCCGGGTCGACGAGGTAGATGCTGCGAATGTCCGCGTCTGGCGACAGGGGATGAGCGGCGCCCGGCTGCTGATAGATGCGCAACAGAGCGCGTAATAATTCTTCGGCTCTTTGCTGACGTCCTCCGGGCAGAGGGATTTGCGCTGCGCGCGGGTGGAGTGTGCCGGCGGCGTCATCGGCTACGTAGAGTGTCACCGTCTCGGTTGGGCCCGAGGCTGGAGGAGTGACCGGAGACAGGCTGGCTGACGAGGGCTCCAATTCCTGCGCTTTTTGTCGCATGTGGCGAAGGTAGATTCCCATCGACACTACCAGCAGCAGCAGCGCGGCTACACCGATTAGAAGATGACGTGGGATCATTAAAGTTCTCAGTTAACGTTTCTCAGTTACCACTGCGCTGAAGCGCTACAACATTCAAAATCATATCCAAAATCAAATGCGCCATCATTGCTGTACTCCCAGACGGTCGCGGACAGAGGCGACGGCATCGGCTATGGCCGCGGCGGCGCGCTGTTGATAATTGGCGGAGGTCAAATCAGCGATGCTATTCGGGCCGGGAGCTAGTTCTACCGCGACGGCGGGCATGAAAACATTGTTCAACGGACGCAGCGACGCGGTGAAAGCTTGCACTGGAAATTCTCGCTTGCGCATCTCGGCAACGATGGCCGTAGCCACGATTCTGCTGACGGGCAACGCGGGGGCTTGTGCGGCATTCCATGGATGAAACGCTCCATTGCTCGTGCCTTCGACCGGCAAGAGCGAAGTGTAGACTCGCACGCCGCTGCCCAATGAATCCGCGTGCAGGCTGATGTAGATTCCGGCGTGCGCAACATTGGCGGCCGCGGCGCGCTGATCTAAGGTCAAAGTGGTATCGGCATCGCGCAGCAATAGGACGGAGAACCCGCGTAGCTCCAATTCGTGACGCAGGAGCCGCGCGAAGCCTAGGGTGACGTCTTTTTCGGCCAGTGTATTGGTCAATGCGGCGCCGCGTTCGTTGCCACCGTGCGCGGGATCGACGACAGCGAGAGGCCGATGGATGTTTTGAGTGGCGGCGTTTGCGGCCGGTGTTGCTGACAAGGTTTGCGTTGGATTTTGCGAGACAGATTGTGATCCAGAATTTTGCGCACCGTTATTTTGCACGCCGGAATTTTGCGATGCAGGATTTTGAGGACGAGTATTCTGCGATACTGCGGCGCTTGGCGTTCCATTCGCAATTGTTCCCGGTTCAACAGCTGAAACGACGATCGTCTTTCGATTGTTGATGAAGGTTGCCATCAGCGGCGCGTTCGCGATGACATCCAATTCGGCGTTGCCGTTGTTCTCGGTGTAGCTGGCCTGCGTGATGACTTTGCTGGCAAACGAAATCGATTGACTGCCCGGGGAGACTACTGGGTCACGCTTAAAGATCATGCGTAGCTTGCCCGGTTCGGTGGAGATTGTCGGATTTACGGGAGCGCTAAAGTTCAGCGCCAGCCGCGGCGGGGTGCCCGAATTCAGCTGGAAACCGATTTGGATTCCGACATCGCCAATGAATAACCGGCGTGCGCTTTCTCGATAATTAACTTGTGTTCCCAGAAAGTGCGGGAGCAATGTGCTCAGCGAATTCAGCGGAACTAATCCGCGCGAGTTCTCAATCAGAAAAGGAGCTGCGAAATCAAAATCGCGCGCGTGAATTTTGGCTCGCGTCTTGCCGGCGGCGAACTCGGCATCCACGGCGTTAAAGCGGAGTCGCAAACGCCGTCCGTCGGATTCGCTGCTGACGCGGCCGAGGGGTTCGAGAAGTTCGAGCAGACCGACATATTCATGACCTGCACGCTCCAGAACCGGGAGGGTGTAGGTTGCGACGGGAGAATAGACGGAGACGTGTCTTTCGTCCGTAGAGGGTGCGGCGGACAGAAGAGTTGCGCCGGCCAACAAGATGGCCAAAAAGAGCCTGGTTCCCAGTTCCCAGTTCTCAGTTCTCAGT
>JBATZM010000017.1:0-6325 GCA_049674665.1 Terriglobales bacterium
CTCTGCGATGAACCGCTGATTCTCGGCCACAATCACCAGAATCGCGGGCAGTCCCAGCAGGCACATTTCCCAGCATGTAGTACCCGCTCCCGCTATTGCCATGTCGGCCCAGGCCATCAACTCCGCCATGTTGACCACATTTGACATCAGCTCGATGCGATCTGGAAACTTCTCCGCAATTTCCGCGACTGCGTTCCGATTTCCGGCACTGCCTCCCACAACCACGCGAATCTGCAAATTGTCCATCGACAAGCGGGCCAGTGCGGACAGGATGCGCGGTGTAAGGTCTTTGGGGTCGCTCCCACCCATGGTGAGTAAAACTCGCGTTCCCCGCTCTGGAATCTTCCGCGCCCAATTACGGTAAGCCGTAAATTCGTTTCTGAGGAGCGCATAACTCGGGCCGAGAAGCAGGCGAGTACGCAGCTCTCGTTTCGCGTACATTTCCGCGCGAGCGTGCACGTTTTGATTCAGCACTAACTCGGCCGAATAGAACTCGGTCTCGCCGTTATCGTCCATGAGCAGGACTGGACGGACCTTCTGCAACTCCGACACATAATGTGTGTTGAAATGGTAACCATCCACTACGAGCCATTCCGCATTGTGGAGTGAGACCATCGCGATGGCTTGCTGCATGTCCTCGATGCTGCCCGGATCCGCGTCGATCGCAACAATCTTCACCTGCTCCGATCGAAGGAGTGCGCGAATAGCGGGGGTGGACTGCGCCATGGCGAAGATCACATCGCCTCCCGCATGTTGCCAGGCTTGAGCAAGTGCCAAGCAACGCATCGCGTGCCCAGTACCGGACGTGACGGTGGCATCTGCCCGAACCAGAAGGATGCCCCGCTTCATCTGCTTTCTCCAGGCTTCGTTCTCGCCTCATCCGCGGCGCAGGAAAGTTTCGCCGCTAAGAGGTATATCATCTGATCCTATATGTCTTTTCTATATCTGGCGGATTGAGCAGGTTTCGTTCCTGTATTGACTACCGAACTCTCCCCCCATGCTTCGCTTCGCTTTGCTTAGTTGCCGGCAATTCTCCGCTCCTGGAACCGTCAAGCATCGATACCTCTTCTTTCGAATATAACGTGAATCCGATATAACTTCAGCGAACTCGGAAGACCGGCTGGATCATCTCGCCTTCCAGATGCTCCTCTGGATTTGGCTCACTCAGCCATTTGGATACTGTCTTACAAACCTCCGCATACACGCGCAGCGTCTGTTCAATCGCCAGCGGATCATGCGCCGCTGTCATGTTATGGGTTGCCAGCAGAAGCACTCCGCGTTTCACGCACTCCTGGGTGAATAAGCTCCGCACTAGAAAGCTATCTTTGCCATCGGCATCGAGGAACTTGATCAACGACCAAATCGGATAACCGATGCATTTGATGCGATCCTGCAATCCTGCCTCTTTTGCCAGCGCGTTCAATCCCTCCTGAAGCACGCGCCCGTTCGCATCCATGCGGGCAAGCGCGTCGGTGGTTTCCAGCACATCAAGCACTTTCATGGCCGCTGCCATCGACGCCACTTCGCCTCCGAATGTGAAGCTGAAGAAGATATCTTCGAAGACCTGCATGACATCCGATCTTCCCACTACGCATGCAATTGGAAATCCGTTGCCCATCGCTTTGCCAAAACAAGCGAGATCCGGAGTCACACCAAACTTTTTCTGCGCGCCGCCCAAACCGAAGTGAAATCCACTACAGATCTCGTCGAAGATGAGCAAAGCTCCATGCTCATGCGCCAGCTTTCTTACCCCTTCCAGAAATCCCGCCGCCGGAGGCCAGAAGTTCACAGGCTCCATGATGACTGCCGCAAACTCGCCTTTGTGTTCGGCTAGGAGTCTATACAGCGATCCAAGATCGTTGTATACAAACGGATGCGTCAGCTCGCGCACCGCTTTCGGAACGCCGGCATTTCGCGTCGTGCTGCCGATGTACCAATCCTGCCATCCGTGATAGCCACAGCAGGCAATGCGCTCGCGTCCAGTAAGCGCGCGCGCGCCGCGAACCGCGCCGGAAGTAGCGTCCGATCCATTTTTCCCAAAACGCACTTTCTCCGCGCAGGGAATGAGGCGCGTCAGCCGTTCCGCAAGTTCTACCTCAAGGGGGTGAGGCAACGAAAAACTGTGTCCTTGTCCCAACTGTTCCGTGACCGCTGCGTTTACCTCTTCGTGCGCGTAACCCAGAATATTCGGCAGCAGTCCCTGGATGTAATCGATATATTCATTCCCATCCACATCCCAAACCCGGCAACCTTTGCCCTTCCCAAGGAACACCGGCGCTACCCCGCGCACGTGCTGATTCGCCCCCTTGCTGAAAGTCTGCGAAGCACCTGGGATCACCTTATCCGCGCGTTCCAGCCAAGCCTTCGATTTTTCAATCGACCGTCGCGGTGCCGACGCGGCACGCGCTTCTCCGAAAAGACTTTTGTAATAACCACGATTGGAAACAATCTCTGAGTTCATCTTTTCCAGTCCCGGTGTCTTCTTAATTAATTCCAAAACATCCTTCATTCCGAAACGCTCCTGTTCGCGAAAAGCCTTGTACACCGCCCGGATGAACTCCAGGTCTTCCACTTCATCCACTGTCCATCGGTAATGCTGGTATAGAGTTGTTGAACCGTTTTCGACATTGGCAGTTCGAAATTTGTCGGAACGCAGGTAAGGAGTCACGTGCTCACGCTCAGAAGTCTTGGTCGCGCCGTGCCATGCGCGTTCCAGCGCAGAAAACGAAAAAACCTCCGTATCCAGCCCATCAGGATAGCTCCGTACCATCGCATTTGAGGCGTAATCCAGATCGCCGCGCTGAAACCGGTGCACCACACGATCGATCACTTCCGGATCGATCAATGGGCAATCGGCCGTGATGCGCACCACCTGTGCCGCTTTTTCCCCGCGCGCAGCCCCGTAATAACGGTCAAGGACATCATCCTCACTCCCCCGATAACATGGGACACCGTTCTCCAAACACATCTGCTCTATGGCGTCGTCCGCCGAAGCCACCGAAGTAGCCACAACTACTCGATCCACCAGCCGCGCCTGCTTCACACGATCAATCACGTGCCACAACATTGGGCGCCCTTCAATCTGCGCCAAGCTCTTGCCGGGCAACCGGCTTGACCCCATTCGAGCTTGAATGATCGCAACCACCGGCCCTTCGCTCACTTCGCTGGTCCAGTTCAGCACTTGCGGCTTACCTTCTTCCGACGACTTTTTCGCCGCCTCCACTACCCTAATAACATCTCGGCCCTGTTCGAGATCAACCATGGGCCCGGTTCTGCTCCCGAGAGATTCGAGGAAGTGAACTATCTCCGCTACGTACATGTCGTTGGGCACAAATACATACGGGATGGTGTTCCAAATTTGCCGCTCGGATGAAAACCAGCGCACCTCCTGGATATTGAAATCCCAAAGTGCCGTTCCCGACTCGCCCACAACTTTGCATGTCCGCGTATATGCCCGCTGTACAAAATCCAAATGCAGTTCGGCGCGACGCCGCTCGGGAAAACTCAAGTAGATCCACGCCGAATCTTCCACATCCACGTCCAGACTACTAAGGTGCTCAGCCCGGCAAGTCACTTCCGTCGGACGCCCCAGCAGCCAGCAAATGTAATCCAGTTCGTGAGAACCATCGAGAATGATGCCCCCGCCCAGTTCTTGACGCGCGCTGTAGCTATCTCGATAGTTCTGCCACGGCCGCCAATCGGGAAGGTATTGCCCCGCCTCCACGTTGAGCCATAGGACGCGCCCAATCTTTCCCGAATCGATCAGCTCTTTTAATATTTGCAGGCCGGGATGAAACCGCATGTTATAGCCGATCTGAACGTTGCGGTCACGGCGGCGCGCCTCAGAAATCAGCGCCTGAATTCCACTCGATTCGTGGGAAAGAGGTTTCTCGATGAAAACGTGAGCGTGCGCACGCAGAGCGGCCAGCGCCTCCTCCACGTGGTACACCGGCGGCGTGCAAATCAGCACAACATCCGGTTTGAATTCCTGCAGTGCCTCGCCATAGTCGCTGAATACTTCTCCGGGCACTTCCTCACAACATTGTTTCAGCGCTTCGGAGTTGGTATCGCAGAAACCAAGCTGCCGCACCTCCAAAGCCTTGAGATTCTTTGCGTGCCGCCTGCCGATGGAACCGCAGCCGACCACCAGAATTCTGTATTTTGCCCAGTCGGAAATTCTCGACATGAATTTATTCTGATAGCCTGTTCTCGAGCAATTGCGAGCGCTCGCTTTTCCCTTCGTATTTCCCCTGATAGTAGGTCATAACTTTGCGCAGCGCGTGGATCACGTCTTCAACATCCTGCGCGGTCATCCCATGGAACATCGGCAGGCTAATCAGCCGCTCGTAGGCGTCTTCGGCTACGGGATAACTTTCTCTCGAGCTTTCTTTTGAACTTTCTCTCGAACTCTCTTTCGACTTAAAGCGCTCGCGATAGTACGGATGCTGATGGACTGGAATGTAGTGGACATTCACGCCAATATTCTCCGCCCGCAGCGCGCGGAAGATTTCTCCTCGCTCCGCCGAAATCATTTCAAGCTTTAGCCGGATTGGGTACAGGTGCCATGCCGGATTCATGTCCCCGCGCACCGCAGGAGTAACAATCGCCGACAGCTCACGGAATGCCGCCGAATACTGCGCCGCAATCTCCCGTCGCCGTGCCAGATTCGCTGCCAGCTTTTCCAGTTGCGACAGTCCCAGCGCACACGCAATATCGGTCAGCCTATAGTTGAAGCCCAGCAGCACCATCTCATAAAACCACTGCCCCGCTTCTTGCCGCTGCCGCGCTTCGCTGCTGATGCCGTGATTGCGAAAGCGACGCAGCGTTTCCGCCAGACGCGCATCATTAGTCGTAACCATGCCGCCTTCGCCGGTTGTAAGATGCTTCACCGGATGAAAGCTGAATATGGTCATGTCGGCGATACCTCCAACACATTTTCCCCGATATTCCGCACCCAGCGCGTGGGAGGCGTCTTCGATCAGAAGCACTGGCTGGACTTGCGCCTTCGCCAGTTGTCTCAGTTCATCGAGCGCAGCGGGATGTCCGGCATAATCGACCGCGATGATGGCCTTCGTTTTCAAATTAATTTTCTTCGCAACTTCTGTCGGATCGAGGTTCAGCGTGTCCGGCGAGATGTCGGCGAACACCGGCGTCGCTCCCTGGTACAAAACGCAGTTCGCGGTCGCGCAGAAAGTCATCGGGGTTGTAATCGCTTCATCCCCAGGCCCGAGTCCCGCGGCAAACGCCGCACCGTGCAACGCGGCCGTACCTGAACTGTAGCTGACTGCATGCCGCGCCCCGACAAACTCGGCAAACCGTTCTTCAAACTCGCCGATTTTCGGTCCCGTAGTTAGCCAATCCGACTTCAGAACCTCAACCACCGCCTGAATATCTGAGTCATCCAAACTCTGCCGCCCGTATGGCAACAGCTTTGTCCGCACCGGGTTGCCGCCATGGATGGCAAGCATTTCTAGTTTTGTAGGTGATGCATTCATGCTGACAGTCTGCAAGTCGTAACCACTGCTCAGGTTGCCGGAGTTTCCGGCGTGGGTTCCACGATCAAATTGTGGCGGCGAACCACCCGGCGACGCTGCGATTCCTGTAACGGCGCGGAGGCGGCAATCGCGCAGAGAACGTAAAACAGCGCGGCATTCGCCGGGACCTGTAGATTGAAATCGAGAAAGCTGTGCACCAGTATCCCGACACAACCGAGCAGGGCGGCCACCGTTAGCGCGCCGTTTGCTGTCTCCGTCCAATTCTTAAGCTTGCTCGATGCCTGGCCGAAGACCAACACCAGAAACCAGACGGCGATGGCGAACCCGGCGAAGCCGGTCTCGACCAGCAGTTGCAAATAATCGTTGTGCGCCTGGTTCACAAAAAAAGTTGTATAGAAACTACGAAACCCAGGATAGACGATCGGAAAAGTGCCGAGCCCCCAACCTAGAATTGGTCTCTTAAGCAGCATATGCAGGCAATCGCGATCGATGCTGAAGCGAACTCCTCCGCTAAGTTCTTCCCGAGCTTCGGAGTGAATGCTGGCCAGTCGCTGAGTGAGTCCGTTGCCGCCCAACCAAACCAGAAAAACAATGACCAAAGCCAGAAAGCCGCCTAGCACGAGGGGTTGTTTCCAACTGCCGTCGCGTTTACGCACCAGAAGCACGCTCAGTACCACCATCTGGGCCACAAACGCCGCCATGCCTCCGCGTGAACCCGAAAGAAAAATACTTCCAGCCATCAGCGCTGCAATTCCCGCCACCACGATTTTGCGGTTGCCGTCCGTGAAGTGCGTTGTTGCCAGCACCAGTGGGAAGGGCATGAGCATCTC
>JBATZM010000018.1:0-26326 GCA_049674665.1 Terriglobales bacterium
AAAGACGGCTGCATGGCCTCCACCGCTTTGGGCGTTGCGATCGCGCGAGCGCCCGGGAAACGGTCGAGCAGAATGCTCAGGCCGTAGAAATGGTCGAAATGGGCGTGCGTTATATAGATGGTCTCCAGGTTGCGGTTGTGCAGGGCGACCCAATCCGCTAGAGCCTCGGCCTCAGCGACTGTTCCCATTGCGTCCACCAGCACCGCGTCGTACTCGCCGAAGATTAAAGTCGACGTGATCGGGTCAAAGCCGAACGCTTCGCCGAAGGGCTTTGGCCGCTCGCCGACCATGGTTTTTCCCGGAGCGGTAAAAACATTCACACTTAGTTTGGTCGACTCAGGTGTGCTCGACGTGACAGGCGCGGGCACGCGCTTGGTCTCTTTCAGTCCATTTGTGGCGTCCATTTGGGACTCCTTGTCTATTGCTTCCGAGATGCAGATTCATGCGGTGGCTTTGTGGTCGTTGCATGTCCAGCAACGAGTTCAAGCCACCAGCAAGATCTTCCCGATACCTCCTTTTTCTGCCGCTGCTTGAGCCTCGGACGCTTCACTGAGTGGCAGTTTCTGGCTAATCGGAATTACCAGCTTGCCATCTCGCACGGCTTCGGCCATGAACTCGAGCGTTTTCCTGTCGAATTTCGAGAATACATGCGCCACCTTTGCAGATGGGTACTTCTCGGCGTTCTGCGGCGCCCCGAGAACCGTAGCAAACACTCCTCCCGGCTTGACCTTGGCGATCAGCTTCTCGGCGGTCTTGCCGTTGACCGTATCCGCCACCGCATCGAGCGGCGGAAGATTCGCAATCGCGGTGTCGTCGTCGGTTGCGACCACCTGATCTGCGCCGATTGTTTTTGCTTCATCTGTCTGCCTTTTCAAAACTCCTGCGATCACGGTCGCCCCACGTTGCTTGGCAGTGAAGACCGCCGAACGCCCGACATTTCCTACAGCACCAACGACGAGAACCGTTTGGCCGGCTTTGATTTCCGTCGCTGCAAGGAGCTGATTGCCGGTCACCGTCACCAGCGGCAGCGCCGCCGCCTGGATCAAATCGAGTCCCTTGGGAACTTTCGCCAAGACCGCTGCCTTGACGACGCAGAGTTGGGCGTAAGTATTGTCCGCCATGGCGAAGACCTGGTCGCCGACGGAAAAACCGTCCACTCCTGGCCCAATCTTGACCACAGTTCCCGACATATCGACTCCTATGAGGCCCGGGAATTGGAGAGGATAAAAATCTTTCGTTAATCCGGCGCGGCGCTTGTAGTCGATTGGATTCACGCTCGTGGCAGCGACCCGCACCAGCACTTCGCCTGGACCCGGGACCGGGTCAGGGTAATCTTCGAACCTCAGTACTTCCGGACCGCCATATTGGTGGACGACGATTGCTTTCATATTTCATCTCCTCGTGCTTCACGGATTTTAACTCTGTACTCGGCGTTTGCGCGTCGCAGCGCCTTTGGCGGCAGCCTCTCTTCTGTTCTTTTGAGGATGAATGCCCAAGTCGTGCCATGATGTTTCCGCGAGGTTGACGTTGTAGTACTTTGCAGCTTTTTCGATGTTCTCGAACGCCAAAGCACGGTCGGCATCGGAGACATCGATGACTTGATCGAATCGCGCGACCGCGTTACGCACATGTTCTGCGTCGGTCATTGGTTCTTTGCGCTGCTTGGGAAACGCGTAGACGCTGTCGGGTAAGTCGCTCTGTATCGTCAGTTGTCCGTGTTTCTCGTGAGGTTTCCATGTTGCTTCTGGCATGTCTGTATCATCTTTTCTTTAAATATTTGGCTCGAGGCATAAATCCGCAGCGGGTGAACGGAGCCCTATTTTTCTTTGGCTTGCTGCGCTAGCTCGCGGAAGTCCTTGGCTTGTTTGTGACTGGCCTTTACCTGGAGCTCTGCGAGCTGTCGAGATTTCTCGTTAGGGAGGAGCGAAACCAAAGCTTCAAGTTCGGTTGCCGCTTCTTGAGCCTGCTCGGCCCGTTTGAGCATCAAATGTTCAAATTTCCGAAGTGCCTCGTTGTGATCCATATTTCCTTCTTTCATGAAAGTGTGGCGCGAAACGGACTCGGGATAGTCGAGGAATTCTTGTGCAGAGGCGAATGTCTTCGGCGCCAGCCTTTGGTTGGGATCAAAAGCTCCAGAGATTCGTGAACCGAAATATGGTCGTCAACAACGAACATGATTGATGTTGAGACTGCCATGCGCGACGACCCCAATTGACCTGCAAACTCACACGTTGCATTCATTATTACTCCCCACATTCAACAGAGTGCGGAACTCTCACTTCGGGTGAAGTGCCGAATTAACGGCCTCAAGCAGAGCCGTGTCGCTGAATGGCTTGAACAGGCACTCTATTGCACCCCGTTCGATCAGCTGGGGGCGAACAGTCTTATCCGTGCTAGCGGTGATGAAGATGATCGGAAGCTCGCGCCCGCGAAACTTTAATTCCCGCTGAAGCTCCGGTCCGCTCATTCCCGGCATGGCAATGTCGAGGATCAGGCAACGGGTCTGGTCGAGACAGTCGGACGCAAGGAACTGTTCCGCGGATGAGAATGTGCGGGCTGCAAAGCCGAACTCGCCAAGGAGATCGGGCAGCGATTCGCGCACAGACTCGTCGTCATCAACGACTGATACCAGTGGACGTTCTATGGCACGCCCTTCCTGGCGCAATTCCATGACATAAGAATGCGCCTCGCGTGGGAGGGCGTCCATTGGACTTTAGTATTGGTTTCACAGCCGAATTCAGTTGCTGCTGGGTGACCGTCATGAATGTGTCACGCCGCATCCGTCACATCAGGAGTCCGAATGTCGCGACTACTGCTGGCGCCCACCGTACCGTCGGATGCGCGAGGAATGGAGAATGAAAACGTTGCCCCCGGACCAGTGTTCAGTGTTGCCCACAGTCGACCATGGTGACTCTCGATAATAGAGCGACTGACGGAGAGTCCGATACCCATACCGTCATTCTTGGTGGTGTAGAACGATTCGAAGAGCCTGTCGGCAGCCTGAGGGGTAAATCCGACTCCTGCATCCTTCACTGTCAGACGCACATGACCCTCTTCGTCTTCTTCGGTTCTGATCAACAACTGCCGCGAACGATCGTCAACTGCACTCATTGCGTCAGAAGCATTTCTGAGTAGGTTCAAGATGACCTGCTGCAACTGCACACGATCGCCTGCGACAAGAGGCAGGCCGTCGGCAAGTTCCTGCTGCACGATGACGCGATTTCTTTGAAGCTCGCTCAAGGACAGCGCAAGCACCTCTCGCGTCGCTTCGTTCAGGTCCACCGATTCGATCGTGGGGTCCTTTTTGCCATAGAGTGAGCGCAAACGAGAGATCACCTCAGAGGCTCGGTTGCCATCGCGAATCGTGCGCCGCGCAGTTTCGCGAGCGCCATCCACGTTGGGAGGATCGGAGGCCAGCATCCGTAGACAGGTGCTGGCGTTGGTGACAATGCCCGAAAGCGGCTGGTTGACCTCGTGTGCGATGGAGGCCGTCAATACTCCAAGGCTCGTAACCCTAGCCACCTGTGAGAGCTCCGATCGGGCCTTGCTGAGTGCCTCTTCGGAGGATCGGCGTTCTGTCACGTCCTGAACTGCGCCGAAGTACTCCACTCGGCCGTGATCGCTCCGAAGGTGAGCGGCGACGTGTACGTACTTGACCGCGCCGTCCGGCATCTGCAAGCGGAACTCGAGTTGCACATCGCTGCGGTCCCGGCGAGATCGCTCGATATGTTCCAGGAATACTGACAAATCTTCAGGGTGGATTCGAGTACCGATGAGTTCAAAGGTCACCTGCGCATCCCGATCAATCTGGAAGATGCGATAAAGCTGTTCTGACCAGGTGATTTCGTCTGTCACTACACGCCAGGAAAAACTGCCGATTCGACTAAGATGCTGGGCTTCCGCGAGAAACGCCTCGCTGCGTCGTAGTTCCCGCTCCGCCCGTTTGCGTTCCGTAATGTCGCGCAGATAGCCGGTGAAGGACGGCGGTCCTTCCAACGGAATGCGTGAGATTGCGAGCTCGACGGGGAATTCGCTTCCGTCAGCCCGTACTGCCGTCGTCTCGATGCGTTTCCCAAGCAATCGCGCCTCGCCCGTGGCCAGGTAGTGAGCAAAGCCCTGCCGATGCTTCTCCCGGAGAGACAATGGCATGATGACGTTTGCCAGAGGCCTTCCCAGGACTTCGTCCCGACGGTAGCCGAAGGTGTGCTCCGCCGCGGGATTGAACTCGGTGATACAGCCCTCGTGATCGATCGTCACAATGCAGTCGAGCGCCGAGTCCACGATCGCTGCCTTGCGGACCTCACTATACTTCAGTTCCCTCTCCTCTTGCCCGAGTCTCTCTTCTACGAGTCTGCGTTCAGCAAGTTCTTTTTTGAGCTCTTCGTTGGCGGCGGCAAGTTCGGCAGTCCGTTGCACGATCCGTTGATCAAGTTCGCTGGCGACCCGCTTCTGATGGCTCAAGAGCCGTGCCTCTTGAAGCCCGATCGATGCCTGATTCGCCGCTGCGCTCAGAAGAAGTGCCTCCGTCTGCCGCGGAAAATCTGGCCGCTCAGCCGCTGCCACGATTATGCCAAGTTCGCCTTGTAACCCAAGTGGCAGGGGTGCGATCGAAACGTCTCCCTCACCCATAAATTTCTGAAGCAGTGGAGGCCATTTTTGCGAGTCGCTTTTCAAGCACTGGCTGAGCGCTTCGCAGATCTCGTGCGCCGACGGCATCGGTCCTCGTATCGGTGTTGGCAGCTCGGCGAACCGGACGATCTCAACGGGCGCCTCGCCGGCTGGATCTGTCAGGCTCACAGAGACTAGATCCAAGCGCAGCATTCGCATGAGCGCGTCGAGCAAAGTATGGAGAACCTGGGATGGATCGCCGCCACTCCAGATGGCGGGAAGAGCAAGTAGGCTGACAAGATCGTTAATGCACCGTTGAAGGTGCTTGACTTCGCCGGAAGCAAGTTCGGGTTGCGCTTCCATGGTAACCAAGCATATCAGGCAGCCATGGAGGGCGAGGAGCGCCGCATGGCCCGACGTTGACGGACCTCGCGCAGGAATTCCTCGGGCGGCACGTAGAACGGATTCCGGTGCAGGAGGCCACCGATGATGATCATCGGATGTGTCCGCATGATGTCGATCACCGTGCCGCCTCCAAATTTGCCGAGTTGGTAGGTGCAGATCACCGCGTCGTCGTGACTACACCACACATCATTCACGCGCGATTCGAATTCAACCAGATCGTCAATGTAGGACCGATCTTCAATTGCCCAATCCATCCGGCAGCAAATGCGGCTCAGCGGGAATCCACCCTTGGCATTGCCGCTAGCCATCTGCTCGAATGCTGCCAGCATCCGATCCCGATCAAAACGGCCGTCTCGAATGTACGCTTCGGTGTTGATCCGAACCTCTAATTGTCCATTCTGCTCGGCAGCCGCTGGGTCGATTCCGACTGCAGCCAACCGCTGCAGATGGTCGTGACGTTGATCCGGATTCACGACGTGAACAGCTTTGTCGCCACACTCGAACCCGTCCTTAATGAACGGAAGCAGCACGCGATACTCTTCGTCGTCGCTATTGAAAAATGCGCAGACGTGACGTACTTCTCCAAGTTGGGAACCTGCAAGGGAAATCGGTGCTGTGGTCTTCTTCATGGCGTTCTCCTCCGATTGGGGGCGGCCGCGTCTTCACGAACAAACTACGAGGGTGAATATGGCCGTTACGCCGCCCTAATCGCTGCGGGTGTGCGGTGCAGTCTCGCCGCCATTTTCACCAGGTCGGCAAAAGAGTCGGCTTTCATCTTCTGCATCACCTTGCCTCGGTGTGCCTTCACCGTGATCTCGCTGATACCAAGCTCCCCACCGACTTGCTTATTCAACAGGCCGGAGACCACCAACACCATAACCTGCCGTTCGCGCTGCGATAGTGACGCGTAACGGTCCCGGAGTACCCGCATCTCCGCCTCCAGGCTAAGGGCAACTCGGCTACGTTCGAGGGCTGCCCGGATGGCGGCCAGGAGCATGTCATCATTGAATGGCTTCGTAAGGAATTCGACAGCCCCCGCCTTCATGGCTTGGACCGTCATGGGCACATCGCCGTGGCCCGTGATGAAGATGATCGGCATGTCGGTGCGTTCATCGGCGACGAGGCTTTGGAGGTCCAGGCCGTTGAGACCAGGAAGAGAAACATCAAGTACAAGGCAGTTCGGAATCAGAACTCGTGGGTAGTCGAGGAATTCCTGGGCGGACGCGAATGTCTCCGGCTGCCAGCCTTCGCAGCGGATCAGCGCTTCCAGTGATTCGCGCACAGAGACGTCATCGTCGACAACGAACACGATCGGCGTAACATCCGACATGGGTCAACACCATTCTTGCCTATGATTGGCTGAAGACGTCCCACTGTTCAAGGGATTCTATCAGAGATATCCTCGTTTGCTTTGGGGAGACTGCAAGCGTCATTTCGATCCGAAATCGCGCTGAGAGGTTCAGCGTGTGAGTATAAAGACACGTTGCAAGTGCTCATTTAGCAGGGTAGCCGATACCAAAGTATCGACGATACTATCGTCCAATTGTTCATCTCCCAGACTTCTGGTCTGATCCTTAATCCCGGACGCAAAACCGGCTTCTGGCTCGAAGAATTCGCAACTCGCCGGTCGCAGCTCAAAATGTATTGAACTTGCTCGCTGCGGAGAAAGCCGGTTAGGTGTCTACTTCAATCGAGCCTGCATCGGCTCGTCCTCGGTGCCTGTTATGCCGGCCAAGATGATCCGGTCCGTCTTGGCCGGTATAGAATCGGCCTTTCCACATGATGAGCGGCAAAGCGCAATACCGCGTTGTTTTGACGATGTGAAATTGACCGTAAAATGAAGGCAGCACACGAAAACATAGAACCCTAAGGAGAAGATAATTTATGTCGCACCATTACTCCGGTCCGGACTTTGGCTTTCCCCAAGGGAACGCCCGCCTCGATTTTACTGACTTGTACGCTTTCCCGAAGCCTGGAGATGCTGGCAAGTCGATCCTGATTATGAACGTGCATCCGTCGGTCGGCGTGAATCCGCAGGGGCCTACGACAGACGTACCCTTCGCGACTGAGGCCGTCTATGAACTCAGGATTGATACCAACGGCGATGACGTAGCCGATATCGCATATCGAGTCCGTTTCACCTCAGACAAAGACGGAGCACAGAGTGCGACGCTCCGCCGCGTTGAGGGCGCACAGGCCGCTGGAATAGGCGATGACGGGCAGGTCATCGTCGAGGGGGCACCGGTCTCGACTGGGCTGGATACACGCGTGACGGAGGCCGGGGACTACCGCTTTTTTGCCGGCTGGCGTAGCGATCCCTTTTTCTTCGACGTGCAAGGCGCCCTGAACAATCTGCAGTTTACCGGTGACGACTACTTCGCCGACAAGGACGTGTGCAGCATCGTGCTGGAAGTGCCCAACTCTGCCCTCGGTGGAAAGATGGCCTTGTGGGCTCGGACAGTCGACGGCACAAATGGGAAATGGGTGCAGGCGGATCGCGGCGCGCGGTCGAATCAAACTCCCTTCCTTGCCGGCGAGCAAAACGCTGCCTATCTCGCCGCGGAACCAGCAGACGATGCCCGTTTCGTCCCCGTCTTCGCGCACGCGCTAGAACACACCGGCGGATATACGCCTGCGGAAGCAACGCGGGTAGCCGGAACCATGCTGCCCGACGTTCTCCCTTATGATCCGGGCAAGCCGGCTTCCTACCCGGTCAATGGCCGGGCACTCACCGACGACGTCGTAGATTTCTTCCTTCCACTCCTTACCAATGGAAAGGTGACGCTAGATAAGGTAGGGCCCCACAATGACCTGTCCGCCTCGTTCCCTTACGTTGGAGCGCCGCACCAGGATCGCTCTGCGCAACGGGTGGCCGCTTAAGCTAGGGCTCGATTGCTTGCCCAATCTGGGGAAAAGGAAAGTCTCATGGAATATCAGACTTTTTACCGCACGATACAGATCGATGGGCTGTCAATTTTCTACCGGGAGGCTGGGCCGAAGGATGCTCCGGTGATTCTCCTACTGCACGGTCTGCCGTCCTCTTCGCGCATGTTCGAGCCGCTCTTCGCTCGGCTTTCCGATCGCTTTCATCTTGTTGCTCCCGATTACCCCGGCTTCGGGCACAGCGACTGGCCGGATCCGAAAACATTCGCGTACACTTTCGATCACTGCGCCGAGATCATGAATCATTTCACTGAAGCGCTCGGGCTCTCGCGCTACACGCTTTACATGCAGGATTATGGCGGCCCTGTGGGTTTTCGCATGATCCTGGCGCATCCCGAACGCGTGGAAGCTCTCATTGTTCAAGACGCGGTCGCGCATAACGAAGGCCTGGGCGCGAATTGGAAAACGCGGCGGGCCTTTTGGGCGGATCGCGCTACAAATGAGAGTGCGTTGCGCGCCAATCTGATATCGCTGGCCGCAACGCGCACTCGCCATGTAGGAAACGATCCGAACGTCGAGCGCTACGATCCCGATCTATGGACTGACGAGTTCGCATTTCTGAGTCAACCCGCGCAGACCGAGATTCAGAGCGACATGTTTTACGACTATCGGACCAACGTCGAGGCCTATCCCAAGTGGCAAGCATGGATGCGTGAGAAACAGCCGCGCCTCCTGGTGATATGGGGCAAATATGAACTCTCGTTCGATCCAAGCGAGCCGGAACGCTACCACAAGGACGTGCCGAACGCTGAAGTTCACATTGTCGATGGCGGTCATTTCGCATTGGACACAGCTGCAGATCAAATCGCCGCGTTGGTACGAGGATTCGTCGCTTCTTCACGCGAGGAGTCCGCGGTGAGAGGGCAGTGACCCAAGCTGGGTATTGGCTTCGAACCTTTAACACGAAAGGTTATTTATGTCGGGCAAGAAAACAGCAATCATTACCGGAGCATCGGGTGGTATTGGCGCGGGTTTAGTCGAAGGGTTTCTGAAAGAAGGTTATAACGTCGTCGCAACTTCTCGTGACGCGAATCGAAAGTTACCTACCTCAGGCGGCCTGGTTCTGCTCGATGGCGATATCGGCAAGCAGCAAACTGCTACCTATACTGTCGAAGCGGCAATCAACAACTTCGGAACCATCGATGTTTTGGTGAATAATGCTGGCATCTTCCTGACCAAGCCTTTCACCGACTTCACTATCGACGACTTCAACGCCCTTGTCTCCACCAATCTGCTCGGATTCTTCTATATTACTCAGCGCACTGTAAAAGAGATGCTGAAACAAAGATCGGGATGCGTTGTGAGCATCACTGCGGCGCTCGCTGATCGTCCAATCGCCGGGGAAAATGGCTCCGTTTCGATGATTACGAAGGGTGGGTTGAATTCAGCGACGCAGAATCTCGCAATCGAGTACGCGAATGCTGGCATTCGCTTTAATGCCGTAGCCCCCGGCGTTGTGGATACACAGATGCACCGGAATGATCCCAACGACTCGGCGTTGCGGCCGGCTATGAAAAAGGCGACGGTAAAGGATGTAGTCGATGCCGTGCTTTACCTGGTACAGGCAGGTCATGTAAGCGGAGAGATTCTCCACGTGGATGGCGCCGCTCCGGCTCGTCGTTGGTAGAAAATAGGGTAAAAAATAATCCGATGATCCCGCATCCGCTCATGCTCAAGCCGGGCCTCGTGATTTATAGCATCTATAACGGCTACTGGTTCTGGGGGCGTCCATCGGTCGTCGATCTTTGGCACGACCTGCTGCGGTGACGAGAGAAATCCGCCCAGACTGGGATCTGAGTACACATGGACTCCGCGAGGCATGGAATGCGGGTGACTTCTCGCTTCCACGGGTGGAATAAGCAGGCCAGTATGGAAGATGCCTCGATTGTCCAACCTCGATCTACTGCGGTATCGAATAGCTAAGGAGGCAAATCGTGGCAGAGCCACCCGAGACGAACAGACCCGATTTCAGAAATGGATTTCCGATTCGCGATCTACGCGATGGCAGCATGATATCGGGCCGGGCCGACGGCGAAGAATTGATTCTGGGCCCCACATGACTGAACAACGCAGAATTGAAGACGCGTGCAATGGCCCAAGCCACTGCCCGATTTTTATGGCGAGGATCGTCATGAACTGGTGCAAAAACTCGCGTACCGGCGCTGGGAAAAAAGAGGCAGTCAGCTTGGGTCACGGGAAATTGATTGGTTCGCGACCGAAAAGGTACTTATTCATTTAAAAAAATCGAGTGGTAGTGATAATGCCCTGCACGAAAATCGCGATGACGACGAATACAAAAAGTTTGCACAAGATAACGTCGAAAATCTTGCTCCATTTATGATCCACGAACTGTTTTCCCTCCCTACTGAAACCGCATCAGGTAGCCATCCGTGTTGCGTAGTTTCGGTAACTTACGATCAGACCGTACTTTCACGGCGGTAACAAGGGTTCAAATCCCGTCGTGGACGCCAAGCCTAATCAACGAGTTGCCAGAATTTCCTCAGAAACTCGCGGTGCAACGACGGTACAACTTGGTCGCCTGGAGATACTTGTTGGTCAGGTGCAGATCGCTGTGACGCAAGTAGTCGCCGCTTCAAGCAGTGCATTGCTGGTGCCATTCCCAAGGTCTTTGTAGGCGATCATGAGAATGTCCTTGCCTGTGGATCTTTGAGTTTCGCGAATGCAGCCGCCGCATCGTGAAGGCGGTCAAAAAAACGCGACGGGCCGATGACCTCGGTCAAGAGATGCCGGTCCAAGTCTGCCTTCAGAGAGGGAGGCACGCGTGCGAACACCAGGACAACTCCGCAGTCGACCAGTTCCTCGTGAATCTGACGCACCATCCTGGCCGCCGTGTAATCTATATTCGTGATCGCTTCCGCATCAACAACAAGCCAACGCACGGATGAAGGAACTGGCCCAAGCAAGCCGCGAATCTCGTTTGCAAACAGGCTGGCATTCGCGTAGAAGAGCGCTGCTCCGAAACTATAGATGATCAAACCTGGCTCCGTTACCGCACCTGGAACCGCCGGCACCAACTGCCATGCATCACGTTGACTTGCGGCCAAGACTCCGGTGTGAGGACGATAGCTGTGCCGCACAATCCGGAGCAGCGACAGCACCATAGCCAATAGAATGCCCTGCTCAACTCCGACTAGCACGACGACGGCTGCAGTGAACACGGCCAGAGCATATTCCCCGGGACTCTCGCGTCGAATCTCGCGCAAGCCACGCACGTCGATTAGACGGACTGCAATGAAAAATACGATGGCACCTAGCACGCAACGTGGCAGGTATTGCAGAGGCTTGGTCAGAAAGAGCAGAACGAACACAACCGCTATCGTGGTAGCCACCTGGGCAAGCTGGCTCTGACCGCCGGAACTTTCGACCATCGCGGTTTGAGTCGGGCTTCCATCCACCACAAACGTCCCGCTCAACGCAGCCGCGGCGTTGGCCGCAGAAAGACCGACCAAGTCTGCGCTTTCGTCTAGATACTGATGGTGGCGCCCAGCATAGAAACGCGCGGTAGCCGCGCTTTGGGCAACGATCATCACAACGCAGGAGGCGGAAACGCCGAGCAGCGGTACGACGTCTTTCCAGTGCACGTCCGGCAACCCTAAATGCGGAAGCCCCCCAACGACCGGTCCGATGATGGCGATGCCGTGACCCGCGAAATCCCAGGTTGCGCTCGCGGCAATTGCGCCGGCGACCGCAATCAGAGAGCCCGGGACTTTGGGGGCAAATCGGCTGAAAGCAAAGACACCTGTCACGACCACTGCCGAGATAGCCACGGTCCGCAGATCAATCCTGGGCAGGCTGCGGAAGACATCAAGGAGTTGCCCGACCGTCCGATTGGAGTGCACTTCGAGACCGAGCATCCCGCTCAGCACGGCGATGCCCACCTGAAATCCAACTCCGGTGAGAAACCCTGTCAGTACGGTTTGCGACAAGAAATCGGCCAGGAAGCCGAGCTTGAGGACTCGAGCCAGCAGCAGAAATCCGGCGGTGAGCAGAGCAACCGTCGATGCTAGCGCCACATATCTCGCGCTTGCGACGGGAGCCATAGTTACAAGCTTCCCGGCTAGGATAGATGCGGTTGCCGAATCGGCAGAGACTACCAAGTAGCGCGAGGAACCGAACACCGCAAATGCCAGCAGCGGAAGCAACAGCGTGTAAAACCCCGTAACTACCGGCATGCCTGCAATCTTGGTATAGCCCAACGCCTGCGGGATGTTCATTGCCGCCAGTTGGAATCCGGCCAAGGCATCCCGGGCCGCTCCGGCCCGACTCACCGGCCTTATACCTTGAAACAGACGGAGCCAGTTGCCGCTCCAAGCGTGGGGTACGCGTTGGCCGAATTGCCTGCGATCTGGTCCGGGCGGCGGAGTGGCCTGCAAGTTCATGGTCATCCCAAGATCGTACTTACCGTTTCGAAAGTTTCACGCGTCCTAAGAGTGCAACGAAAAGTGCAACTGATTTCAAGTCGCAGTCTCATAGGACAATATAGCAATGCGATCAAAGCACATTTGCTGTTGGATGCATAGTGTCCGGAAAATTCGGTTAAGCAGCTGTCGAGTTGTTTGTCGACGCTGGCTTTGTCTCGGTATGGAGCGGTTTGGAGAACTATTCTTTGGAGAACCAGCGAGACGCCACCCAAAAGCTCTGTGTAGACTTGTTGGCATTCGGCACTGACGGTCGGATCGCACGCATCTCACGCTAGTGTCCGCAGGATAGCGGCAAGGAGACACGGCCGGTTGACGGATACCGTTGAAAAAAACTTGAGGGTGCCGGGCTCATCGAGTTTGTGGCAACCCCTGCGTGTGTCCACCTTCCGCAATCTGTTGATCGCAGATGTGGTTTCTGATATCGGCACTTTCATGCAGAATGTCGGGGCTGCATGGTTAATGGTGTCACTCGGTGCCGGGCCCATTTACGTTGCGCTCACCCAGACCGCTTCTTCATTACCATACTTTTTACTGGCCCTTCCCGCGGGTTCCGCTGGCGATATCTTTGACCGCCGCAAATTAGTTCTAGCCACCGAGTCGTGGATGATGGGCGTCGCCTTGCTTCTCGCCGTCTTGACCATCGGTGGTTTCATGTCTCCCTGGCTGTTGCTGGTATTAACGTTTGCGCTCTCCGCCGGAGATGCGTTCGAAACACCGTCCTGGCGTGCAATTCTCCCCGAATTGGTGCCCAAGAAAGACATTGCTGCCGCGTCTGCGCTTAACGGGATTGAATTCAATCTTGCGCGAGCGGTTGGTCCGGCGCTCGCGGGTGTGATCATAGCCGCTGCCGGTGTTGCCACCGCATTTGTAGCAAATTTCGTATCGTTTTTCGGCGTCATTCTGGTTGTCGCCAGGTGGAAAAGGCCAGTTCGCAAAAGGAACACTCCGGCGGAATCATTCTCCGGAGCCACCGTCGCCGCCATCCGCTATGTGCACTACTCGCCAGCAATCTTGACGATACTACTTCGAACGAGCGTAGTCATGTTCTTCTCCAGTGCGCTCTTCGCGTTGCTGCCGGCGGTGGCTCGGAGCGTGAACAAGACCGCAATCGGTTACGGGCTGTTGCTCGGATGCTTTGGGTTAGGCGCGATTGCCGGCGCTTTTGCAATGCAGTCGGCCCGTGCCCGGTGGTCGACGGAGACCGTCGTATCGGCTGGTGTAGTGATATTGGGATTGGTGATGGTAGCGATCGGTGGCTTACACAGGTTGAGCGCACTCGCTGCGGTCATGTTGATCGGCGGTGCAGCGTGGCCTTACTTTCCCAGTTAGGTATGAAAACTCGGTACACCGGAAGCGATCCGTGTGGATGCTCGCCACCAGCGGTAATTCTGCCAATCATTCCAGCTGGGAACAAGTCTTGCGCAGTTCAGTCTAGTTGCTTCCTGGCGTGATGATCGGCTTCGGTAGTTGGAGAATAATCTTCTGCTGAATGTTTGCCGACGAGTCGCCCAGCATCAAGTTGTAGTTGCCGGCATTCGCGTGCCATGATGCCGCGTTGACATCATAAAAACTAAAACTCCGCGGACCTAGCTCGATGCTGACATGCGTGGTCTCCCCAGGCTGTAGCATGACCCGTTCGAACTGTTTCAATTCCTTAGCTGGGCGCGGTACCGTCGGGGATGATTCGGCGACATAAAGCTGAGCGACGGTAGCTCCGGCACGGTCGCCCGTATTCGCAACGTCGAAAGTGACGGAGAAACGCCCGTCGCCTGTCGGAATGCTCTTCAGGTTCGTGAATGAGAAGGTCGTGTAAGAAAGTCCGAAGCCGAAGGGAAAAAGTGGCTCGACATGAGCGTGCTCGTAACCGCGATAGCCCACGAAGATGCCTTCACGGTAGACGATTTTATTAGTGCTGGCGTCGGGATAGTAGCTATTAAAGCTGGGATTGTCGGTGACCTTCTTTTCCCAGCTGATGGGGAGATGGCCTGAGGGGTTAATGTCTCCGAAAAGCAGACGGGTGACAGCGGTGCCGCCTTCTTCGCCTCCATACCAGGACGCCAAAATACCCTGAACTTTGTCTTTCCAAGGCGAGATATCGACGCTGCCACCCGACGTTATAACGACGATCGTCTTCTTGCCCAGCATGGCGACCTGATCGATTAATTGTTGTTGCCCAACGGGAAGCTCAAAGCTTCGATCCCCGCCCTCGGACTCGGAGGCTGAGTTGAAACCTACCGCGAGCACGACGGTGTCGGCATGAGACGCCGTCTCTAGAGCATCGTTTTCGACAATGGTGCCGAGAGGGACGATGCCGACCCGCATTCCGGAAACCGAGGCGAACTGAGTGGCCAACTGTTCCAACACGACCTTGTGCAGACCGGCGGAAAGCTCAATGGCCGTTTGATTGAGGATAGCCTTCGGCACGACAGCACTGTCGAAGACGACGGCATCGTCGACGAGCAGCCGGTACCGTCCATCGGTCTGAACAAATACTTCGAACTTGCCCGCGGCTTCCACCGTGTAGTAACCGGTCCACCTGCCGCTCGTCGTTGTTCGCAGATAGGGGCTGGAGTTCTTATGGGATGTAAGAGCGTTCAGTTCCTGTTCTTCTGGTTCGCGCCGCGTCGAGCCCGGGATCAGCATCGATTTCTCGACAGTCGTACCCGTCTCTCCGCCTTCGAGATCGGCTTTGGCAAATGTGGTGTGTGTTACTCCGTTGGTTGCGCCTTGGGCATCAGCAGTGAATTGCGTGAGGCGGGCCATCTGATTGATGCTACGAATGCCGCGTGCGTAGAGGACTTTGGCCCCGTCGCCCAGGTAGTTGCTGATACCGACGAGCAGATTCGTGTTTGCGAAGCTCACGACCTCGCCGCTGCCTCCACCTGTAGTGATGGTCTGGGTCGCAGTGGGTCCGATCACTGCGATCGTCTTGGTTTTCGTCTTGTCCAGCGGCAGTGCGCGATTGCTATTTTGCAGAAGCACCGCCCCCTCAAGTGCAGCCTGCAATGATGCTGCCCGGCCTTGCAGGTTGTAGCGCGGGATGCTGGTGTCGAGAGCTGGATGATCGAGCCAGCCAAAGTCGACAGCCACGCGGAGGATGCGGCGCACCTTGTCATCAAGCTCAGCCTGTGTGATGGTTCCGGCTTGAAGCAGCGGGAGCAGGGTTTGCTGATTGTAGTAGACACCGAAAGGCATTTCGAGATCGAGCCCGCCCTTCACCGCTGCGGCGGTGTCATAGGTTGCGACCCAGTCGGACATGATGATGCCGGGAAAGTGCCACTGCTCTTTGGCCACTTCGACATTGAGGCGTCGATTTTGCGTCATATGTTCGCCATTGGTTAGATTGTAGGAATCCATGATGGCTCCCACTTTGCCGACTTTGACGGCCGCTTCAAAGACTGGCATGTAAATCTCGTGCAGAGCGCGCTCGTCGATGACGGAGTCGGTATCATGCCGCAGGTACTCTGAATTGTTGCCGAGATAGTGCTTGACGGCGGCGGAGACACCCTCCTTCTGCACACCCTGGATATAACCGACGGCAATCTGGCTGGCGAGAAATGGGTCCTCACCGAAGTATTCAAAGTTGCGTCCGTTCATCGGTGCGCGGTAGATGTTGACACCAGGGCCAAGGAGAAAGACGGCTCCGCGAGACCGGCAGTCTCGCCCCAGTTCTTCGCCTATGCGAGCCGCGAGCTGTCTATCCCATGAGGCCGCCAGGCCAATGCCACCCGCGTAGGCGATTGTCGGCGCTGGAATATGAGCTCCCACTGGACCGTCCGCCATCTGGAAGAAGGGAATATTGAGGCGCGGAACCGGGTGAGTTCGGAAGGGTGTGTCACCGCTGATGAGATCGATCTTCTCATCGAGGGTCATTTCGCCGATAAGTTGATTAACACGTTTTTCCACAGCCGCAGAATCGTTGCCGACGAACTGGCCGGAGGCCTGGACGCTAGTCATCAGCAGCGACCAACCGAGAACGCTACAGCAGAAAAAAGAGATCGCGTTGAGCCGCATCGTGATGTTCCCCGACGAAGATAATACGACAAAAGACTGGACATAAGGCGAATGCCCGCGATCACAAATCGATAGCGTCTTGACCTTGTCAATGCTCGAGGCATGGCAATGACGCCGAAGGACGGCAAAATCTCGCTATCAGCGCGATACAGTTGGATTACATCCGAGTAGCCGACTGGACGGTAGGTTGCTCACCAGAAGCGCGTTTCTCGAATCAGAACCATTTCAAACTGACACTTGGTCACGGCGAAACCCAGGAGATCCGCCGCATCAAGATGCGGGAGGGGAGGTACATACAATTCATATTTCTCCATGCGCGGAGGCGGTTTACCAGACGATCCGGGAGTCAACCCATCAATACCGCAAGGGCGTTTCTTGTTACCTATATGATCGAATTTCCTACAAGCCGACTTCTGACCTGAATCAATTCCCCGTTGGCCCGTGATCCACTCGAAGCAGGACAACCTGTGCCGCAGTTGTAAGGTCGAGAGAATTAACGGCTCTGATGGTCGAATCCTACGGTGCCCGCCACGCATCTGTTGCCGGTAACATGCGAACCTCAGGGATGATCGGCGGGCTTGGGCCTGAATCTACGGTTGACTACTATCGCTCCATCATTGCGCGCTTTCGCACCCTCAAACCGGACGGGGGATATCCGCACGTAATCATCAACAGCCTCGATGTTGATAAGGGGATCGCGCTACTTAATGCTGGGCGGCCTGGCGAGTTGGCCGACTATCTCACCACTGGTGTGGAGTTGCTGGTGCGTGCAGGCGCGGACTTTGGGTTCATCGCAGCGAACACGCCGCATCTGGTTTTCGACGAGGTCCAGCGCCGTTCGGCTATCCCCCTTCTCAGCATTGTGCGCATCACTTGTGATTACACCAAAGCGCTCGGCCTGAAAAAAGTAGGCCTATTTGGAACTGGGTTTACTATGCGAGCGAGCTTCTACCCGGAGGAGTTTCGGCGGGCCGGGATTGCCCTGGTTCGACCCAAGGAAGCAGAGCTGGAATTCATTCACGGGAAGTACATCGGTGAGCTGCTGAATAACCAATTTTTGCCGGAAACTAGGACGGAGATTCTGAATATTGCGCAAAGGATGAGGAGCGAAGATGGCATTGAAGCATTAGTTCTCGCCGGCACGGAGCTTCCATTACTACTCCGCGACACCGCCAGTCCGGGCATCGAGTTTCTCGATACAACTATCATCCACGTCGAAGCCATCGTCGACGAGTTGCTGAGGTGAACGGCTCAGGCTCTGGCCACAAAGTTCGCAGGTAAGCGGCAAAGAACTGCGCAGAGTGTTTGCGATGTCGGGAAGTTTCCAGACAGCTTCTCCGAGAAGACCCTCCCACCGCGTAGATAGCTCCTTAGCTGTCGGCAATGCGGAAGTTATCCATAAACGAGTTTCGAGGAAATTGGCTGGATCAGTAACGATAAGTCGGCTTATTGTGTGTGACGCGTGCGCAGCTTATAAAACCCAACTAGGCGGTATCGTTAGTATATGCCGCTAAACGTTCAGGAGCAGTTTGGACAGATCGACATCTATGTCTTCGATCAAATCCTTCGTGAAAAAGCCCGTCCCTTGCAGACTGATCCCCGACCGGCTCTCTTGAGCCGTGGCGCCGAGAGTTAATAGAATGACAAAGCCCGCAAGCATAATCGCAATTCGTCGCATCGTGTGACCCCTCCAGATTTGAAAGTGTGTTTACGTTCGCGACACTGATGGTCGCAGTTCCTAAACGTCGTATGCATTCGAACTGGCATCTGAAGTGCCAAAGTTGCGCGCGTGGCTGAGTTGTTCTGAAGTGGCTGAGTGACGGGAGTTTGTGCCAAAGGGAGCGCGTTGATCTCGCATGGCTGTCAAGCGTTTCGACACTCTGTTGACAGGTGACAACGGTTACGACATTTTGTCGAAGCTTTCTGCCGGTTCACTACATCTGATCGAACATAGCCACAAATCGGCGGTGCCGTCGGTTGGGGCGTTAGCTGCGGCTAGGGTGTTTGTAACCAGATGTGACGAGCGCACGAGTCTATGAGTGCTTTGGCGGTATCGATCTCAGAAGCCCACTCCCAACGCTATGAAGCGCTGCTGCGTGCAACCAATGCCATTGGCACATGCAGCGATTGTGACAGTGCCGGGGACGTCCTTCTTAAAACCCTGCTCGAAGTTGTGCCGTCCGACTATCTGCAGCTTGTCGCATTTGAGGGTGAGACCCGGGCCGTCGCGTGGCATCTGCTCTACTCCAATGGAACTAAGCATAATCTACCCTTGGCTGATGTCGTTCTCGAAGATACGCCGATGGAGTGCGCGCACGAATCGCAGCAGGCTCTCGTCACGACGGACTGGAGGGTAGAGCCTCGATTTCCAAAACATGGGGAATTTCTAAACCAACTGCATATCGCGTCTACTTGCGCGCTTCCGCTCGCGAGAGGTGGGCGCCGGCTCGGTGTGTTGAGTTTTGGCAGGGCCCGACCGCATGCCTACCCCGACGACGAAGTGCGCTTCCTTTCTGTGGTGGCTGATCAGATTGCGCTCGCGATCGATGCCGCAGTCAATTTCTACCTATCGCAGCAGTCACAGGATCGGCTGAAGCTGATTCTCGAGCTTACGAACCAGGTCGTCTCGAACCTGAATTTTCAGGAACTGCTGCAAGCAATTTCGGCGAGTGTTCGACGGGTCATGCACTGTGACGCTGCGGCGATCATGCTTCCCGAACTGGACGGCGTGTATTTACGCGTGCATGCTCTCGACTTTCCGGATCGCAAAGGATTTTTCAAAGAACAGGTTTTGATTCCGATCGAAGGCTCGCCGCCAGGGGAAACGTTCCGCAGCGGAAAGCCTTGGGTTGTAAACCGGCTTGACCCTGAATCGCACCCTGAAATGTACGCGAAGGCGGCGGGAGAGGGAATCAATTCGTTGTGCGACATTGCGCTGATAAGCCGGGGTCGTATGCTAGGTGTGCTCGCCGTCGCTAGCCGAGAAGAGGACGCATTCGACCATGAAGGGACAGTCTTCTTATCCCAGGTGGCACAGCAGGTAGCGATCGGAATCGAGAATGCGCTGGCGTACGGTGAGATCACCAATCTTAAAGACAAACTCGCGCAGGAGAAACTGTATTTGGAAGAGGAAATCCGGGGCGAGATGGATTTTGAGGGAATTGTTGGACAGAGTTCCGCACTCCGCCATGTCTTGGATCTGGTGGAGACCGTGGCGCCCAGCGACTCGACCGTATTGCTTCTTGGCGAAACCGGCACCGGGAAGGAATTGATTGCTCGCGCGATCCATGACCGCAGCCGGCGAAAGGATCGGACGTTTGTGAAGCTCAACTGCGCGGCGATTCCGACAGGGCTGCTCGAGAGCGAACTGTTTGGACATGAACGAGGCGCCTTCACCGGTGCGATTGCGCAAAAGGTTGGCCGCCTCGAACTGTCCGACCAGGGCTCGCTCTTTTTGGACGAGGTTGGGGATATCCCTCTCGAGATCCAGCCCAAATTATTGCGCGCTTTGCAGGAGCGTGAGTTTGAACGGCTGGGCAGCACTCGAACCAAGAAGGTGGATGTGCGACTGGTAGCGGCCACGAACCGCGACCTTGAAAAAATGATCGAGGATCGCGAGTTCCGTAGCGACTTGTACTATCGCCTGAACGTGTTTCCTATCCGCATTCCGCCGTTGCGCGAACGCCCCGAGGACATTCCGCTGCTGGTCCGTTACTTCACACAAAAGTATGGCCGTCGCATGGAGAAGAAAATCGAGTCGATTCCCGCCTCGGCCATGAGGAAACTATCGAGTTGGCACTGGCCAGGAAATATTCGCGAGCTGGAAAACTTCATTGAGCGTTCCGTGATCCTCACGCACGGTACGGCGCTGCAAGCTCCGATCGGCGAGTTAAGCAACAACGGCAAGACCGCTCCAGTCGCCGGGACACGCGAAGCGAATCAGCGCGACGAGATCGTCCGCATTCTGAAAATCACCAACGGACGAGTCGCGGGACCAGGCGGGGCTGCATCCCGCATGGGCCTCAAACGCACGACCCTAATTGCTCGCATGAAAAAGCTGGGTGTGGACCCGCGAAAAGTGTCATGAAGTTTGACATTGTCGAAAGTTCTTGACAGCAATCCAGCGTTCGCATGGTGCAGGGGGTGCCTCGCGCATACCGCGGAGCCAGTTCAGTCCTCCTCAGCAGCCTCTTGTCCAATCTGAAACGTTGGATCACCCTGTCGTGTCAACTTGATTCCAGTTGTTACCCTTTCTACCTCTAAGCGCCCTTTCATTCATCCCATCTCGACAAGTGTCAATTCTGATTTTGACATTTGTTGACATGATGCTCCGACGATTTTGCTTCCTTCAACCATTTCAGCACTTTACGGGCTTTTGGTTTTGGCAAGTGCGTTGCGCTTACCTAAATCGTTCCTGGGATCCAAGTATGTTCAAGATTTCCATCGTCGACACCCCATCTCAACGCAAGCTGGTGGTGGAAGGCAAACTCAGCGAGCCATGGGTGGCCGAGCTTCGCACGACTTGGAAAGATGCGAGCCGCGACTTAGACGCACGCAAACTCGTGATCGATTTGAGCAGCCTGACGGTAATCAGCCGCGAGGGGGAAGATGCGATTTTCGATCTCATGAAGCAAGGCGCAAAATTTTCCTGCGCCGGCATTCTTACTCGACACGTGCTGAAGGGACTAGCTCGAAGGTGCCAATGTACACCGTCGCAGGTACTCGAAAAGAAGAGTGAGACGCTGAATACATCAGAAAAATAGTTTCGGTTGTCGATTTTCACCAAGTTCAAACGACTAATACATGAAAGACGGAGGTGAATATGCCGGAGGCAAAGCAAATCACGAGACCCACGCCGTACGCAAGCTGTGAAGATTTTCGCCACGTGTTTGACGAAGACATGAACAGCCTCTACCGGCTCGCGTTTCTGCTAACCGCGGATCATGAGAAGGCGGAGCAGTGCTTCGTATCGGGATTGGACGACGTGGTAAAAGGCAATCCTGTTTTTAAGGAATGGGCGCGCTCCTGGGCTCGGCGAGCGGTGATCCTAAACGCCGTGAGGGTTATCAACCCACGGCCAGCCGATGGAAACGGTCAAGGCCAATCGACTTCTGATCCGGTCAACAACAATGGCAAGGTGCTACGGGCCGAGAAGCAGGCGGAGATCGCCGCGGTTCTTGAACTAGACACGTTCGAGCGTTTTGTCTGTGTAATAACTGTTCTTGAACGATACTCCGATCAAGAGTGTTCTGTTCTTTTGGGCTGCACGCGGCGCGACGTGGTCGCCGCACGCATTCGCGCTTTTCGGCAAATTGGAAGCGCAATGGAGACGCATTACCAGCAATTGCCAGGTGCCAGCACGGAAAATCCGGCGGCGCGCGAACGCCGCAGTTCGGCGCTTCAGTTGTTAATTACGCCACCTTTGGCGACCACCGCGTAAGTTAAGAAACCTTTCAGATGAGGACGGCCATGAAGATGACGTTGAAGAATGCTCTAAATATCCGACACGGACGGCTTGGTTTTGCCGCACTGCTACTGTCGCTGTTGGCGACGGCAGGTTGCACCCGAAGCAATGTGCAAGCGGCGCCTGCCGTGCCCGCGCCGCTGGTAACGGTGGTCAAGGCCACTGCGCAGGACGTTCCCAAATATCTGGATGAGATCGGCCGCAACGCGGCCTTCGAGTCGGTCACGGTCACGCCGCAGGTCGGCGGACGCATCGTCGAACGGCATTTTAAAGACGGCGAGAACCTGAAGCGAGGGCAGTTGCTGTTTGTGATCGACCCGCGTCCGTATAAAGCGCAGCTAGACTCGGCGCAAGCGAGCCTCGCACAAGCGAAGGCGGCGCTCGATCTCGCCAGGATTCAGTTCGCCCGCGACGAGGAAGTGATAGGGGAAAGAGCGATCTCGAAGCAGGACTATGACACGAAGAAGAATGCCGTCGATGTCGATCAGGCCCTGGTGGAAGCAGCGGAAGCAGCTCTCGAAACTGCAAAGCTCAATTTCGAGTACTGCTATATCCACTCTCCGATCGACGGCCGGGCGGGTGCACGTTTGGTGGATATGGGGAATGTGGTGCAAGCCAATGCCACGTCACTCCTTTCGATCCAGCGGCTCGATCCAATCTATGCGAATTTCACGATCACGGAGAGCGATCTTCCAGAGGTTCAACGCCAAATGTTCCGGGGCTTGCTGAAAGCGACAGTCCGGCTTCCCTCCGAGCCGGAGAATACAGCTAAACTCGGACGCGTAGAGTTCCTCGATAACTCGGTTCAGAACGGGAGTGGCACGGTGAATTTGCGTGCCACCATGAGCAATGCCGATCATCACTTCTGGCCTGGCCAATTTGTCGACGTGAAGCTTGTTCTGAGTACAGAGAAGGCAGCGGTGCTGATTCCAAATCAAGCCGCTCAGATCAGCCAGCAAGGGCCGTTTGTCTACGTGGTGAAATCCGACGACACGGCTGAACTGCGGCCAGTGAAATTGGGACAGCGGCAGGGTGACGATGTGGTTGTGACGGCAGGCATCATCGCCAACGAACGCGTCGTGCTCGCCGGTCAAATGCTGATTCGACCCGGCGGAAAAGTGCGCGTCGATTCATCGGCTGCCGCCGCGGCCCCATCAAACGCGGGTTACCACGCGGCCGCTGCCAATGGAGGTCACTCATGAATCTCTCCGAAATCTTTATCCGTCGTCCGGTAATGACGGTCGCGCTGACCGTGTCCGTCATTCTGTTCGGACTGTTGGCATATTTTCGGTTGCCGGTAAGCGATCTGCCGGCCGTCGATTATCCGGTCATCCAGGTACAGGTCAACTACCCGGGAGCTACTCCGGACACGATGGCCAACAACGTGGCCACGCCACTCGAGCGCCAGTTCATGCAGATCCCGGGTCTTGAATTGGTGACCTCTAATAATGGTCAGGGCCACTCCAGTTTTGTTTTGCAGTTTGATCTCTCTAAGAGCCTCGACGGCGCGGCGACAGACGTGCAGGCCGCCATCACCCGCGCCCAAGGACAGCTTCCCGTAGATTTACCCAGCCCTCCCACATTTACCAAGACAAATCCCAACGATCAACCGATCCAATACATTGCACTGGTCAGCGATACGGTCACAGAAGGCCAACTCTACGACTATGCGAATACGCAAGTCGGTGAGCGTCTTAGCATTTTGCCCGGCGTGAGCCAGATTGCGGTTTACGGCACGCAATCGGCAGTGCGAATCAAAGCCGATCCGTCGGCGATGGCGGTTCGCAACATCACTCTTGAGGATCTGACGGGCGCAATCAAAAATGGAACCGCCTACACTGGCGCAGGTCAGTTTGACGGGCCGCAGCGCAGCTTCCTGCTTCAGCCGCAGGGGCAGTTAATTACAGCGGATCAGTATAACGATCTCATCGTCGGGCAAACCAACGGCGCTCCTGTTTACCTGAAAGATGTTGCCAGAGCCAGGGAAGGAGTGCAGGATGAGCGCATCGACATGCGGTTTTGGGTACGCGGATATCCGCAGCCCGGAGCGACCGTTGTGGTCGCAGTGTTTCGCCGCGCTGGCGCGAATGCTGTTGAAGTATCCAAGTCGGTGCGCGATCTGCTTCCTACCATTCAGTCGCAGCTCCCCAGTTCCGTTCTGCTGGTATCGGCTTATGATCGGTCGCAGACCATCGTGGGCAGCATAAAAGATGTGCAGGCCACGCTTTATATCGCCTTCGCATTGGTGGTCATGGTCATCTTCGTTTTCCTCGGACGAGCTACCGACACTCTGATCCCGGCCGTGGCGCTGCCTCTGTCATTGCTGCTGACGTTCATTGCCATGGATGTTCTCGGCTACAGTTTGGACAACCTTTCGTTAATGGCTCTGACTCTCGCCATCGGATTCCTGGTGGACGACGCCATCGTGTTTCTGGAAAACACGGTGCGGTTGATGGAAACGGGGCAGAACGCGTTCGAAGCTTCGCTGAACTCGGCGAAAGAAATCAGCTTCACCATTTTGGCGATGACACTTTCGTTGGCCGCGGTTTTCATCCCGCTGGTGTTTATGAGCGGGCTGATGGGACGCATCTTCCGCGAGTTTTCGCTGACGATTGTGATCTCGATTCTGGCCAGCGGAATTGTTTCACTTACGCTGACGCCTTTGATGACTTCAAGACTGCTAAGTAATCGCGGCGAGGGCGCGAAGAAGATCTGGATGGAGCGCGTCTTCGGCGCCTTCGAACATCGCGTGCTCGATGTGTACGGCCGTTCGCTGTGGTTCTTCCTCCGCCATCGCTGGATTTCAGCCGTGACCTGGGTAGTTTGCCTCGCCGGGACTGCCTACCTCTTTCATGTTGTGCCGAAATCGTTCTTGCCGGTCGGTGACAGTTCATTTATCCGCGGCATATTAGTGGCGCAGGAGGGGTCCTCGCCCGATCAGATGCACGCCTATCAAACGCAAGCGGAAAAGATCATGAAGGCGAATCCCGCCGTGCGCAGCACTTTCACCATGAGCGGGAACGGATCGTTCATGGGATCGAACCAGGCATTTCTGATTGCGTTTCTAAAAGATCCATCGCAGCGCCCGCCGATTGCGCAAGTGGCCGGACAGTTGATGGGCGCGATTGCTAACTCGGTTCCCGGTACCATTGCATTTCTTCAACCCAATCCTGCGCTTGAAATCAGCACCGGCGCGACGGCCAATGCACAGGGTCAATTCGCCTACGCGCTTTCTGGAATCGACCCCAACGAGGTATACGGTACCGCAGCCAAGATGATGGCGAAGATGCACGAATATCCCGGGTTCTTGTTCGTGAATTCCGATCTCTATAATCACACGCCAAATCTGCAAGTCGACATTTTGCGCGAGCAGGCGAAGCTTTACGGCGTATCCGAGACCCGAATCCTCACGCTTCTACACGACGCCTACTCGCAGAATTACAGCTATCTGATCAAGAAGGCGACCGATCAGTATCAGGTGATCCTCGAAGTCGCGGACGACAAACGTGCCGCACCAGAAGACCTGGGCAAGCTCTACATCAAGAGCGACGACGGCCAGCGTATGGTTCCTCTGAACGCGGTCACGAGCTGGCATCCGGTCATCGGCCCGCAAGCAGTCAACCATATTAATCAATTCACCAGCGTGACCATGTTCTTCAATCTGAAACCGGGCTACGCCATTGGGCCGGCAACGCAATTTGTGGAAGGAACAGCGAAGCAGATTCTGCCGCCTGGCATCGTTGGCGCACTTCAGGGCGAGGCGCTTACATTTCGCAACACGGTCTCGGATCTCGCGGTGCTGATGCTCGTCGCAGTCTTCGTTATGTATGTGATCCTCGCGATTCTCTACGAGAGTTATCTGCACCCCATCACCGTGCTTTCTTCCTTGCCTGTAGCGCTCCTAGGCGGACTGGCGACGCTGTGGCTATTTGGCGCGGAAGCTTCTTTGTATGCATACATTGGAATGTTCATGCTGATGGGCATCGTAAAGAAGAATGGAATCATGATCGTCGACTTCGCTGAGCAGAGAGTGCGTCAGGGAATTCCAGATACTCAGGCGATTCACGATGCCAGCATGGAGCGCTTCCGCCCGATCATGATGACGACGATGGCGGCACTACTGGGCGCGATGCCGATTGCGTTAGGCTATGGCGCTGACGGAGCTTCGCGACGTCCGCTAGGCCTGGTCGTAGTCGGCGGCCTGATCGTGTCGCAGTTCATAACATTATTCGTGACCCCGGCCATTTATCTCTATCTGGAGGAATTTCAAGAGAAGGTTTTGGATCGGGTGTCTTTCTTCCGGGCGAGACGCAAACCAGCGCCGGAGACAAGTCCGGCCTATGCGTTGCAGGAAGGCGCTGGAGACTGATCCTATGACTAAAAATTTTATGCACAGTCGTTTCTTGTTTCTCATTCTGCTGCTCGGCATTGCCGGATTTACAGGTTTTAC
>JBATZM010000019.1:0-6913 GCA_049674665.1 Terriglobales bacterium
CGGCAGGATCAATGGCGCGAATTTCACGCTCGACGCTGGCAATGGCGTGGAGTTGAGCGGCACTCCGTCGTGATCGTAGGATGTCGGTGGTTGCCATCGGATCATTTCTGCACTGAGACTCGGCAAACCGCGTCTCTACAGCAAACTCCCCCTCGCCTTGACTTGCCTTTCCTGCGTCCCTATCCTCAGCTTTCGAGGCCGCGCATTGGATGCCTCATGGAGCGCCGACTTTGCCGCTGATACCAGAAAATCTGACGATTGCCACCACCGGCGCTAGCGGATCATTGTTTCTCAAGCACTTTCTACTCACCGTCGAGCACGATTCTCGGGTGAAAACGGTGAACTTCATCGCGTCTGACAGCGCCTTGCGCGTCATGGCCGAGGAACTCGCAATCGAAGGCCGTTCTGATCTCCTACGTCAAATCATCGGCGCGCCATCGGCAAAGATTCAGCAGCAATCCAACTCCGATATCGGTGCGAACGTGGCCAGCGGGTCGTATCCTTCGGACGCCATGGTTGTGATCCCATGCAGCGTCGGCACCCTCGGCCGCATCGCCAACGGCACTGCCTCGCACCTCATCGAGCGCGCCGCCGACGTAAGTCTCAAAGAGCGCCGACCGCTCGTGCTCTGCATCCGCGAGACGCCGCTCAACAAAATCCACATCCGCAATATGTCGCTGGCGGCGGACGCGGGCGCGACGATCTTCCCGCTGATCCCAACGTTTTATAACCATCCGTCGAGCGCAGATGCCATGGCGCACGAATTCGCCAACCGCGTGCTGGCGCATATAGGACTGGCCCAAGAGGATGCGTACCGCTGGAAGGGCTGAGAATCGTCTCAAAGATCGATGACTCGGGGAAGCCGTTCCTGCTTTGCAGGCGTGGGTTAAGTCTAGGCAAGGGGCAGTAACGAAGGTAGGTATCTGGCGGGCATGTACTGGAGGGATTTTCACCCGGTGCCGGTCCGCAACACTGAGAACTGAGAACCGGGAACTGGGAACTCATCCCATAAACTATTGCCTCTCACGGCACACCACATACGTGCCGTTGACGCCGCCCCCGCTTTTTTTGTACTCTGCGATTACACCGGAAAGGAGGTGGTCGGATGACAAGTTCTGATAGTCATAGTTGCAGTACCAATACAAGACCAGGTGAGGTGGCTGAGTCTTAGGGCGGTTGCTCTAAGCGGAGTTCTCGAGGAACCTTTGGTCGGGGAAATCGGGAACATTCTCTCGCAAACAATCCGTGAGTCTGGGCTGAACCAGTAAAGTTCTGATCCGCCGGACACAAGTTGTGCCCGGCACCGGAACGAGCGAGGGGCCACGAGAGTGACCACCTCAGTCAATCCCAAACAGTCCACCGGGCAGCCCGCAGGCTGAAAAGCTTGCGGGCTTTCCTCTTTTTAGTTCTCAGTTCCCGGTTCTCAGTTCTCAGTGAAAGCTGGTTGCGGCCGTCGTAGAGTTTTTCTTTTCGCCCCTGATTTTCTCGAATGCTGTATCTTTTTAGGGTTCGACTTTGAGTTGTAGTTCTGAGAACTGAGAACTGAGAACTGAGAACCGGGAACCGGGAACTGAGAACTGCCTATGGATGACAAGCACTACCTCGCTCGCATTACCAAGCGCCTCGATTTCGCGCCCGATCTCTGGATGATTCGCGTTAACCCCGGACCGGATTTTAAATTCGCCGCCGGCCAATACGCGACGCTGGGCGCGGAACGAGATGGCCATAGAGTAGAGCGTGCTTATTCGATCGTCTCTTCTCCCCATGAACCAGAGCTGGAATTCTTTTTTGAACTGGTGCCCGAGGGCCAGTTAACGCCCCTGCTTTACAAGCTCCAACCGGGTGATGACGTTGTGATGCGCAAGGTTGCGAAGGGCCGCTTTACCATCGAAACCTCGCGCGTGGAGCACACGCACCACTTGCTGGTGAGTACTGTAACCGGCATAGCCCCTTATGTCAGCTATGTGCGAACCCTGTTCAAGGATTGGAAAGAAGGGAAGTTTACCGGCGACCAGAAACTATTTCTGCTGAACGGCGCCAGTCGTCCCTGGGAGTTCGGTTATCGCGAGGAGATGGAAGCGATCGCGAAGCAGGTGCCCTGGTTCCACTGTGTTTTCACGGCGAGCCGTCCGTGGGAGGACGAAACCTGGAAGGGCGAAGTCGGGCGTGTCGATGAACTGATCCGCAAATACGCCGACCAATGGGGATGCACAGCCGCGAATAGCATCGGGTATCTATGCGGACATCCGGACATGATCGAGCACGGCAAAGGCATTCTGAAGCGGGTGGGTTTCAAAAAAGAGAACTTAAAAGAAGAAGTCTATTGGATACCGGCGAAAACGGCCGCCGAGTAGAAGCCAGTTTTCAAAGTCGCGCAATGGAGCGCCGGGCGTCCCCGCCCGGCCACCACAGACGTCGACGTTTATTCTTGCTCTGCCGGAGCAAAGAAAACCAAAACCTCCAACTCTTCCGCGATGTCATAGAAGCGATGTTCCAGTTCAGCCTCGACGAAAATAACTGAACCTGTTCCTACCTCAGACTGCTCAGAACCAATTTGCATGCGAGCTCGTCCGCGAACAACGTAATACATTTCGTCTTCGCGATGCGGCTTCTGGGGATCAGTGCTGTTCTTAGGCAGAACGTAAACGCCCGCGCTCATGGCGGGCACGCGGAGAAATTCGAAGTAGAGTTTATTTTTCTCCGCGCTTTGGCGAGCCAAATCGTCGATATGAAAGAAGTGAGTCATGATGTTTCTGAGAACTGAGAACCGGGAACTGAGAACTAGCCCAAAGCCCCATGAAAGAAAATATCGGTGAACTGCTGCACCAGCGCATCACCCGTCAATGGGCCATCAGGCTTGTACCACTGATAGATCCAGTTAATCATGCCGACCAGCGCCAAAGCTGCCGCACGAGGCGTTACCGGCGTCGGCGAATTCCGTTTGCGCTGCACGTCGGCAATAAGGTTCTCGACGAAGTGCAGATAATCTTTTTTGCGTCCGTTGATCTTCCGCCGAAGCGCCAGCGGCAGCGGATGATTCTCATGCAGCATGACCGTAATCTCACGGTCTTCGGGACTCAGCACAACCTGAATGTGCAGCCGGATCAGCGTGCGCAGGCGCTCTTCCACTCCTGCAACGCTGGTGCCATCGATGCGGCGTACCACGTTGATGACCCGTTCCTCGGTGATCTCCATGGCGTGCGACATGATATGGAATAGGATTTCGTCTTTCGATTGAAAGTGGTGATAGAGGCCGCCCTTCGAAAGCTTGAGCGCGGCCGCGACATCGTTCATGGAAGTGGCGTCGTATCCCCGTTGTTGAAAAAGGCGCGCGGCGGTGCGCAGGATTTCCTGGCGCGGTTCCTGACGAGGCTCATGCCGAGCGTCATTCCGAGAATCGAGGGCAGCTTCGCGAAGCGTCACAGACAGATGGTATCGCGGAATGGGGTTTGTGCTCTAGTGTGGTTCGATCAGGCGCGCCTTAAAGGACGCGGGTGTGCGTTATCCAGGATTATTCGCGCAGGCTGTCAATCGTCGTGACTTTGCGAACCGGTTCAGCAAGAGAAGCCATTCCTGCACCCAGGCGCAGAACTGATCGGCGGATTGTCTCTCGTTGGCCGCGGTGCTGAGCCGGCAAGTTGCGTTGTCCGACCCTTCTTTGTTCGAGGATTGCAGGATGGGGATCGTGATCGCGCCTATCCGCAAATACCTCGAAGCGGACTTGCCACAAGCTGTCCCGGTGGAAGCGACCTTCAATTTCCCGGGCGCCGTGGAGACGTTGGATCCGAGATAACGCACGATCGACAACGCGAATCAGCTCTGCGCCGAATTCGGGTGCGCGATCCTTCAGCAACCGTTGCTGCGCTTTTTCAACCGAAAACCAGGTGGGATTTCGATTCGATTCCTGCGGTGTTTCAAGACGAGATACTTCGCAAAGATGCGCGCTGACAGGAAGTTCTGGCCTGTCGGCCTGCGTAGGGTTGGCGGGATCAGGTCTCCGCCGGAAATAACGCGCGAATGGAATTTCCTCCATCCGGCCATGAACGCCCGCCTCTTCAAAAGCCTCGAGGGCAGCGGACTGCGCATGTGTGAGCCCAGGTTCAACGCCGCCTTTGGGGAAAATCCACCGTCCCCCGCGAGTCTGCACCAGCAGAAATTCGATGCCGCGCTTGCGGACGCGGTAACAAACGGCGGCGACCTGCCGACGCCTTTTCGGAAGCAGTACCCGTCGCGGCAACTTTGCGGATGGACCAGCGCCCATGGTAGTAGAGTGCGCGATGCGATCCCGTTCTGACTAGAGCAAAGCTTGGTTCGCGCTGGGTGCGGGAATCCTTCTACATACTTGTGCCGTCGGCAAAGCGTTCGAGAAAGTAAGTGAACACACTTTAATGGCCGGAGACCACTTTGGACAACTTGTATTGTCTTCGCTGCAACAGGGAGCTCGAAGCCGGACAAAAATCGGTTGCAGTCTACTTGTTTGCGCAAACTGTGGGAGTAAGGCCGCGCCAAAAATCTTCAGCGCAACGGATCTGTTTCTGCCCGCAATGCTCGGTCTCGTTGGCCATGGGCCCTGCACCCGAGGGCGCGCTTAACATTGCCGCTTGGCAAATGATCCGCGATATCGTCGGCGCAGACCCCGCGCTGACCGAAGCCGCATGGGAAGGTTTGCATGGAATTGAAGACGCAGACGGCTTGCTCCCAGCGACCGGGACCACAGGCAGTGCGCATCCAACCCGCGCCGGAGCGTACTTCGAATTCTGAGCAGGAATTCTGAGCAGGAAGTCGAGCGCCTCTAAGTTCTCCGAAGTAGCCTGACACGAGCCCACGGGTGTTCGAAGGTGGACTGTCGGACAAACTCCGGGGTTGACATCAGGAGGTGAGGTTGGATAGCATTTCTTAAACCGACCGGTCGGTCGGCGTCCGTCAAGCATAATCAGCTTTTAGCCAACATAATTTAATCAAGATATTTAACAAGAAAGATCTAAGGAGTTTTTCAGTGGCGACAGTCTTTTATCAGAACGATGCCAATCCTTCAGCGTTGAAGGGCAAAACCATCGCAGTGTTCGGCTACGGCTCCCAGGGGCACGCTCAGGCTCAGAACCTCCGCGACAGCGGCTACGAAGTGATCATCGGCCTTGATCCCGAGCGCGGCTCGGCCAAGCAGGCGCGCGCCGATGGCATGACCGTCGTAGCTCCAGCGGAAGCCGCCAAGCGCGCCGACTGGATCCAGATTCTTACGCCTGACGAGAGCCAGTCCGACTTCTATGAATCGGCCATCAAGCCGCATCTGCGCAAAGGAAAAATTCTAGGCTTCTCGCACGGATTCTCCATTCATTTCAAAACCATCAAGCCGCCGAAAGACGTAGACGTGGTCATGATCGCGCCGAAAAGCCCCGGCCATCTCCTACGCCGCGTGTATTCGCAAGGCGGAGGCGTCCCCTCGTTGCTAGCCATTCATCAGGATGCTAGCGGTCGCGCCCATGAATACGCGCTCAGCTACGCCCACGGCATAGGCTCGACTAGGGCTGGAGTGTTGCAGACGACTTTCAGAGAAGAAACGGAGAGCGATCTCTTCGGCGAGCAAGCCGTGCTCTGTGGTGGCCTGACCTCTCTGATGCAGAAAGGTTTTGAGACGCTGGTAGCCGCTGGATACGCTCCCGAAATCGCCTACTTCGAGTGCGTCCACGAAGTGAAGCTGATCGTTGACCTGATCTACGAAGGCGGGTTGAGCCGCATGCGCTATTCGATTTCGAACACGGCCGAATACGGCGATCTGACCCGAGGCGAAGTGGTCGTAGGAAATGACACGCGTAAAGCAATGAAGAAAGTGCTGAAGCAGATCCAGAGCGGAAAGTTCGCCCAGGAATGGATCAAAGAGAATAAAAAAGGCGGCAAGAAATTCGCCAAGCTGCGCAAGGCGGCGAGCCAGCACCAGATCGAAAAAGTAGGCGAGGAATTACGAGCCATGATGTCATGGCTGCCCGCTGAAAAAAAGAAGAGTACCGAAGCAGCCAAGTCCGCCGGCCCGAAAGTAGTGAACGCCTAAACGATTGGCAGTGGAGCGCCGGGCGTCCCCGCCCGGCCACCTAGCTACTGCCTGCGAGGCGCAGTACCTCCAAGTCTGAGTGATTCAATTAAACTGTTCTGTTCTGCACCACTCCCATGGACATCGACCTAAAACATCGCAGTCGCAGTATCACTGACGGACGCGACCAGGCTCCAGCGCGCGCCATGTACAAAGCCATCGGCTTCACTGACGCCGATCTAGCCAAGCCTCTGATCGCAGTCGCCAACACCTGGATCGAGACCATGCCTTGCAACTTCCACCTGCGCCGCCTGTCGGCCAAGGTGAAAGAAGGCATTCGCGCCGCCGGCGGCACGCCCATGGAGTTCAACACCATCGCCATTTCCGACGGCGAGACTATGGGCACCGAGGGGATGCGCGCGTCACTGGTGAGCCGCGAGCTGATTGCCGATTCGATCGAACTGGTGTGCCGCGGACAAATGTTCGACGCGGTGGTGTGCGTGGTGGGCTGCGACAAAACGATTCCAGCTGCGGCCATGGCGCTGGCACGTATGGATCTGCCGGGAATGGTTCTCTATGGCGGCACGATCGCCGCGGGCAGTTATCGCGGAAAAGATGTGACCATTCAGGACGTATTCGAAGCCGTGGGTGCGAACGCCGCGGGCAAAATCACTGACAAGGAACTGCACGATCTGGAAGATGTGGCGTGCCCCGGGGCGGGCGCGTGCGGCGGGCAATACACTGCGAACACGATGTCGACCGTGATGGAAATGATCGGGCTCTCGCCCATGGGCTTCAACAGCGTGCCCGCGATGGATCCGCAGAAAGATGAGGTTGCGTTTGCCTGCGGCAAGGTGGTGCTGAACCTGCTGAAGAATGGAATCACGC
>JBATZM010000020.1:0-8993 GCA_049674665.1 Terriglobales bacterium
AGGCACAGGTTGTGGAGCTGCGATTCTTCGGTGGATTGAATTTCGAAGAAACGGCCGAGGTACTCAAAGTGTCGCCGGTCACAGTGGCACGCGACTGGAGCACCGCTCGGGCCTGGCTGCACCGCGAGATGAGTCACGGAAATTCCGATGAACGCTGAGCGCTGGAAACGAATCGATGAACTGTTGCAGGCGGCACTGCGAGCGCCGGTCGAGCAGCAGGCGGAGTTCCTACGCCAGCAGTGCGCTGGCGATGCGGAACTGTTCGAGGAAGTGTACTCGCTGCTTACATCGCATCGCCAGGCGGGAAGCTTTCTGGAATTGCCCGCTTTCAGCCCTGCCGACATGCCGACACAGACGGAAGCCTCCGCCTCAATTGGAGTGACGTTCAGGTCCATGGTAGGCGATACCGTCTCTCACTATCGTGTGCTGAGCCGGCTGGGCAGCGGAGGTATGGGAGTTGTGTATGAGGCAGAGGACATCAAACTTGGCCGTCGCGTAGCCATGAAGTTTCTGCCCGGCGAGGTAGCCAGCGATCGGACCGCATATGAGCGCATGCAACGCGAGGCCAGATCAGCGTCTGCTCTCGACCACCCAAATATTTGTTCCATATACGAACTCGGCGAACATGACGGCCAGCCCTTCATTGTGATGCAACTTCTCGAGGGCGAGACTCTTAGGGAATGGATCGAACGTATTTCCAAAGTGAACAAGCGTTCACAGATGAATGGAGCAATAGACCTCGCGATCCAGATCACGCGCGGGCTGGAGGCGGCGCATCAAAAAAACATTATTCATCGCGACATCAAGCCGGAGAACCTCTTTCTTACCGTCCGCGGCGAAGTAAAGATTCTGGACTTTGGTCTGGCGAAGATGATGGAACCTCAGAAGGAGCCAGACGTTCAAAGTGACCTCACGGCTGACATCGCGGCAGATGGAGAAGACGCCCCCACTTTGACCCGCACGGGCGCGAAGATGGGTACTGCCTTCTACATGTCACCCGAGCAGATACGGGGCGAGAAACTGGACGCAAGGAGCGATCTCTTCTCTCTCGGCCTTGTATTGTTTGAGATGGTGACAGGCCGGCGCGCCTTCAAAGGCAGTACCGGTGCCGCCGTTCATGACGCAGTCCTGCATGGTTCACCGGTCCCGGTGCGCCAACTGAACCCCGCAGTTCCTGCCGGCGTCGAGAGCATCATCAGGCGCAGCTTAGAAAAGGACCCTTCCCGCCGTTATCAATCCGCAAGGGAATTGCACGCTGATCTGGGGCGCCTCAATCTTCATCGTTCGCACGCTCTCAGCGGAATCGGCATGAGGATCACTGCAGGTTTCCTGCTTTTATTACTCGTCGCTCTTGCGGCCAACGTCGGCGGCCTTCGCGATCGAATTTTACGCCGTCCGGTGTCCAGCCGTCTCATGTCGAACGATGCGGCAGAGCAATCGCAGCGGCGGACAGCCGTAGCCGTGCTCGGCTTCAAGAATCTTTCCGGGAGGGATAACGAAGCTTGGATTTCGACCGCGCTCTCTGAAATGCTCGACGCGCAACTTTCCGCCGGGCAACAACTCCGCGTAGTCTCCAGCGAAGATGTCGCGCGCATGAAGATCGATCTTTCTCTGCCCGCCGCCGACAGTTACGGCCGGGGTACGTTGCAAAAAATCCGCACGCATCTGGGCGCCGACGTCGTTGTGCTCGGTTCCTATCTTGACACCGGGAAAGATACCGGCGGAAAGATCCGAGTCGATGTGCGTTTGCAAGACGCCAGGCAGGGCGAAACCATAGCGGTGATTTCGCGGGATGGAAACGAATCCGATCTTCCTGAGCTGGTAACGCAGAGTGGTGCCGGCTTGCGCCAGAAGTTGGGAGTCGCCGATGTTTCCACCGCGGAAGCATCGCAAGTGGCGGCTTCCAGTTCAACAAGCCCCGAGGCTACTCGTTTATATGCGGAAGGACTGACGAAACTGCAAACCTATGAAGCTCTCGCCGCCCGAGATCTGCTAGAGAAGGCGATCGCGGCCGATCCGAACTTCGCACTCTCACACGCCGCTCTTGCCCAGGCTTGGTCCCAGCTCGGCTACGATAAAAAGGCGCAAGATGAGGCTAAGAAGGCGTTCGATCTTTCGGCCAACCTGACGCGTGAGCAGCATCTTTCTGTCGAGGGCCGCTATCGCGAGTTTGCTCACGACTTTCCTTCGGCCATAGAAATCTACCGCACGCTAAGAAATTTCTTTCCCGACAATCTTGACTACGGGTTGCGCCTGGCGTCAGCGCAGAGGAAGGCCGGGCATCCCAAGGACTCACTGGACACCATCGCTCAGATGCGAACCTTGCCCAAGCCGCTAAGCGACGATGCCCGCATTGATTTGGCGGAGGGTTCGGCCCAAAACGCCGCGGGCAATTTCAGCGCATGCCAAAAAGCGGCGGCCGCGGCGGCGGCAAAAGCGAAGGCACAAGGCTCGCGTATGCTTCAGGTGCAGGCGACGATTGCCGAAGCGTTTGCATGGGATCGGCTGGGCGATCTGAATAAGGCGGCTCAGATGGGCCTCGAAGGACGCGATCTCGCCGCCAACGCCGGCAACCCCCATCTGCTCGGGGACGCATTAAGAACGTACGGAATCGTTTTGTACGACAAAGGCGACTTCGCGGGCGCACGGAGCGCGTTCGAACAGACCTTAAACACATTCCAAAAAATTGGGGATGGTCAGATCGGCATGACTACCGTCAGCCTGGGAAATGTTTACTATGAGCAGGGCAAATTCGAGGAAGCCAGACGCTACTATGAACAGGCCCTGCGGTTTGATCAAGAGATCGGAGCGCAACCCGCCAACATCGGAAGTGACATGGGAAGTATCGCCAACGTTCTCGACAATCTAGGCGATCTGATGGGCGCGACCCGGATGCAGGAAAAATCCTTGCAGGGTTTCCGCGATGGCGGCGACCAGCGTGGAGTGACCGCCACGCTAGGTAATCTGGCCGGTGTTCTGGTGGAGCGAGGTGATTTGAGCCAGGCGATGTCATATTACGAAGAGGGAATTTCCCTCGCGGAGAAAATCGGATACAAGGACGGCCGCGCTTTCAATTTGGGAGGTATCGCCCAAGTCTCCCTGATTCGGAATCAAGTTTCACAGGCGCGTGATCAACAGGAGCACGTCCTAAAGATCCAGAAAGAACTCGGCGACTCAGTCGAGATTGCCCGGAGCCAGATTGTGCTCGCCACCATCGCAATCGAGCAAGGTAAGCCGGCAGAGGCCGAGGCGCTGATTCGCACGGCGGCCCCGCAGTTTGAGCAGCAGAAGATCGCTACCGGCGCAAGCCAATCCGCTGCTCTGCTCGCGCGAGCTTTGCTGGCACAATCAAAAATCGCGGACGCGCAGGTTGCCGCGGCCAATGCTCTGGCTCTGGCCGAACACACTAGCGATCGCTCGACTCACCTTATGGCATCACTCGCTGCTGCCGAAGTGAACGCGCGCAGCGGCAAGGATCCCGCAGCGACGAAGGCGCTGCAATCCGTTCTCACCGAGTCTGTTCGAGATGGCTACAAGGAGTTTGAATTCGAGGCGCGGCTGGATCTCGGCCGACTGGAGCTTCGTTCTTCGAGGGCCTCGAGCCGACAACGACTAGAGAAACTTAGGGAAGACGCGGGACAGAGGGATTTTCGTCTTATCGCTCGCAAGGCCCGCGAGGAGCTCGATCGTTAACCGGCCTAGAAAGCACCCCGCCGACATCCGCAGCGACACGGAGACTCAAGCGCGAGCGCGCGTATCACACTTCGGACTTGGTTGCGCTGCGGAAAGTAGTCGATGGCCCGGCGCGGGTTTGGACCCGCTACGCTATGGGAAAAGAGTGCGCCGGTAACGATACTGAAGGGTTCCTGATCGGGGCGGTGCACTACCCGATAGTTACCGGTGAAGTCGCGACAGCCCCGGATCCCCTTTTAGACCACGATGCCTTGTTGCTGCTGGCTCTAGACTCAACCCGGCAACCGTGTGCTCCGTCTGACATTTACCTATCTTCCCACCGTGATTCATCTGCCATAATTCCATTATGTGCGGGCGCTATCGACTGTCGCGGAGAAAGCAGATTCTGGAGGAACACTTCCTAGCTGACTGGGACGAATTGGAGTGGCATCCTCGCTATAACATCCCTCCAACACAGGCTGTGCTGCCAGCATCAATTGTGAATTGGTGGTGCTCAAGCGAGCATTCTATTTAGGCATGGAATGCACGCCGCCGAAAGTGAGAAACGTGCCGTTCTTTCCGATGTTAAAGGAGAGCGATCCGCGCAGTGGTTTTCTGGAGCCAGCAAGCTATGCTGCGCCCGCAAGAGAATGCGCTCGTGTCGGGCTGTGGCTGAGAACGATGTTTGAAATTGGCCACAGCTACGGATGGCGTCACGGTGAAGTGCTGGGTCTGCGTGTTCGGCAGGTAGATTTGCTCGCGGGCGCGATTCGGCTAGACGTGGGCAGTACGAAGAACAATGAAGGCCGCGAAGTCGCCATGACTCAAGCGGTCCGCATCCTGCTCACAGAGTGTGTTCGGGATAAGCGACCCGAAGAAAAAGTGTTCACCCGGTTGGCGCGGAAAAAAGGCGGGGGAGTAGAGAGCCGATCTGTTTCCGATTTTCGCAAGACTTGGGCGAATGCCTGCACTGCGGCGGGCGTCGGGAAACTGTTGTGCCCGACGTGTGAGGAGCCAGTGGATACGAAAAAGCACTGCGCCCCTTGTGGGAAAGATTGGACTCGTAACAAATTGAAATATGAGGGTCTGCTCTTCCACGATTTGCGGAGAACAGCGGTGCGGAACATGGTGCGAGCTGGAGTCAGCGAGAAGGTCAGCATGACTATTTCAGATCACAAGACCCGCTCTGTCTTTGAACGTTACAACATCGTTGCTCAGTCTGATCTTCAAGACGCGGCGCGCAAGTTGGAAACGAGTCAGAAGCAGGGATGCGAGAAAAATGAAAATCCACTCTCACCCGACTTTGGGCAGAGTTTGGGCACAGTTGCACCAAAAATGGGAACTGAGCAAATGGTGCCCCTGCTTGCACCTTTGCCTAACTAGTTTTCTGCTCGATGGGTTGAGTGTGGTGCCGGGAGGGGGAGTCGAACCCCCAAGACCCGAAGGTCGGCGGATTTTGAGTCCGCTGCGTATCTCGGTATAGTTATGATAATAAATAGTTTACATTGTACAAGACGTGAAAGTGTGTAAGCAAATGTGTCGGTTTTGAAGGTTTTCCACCGGTCATGTCGCAAAGAAGAAGCTCGCGGGACTTGCTCTTTCCGGGCGTTTTTTATCTGACTGGTCAGAGCGGCACCAAGAGTTCCCTTCTTCGTCTGCCTATGCATTCTTGTCAATTTTGCAATTTCACGCAGTGCACCTGTCTGCAGATTTCTCCTCGTCGCTGCCAAGCGTTTCGAGGAACCTCGTTTATGTGGCAATCCCGAGCCAAGGTTAGCTAGAGCTTTTGGTTACCACGACCAGGAGCCATCCCACTTTGGCTCTACACGCGAAAGCCAGCGCAAGCGGAAGCCGGCGATGTGCGATCATTTTGGGGTCAAGTGTCGGAGTGCCGGCAGGTCTTTGACTTGAGCAAAACTGACAACGAGTTTCCGAACCTTGAGGCATCCGTGGCGGAGGTGCGACGCCTGCGTGCCGAAAATGGTCAGCTGCGCGGCCTTTTGATCGAGCACGGTATACGAATTCCTGAGCCTCGCCCCATCAGCCGGAGTCCTCAGATCATAAGCACAGCGCCGGACGTTCGCAGATCCGCAATGGGTACAGCGCAACAGCGGATAGAGCTGTTTCGCAGTCTCTTCCGTGGACGTGACGATGTGTATGCCATTCGCTGGGAGAGCGCCGACGGGCGATCCGGATACATGCCGAGGGCAGATCGCGATTGGAAATCGTATCTGCGGGCCAAAGACAAGGACCGCAAGAAGGTTGATCGCCAGACTAGAAAGTTCAGGCCACTAACGCAAGACGTTGTACGAGGCCATCTTGTCGGAGATCATACGGTCGGAATCTATCCGCTTTTGCCGGACGAGACTTGCTGGCTCCTGGCGGTTGATTTCGATAAGAAGACCTGGCAGAAGGACGCTGCTGCGTTCCTTGTGGCTTGTCGTGAGATGAATGTGCCAGCGGTTTTGGAACGTTCTCGTTCAGGGAACGGCGGCCATGTTTGGATATTCTTCAATCGAGCGATTCCCGCGACCATTGCGCGAAAACTAGGATGCGCAATTCTCACTCGAACCATGGAGTTCCGGCACCAACTGGGTCTGGAGTCCTACGACCGATTCTTTCCTAATCAGGACACGATGCCTAAGGGAGGTCTTGGCAACCTGATCGCTCTACCTCTGCAAAAGATTCCGCGCGCGGAAGGAAACAGTGTCTTTGTTGATTCAGAATTCCATCCGTACCCAGACCAGTGGGCATTTCTGGGGAGCGTGGAAAGAATGTCAGCGGACGCTGTCGAGGCAGTCGTGCGGGAGGCTCAAAAACGAGGAGATCTCATCGGTGTCGGGATCAGCATTATGGACGACGCCGAGCAATATCCCTGGGCGCTGCCGCCGTCACAAAAGAGAATAGACCGCCCAATACCAGGACCGTTTCCACTCGCGGTTCAAATCGTTCGCGCAAACCTTCTGTATATCGAGAAGAGTGGGCTGCCTTCGGCGATGCTGAACCGTCTGCTTCGTTTGGCCGCATTTCAGAATCCTGAATTTTACAAGGCCCAAGCAATGCGGCTTCCCACATTCAACAAGCCGCGAGTAATTGCGTGCGGCGAGGACCTCGCCAACCACATTGCTTTGCCGCGTGGGTGTCTGGCCGAGGTAATCGAACTGTTTGAAGCGCATCGCATCAAGCCAGACATCCGTGACGAGCGGTGCGCGGGACATGCAATTGACGTGGAGTTCTGCGGCCAATTGCGCCCGTCGCAGGAGGACGCTGTTTCCATGATTGCTGAACACGACGAGGGGATCCTCTGCGCTCCTACTGCTTTTGGCAAGACCGCAGTGGCCGCATGGCTGATCGCGGCGCGAAGGGTGAATACTCTCGTACTGGTTCACCGCCAACAATTGTTAGATCAGTGGCACGCGAGATTGGCGATGTTCCTCAATCTTACGGACAAATCAATCGGCCAGATTGGAGGCGGGAAAAGCGAACGCAGTGGCACCCTGGATATCGCCATCATCCAAAGCACCCACGGCAGAGAGGGAGTCAAAGACTTCGTCGCCGAGTACGGGCAAGTCATTGTTGATGAGTGCCACCATCTGTCGGCATTCACTTTTGAGCAGGTGATGAAGCAAGTAAAGGCGAGGTACGTCCTCGGCCTGACGGCAACGCCTGAGCGCAAAGATGGACACCACCCGATCATCCACATGCAGTGCGGTCCGATACGACATAAGCTCAGCGCACGTTCGATGACCGCAGTCACTCCGTTCGAACATGAAGTGGTTCCTCGGTTGACTGAGTTTTGCATGCCGCCCGAGCGGATCGATACAACGATTCAGGAGGTGTACGCTGCACTTGCAGATGACCGTGCTCGCAATGAAATGATCCTTGACGATCTGCTGCGCGCAGTCGGTGACCGGCGCTCACCGCTGCTTCTCACCGGCAGGACCAATCACTTGAAGTACTTTGAGACGGCGCTCTCTGGCAAAGTGAGTAACGTGTTTGTGCTAAAAGGCGGCATGGGCAAGAAACAGCGCCGCACGATTGCGGAGGCGATTGCGGCTGTTCCGGAGAGCGAGTCAAGAGTCATCCTAGCAACTGGCAGTTACATTGGCGAGGGCTTTGATGATGCTCGTCTAGACACCTTGTTCTTGGCGATGCCGATTTCCTGGAAGGGAACGTTGCAACAGTATGTTGGGCGTCTCCATCGGCTTCACGACGCTAAGCGTGTCGTTCGCGTCTACGACTATGTCGATTCTCAGGTGCTGATGCTGGCGCGAATGTACGCCCGGCGACTACATGGCTACGGTGCCATCGGCTATCGAATTGGCGCTGCAGTCGCCAAAATGAGCCCCGGTACTGTCCATCGTTACATTCCGGATCAGACGAGTCTATAATCCGAAATAGACGGGACATTAATCCGAATCAGACGGAGCCTTCACCCGGCATGGACGATACCGATCACGCGCTCTTTCCTCGCTTTTCCGCCGAACTGGTGGCTACCGCGCTCAAGGACACGCCGGTTGTCATGGTTACGGGTCCGCGTCAGTGTGGCAAGACCACCTTGGTCCGCGATTTGGTCGCGGGCAATCGCGAATTCATCACCATGGACGACGACACAGTTCTGGCTGCGGCACGCAGCGATCCAACTGGGTTGATGCGCGCTCTCGATCGAACTACCATTGACGAAGTACAGCGAGTGCCGGACCTTCTCCGGGCCATCAAGAAGTCAGTGGATGAAGATCGCCGCGCCGGTCGGTTCTTATTGACCGGCTCAGCCAATATTCTTACTCTGCCTCAAGTCTCGGAGAGTTTAGCTGGCCGCATGGAGATCGTGAGCCTTCTGCCTCTCTCGCGGGCCGAAATCCGAGGTAAGAAGCCGGTCTTCCTCAAAGCAGCGTTCGATAGCAAGCTTGGCAAACCTGCGGAGCCAATGATCGGCAAAGACCTAGTACAAGCCGTGTTGATTGGTGGCTACCCCGAAATGCTGCGGCGTCAAGATCCAAAGCGACGCCAGACATGGGCGCGGGATTACATAAGAGCCATCGTGCAGCGGGATGTGCGCGAGGTTGCCGACGTGGAAAAACTCGACCAAATGCCGCGTCTGCTGCAGGTTCTTGCCCACCATTCTGGCCAGCTCACCAATTTCACGCAAATAGGCGGCCAAGTTGGGTTTGACGACAAAACCACAAGGAAATACGTGGCCATCCTGGAGCAGTTGTTTCTCGTTCGTCGGGTGGAACCGTGGTTTCGGAACCAGTTGAAGCGTTTGGTAAAGACGCCCAAGCTGCATTTCCTTGACTCCGGCCTGCTCGGCGCACTCTTAG
>JBATZM010000021.1:0-5320 GCA_049674665.1 Terriglobales bacterium
CTTGAGTTGCTCGATAGGTTCCGCGATAAAGCAACCACTCACTTCATTTTGTTTTGAAGGAAAAAACGGCGTAAGCGTCAAAACGTGCAGCGCTGAATTTACCTCTGCGACCAGGGGCATCAGTTTCGCTCACTCTCGGGCTGCACTAACCCTTCAGCCAGAGCAACTATGCGATCAACGTGCTCGCTCCAACTGAAATCGGCCGTGCGCCGGACACCGTTGTTTGACAGCTGTTCCGCTAACTTCGGAGATTCTTGAATTTGCAGCACTCGTTCAGCTAACGCATCCGGCGAAAAGCAGGGAAAGTAAACCGCCGCATCTCCGCAGATTTCACGATGTACTGCCAAATCGGATGCCACCACCGGCAAGCCACTCGACATCGACTCGACCAACGGGTGTGCAAATGATTCCGCATAAGCTGGAGTTACATAAATGTGGCAGGCGCGATACAGCTGATGAAGCGACCGATAGGGAATGGTTCCAAGTTCCACGATGTAGCCGCTTCCCCGAACTTCGCTGACTAACGACGCAGCGGATTCGGCTCGATAGGTACCTGGATTTTCGCCGGAATTGAGCCGACACGTGAGAAAAAGTTTTACCTTCTTTTTTAGACGCCTACTCAGGATTGGCATGGCGCGGAATAGCGTTTCGAAATTCCGGTAATAGTTGTAGTGACTAACAAATAGCAAGCGTAGAGTGTCTTTCGCCTGCTCAAGCTGGATTTGAGCAGCCGCTGGCAGCGGGGCCGCATCGCTCGTGAAAGCATTCGGGTCAAATCCGTGGTGCACTGAAACTACTTCCCTGCCACTCCACCGATGTAGTTCACGGGCAAACGCTTCGCTAGGGGCGACTGTAATGTTGGCACGGAGAATGGATCGCCTCGCCAGCCAACCCTTGACCAGAGTATCCGCCCATATCGCATAGTCTCCGCGAGCGCGAACATCGCGGAGAAAATCGTCGGACGTATAGAGCGAGTTACGAGATAGAAGTATCTGCGGGACGGGAGAGTTCCAAAGTGCAAAGTTGCCCGTGGAAATCAACACCTGCGTACCGCTGCGCCGGATCAGTCTCGGCAGTATTGTCTGCTCACGAATGAAGCGCCGAAATACTCTCGAGTTTTCTGAGGTTTCGACAAAAGAAATGTTCGGCAACTTTCCGAACTCGTGGCAAATTGCGGGACTCAACAGGACGGTAGTTTCGGCATCCACTCTCCGCGCTAGGTAGGGAATCACATTGCGCAGATAAGTAAGGCCTCCACCCGCACTTGCGGCAAGGCCATTGATAAACAATCTGATCATCGGTTGGACGCGATGGTTCCAAAGCTAGCCGACGACGAACGTAAAGAGCGGAAAACAACTCCGGGTACTGGGACCGTCTCAGTTTCAGGGACAAGATCCGCCAGAAGAAATGCGAAAAACCAAAAATACACGCAGAGATAATAACCAACAGCAAATAGCCAATCTTCGAAATTCGCGTGGACCAGACCGGATAACACGATCATAGCCAGCGGAATCGAATAATGGCGTGAATCGCCGGTTCGCCTCATCCACGCGCACACTTTCCATACATTCGACAACGTCAACGCCAAAAGCACCACGAAGGGCACCACCCCCAACAAACCCACCCACTCTGCAATGGTCGTGTAACTACTGCCGTTCTCCCTGGCCGTCTCCGCGCTCGAAGCAAATTTTCCAAACTTTAATCCTGGATCCTCACCCGACGGACTCGTGCCATATCCGGTTCCAAATATCGGATGCTCTTTGATCGAGGCAATCGACTTTTCCCACGGTGTCCGTCGCGAACCCAAGACTCCTTCGTCCTTGTGTCCCTTGTAGAGGAACGCATCCTTCAAATCTCCAAGCTGCTGGTCTAAACTTTGCGGGGCGAACATGCCTCCGATCGCAATCAGGAACAGGACGAGTGCCGCCACCTTAACCAGCAGTCTGTACTGACGCAGGCAAACGCAGAAGATAATTGTGACAAGCATTACCGAAACCATTGCCGCTCGTGCCATGCTGTAATGAATAAGGTAGGTGCAAAGAAGCAAGGCGACCAGCCTGCGAAACCGAAGTGTGGGCCCTTCGGCGATGAACCATCCCCACAAGAGGACGGGGAACAATCCGATACCCATCACCGCGCCGAGGGAGTTAGGATTGCCCCAGATACTTTCACCCAGTCCTAAATAGCAGGCTGCCGTCACATAGACCGCTATTTCGCTTCCCAACAGCAGCCCCTGAAAAAAACGGCCTTCCCTTCCGATAACAGCCAGGCGAGCGCCCGAAGCGCAATACAGAAAAAGAAGAAGAAGGCTCAAGGCCTTGAACGAAGCCATCTGCGTGAATTGAGAAACGGTGGCAGATACAAACGCGGTGCAGATGCAGAAAAAGGCGGCAAGGTGCATCGATCCAAAAGGTCGGCGGGGCTTTTTTTCCCAAACAATGTAACCAACAACCGCGCCCACCGACAACACAAGCCAGCGTCCACTTGTCCACGCACCAGCCAGCGGGACACTCATACCGGCCCAAAGGAAAGCGATTATCAGCAGAATAAAAAAGCGCTGATCATATTTCCATATACTGGCGATGATTACTTCCAGCACCAGGATCCCCCCCAGAAAAGAAATGTCGCCAAAGTATGACAAGTAAGAATAAAAGAAATACAGCAACAGGCTCAAGCCCAGCGCAAGTCCAACCCACTGCATTGGTTTCAAGGAGTTCATTGAATTCTCGTACCGCCGGAGATCGCGGCTACGGCCAGACCATCGGCGCATGCTTCCGGTGAATAGTTTCGAATCCGTTCCAAGCTGCGGCCGCTCATCCGTTGCCTGAGCGCAGGTTGCCGCACCAGAGTATCGATCGCAGCACTGAGTTTCTCGACATCTCTAGGAGGCACGACGTAACCATTCCAACCATCGTCCACCAAGTCGGCCGAACACCCCGCCACATTGCTCACGATAATTGGAAGTCCACAAGCCATCGCTTCATTCACCACCAAACCCCACGGATCGCTATGCGTCGGCAGAACCAAGGTTTCCGCGAGCGCATACAAACCAGCCAGATCTTCGCGCTGTGCGAATCCCGGGAAACAAATAGTCCCTGCGTTCACCTGTTTCGCCCGTTTCGCCAGATCTGCTCGGCAGACGCCGTCCCCGGCAAATACCAAACCTACTTCCGATCGCAGATCATTCCCTAGTTTGGCATAGGCTTCGAGCAGATCAAAGACACCTTTTTCCGGTACCAACCTCCCCACAAACAAGATGAACCGCGAGGGCAATTTTAGTTTCTCTCGAAACTCAGCGGCATGGGCTCTGGTGTGATCCGCCTGGATCGCGAACAAATTGTTGTCGACGGCGTTGGGCGCAGTCAAGATGCTTGCTTCTGGAGACCCCAGCGATCTGAGATACTGCCATGAAGCCTTCCCGGGAACTACAAAACTGTCACAGTGCCTCAAGAAATACGTCTTCAGGGATTCCACCAACGGGCGTGCTCGACGAAGATCATGGGCGTTGCTCTCAGACCACAAGACAAAAGCAACTCCATGACGGCGCGCCCACAGAAGCGCCTCCCATGATGCGACATAGTTGTACCCGCCACAAATAATGACCTGAGGACTCACCTTGCTCAAGGCTGACCACAATCCTCGATTGACCAAGAAGCTGCTTTTCCCCGCGCGCCATCGCCAGGCAGGCAGAACCTGGTGCGAAAAATGGATTTCGTTCTTGTAGACACGCCACTGCCGAAGTGTCTCGTCAGTCTCGGCCAAGAAAATGACGTGCAGATCCAGCGTCGCCTGGCGGGCCAGCACGTTGAAAACCGGGATGCGGTAAGGCGCGATGATTTCCGTTAAAATCACAGTCTTTCGAGTCATGACATTCCGCTAGACAAGCCGATCGCAGACATACGCTCCACAGGACATGCGAATAGATCTTGGAGCGGTTCCACTCGGCTAGTGGCAGCGACCGGACCATTCGCCCCCAATTCGAAAACTCGGTATCCAACTTCCGCGAAGAAGTCGATCGTCTGCTCGATATTGGTCCGCTGCAAATATTCAAACATCACCAAAGGCCTTTTCTGGGCAAGAAACTGCCGCATCCCGCGAAGGACCGAGTTTTCATGACCCTCCACGTCGATTTTAATCAGTGAGACTGGAAAGTCCGGATCACCATGATGGCGCAGAAACTCGTCGAACGTGATGCATTGGACCGTACGAGCGGCTGTCTGACCGCTTGGAACGTTGACCACAACGTGCGCTCCTACATCGACTACTCCATTCCACTCAAAGCGGACCTCGCCATTAGTGTCGGAAAGAGCTAGCTCGTATACCTTGAAACTAAGTGATTTCGAGCCAGGTTCTCTCGAGCTCGGGCGGCGGCCACCGGGTTCGGCTCAAACAGAATCGCGTTCTCTATCATATCGGCCAGCAGAAGGCTCACTGAACCAACATTGGCTCCGACATCGATCAGTGTCCCCCCCGACAAGTGCTTCCTGATGAAGAGTATGTTCCTGCTATTGGGGATGCGTGTGTACAGAATTCCTGAAGACACCTGGCAGTCTGGGTAAGCAATAAACTGCTTGCCATTGAAAAGTGAAACGGTGATTGGCCTGCGAACCAATCGTTTCCATAGCTGCCATCCGATAAATGTGCACAGTCTTCGAATTCGTTGGCCCTGGTTGGACTCCTCGTTCCACAAATTAGAAATTGGATATATCAAGCTTTGCGCGAACTTCATCGCAGATACCCGGCCCTCCTCCCTGGCCTTGGCCCGTAAAAGGTAAAGTGGGAGATGAATTCACGAAACACGTTTCTTCACCCAAATTCTCCGATTCACAATCGCGCCTTCCATAATCTCCTGCCACTGTTCGGTGATCCGACCCCAGTCGAATTTTTCCGCGTGTTGAATTGCCGACAACGACATCTGCGCGATTAGATCAGGCTCTCGCATGAGACGGTTAAGCGCCGCACTCATCTCGTCATCGGATGACACCAATAATCCGGTGATTCCATCGACCACGTAATCCGGGTGATAGGAATTCCGCGCCACGCATGGCAGCCCGCAGGCTGCCGCCTGCCCTAACACTTGGGGATGCCCTTCAAGTTCGCTTGGGAAGAAAAATATCCGGCTATGACGCATCTCTTCACCCAGTTGTGCAGCATCCAAATGGCCGAGAAATACAACATTGCTGCAGTTGAGATCCTGCGCCAGCCGCTCGCACGCGCTCTGTTCCTCCCCCATTCCGGCCAGTCGAAACTCCCACTCCGGATGCTTTGCAGCCTCCCGAACCACGAGGTCAGCCCGCTTGTAATGACGAAAGGATCCCGC
>JBATZM010000022.1:0-3657 GCA_049674665.1 Terriglobales bacterium
AGCAGCCCGAGCCCGGTGTTTGGGTCATCCCACCACCGTGCCAGCGCTGGTGGCTCTATGGACTGTTTTTTGTGCTGACCATGTTCAGCACGACGGTCGTTGGCGCTCGCATGCAGTTCCACTACCTCCACAACCAACCGTTGTTTTCGCTGGACGATGATTTTTTTTCGCCATTTGTAACCTGGATTGTGCATCCTGCCCAACTACTTCCGGGACTTCCTTTCTCGCTCACCCTCATGCTCATCCTGTTCGCGCACGAGATGGGACACTACCTCTACACCCGCCATTATCGTGTCTATGTCACGCCGCCATTTTTCGTGCCATTTCCCAGCTTGATCGGCACGCTCGGCGCTTTCATACGCATCAAGAGTCCGATCCCCTCACGCGCCGCGCTTTTTGACATTGGAATCGCCGGACCGATTGCAGGATTTATTCCAGCTTGTGTCGCCTTGGTATACGGGCTTTCGCTCTCGCATCCTATCGCTGGTTCCGCCCCATCGGAAATTCAACTTGGATTCCCGCTGGCCTTCGCTCTCGCAGCACGCCTATTGCATATCGGCACACCGCTCGCCGCACTGTCGCTCCATCCGATCGCAGCAGCCGCGTGGGTCGGAATGTTCGCCACCGCGCTAAACCTGCTGCCTGTTGGCCAACTCGACGGCGGTCACATAGTGTTTTCCATCTCGCCTCGATTGCATCACTGGGTCTCACTGATAACCATCTTCGCGCTGGTGCCGCTCGGGAAATATCTGTGGACGGGGTGGTTCCTCTGGGCCGTGCTGTTGATTTTGACCCTGCGGCATCCACACGTGCCGCACTATCCCAATGTCTCTGGCCGGCGCCGCGTTCTAGCACTCTGCGCCGCGCTGATGTTGGTCCTAACATTCACACCCGCGCCCTTCACTCACAGGTCGGGTCGAGAAGTCTGGCCCGAAATTCGGGACGGAAGCCGAGACACGTTGCACGATTTCCGCGACTACGTTCGCCACAAGCTGTATCGCAATTAGTCGCGTCCGCAACGAAGGACTTGCGATTGCCAATGGCCAACAACATTCACATTAACCACACCGCATCCACATCCACGATTACCTGCGTGCGCGGAATCTTTCGCGCCGCGGCTTCCGCCAGCATCGCCCGCAGGAGTATATTCATCTTCTCGCGGCTAGGAGACTTCAGAATGAAGTGATAGCGGTAATCGCGCTTCAAGCGCGTGATGGGAGCCGCTGCCGGCCCCAGCACGCGAATGCCCTCATGCCGCGTCTTCTCGAACCAGTGGCCAAGTTCGCCCGACCACGTTAGTGCTTCGTCCAATTTCTCGCTGCGGATCAGCACATTCGCAATCGCGCTGTAGGGTGGATAGTGCATCCAGGCCCGAAATTGCAGCTCTTTATCGTAGAAGCCGGCAAAGTCATGCCGCGCCGCAAACTGCACAGCGTAGTGATCTTGAAAATAAGTTTGCAACACGACTTTCCCCGGAGACTGGCCTCGACCAGCGCGTCCTGCCACTTGCGTCAACAGCTGAAAAGTTCTCTCCGCTGCGCGGAAATCCGGCAGCCCCAGCGCCATATCCGCTCCAACTACGCCGACCAGTGTCACGCCGTGGATGTCGTGGCCCTTCGCGATCATCTGAGTGCCGACCAGCATATCGAGCGCGCCTTCATTCAGCGCATTCAGTGCATGTTCAAAATCTTCTCGCCCACGCACCGTATCGCGATCGAGCCGTCCGATTCGCGCCTGCGGAAACATGCCGTGCAGTAACTCTTCCAGCTTCTCCGATCCTGTTCCGACAAAATACACATACTCGCTGCCGCAATGCGCGCACTTGTCGGGGATGCGCTCGATATGCCCGCAATAATGGCATTCCATCTTGTGTTCGCGCTTGTGGTGGGTCATGGAGACGGCGCAGTTCTTGCACTGCAGCATCTTGCCGCAAGCTCGGCACAGCACCACCGGAGAATATCCGCGCCGGTTGAGCAGCACCATGACCTGTTCTTTTTTCTCCAGACGCTCGCGGATTTCTTCCGCCAGTTTGCGCGAGATCACCTGTTCCTTGCCTGTCTCCTGAAACTCCCGTCGCATGTCGACAATCTCGACTTCCGGAAGCGGACGCTTCTCGACCCGATCCGGCAATTCCACTAGCGCATATTTATTTTTCTTGGCGTTATAGTACGACTCGAGCGAAGGCGTGGCCGAACCGAGCACGACGACCGCTCCCGCCATTTTCGCCCGCATTACTGCTACATCGCGCGCGTGATATCGCGGCGTTTCTTCTTGTTTGTAAGACGAATCCTGCTCTTCGTCGACAATGATGAGCGCTAGATCGCCGACCGGCGCGAACACTGCCGATCGCGTTCCCGCCACCACTCGCGCTTCGCCGCGCCGGATGCGATGCCACTGCTCCGCCCGTTCCGCATCCGACAACCCAGAATGCAGGATGGCAACCTCATCGCCGAACACCTGATGCAGATCGGCGGCCACCGCAGGAGTCAGTCCAATTTCAGGAACCAGCAAGATCGACGACCGTCCTTGATCCAGCACTTGTCGCATGCAAGCAAGATAGACTGCTGTTTTTCCCGATCCCGTGATGCCATGCAACAGCAGGCCGGCGAACTTCCGAGCCCCGACGGCGTCGCCAATCTTGGCGAGTGCATTTTTCTGTGCCGCGCTAAACTCGAACTCAAATGGAGATTGCCGAGGCTTAAGTTTTGACGCCGTAAAATTCTGGGGTTCATCTACCAGTTCAATCAACCCGCGTCGCACCAGCGTGCTCAGCGTACTGCGCGGCACTTCCAACCCGCGCAGAGCTTCGACCGAGACTCGCCCGCCAGAGGCAGCGAGTGTATCGATCAAAATCCGTTGGTTCTCGTTGATCTTGCCGGTGGGGTGACGGGCGTCTCGCCCGTCCAGCGGAGGCGAAGCCTCCCGTTCCTCGGCCGCCACCAGCACCGCAACCTTGACCAAGCGCGTCGCATCGCGTGTTGCAGACACATCTTCGCGCGCAATCCACTTTTTCCGGACCATCCCCACGAGTAGTGCCTTCGAAACGCGCGTGGTCCCGCGCAAACTTTCTTCGCGCACGCTCTCCCGTTCCGCCAGATAATCGAGCACGTGAAATTCGATCAGCTGTTGTTCAGGCGTCCGCTTCGACCGCGCAGGAGACCCTGACATTCCCGCCAGATGCAGCGCCATCCGTCCTTCATCAGTGATGCGATACGTGATCGAGCGTTTAAACTCGGCGGAGAGCGGCAGCATGGTGCGAAACACTTCACCGACGGGTGCGAGATAGTAATCGGCAATCCACTTCCCAAGTTTCAACAGTTGTTCATCGAGAACTGCCGCGACGTCGAGCGCTTCGATCACCTTCTTGAGCTTTACTTGCGGCGGACGGTCATGCAACTCCACCACAATGCCCGAGAGCCGTTGCTGCCGAAACGGCACCAGCACGCGTCCGCCAACCACCGGTTCCATTCCCGCAGGAATGGCATAAGTAAATACCATGTCGAGCGGTACGGCTAAGGCGACGTCGCAGAAGATGGGCATGTGGCAGCAAACAGTGTAAACGCCTTGCGTGTGGTTCTTGGATTATTGGCCGCTCAACATCAAACCGTGCCCAGACCGGACAGACAGCGATGTTCGTCCACCTAAAGGTAGATTCTT
>JBATZM010000023.1:0-82100 GCA_049674665.1 Terriglobales bacterium
GGACTAGGCTGGTACGTAACGTGCGGAGGAGTTACGCCACCGCCAACACTAACACTGTGTTGTGGTGCCACTTTCGCGGCATTGGCATTGTCAGGGGGCTGTGCTTGGCTATGGGCAGCCACCGCATGAAACAGCATCATACCGATGATGAAACAGGCATGATTGCCTTTCAACGACATGGGAAGTGAAGTGTATCAGATAGAGCAAGAGGCATCCGAGCTTATCGTTATTTCAATTAGCCGTTTTACTAACTGAAATTTAGCGCCGGAAGTGGCCGGGCAAGTGTGGTCTATCGCGACCCGCCCGCGATCGATGGTACCAGCAGCACTTCATCGCCATCCTGGAACGAATACGAAGCGCCACCCAGAAAGCGTATATCTTCCTCATTCACATAAATATTCAGGAAGCGCCGCGTCTCTCCCGCTTCATCCCGCAGATGGGGTTTCAAGTCGGGGAACTGCGAATCGAGCTCCGCGAACAACTCACTAAGATTCGCAGCCGAGCAAACCACGCGCGGCGTCCCAGAAGTAAGCCGCCGCAAAGCTGTAGGAATTTGAACGGTAATGCTCATGGACAACCCTCCAGGGCGTGAACGCCCGCAAAATGTACGTGGTTGGTCGCTGGTCGCTAGCAAGCCCGCGAACGACCAGCGACTAGCGACCATCGACTGTCTTACCGTCCAACGCCCGCCGCCACCGTCTCAGCCGCCGGCAAAGCACTCGCCTTCGAAGCCAAATAAGCCTCAAACTCGGCCAGCTTCGGAGCGATCGCAATTTCGGTTTGATATTTATCCGCCAGCACGTCGGTAGTCTTCAGTCCGTTGCCCGTAATGCAGAGCACCGTCGTTTCATCGGGCAGAATGCGATCCTGCTGGATCAGCTTGCGTGCCGTCCCAACCGTCACGCCGCCCGCAGTCTCTGTGAAGATGCCCTCAGTCGTCGCCAGCAACTGAATGCCACTGACAACCTCGGGATCGGAAACATCTTCCGACCATCCTCCGCTTTTGGTGATGGCCTTCAGCGCATAATGCCCATCGGCCGGATTGCCGATCGCCAGCGATCGCGCAATCGTCTTCGGACGCTGCGGCTCGATCTCAGAACTGTACTGCTTGATTGCTGTCGAAATCGGCGAGCAGCCAGTCGCCTGCGCGCCAAAAAACTTCACCGGCTTCGGATCGACCAATCCCAGAAGAATCAGCTCATCAAACGCCTTCTTGATCTTAGTAATAAGCGACCCGCCCGCCATCGGCACTACGACATTGTCGGGCAAGCGCCAACCTAATTGTTCAGCGATTTCGTAACCTACCGTCTTCGAGCCTTCGGCGTAATAGGGACGAAGATTGACGTTCACAAATCCCCAGCGATGTTCATCGGCAATCTGCGAGCACAGACGATTGACGTGATCGTAGCTGCCCTTGATGCGCACCACTTCGGCGCCAAACACCTGCGTGCCGAGAATTTTCGCAGACTCGAGGTCAGAAGGAATAAAAATCCAAGCCTTCAAACCTTCGCGAGCCGCCTGCGCCGCCACGGAGTTCGCAAGATTTCCCGTCGAAGAACAAGAGACAGTATCGAATCCGAAGCTGCGGGCATTGGCCAAAGCAACCGCAACCACGCGGTCTTTAAAGCTCAAAGTGGGCAGGCAAACGGCGTCATTTTTAACGAATAGTCGGCGCGATCCAATCTTTTCGCCGAGCCGCGGCGCGCTGACCAGCGGGGTAAATCCAACAGGGAGGGAGGGCTGATACCCCGCCGGCAGCGGCAACAACTCGCGATAGCGCCACATATTTGGCGCACGCGAGGCAAACACATCGCGCGAAATGTGCGCGCGAATCGAATCGTAATCGTAGGTGACTTCCAGGGGGGAGAAACAATCTTCGCAGATACTGCGTGGCTGGTTGCCCCAAGTCTTGCCGCACTCGCGGCAGCGTAGTTCGTACGCAGACGTAAACGTGCTCATCCTACAACTTCTTTCTGTGACTGCGGGACGAGCCGGGTAAAAAATACCCCAGTAAATAGAAATCCCCTTTTCCAAAAAAATGGGAAAAGAGGCTCGGGAAATGCGAATCAAATTTTCGCGTACCCGAATCTCATGGTCCCCGTTACCGGGCGAGAGTTGGCACCTGCGATGGAGATATATGATCCCGATCCGGTTGCCGTGGCGTCCTAGGGCTCGTCCCTCAGCCACTCTGCATGAAATTCCAGCTTACTCAATAAAGAGCAAACTTGGATTCAGATACTACAACCGACCGCTTGGTCTGTCAAGAGGGATTTCCGGAATGGGCGAGAACGAAGTGCTTTGTATTTCCCCAGGCAATAGGCAATGAGTGTAATGGGGATTTTGCGCCCACAATCGAGTTTTTCGCCCATGCAAACGCCAGCAGCCAGCCTTACTTGATTGGGGGTGGGCTCGTCCAGTGCTCCTGCGCAACGGCATCTGTCCATGCCGAGCCTAGTGGTTGGAGTATCAGCCAAGTTTCCGCGAGCTTGCCATCCTCAATCCGGTAAACCTGCATTCCTGCCCGCGTGCGCTGCTCGCGGGTTTTCGGATCGGTCCACTTGAACTCAAACCGGAACCACGCGCGGTCGCCCTCAAACGTGTGATCATACACAACGACCCGTATGTCGGGTCGCTCCTGCCGCGTCTTGGCGATCTCCGCTGCGTAAGCCTCGCGTGTTACCGTCCGATCGCCTGCTTCGTCGTGCCGGATGTAGTTCGGCTGGACGCACTCAGCGACCAGGTCGTATTTGCCCTCATGCCAAACCCACTCCCATCGATCAAATAGGTCGCGTTGCACAGTCTCTTGTGACATCGGTGAATTTCCTTCTGTTCGTAGATCAGTCCCAGTTCGCGGCTTTCTGTAAGCTGCTGCCGTCCAAATAGTCACCAGGACGATGAAACAAGCACCCCGTTTTAACATCGGCCGTGCCCCAATCCCATCGTATACCTCTGTAGCTGTTGTAATCGGGCGATAACGCTCGTGACGCCATTCGAAGAAGACTCAACCAGACTCAATTCGTTCGCAACGGACACTGTGGTTTGGTCTCGAATTCAGCATTGCGAAGCAGAGAACGCGAAGACAAACCTCCCCGGACTTCGACGGTCGACCTTCGGGGGCTATACTTGTCGGCGGACGACGAGCATCGGGGGGCAAGGAGCGGAATCTTACATGGCTACAAGCGAAGTTGAACATGTTCTTGAAGTTCGCAATGTGATTGGAGAAGGTCCCATCTGGAATTCGCAGGAGGGCAATCTTTATTGGGTGGACTTTATCGAGCACCATCAAATCCTGCAGTTCTCTCCGCGAACGCGGCGCCTGGAGATATTCGAAACCGGCATCCCGGTGATGGCTTTGGCGATTCGCAAGACGGGCGGATTTATTGCGGCTACATCCAAGGGCATCTGCACCTGGGACACTCAGCGCAAAGAGTTCGCGCCATTTTGCGATCCCCTTGCCGGGCGTCCGAGTATTCGATTGAACGATGCGGCCGTCGACAGCAAGGGCCGATTTTGGGTGGGCACAGTGAATGACGCGAATCAAAAGGGTCCGGACGGCGAGTTGTTCCGCATCCAGGCAGATGGTTCAAGTCTGGTGATGGATAAGAACATTACCGTAGGCAATGGGATGGGCTGGAGTCCCGACAGAAAAGTAATGTACTTCACAGATACTTTTCGCTACAGCGTTTATGCCTACGATTACGACGCCGAGGCCGGGACGATCACGAATCGAAGAACATTCGTCGAGACGTCTCCTGATCGCGGATTGCCCGACGGACTGACCGTGGACAGCGAAGGATTTGTGTGGAGCGCGTTCTGGGGAGGCTGGAAAGTGGTTCGTTATAACCCGGATGGCAAGGTAGACCGCGAGTATCGCTTGCCGGTACCGAACCTCACCAGCTGCGCCTTCGGAGGCGCGAAGCTGGACGAGTTATACATCACCTCCGCATCTCTGGGATTGAGCGCGGAAGAAAAGAAACAGCATATCCAGTCGGGCGATTTGTTTTGCCTCAAGGCGGGGATCAAGGGTATGGATGAGCCACACTTTGCAGGATAAACAGGCACTCGCCGCCTCTCGTTTTAGGCACCCGTGTTGAATTGTTTCGCCAGAAAAATCTTATGACTCAGCATGCCAGCGGACCCTTCGACGTGAAATTGCTTCCACAAAAAACCTGACAGCGATGTGGCTGAAGCGGCGAAGCTTGGCCGCATGTCCCTCGACAAACAATTTCATGGCGATCTCGAAGCCACCAGCAAAGGCGAGATGATCGCGACCCAGACCGAGGTAAAAGGCTCCGCAGGTTATGTTGCGATGGAGCCAGTCACTGGCAAGCTTGCGGGACGCAAAGGCAGCTTCGTTCTGCAACATAGCGCCACAATGAATCGCGGCGTCCCCGAGCTATCCATCGTCGTTGTGCCGGACTCAGGCACCGACGAACTGACGGGACTTACAGGGAAGATGAACATTATCATTGCCGCCGGAAAGCACTCGTACGAATTCGACTACGTGCTCCCAGACAAACCGTAACTCCTAGAAAGACGGTCAGGGCTGGCTGCTCCCTGGAGCTGGAGCGGAAGGCACGCCAGCAACAGACTCTAAAGAGCCGCCGCAATAAGGGCAGAACTTATCGCCCAGTTCCACGCTGCGTTGGCAGTGTGGGCAGATGGGCTGCAAGCGGGCGCGGCATCGTGGGCAGAAACTGAAACCCGGCTCAACTTCGGCCTCGCATTGCGGACAGTTGGCGGCGCGCGGCTTGCGCAAAATGAAATAGAGTACGATGCCCAGCGCGTTTGGGATAACAATTGCAATTAGTGTCCAAAGCCAGCGGCTCATCCGGCGCCGACCGGCATCGCGGTTTATGTAAGCAATGAGCAGGATGTAGCAGCCGACCACGGCTCCCGCCATAACTCCGAGTAATTCCCGAACCGCAACCGGAGGTGCGTGGCGGTCCCTGCCCACCATGCACACAAAGAACACATCAGCCGCCACAAGAACCACGGCGGCCAAGAAGAAAACCCAGGACGGGATGATGCGAAGCTCGTCCTTGAATCGCGTCGGAGTTTGATTTCTGATTGCCATAAATTAAGTCTCCTAAACTACTTGGTCAGCTCGCGCAGAATCAGCCCCGGTAAGAACCGGTCTGATCCGCCAGATGCGTGTCGAGGTGCCTGTCAAACTTCCTGTAGAAGTTCCTGTCAAAGTGCGTACCCTTGGCCAATAGCAGTATTCCCACCAACAGCGCCGGCATCACGCAGAAGACCAGGAAACCCACTTGCCACACCGATGGAGCCAACTCTGCTCGCTCGCCTAACCATGCAAAGCCGCGCCACAGAGCGACTGTGCTGAGTAACGCGCACAGCGTTACGGCAGTACAACTGATCGAAACCAGCCATAGGCGTTCTCGTTGGCGCTGCAATTCCAGAGCGCGTTGGCGCACCCGCATCTGCGTGGTCGAGACCAGGCTCCGCTCGGCGGCGATTGGGATCGCGCGCAACCCGCGAATCGTCTCGGCGGCGTTCTCGGCGAAGACGCGGCATGAGGCACAGGTTTCCAGGTGCGTTGCCAACCACGCATTTGACGATTGCGCGTCGGCGACGGAGAGCGACTCAGAACCGGCTAATGCAATCAGTTCCCGCGCTCGTTCATGTCCGTGTGCATCGTTGTTCATATCGGTGTTCACAGCGGCGCTCCTTTTAACCACGGCTCGAGAGCGCTCAGCCCGCGGTAGATTCTGGATTTCACAGTACCCAACGGCACGCTCGCCACGCTCGCGATCTCTTCGAGCGACATACCCTCCTGAAATCGGAGCACCAGTGCTTCACGGTATTCCGCGGGAAGATGTTGCATGCCGGCCGCAATGTGCTCGTTTTGCTCGCGTTGCAAGGTCATATCGAAAGCCGATGCTTGTCCGGTCGCCGGCACGTCGAACGATGTTTCGCCGCCATTCAACAGGCCGTCGAGGCTGGCCGGCTGTTTGCGGCGCATATAGTCGATCGTCAGGTTGCGCGCAACCGCGAAGAGCCATGTGCTGAATGTGTACTTTTCGTTGAACTGGTGCCCGCGTTCGAGCACGCGAATCCACGTTTCCTGGAACAAGTCTTCCGCTAGTTCGCGGCGTCCGGTCAGATAAACAAGATAGCGGAGAAGGCGGTGCTGGTATTGCTCGATCAGCCGGTCGAGCAAGTCCGGATCACGCCGTCGAAGTCCACGAGCGATCTCAGTGCTCTCTTGCGCCATCGAGCTCTCGAAATAGAGGGCAGTCGCGTTCATACTACCGATACATACGGGGGTAGGGGGAGAAAAGACGCATGAGGATCGAGAAAAAGGGTGGGCTGGTCTAAGTTATTGATTTTTGAGGTTATCCACTGTCATGCTACCGGAGTCTTACAAACAGCTTTTTGCGCAAGACGAGTTACGAGGAAACTGGGCGGTCATCGCAATCGACAACCTAACTGGCCCTGAAAACGGTTTTTCGCGGAAAACACACGGATTCAAACCAGCGGCTGATATAGATTTGGGCGTGAGCTTCGCCGCAGAAATGGCGGGCGGTTGGGCTCATGGCGGCAGTTAAATCCCACTTGATGACCGCGAGCTTTTGATCCCCGCACTCGATCACAAACCAATGGATCGGATTCTCACTGACAATCCCGCAAATCTCGCATTGGAATTCTTTCAGACTCGACATGTGTTCTCCGTGGAGCGAATGACTTGGTAACGGCTAGTATAGCGGCGAGTCAGCAATGGGAAAACCAAGCGGGGAAGATCGTTGACGAAAATAGGCGATTACAACCATTTTTTGGGTTACGCTTTCGCCGAAAACGCAGGCACGGCTCGAAGTCCGCGCCTACGTTGTGCGGGTGCTACTTCTTTGCCGCAGACAGGCAATGCATCTCCAGTCCGACGGCCCAGCGGCGCTGGAAACCTTTCCAGTAGGTTGCGCCGTCGCTGAACTTACTGCCTGCGGACTCGCCCTGTGCCAGCGGCCAGATGCCATCATTCGATTTCTCCGGCGCAGATGCAGATAGCTGCGGGCGCGTTCATCGTCTTTCAGATAGAGATCGAGAAATGCAGTGATGAAGTGTTGGTTGATCGCGGCGATGCGATCCTTCCGCCACACCGGCTCGTCGAAGAATTCGCGCGTGGTGAAAGTGGCAAGTGCTTCAGGTGGAGGAGGGTTGCCGCCGATATTGTGGCGAGCGTTTTCATAGACCAGCATGCAGCGCTCCGAATTCACTGCCTTTTCGAACGCAGGCTTGATGCCGTTGGAGAAATCGGAAACGTCGTCCTGATCGCCCGCGATCATCAGCAGAGGGATGCGAATTCCCGCCAGGCCATCGGCATCCCAACTATTAAAGGGAGCCTGTGCGCCCCAGGGTGAGATCGCTACTACTGCCTTCACTTCTTTGCGAAGTTTGGCAGCATATTTGGGACTGTCTGCGGTCCAATCGTCGAGATAGCCCCCGGGTACCATGCCTGCGGTCATTGTCATTGCTTTCTTGCTGTATCCCGCGCCCGCGCTGGCTAGTGCGCCATAGCCGCCCATCGAGTAGCCGACGATGGCGACACGAGTGTCATCCACAATGTTGCTCAGAAAATTGCCGGCTTGCTTTGACATCTCCTCGATCGCGCCTACGGTAAAGAGTTGATCGCTGGCGCGATTCAGAAGGGTACTAGAAAATGGTTTCACCGCGCCCAGGACCGAATCGGTGTGGTCGATGGCGACAACGATGTATCCCTTGGAAGCGAGATTCTCGGTGAGGTAAGTGAGGAAGAAGCGCGATCCAGGGTAGCCGTGCGACACCACCACCAGAGGAAACTTACCTTGAACGGACGGAGCGTCGCGCAGGGCTTTGCCGAAAATCGTGAACGTCTTCTGCGTTGGCGCAGTCGCCGGAATTCCCGGCATTGGCATTTCATAAGTTGTACGCTCTTCCTTGCCAGCGGGAATGATCGCCGGATACCAGACCTCTAGGGTGAGGGGGCGATCATAGAATGGAGTTTTGCCGGTGGCTTTATCAAAATTGAGGATGTCCGGTTGAGCTGGGTTCTTGATCTCGACTGTACGTACACCCACGGCAAATGCGCCTCGCGGCGCTAGTTCTGGCGCGTCTGCCGAGGGCACGCTGAAAACTGGTTCTGGCGGAGACTGCGCCTCGCCTATTGCGGCGCTGAGTGCGGCGCACAAGAAAAACGGCGCTAGCGTACGCAAAGATTGTTGACGAATCAAGGCGATCACCATCCGAGTTCTCCCGCACGAGCAGGGAGGCCAACCCCAGACATACCGGCCAGCGTTTAGATTATTTGTCGCGCTGGAGTTACGGCCATCGCAGATTACGTATGTCTGTGAATCGAGTTAGTTAGCGCGCTGCCTACTTTTTTGCAGCTGCTTCGAGCTGGCGCAATGCCGCCATGGTGGCTGCGGAGGGGTCTTTGCGGTTGCTGTTTTTTGGCCGTCGTTTGGTCTTGCTGGTGTAATGAGTTTGCGCCACAGTGTCTCCTGCTTTGTCGGCGGTTTGGGACGCCTGCCCTGATTCGTGCTTGAAATGCCGGGTGAAGTTCAGATGTCTGGCTTATCCATCATACAGGCGAGTTGGCAGGAACCGTTTCCTCACCGGCTGTACTGATTCCGCTTCTTGTCTTCGTGGCGCTCGATGCCTAACTGGATCAGGCGATCGATCAGCTCGGGGTATGCCACTCCGCTAGCCGCCCACATCTTTGGATACATGCTGATGGCCGTGAAGCCAGGCATGGTATTGATCTCGTTGACGAACATCTTTCTCGATTTCGGTTCCATCAGAAAATCTACGCGCGCAAGCCCCGTACAATCGACGGCTTGAAATGCCGCGATCGCCAACTTCTGCACAGTTTTCATTTCCGTTTTTGTGAGCTTTGCGGGGATCACCCCTTCGGAGCCATCCACTAGATACTTAGCTTCATAGTCATAGAACTCTTTGCACGGAATGATTTCTCCGGCAATCGACGCCTTGGGATTGTCGTTGCCAAGGACAGCGCATTCGATCTCGCGGGCTTTGTTTTTCTTTCCGCCCACGCCTTCTTCAATCACAATCTTGCGATCGAACTTAGCAGCTTCCGCAATGGCGGGACCAAGCTCTTTGCGATCATGCGCCTTCGAGATTCCCACCGACGATCCCAGATTCGCAGGCTTTACGAAGACCGGATACTTCAGCTTGCTCTCGACTAGTTTCTGCACCTTTTTAGGCTCGTCTTCGAATTGGCTGCGCAATACGGTGACATGCTTCACGATGGGCAATCCCGCTGCGAGGAATAACGACTTCATGACGTCTTTATCCATGCCCGCGGACGAGCCGAGCACACCAGCGCCTACGTAGGCAATGTCGGCGAGTTCCAGCAGGCCCTGAATCGTCCCGTCTTCGCCGAAGGTTCCATGCAGGACAGGGAAGATGACATCAACGTTAATGGCGCGATCAGAAGCACGCCGCAGATTCGCATCCGTTTGAAAAGGCGCAAGGCCGGCATCGCGCCGCGCCGGTTCTGGAGGAACCACGACCGACGCTCCCGTCGCCAGCACCGCTGCTCCAGGAGTCGCCTCAGGATCGCCCGCCCGCAGTTGCGGTGCTTGCGTGGCGCGGGCGCCCTCGTCCGCGTCGCCCTTCAGCAAACGTTCGGCATGTTCCGCCGTCAGCCAGCGTCCATCTTTCGTGATCCCGATGGGAACTACTTCGTATTTCGTTTTATCAATTGCATTCACAACGGACGCCGCCGACAGCAACGACACTTCATGCTCGCCACTGCGTCCGCCAAAAAGGATGCCAACTCGAATCTTTGCGGTTACCATGCCATTTCAGTCTGGCGCTCGGCGTGTTTTCCGTCAATCGCAGCTGTGGTTCCGGTGTGCGGAAGCGACCTGATAGTCGCTAACTTTAGGTCGGGAGTTTCTACGAATCTCTGCGTAGCGGAAGAAGTCTGTCCACTCCCGGACAGCTATTTCGAAATCCGGACACTTTCACGGCCACTTATTCCGCTCTGATCCCGTAGGTCTCGAGGGAGCAATCCGTTAGCCTAAACTGTATTTGGGCAAGCAGGTGCTATTTGCTTACTCACCTCATCTCGCAAGGAACCGATGGCAATGCCTTTCCAGGGCTTACGAATCGTAATTCGCCACTTGCTGAAGTCGCCCGGCTTCACAGCCACGACCGTGCTGATGCTCGCACTCGGAATTGGAGCCACCACCACAGTCTTTTCTATCGTCGAAGGCATACTGCTGCGCCCCCTGCCATTTCCGCATTCCGCGGAACTGGTACAGCTCTCAGACATCGTGCAAGGCGCAGAGGTAGGAGGCAGTGGCGAGACTGGGGTCACCGCTCCGGACATTCAGGCCTATACCCGTGACACACAAAGCTTCGAGAGTCTTGGCGGCTATCAACAAACAAGTTATGAACTGTCCGGTATCGGCGAGCCAGCGCAGGTGAATGCGTCCCGCCTCTCGGGCGGGGTATTTCCGGCGCTGGAGGTTCCACCTCTAATGGGCCGACTCTTTACGCAGCAAGAAGATGATCACAAGGAACAGGTAGCTGTACTGAGTTACTCGCTCTGGAAAGACCGCCTGCACGGCGATCCGAACGTGCTGGGAACTAAGATTCTGCTGGATCGCAAGCCCTACGAGGTAATCGGCGTAATGCCGCGCAACTTTGAGTTTCCGCTGGTGCCGGGGCACCTGAACCACAGCGAGCTTTGGGTTCCGATGAGCTTAACCCAACAGGAGCTCACGACCGGGGCGGGCGCATGGAACTGCAACATGGTGGGAAGGCTCAAGCCGGGCATCACTCCAGCGCAAGCGGAGACCGATGCCGAGCGCGTTGCCCAGGAAATAGTGCGCAACTATCCCGCCTTCTTGTCGAGTATGCGCATTCGCGCAGTGGTGCGCTCGCTGCGCGAAGAGAGCGTCGAACAAGCGCGCCCACTCGTGCGCACTTTATTTCTGGCAGTCGTAGTCGTGCTGCTGATTGCCTGCGCCAATTTCGCAGGGCTGCTGCTGGTCCGCGCCATCCGACGACGACGCGAAGTCGCGGTGCGCCTGGCGCTGGGAGCGCGTTCTGGATTACTTCTGTGCCAGGCTATTCTGGAAAGCCTGGTGTTGAGCGTGATCGGAGGCGTGCTCGGCCTGCTTCTGGCTGCGATCGCGTTGCGCGTGGGGGTGAGTCGGTTGCCCGAGACGCTGCCCCGTGTTAACGAGATCGGCTTGGATTGGCAGATAGTGTTGTTCGCGATCATCCTCGCGGTGATCACCGGCATGGTCTGCGGCCTGGCGCCGGCATTTGCCGCCCTGCGCACCAACGTGAATGAGACCCTCAAGGAAGGTGGGCGCACCGGGACGGGCGGAAGCGGCCACGCGCGTCTGCGCTCAGCATTAGTAGTTGGCGAAATCGCCATCGCGCTGGTGCTGCTCGTAGCTTCGGGTTTGTTGCTACGGAGTTTTCAGAAGATGCGAGCTGTCAATCTCGGCTTCCGCCCGGATCATATCCTTACGGCTTCCTACTCCCTGCCAAGGAGGCAGTACGCAACGCAAGCGTCGGTGGATGAATTCAATGATGAATTGATTCGGCGCGTGCGGCAGCTTCCCAGCGTGAAGTCTGTGGGGCTTACGTCATTTCTCCCCGCTGAGAGTCGTATTGGCTATAGCGATTTTATCGCCGAGGGCTACATCCCTCCCGCGGGCGCCAACCTGAATCTTGCCACTCTGGTGACGGTGCATGGCGACTATCTGCAGGCCATGGGAATTTCATTATTGAGAGGCCGTTTCTTTACACCGGCGGATACCACGAACACGCAACTGGTCGCGATCGTCAACCACAAACTCGCCGAGCACTACTGGCCCGGTTCGGATCCCATTGGGAAGCGCTTACGCCTCGGTCCACTCGAAAAACCCACACTCTGGATGACTATCGTAGGCGAAGTTGCAGACGTGAAGCAGCAATCGCCCGACGCGCCCACAAGAGAACAGTACTATCAGCCGGTAGAACAGTTTGAAAAGTCCATTGGACCTTTGGCGTCGCCTGCGGATCTGAATGGCAACGGAGGCTATATTGCGTTACGCATGGCGATGCCGCCCGAGCAGATGGCAAATGTTCTCCGTGCCACGGTCCACTCCATTGATCCCCAATTGCCGCTTGCCCAAATACAAAGCATGGAGCACGTGGTCTCCGACAGCGAGGCGCCACGCCGCTTCAACACTGTGCTCATCTCCGCTTTTGCCATCGTGGCAATGCTGCTGGCAGCACTCGGTATCTACAGTGTCATTGCATTCTCAGCGGCTCTCCGCGTGCAGGAGATGGCAATTCGCATCGCCTTAGGCTCGCAACGGTCGGGAATTCTGCGCCTTGTCTTTACGTCCGCAGCCAAACTTGCAATCGCAGGTTGCGCCCTGGGATTGCTGGGCGCCACAGCGGCCTCGCATTTACTGCGCTCGTTCCTGTTCGGTGTGAGTGCATTTGACCCGTTGGTTCTGGCGCTGGCCTCGGTCTTCGTGCTGATTCTGGCTTTGGCCGCTTCGTTGCTGCCCGCGCGGCGTGCCGCTTCCATGGATCCTATGAAAGCTCTGCGCGCGGATTGACGGTGGGTACCTCGCCGCATAGATGGCAGCGTGCTTGTGCTTGGGACGGCGCAAAACCCCGTTCCCCCGCAAAAAGCTAAGGAGCGAAACCGTTAAACGGCTCCGCTCCTTCTCGATCAGCCTGCCCCCTTGACGGCGATCGACCACGCGATTCTGCTCTTACTGCACCGTGAGGCTAATCGTGGTCATCTGCGTGAGCGTACCCGATTGTGCGGTGACCACGACGGATGCAGTCGGAGGATTCGAATTCATCGGGCTGCTGTACGAGCTGCCGCATCCGGTCGAAACGAGCACCGTTCCTGCAATCACGAGGCTGGCGAATCCACAAAGTAGCAGCGAGAACAAGCGCCGCCGGCTCGTGCCCGCTCCTACAAGAAAACAGCCAAACACGCCCAGGCCTGTAAACGCCATTCCCATCATCTTGGGCGCGACATAAGGTTGACCCCCTGACGGAGGAGCAGCAGTCGCGGTCAGAACGGTGGTCGCCGCGGCGCCTGCGGGAGTCACAGAGGCGGGATTGAAGGCACAGGTAATCCCCGTCGGAGCAACGCACGAAAAGCTCACTGGGCTAGAGAAGCCGTTGGCCGGTGTGACCGTGAGCGTGAAGTTGATCGAACTACCGGCGGCAACGGTGCCGGATTGCGACGAAGAGGCGAGTGAGAAGGCTGCGGTTCCTTGAGTGGCGGCTGCCAGCGCGGCGAACAAACCGTGGCCTCCGGCGGCAAAGCCGGCAGTGAAGTAAAGCGTGTTAGGATCGCCCGTTCCGCCCGCGCCGAAAACCATGCCCCACAGCGCTCCGTTTGAAATCACTGCGCCGGTCTGATCTTCGAGTTGGCCGAGGAAGTTTCCTTTGGTGTCGAAGGCATTGATGGTGCCATCGCCGAAATTGCCGACGAGGATGTCATTGCTGAACAAGCCAAAGTTGGCCGAAGCTTGCACGATTCCCCAAGGTGCGTTCAATGTACCTGTGGAAGCGAAGCGACTCACGAAGTTTCCATTCACGTCGAAAATGCTGACGTAGCCGTCCCCGGCACCGGCGGTCGCGCCGTTCTTGTTTGCATTCTGCAGCGCGTAAGTCACGAAAACCTGGCTGCCAATCGGTTGAATTCCAAAGGGAGCATAACCCGCAGGCAGCGTGGGATCGGTGAACGATCCGGTGAGTGTGGTCAGGTTGAATTTGCTGTCGAAGACATCGATTTTCCCAGTATTGAAGTTGTCGGCAAGTAGAAACGATCCCGTGGCGTTGGTGACCATGGCCAGACCCGTATATACGGCGCCGGTCGACGCACGATTGACAAGAAGAATCGCATTGCCCGAGAGATACCACCCCGAGATGGTTCCGTCCTCGCTATCGAAGAGAAACTGACTGGGGAAGCCGTTGACCAGGAAGCCGCTGGTCTGGTTAATGACGGTGCCGGTGGGCGTTGCGGGCGAGGCGTCGCCAGGGGGAGCCGGAATCAGGACGGGAGAAGGCGCCTGGGCAACTCCATTGGCATCGTAAATGGTTGAGAAACCGCTTTTGTTGTCGGCGACCCAGAAAGGTTGACCAGGAAAGAAGGAAATACCCCAGGGATTGATGAGATTAGGGTCGGTGTTGTTGGCTACACCGGTCATGTCAGAAACCAAATTCGTCTGTTGATAGGAATTGGTCTGCGCTGCGGCGGTGGTGACGATGCCGAATGAAAAAACCAAGCCCACAATCACTGGGAAAATGGATTTGCTCGCCAGAGATTTGCTTTTAAGTGATTTGCCTTCGAATGTTGTCTGCTTCACAGCTTGCCTCCAGTATTCGTCGTACAGACGCTCGTCGTACTGAGGGCAGCTTACGAAACGGGAAGACAGGTGTTGTCAGGCGGACGTAAATAAGTGGTCAACAGATCGTAAGCGTCCGCAAGATCGGCAGTTCCGATCAAGACTCGGCGAAAACTTCATGAGATCCGCGCGCCGGTTATACATTCGATCCGTTTACCAGAGGGCAGGACTTCAATTCGTTAAGTGTCACAAATGTAAATTCGGAGCAGTTTGCTTGACATGGCGGCGAAACGGGTGTGAAATTGTCGGGACTTCAAAGGCCGGTGCCCGGCCCTTCCCCCATGGCACTCGGACCCAGAAGCTCTCGTCGAAGAAATCCATGAGCGGGATTGCGGGCTAAGCAAAACTTTTAGTCTTGCCGAGTACTTTTCCGGCTGGTGGGTTTATAAGGAAGAGCTTCATATCTCACAGGAGTGGCTATGAATTCGAGCAACCGAAAAAAGAACGTCCTGCCGAAATGGTCCGTATTGCTAGTTCTTCTCACCTTCGCCGCCGTCGCTTCAGCTGGCGGACCTCCAAAAGCTTCAGCCCCGGCGCACGCAGCTCCGGCGGCACATGCAGCCCCGGCGCACGCAGCTCCTTCGCATGCGGCCCCGGCACAGCACGCCGGCGGAAGTTCAGCCCGGCCCGGCGGAGGCGCCGCGAACAATCGTGGACCTGGCAGCGCGCAAACCAATCGCGGTGGCGCAAGCAGCGCGAACCGCGGGGCAGCAGGCGCGAATAATCGCGGACCTGGTGGCGCCGCGAACGCAAACAGGGGTGGTGCGGCGAACACCAACCGAGGCGGTGCAGCAGCCGGCAATCGTGGTGGCGCAGCAGCCGGCAATCGTGGTGGTGCTGCTGGCAATCGTGGTGGCGCAGCGGCTGGCAACCGCGGTGGTGCGGCCGGCAATCGAGGTGGCGCAAACGCTGGCAACCGTGGTGGTGCCGGCGCGCATTCACCAGCAGGAAGCAGAAATGTTTCTCTGAAGGGCGGAGGCTCGGCGAACATCCGCAAGAATGGATCGATTCGCTCGGTCAACCGCAACGGTATGCAGATTAACCGCGGAATGCATGGCGGGCGCACAGTGGTTGGTATGCACAACGGAGCGCGCGTCGTGAACACGGGACGGCATGGCGGATACGTACAGCGTTCCTATGTCAATCGCGGCGGCCACTCCTATTATTCGCGCACATACTATCGCGGAGGCCATTACTATAGCGGCGTCTATCGCGGTTACAACTGGCATGGTCACGCCTACTACGGTTACTATCCCGGCGTTTGGTATCACCCAGGCTTTTATGGCTGGGCCTATAACCCATGGGCATCACCAGTTGCTTGGGGCATAGGGGCATGGGGCTGGGGAGGCGCGCCGTGGTATGGCTTCTATGGGGGGTGGTGGAATCCGTATCCGGTTTACGCCGGGCCAGCGTTCTGGCTGACCGACTACCTGATTGCCGCGAACTTGCAGGCCGCGTATGCAGCGCAGGCGGAAGCGAATGCTGACGTTGCAGCGGGCGATGGTGGCGGTGGTGGAGATGCTCCTCCTCCGGCAGCGGCCTCGGGTCAAGTGGCAATGACTCCCGAAGTCAAGCAGGCGATCGCCGATGAAGTAAAGGCACAGTTGGCGGCGCAACAGGCGCAAGCAGGACAAAATGGCGGCTCCGGCGGCGGTGCAGCACCGGCGGCAGCCAGCGCCGACCAGGTTCCTCCAGCACTGGATCCAGCAAGGCGCACCTTTGTGGTCGACAGCGACCTTTCCGTAGTGGCAAACGGACAGGAATGTGGGCTGACGCAAGGTGACGTCATCATGCGTCTCACCGATACTCCGGATGCAGACAACATGGTGAACGCCAGCGTCTCTGCCAGCAAGAAGTCAGACTGTGGTGCCGGACAGACCGTAGCCGTCAAGGTCGACGACTTGCAGGAAATGCAAAACCACTTCGACGAGCAACTCAACAACGGCTTGGGTGAATTGGCGAAGAAGCAGGGTACGGGTGGCATTCCGAAGGCTCCTGATGCAGGCACTGTGCCCTCGGACGTGCCACCTCCTCCACCTGATACGACTGCTGCAAAGACTCTGGAAGACCAACAGCAGGCAGCCGACCAGACCGAGGCAGATGTCAAGCAGGAAGCCGCGGCGGCCGGATCTGGTGGCGGCGGGTTGTAGAACGGACGCTTGTAAAACGATGGTTTGATCGACTTTGATCGATCAAATTCAACCAATCACTGGGAGCGTCGGATGACGACGCTCCCTTCTGCAATTCGGGCTGCAATGCCTTAATACATATTCTCCGGCTCGGCGCGCGCGTTCAGCGCAGCGCTCGGACGGAACTTTGGGAAAAGCCAAACTGGAGGTTCTACGATGTCGCGAAAATTCTACGATTTGATTCCAGTAGCTGTACTTCTGGCTGCCATAATTTTCCCGTTGTCGCTGGCCAGCGCCCAGGCCGTTTCTCTACAGGAGCAATTGGCCGCGCAATACAAACTGGTCAAGATGGGCTCGGACACAAGCGGATATGCCGTGACCGAGGCGGGCACGCTGCTGGCCGTCAAAAAGGGTGGGATTCTCGGCGTCCCTTATTCCGACAAAACTCTTCTTACCACCAAGTATGAAGGCGGAACAGTTCATACTCCGAGCGGCCTAATGGTGCAAGGCCGAAAAGCCCTCTTCGGACATTTTTCGCAGACACAGTCGGAGGGGCAAACCACCCATTTATTTGCGGTGGGAGACAAGATATATCCCCAGAAGCTTGAAGTTAACCTGGCCAAAGATGAAGTCGTTCTCGGCATCGTCGCTTGCGATACCTGCAACAAAACCGATCCTCCGACCTACAACAAAGCTCAAGTGGTCTTCCAGTTTCCGGTAGGCGCTTTGGCCAAGGCGAGCGCTGGCGAGGTGGAAGATGTTATCGGGCAGTTGCTAGCGGTCAGTGACGACGCGCAGGGCGGCAATGGTAATGATCAGCAGGGCAATAATCAAGGTAACAATAACGATCAACAAGGCAACAACCAGCAAGCTGGCGGTGACCAGGGCGGAGGCGGACAGGCGCAAGCGCAGCAAGCCCCGCCAGCCGAGCCTCAGCAGATTGAAAAAGGGCAAACTCCCGATCAAGTTATAGCCGCGATCGGCCAGCCGGACAAAAAAATCAATCTTGGCACCAAGCAGATTTATGTCTACAAGGACATCAAGGTCACTTTCCTGAACGGAAAAGTTTCCGACGTGCAGTGAGCGGAGGCTTCGTTAGACCTAATAGATGATAGGTATAGATGAAGATGAGCGCTAAAGTATCTTCTTCCCAAACGCCGAGAGCGCCAGCTCCACAGCTAAGTCGGCAGTCTGGTTATGCTCGTCGATAACGGGATTCACTTCCACAATTTCGAAGCTCAGCATGCGTCCGTGGTCAGAGATGATTTCCATGGCGAGATGCGCTTCGCGATACGTTGCACCGCCCCATACCGGAGTGCCGACGCCGGGCGCGTCTTCCGGATCGATCCAATCCATGTCGAGCGAGACGTGATAGCCGACGGTGTCGTGTCCGGCCATGCGGAGGGCTTCTTCCATCACGTTACGCATGCCGCGTTCGTCGATGTCGCGCATGGTGAAGACTTCGACTCCAGCTTTGCGTATGTTTTCTTTTTCGAAGTTGTCGACGTCCCGGACACCGATGAGCACACAATTTTCCGGCTGCACTTTGGGCGAAAAATCGTAAATGTTGCCAAGTTCAGCGGGACCGAGCCCCATGAGCGCGGCGAGCGGCATGCCATGCACGTTGCCACTGGGAGAAGAATCAGGCGTGTTCATGTCAGTGTGAGCGTCGATCCAGAGGAGACCAATTTTTTGGTTCTTGCGGCGATAAAATTCGGCCACTCCTGACACCGTACCAGCCGCTACCGAATGATCGCCGCCGAGAATAAGTGGAACCTTGCCAGCTTCAAGCGTCTTCAACACCAGATCGGCGCTCTTCGTACACGTGGCCGTGATTTCCTTGAGGTACTTAGAGTTAGCCGCGCCTTCTTTTTTCTGTTCGGGGATAGCGACGGCAACATTGCCAGCGTCTTCGACAATGTGTCCGATGGCTTCAAGGCGGGCTTCGAGTCCGGCGACGCGAACGGCAGACGGACCCATGTCGACGCCGCGGCGGGATTGACCAAGGTCGAGCGGAACGCCGATCACGCGTATCTGCCTCGGAGTGATGCTGCTGTAGGCCGTGTTTCGTAGAGGCATGATGAGTTCTCAGTTCCGAGTTCCCGGTTCTCAGTAACCCCAGTTCGCAGATCTTACCGAGAACTGAACTATGGGTACAGGCGATGCAACATGCGCGGGAACGGAATAGTCTCGCGCACGTGCTCTAAGCCGCAGATCCAGGCCACGGCTCGCTCGATGCCCATGCCGAAGCCGGAGTGAGGAACGCTGCCGAACTTGCGGAGATCAAGATACCACTTGAAGGCTTCTTCGGGCAGATTGTGCTCGTGAATGCGCTGCAGGAGCAAATCGTGCGAAGCCATGCGCTGCGATCCACCGATGATTTCGCCGTAACCTTCGGGCGCGAGAACGTCGACACAGAGAGCAAGTTCAGGGCGCACGGGATCGGGCTCCATGTAGAAAGCCTTCACCGTAGCCGGATAGCGATGAACCATGACAGGCCGATCGTAGAGCGAGGAAAGATAAGTTTCGTCGGGCGAGCCCAGGTCACCGCCCCACTCGAATTTATTTTCCAGCTTGCCCTGGGCGTGGCCTTCCTGCAATTTCTGGACGGCTTCGTCGTAGGTGATGCGCGGGAAGGGCGCGTCAATTGCTTCTAGCTTCGCAAGATCGCGCCCAATGGTTTGCAGGTCAGGACGCCGGCGTTCAAGACATCGCTTAACTAGGAAGGTAAGCAAGCCTTCGGCGAGTTCCATTAGGTCGCCCAGCGTTCCGTAGGCAACTTCGGGTTCAACCATCCAGAATTCGGTGAGATGGCGGCGCGTCTTGGATTTTTCGGCGCGGAAGGTTGGACCGAACGAATACACCTTGCCGAGCGCCATCGCCGTCGCTTCAATGTAGAGCTGACCGGACTGAGTTAGGTAGGCCTGCTCTTCGAAGTAATCCACGGGAAAGAGCGTCGAAGTTCCCTCGCAGGCGGCGGGCGTCAGGATAGGTGGATCGGTGAGCGTGAATCCGTTGCTGTCGAAAAAATCGCGAGCAGCGCGAATGATTTCGGCACGCACACGCAGGATGGACGCCTGGCGCTGCGAACGCAGCCAGAGATGACGATGCTCCATTAAAAAATCGACGCCGTGTTCTTTGGGAGTGATGGGATAAGGAGTCGATTCGGGTACGCGCTGCACAACCTCGACATTCGAGACATCGAGTTCATAGCCACCAGGCGCGCGCTTATCGGCGCGGACTTTGCCTTCGACTATGACGCTTGATTCTTGGGTTAGGCCTTTGATGGCGTCGAAGACTTCGGGCTGGACGGCGTTCTTCGGGACTACGCCCTGGATAACGCCAGAACCGTCGCGAAATTGCGGAAAAAGGAGCTTGCCACTTTCGCGGAGGTTGTAGAGCCATCCGCGGATGGTGACGGACTGGCCTTCGTGTTTGCCGATTTCTGCGATCGTGCTTATGGGAAAGGACATAAGAAAGTTTTTAAGAGCAGAAAGCATCGCGGTAATGTAAGGAGCCTAGAAAGCCTAAGGGCTCAACCCGATCATCGCTGCTTTCTGGTTTTCAGCGCATGACGACTTTGCGATTCCCCGCCGTAGATCTGGTGTGCTTTGTTTTGGCGTCCGGATCAACCACAAAAATATACCCTTCCGGAATAGGCGCGTCTCTGTAATGCCAGTTTGTGAAATGACGCACCGGCTCTTCTAACGAATGCAAATGATTATTCGTAAGCATGCTTTCGACGAATAGCTCGTTTCTCGACATCGGCTCAATTCGGTCGATTGCGGACAAGGCATTCTTGTCTAAGTACCGACTCAAATTAGAGGACAGATAACTCACTGTTGTTCGCGGTCCGGAAGAGTCGACCCATGGAGCGCTAACGATCAGCGTCCACCTATCTCTTACTTCCGGCAGCGTCTGCGCGAGCATAGCAAGATACAAACTGCCCTTTTCCGCAGCGATCTCTTTAAGGAAGTCTCTAACTTTCTCCCTCGCGTCCGCTGTCAAGACCGTTTTGTAAGCCATGTCAATACTCCATTCGGTTTGCCCTTGATACTGGCAAGAATTTCTGCCGCTTCCTTCTGTCCAGAAGTTCCTACGGAGGCATAACGCTGTTCCGGATCCCAGCTTGTTGCCGTGGACCAGTTGTCGAACAGCGCTTTGTTTTTCGTAATTGTTATCTCGCCCTCTAAACCTGCCAGCAGCTTTAGTATCCCGAAATTGTGTGTTTTGAAGATCTTTCCGTGCTCATCCGAGGGATATTTTGACAGTTTTAAAAACTTGCAAATTCGAGCCTTTAACGCGCATTCAACAACGTATCCGCACAGATAGACGCATCCATCATATAAGCCTTGTCGGTACAGAGATTCGGCCTCTTTGAGCCGCAACCTGGCGAGTTTCTTCAGGTCATTCCCTGTGAGTGGCGTCTTCGGGCTCATCGAATGAAAGCCTACACGTAGGATAACACTCGAATCTGAGCCGGCCAGGATTTCAGAACCGCCACGGTTTGCTTGGGGGCTCCGAGATTGAAGCGTGCGGGAAGGACACTTTCGCGCTCACAACCTTCGCTCGAACCGCAAAGTTTTGAGGTTTTCGTATTAACGTAGGCGTCTCGTCGGCGGCGATCTACGAGTCTTCCAGCTTTTGGAAGGTTGCAATCACTTCTTCGCTGGGACTCTTTTTTTCTTCGCCGTCGATTTCGAGCAATAAGGGCGGCTTTTGCGGCGCCGTGCGCAGCAATTCCATGGTCTGCTTCCAGTCGATCGACCCGCCGCCCGGCCACAGATGCGAGTCTTTCTCTTTGTGGTTGTCGTGGATGTGAGTCGAACAAATGTGGTTCTTCAAGGTTGCAAAGCCTTCGGAAATACCATTCATCATGTGGGCATGGCCGCAATCGAAGCAGACTCCGATGTCGTCGAAATGCATGGTCTTGATGAACTCGATCAGGCGATCAGGAGTGGAAAGTTCGTTGGGAATATTTTCCACCAGCAATCTGACACCGAGCGGCTTGGCGAAGGCGCGCAGGTGCTCGACCGATGTCATTGCGGCTTCGAATTTCTTTTCGTCGAAAGCATCGTTGGGATTACCGATGTGCTGCACCAGAAAACGAAACGGGATTTGCTCGGCAATTTCGAGGGCTCGCTTGATCTCATCCATGGCATCGATACGGCCGGCGCGGTCGGTGGAGGCGATGTTGACCGGTGGCGAGCCAGTGCGTCCCCAGTCATAGTCAGCATATAAAGGCGCATGCACGGAATTTAGCGGAATGCCGGTGGACTTGAACCAGTCGGCAATTTCGCGGACATGCTGTTTGCGATTGGCGTAGTCGAAGTGCTGCCGGGCGGCAAAGATTTCAATCGATTGCGCTCCCGCCTTCACGAGTTCGTCGAGCAAACCCGGATGGAGCCGTTCCTTTACATAGACGTATGTCGATACCGCCCTTTGCATCAGTAACCTACCGCCTTCCCATTGTTGCGTCCATCGGCGCCTGCGAGCCGCTCGCCGGTTTTGGGGTCAACCATGATGCACTCGGCATCTCCCCAGAAATGCCTGACGGTCAGCTTGTGCCCCTTGGAACGCAGAATGTTCATTGTATCGGGAGAGAGGCGGTCTTCGACGAGAATCTGATCCGGGAGCCACTGATGATGAAACCGGGGCGCGTTGACGGCTTCCTGAATATCGAGTGAGAAATCGACGACGCCGATAAGGACATTGGCAACAGTAGTGATGATGGTGGGGCCTCCCGGTGAGCCCAGAACTAGAAACAGTTTGCCATCTTTGAGCACGATGGTCGGCGTCATGGCGGAAAGCGGACGCTTGCCCGGACCAATGGCATTGGCTGGACCTTGGATAAGTCCGTAGGTGTTGGGCACACCTGGTTTAGAGGTGAAGTCGTCCATTTCGTCGTTGAGCAAGAAGCCCAGACCTTCAGCGGTGGCGCGAGAGCCAAAGGAGTCGTTGAGCGTTGTGGTCACCGCGACGGCGGTGCCTTCGGCATCGACGACGGAATAATGAGTTGTGTTTTCCGGCTCGCGAATAGCAGTCGAGCGCAGATGAGCTTCGCGTTCTAATTCATTGAAAATCGACGGGCGTTTCAGCGTCTGGCTAAGGCTCGCATGGTTCGGATCGATAGAGTCGCGCCAAGCCGCGGCGTATTTTTTGTCGATGAGCTGTGCTACGGGAACTTTAGCGAAGTCTGGATCGCCCATGAATTCGGCGCGATCGTAGAAAGCGCGACGGAAGGCCTCGGTTTCGAAGTGAATCGCATCGGCGGAGCGATTCCCAAATTTCGCGAGGTCGAAGCCTTCAAGAATATTGAGAATTTCGACGAGTGCGACTCCGCCAGAAGATGGCGGTGGAGCGCTGATGATGTCGTATCCGCGGTAAGATCCGCGAACCGGCTCGCGCTCCTTCACTTCGTAGGCCGCGAGGTCTTCGGCGGTGACCAAGCCTCCACCTTTATGAATGGCCGCGGCGAGTTCGCGAGCCATCGCTCCGTGATAGAAGTCGTCGGGGTCTTTAGCGAGGCGCTCCAGAGTGCGGGCTAGTTCGGGCTGCTTGAATAGTTCGCCGGGCTGGTAGTAATTTCCGTCGCGCTGGAAGATGCGTTTAGATTCGGGGAACTGGGCGAGATACTCATCTCTCTTCAGATCCTGCGTGTCTTCGTAGGCGAGGGGAAATCCGTCACGGGCGAGCTTGATGGCAGGAGCGATTACTTTTTCTATCGACAACTTGCCATATTGTTTTTCCGCGTAGACGAGGCCGGCAACGGAGCCGGGAACACCTACGGATTTGTATCCAACGATACTTGCGTCTTTAATGACGTTGCCCTGGGCGTCGAGATACATGTTTTCGGTGGCAGCGGCTGGAGCTTTTTCGCGGAAGTCGATGAAGTGAGCTTTCCCCTCAGAAGTGCGAAAAAGCATGAAGCCACCACCGCCAAGATTTCCGGCCTGAGGATGAACGACAGCCAGCGCGAAGCCAGTGGCGACCGCCGCGTCGACAGCATTGCCGCCGGAGCGCAGCATCTCAACTCCGGCGCGAGAGGCGAGCTCGTGAATACTGGTCACGATGGCATGAGGAGCGTGCGTCGGACGCAAAGGCGCGGCCGCAACACTGGCGGCGAGAGTGACTAGGCTGCAAAAGATCAGAAAACGGATCAGAGAGCGTTTGAGAGAACTATGTTGAATTCGCATGGATTGAGGCTGTGAACCTAAGAGGCTAGTCCAGCGGGTTGCGGGGAGTCAAACCCGTTCACCGCCGTGACGCGGAGGACGCCTAGAAAGGCCAACGCTTAACCACAGGGGTACAGAGACACCACTGGAAAAAAGTCCCGCTTACTTTTTGCCGAGCTTGTTTGACACTTTTTTATATCCGGTTTTCTTTTTGGGCGCTTTCGCTACGACCAGCTCGTACGATCGTCGAATGAGGGCTTCCAATTCATCGGCTGGCAGCACATTGGAATTCGCCAATTGAATCCATTGATAGCGCCCCACATACGGCGCTACAGAAATGCCCTCGATTTCAAGGAGTTCGTGAAATTTCTCCGGCGCGGACTTGAAGACGATAGGCGCGAGTTTGCCTTCGGAGAGATGCACGGTTGCAAATAGCTTGCCGCGCACCTTAAAGCACAGGGTCTCACCCCACTGAAGATTCTCGGTGGCATCCGAGAGTGAGAGGCAGAGGTTGCGTAGCCATTCGACGTCCGGCATTTGGGAATGATAGCGCGCGTTGCGAGTGAGTCTACTTTTGCAATATATAGCGCTCCCTCAATTCACCCTCGAAATATCCGAGCTGCCCAGGGAGACAGGAAATCACAGTTCCCATGCCATAGCCGACAATTTGCTTTAGAGCCGCCGACAATTCCATTTCCTTACCGTCGAGATTGTTGTCTTCAGAGATCAAGTAGCAACTATCGGGTGCGCCGAGACTACGAAGTATCGCGTAAATCGAATCCTGGTGTTGCTGATTTGGCTTTATGCTTCTAAGGCATTCGGGCGCAAGAATGTAGGTCCCGTGGAGAGCAAACTCGTTGATGAATTTGCGGCGCTTCTTGGGATTGGCGAAAGCAAGCCGAACACGCTCACGGCGCGCGCGTTGGACAAACGACTCGACGAATGCCTGCTCATGTAGATTCATGTGACTGTTAAAGGACAATGAGCTAGGAGCCGTTTCACACTTGGTCTCTAGCTTCTCCCAGCACCACTGTCACTTCCAACTGCTTCTTGCCGCGGAAAATCGTCACTTTCACGGTATCCCCTGCCCGATGTTTGTTCATGATCTGGGCGAGGATTTGCTGGCTTTCGACTTTGTCTCCGTCGATGGCGACGATTAAGTCTCCGCCAATCATGATGGGTATGTTGCCGAGGTAGGCTTGTTCGGTACCGCCGCGCAATCCGGCGCGGGCCGCGGCGCCTCCGGGCACGGCTTGCACAATCAGGAGTCCGTAGTCGGCGGCGAGTCCTAGTTCTTCAGCGATTTCGGGATCAATGGGAATAGTACGAACGCTGAGCGCGGGACGGCGCACGCGTCCGAGCGTAACCAGATCGTTGACCACGGCTTTGGCGGTGTTAATGGGGATGGCGAAGCCGATGCCGGCACTTTGTCCGACGCTGGACGCGATCATTGTATTAATGCCGATCACTTCGCCGTGCCAGTTCAGCAGTGGGCCGCCGGAGTTACCGGGGTTGATAGCGGCGTCGGTTTGGATGGCTTCGTCGATGACCAGGCCGTCGGGTTCCTGTACCTGACGGATAGAACTGACGATGCCGCGCGTTAGAGTTCCGGCAAGGCCGAAGGGATTGCCGATCGCGTAGACCTTCTGCCCCACTTGCAGGTTTGTCGAGTCACCGAGCGTCATTGGCTGCAGGCCGGGGGCTTTGATTTGGACTATGGCCAAGTCATGCGACTTATCGGTGCCGACAATGGTGGCTTTATATTTCTTGCGATCGTGCATCGTGACCTCGACCTGGCGGGCATCGGCGATGACGTGGTAGTTGGTGAGGATGTGTCCTTCTTTGTCGATAACGAAACCGGAACCCTGACCTTCCTGCGGCACGAGGCCATAGAAGAAATCGAAGGTCATCACGCGCGAGGTGATGTTGACGACGGACGCAATGTTTTTGCGGTAGACACTGATATTGTTCTGCTCTTCCGCGTCGAATGCTTCGCTGCCAGCAGCTTCGGTAATTTCAACGTGCTGCGGATGGCTGATCCAGCTGGCGGGATGGAGACGCCCATGGCGATAGGTGGTGAAGTAGAAGAAAGCGGACGCTAGAAAAATAGCGAAAATAAAAGAGCGGAAGAATCTCATTGCAGTTAATCCTCAGTAGTTAATCCGAAGTAGTCAATCCAAAATCTACAGCTTGAATTCTAGCGAAAAAATCGCTTCTCGACTTTACGATCTCCGTTACGAGCTCCGCCGCGAACAATTGGTTGACTTGCCCGATGGCCAACCGTAAGATTTCAGCCCAGCGCGGGGGAATGAATGGTTGGCGAGATTGTCTCGCATTACCGCATCGTCGAGAAACTCGGCGGTGGCGGCATGGGCGTCGTTTACAAGGCCGAAGACACTCGACTTGACCGCTTCGTTGCGCTCAAGTTCCTTCCCGAAAATGTAGCCCAGGATCGGCAGGCGCTGGAGCGATTCCGGCGCGAGGCAAAGGCCGCGTCGGCGCTCAATCACCCTAATATTTGCACCATCTACGACATTGGAGAGCACGACGGCAAGGCCTTCATCGTCATGGAGTATCTTGACGGGGCGACGCTGAAACATGCCATCGGCAACCGTCCGCTAGAGCTCGATACTCTGCTTTCGCTTGGTATCGAAATTGCCGATGCTCTGGATGCAGCCCACGCTCAGGGTATTGTCCATCGCGACATCAAGCCAGCGAATATCTTTGTGACCAAGCGCGGGCACGCGAAAATCTTGGACTTTGGGCTGGCCAAGGTTACATCATCTGCGCCAACTCGACGAGCGGAGCCGTCTGGCGCAACGGCGGAGGCTACGATCGCCGAAGATCACTTGACCAGCGCCGGATCCGCTATTGGGACGGTGGCATATATGTCTCCGGAGCAAGCGCGGGGGAAAGAACTGGATCCACGCACCGACCTGTTTTCGTTTGGAGCCGTGCTTTATGAAATGGCTACCGGGATGGTGCCGTTCCGTGGAGATACGACGGCGTTGATTTTTCAGGCGATCCTCGATCGAGCACCGGTTTCGCCGATTCGTCTGAATCCCGACCTGCCCTCGAAGCTCGAAGACATCGTCAACAAGGCGCTGGAAAAAGATCGCAACTTGCGTTACCAGTATGCGGCCGATATCCGCGCCGATCTGCAGCGGCTGAAGCGCGATACAGATACGGGACGCGCCGTCGCTGCCAGTTCGGGCTCGGTGGCAGCGGCTCACGACTCTTCGGGATCAAGGCCAGTGGCGCAGCCGACGCAGCCAATCTCGTCTGCCTCGGGGGCAGCGGTTGCCGCTGGATCGTCAAGCGCGGTGAATCCAGCGATTGCCAGCGCTCCCGCAACCTCGCGAAAACCGTCGAAGATCCCCATGGCCATCGGTGCCGTGGTACTGATCGCCGCGCTCATCGGTGGAGGCTTATTCCTCCGCTCCCGCCACGCCACTACGCTCACCGAAAAAGACACCGTGGTGCTTGCCGATTTCGTCAACACAACCGGCGATCCCGTGTTTGATGGAACTCTGAAGCAGGCGCTCGCCGTTCAACTTGAGCAGTCGCCCTTTCTGAATATTTTGCCCGAGTCGCGCATCCGCGAGGCGCTTGGTTTTATGGGACGCCAGCCAGGCGAGCGCATCACCAACGACGTTGCCCGCGAGATCGCAATGCGTGAAGGAGCCAAAGCCGTGCTGGCGGGCTCTATCTCTGGCCTCGGCAGTTCATACGTAATCACGCTCTCCGCCGTCAATGCTCAAACTGGAGATTCGCTCGCCCGCGAGCAAGTCGAGGCCGCCAGCAAAGAGCAAGTCCTCAAAGCGCTCGATAAAGCAGCATCATCACTACGCGCCAAACTTGGCGAATCGCTCGGCTCTGTGCAGGAATTCGCTAAGCCGCTCGAACAGGCGACCACTTCATCGCTCGAAGCCTTACAGGCTTTCAGCCTTGGGCAGGCCGAGCACATGGCTTTGCATGATGATCGCGCCGTTCCGCATCTGAAGCGCGCGGTTGAACTCGATCCCAATTTCGCCATGGCCTATGGGACGCTTGGTGTCTGCTACAACAACCTGGGGGCCAGAACTCTTAGCATAGAAGCGCTGCACAAGGCATTCGATCTTAGGGAAAGGGCGAGTGAACGCGAGAAACTTTATATTTCCGCTCACTATTATGAGTCCACCGGCGAGTTAGATAAGGCCGCCGAGGTTTATGAGCAGTGGAAGCAGGCCTATCCTCGCGACAATGTGCCCTGTGACAACCTGGCGCTGCTTTACGGCGCCACCGGGCAGCCGGACAAAGCTTTGGCCAATGCGCAACAGGCAATGCAAATCGATGCCAAAGATGTGTACGCCTACCAAAATGTAGCCGGAGCGTACATGTCCCTTGGGCGCTATGACGAAGCCATGGCTATGCTTGATCAGGCGGTGACGCAGAAAGCGGAATCGTTCTCCACAAGATTGATCGCTTACCAACTCGCTTTTATCCGCGGCGATCAGGCCATGATGCAGCACTCGCTCGACAGCATCGCCGGCACTGGAGACGAGCCATTTATGTTAGCGCTCGCCGCCAATACCAAGTATTTCCAGGGGGAGGTGCGCGAAGGGCGCGAGGTGTCTAACACCGTAGCGCAGAAGTTGGAGCAGAACAAGGACTTTGCAGCCGGCACGCGCGTCTCCGAGGGTGGGATCGAGGCTGAATTCGGAAACATAGAAGAGGCGCGCCGCCAGACGCAAGCGGCACTCGCCCTTACGGACGACACGTTCGTTCAGAGCCAGGCAGCTCTTACCTTGGCTCGTACCGGCGACACCAGCCGCGCGGAAAAGATGATTGCCGACCTTGTGAAGCAAAATCCCAACGATGCAGTGCTCAATAAGGGTACGCTCGCCGTTGCCCGCGCCGGCGTCGAACTGCAACGCAAACAGCCGGCCCAGGCGATTGAAGCGCTGGAGCCAGCGAGACTTTTCGAATTGGGAGGAGGTCCGACCGCGCCCGTCGACTTCTGGGTCCTTTACCTGCGCGGAGAGGCCTATCTCGACCTGCACGATCCGGCCAAGGCGCTAGCCGAGTATCAGAAGATCGCCGATCATCGCGGCCTAAGTCCGACAAGCCCGCTATATGTTCTGGCCCGTCTCGGAACTGCGCGCGCCTACGCCCAGCAGGGAGACAGCGCCAAAGCCAGGACAGCCTATCAGGATTTCTTCGCCTTCTGGAAGGATGCCGACGCAGATGTGCCTCTCCTAAAGCAGGCGAATGCGGAGTACGAGAAGTTACGGTAACTGCTACCTGGCCAGTTGCCCCGACACAATCGGTCGTCCCGAAACAAACGGATTTCCTGTGATGTAGTAACGCAGCGGCCGCTCGGCAGACTTCACAATCCCTATGCGAGGTGTAACCGTCACCTTTCGCACTCGATATCCATCATCCACAATGCGGAGATCCGAGCGTGGGCTTACCAGGCTCTTCCCATTGTCTCGTTCTCGTGTGACGTCCAGCGCTTCGGACATGCGCCCCGGACCCGAAGAAATTTTCCTGAGCTCAGAAATCTTTCTTAGCGCAACATCTTTTGCTAACTCAATCCCTCGCGCCTCCGCCATCTGCCCGATGCCAGCCACGGGCTCCAGAGCGCGAAACAGCACGCCGCCGGCCTCTCCATCGGGTAGGCAAGAAACATTCAGGCAGTAGTGGTTGCCGTAGATAAAGTACACGTACGCGAGGCCGGGAGGGCCGAAGAGAACCGCATTGCGCGCTGTCCGTCCCGCTGCCGAGTGCGCCGCCGCATCGTCCTGTCCAAGATAAGCTTCAGTTTCGACAATTCGTCCCGCCAAAATCCCGCCTGGCGCCCGCCGGACCAGCAACTTGCCTAGCAACGCCCGCGCCACCCGCCGTGGATCGCGATTAAAGAACTCCGCTTTCAACGAAGTGGTGCGGCCAAGCGAATTCATCCCAAATCGCCAGATGATGTCACACTAGATGGTGCCATCTTGAGCGCAGCGGAAGACCTCATGCATTCCAGCGCTTGAAGGAGATTCATACCATCTTCCTCATGCCGCGCTCTTCAAGTACGCCAGCACTTCTTCCGCATGCCCCTCCGGCTTCACGTTATTGAAAATGTGTTTGATCTTGCCATCGGGGCCAATAACGAACGTCGTCCGCGCAATGCCCATCACTTTCTTGCCGTACATGTTCTTCTCTTTGACCACGCCGAAGAGGTTTGCAATCTTCTTCTCCGCATCGGCCAGCAGCGGGAAAGGCAGGCTGAACTTTTCCTGAAACTTCTTTTGCGAGGCTGCCGTATCCTTCGAAATTCCGAGCAGAATCACGCCTGTCTTCTTGATGGCCGCGTAGGTGTCCCGAAAGCCACACGCTTCCCTGGTGCATCCCGGCGTATCTGCCTTGGGATAAAAATAAAGCACCACCGTCTTGCCGCGAAAGTCTTTTAAGGCAACCTCTTTGCCATTCTCGTCCGTCGTATTGAAGTCTGGGGATTTATCATTGACTTCCATGGGATTTTCTCCTCGCTGCTCACTGTTCGATCGCAGGTTATCTCGCAAGTTATATCGCAAGGGGATGCTCGCCGTCACCTTGGCCGCCGCGACTTGGCTTGCCAGTTCGTGCCTCATGGCCCAAATTCTGACGCAGTATGGGCGCAAGGCCGCGGTCGATAAGGGACCGCGCGCCCTGGGATTGGTCCAGCTTTCACCGAAAGGCAAGAAAGCCCGATTCACTCCGATTGCCATCATGGTGGACGGAAAATTTTACGATGCGGGTGCGTATAAAGCCGACCCTGTTCCCATGGCTCTCGACTTCGGAATCGTCTACGAAGGATTTCGCAGCGGCGTGTCGCAGGGCATCTTCACGATTTCGCAGCCAGGACAACTCAACCACGTCTGGATTGCCGAAGGCACGTGGATTCCCGCTGGCGAGCGGGTTCCGGAGAAACACAAGAAGTACTCGGCACCCGTGATCGCCGACGACGACAAGGAAGGACCACCCGTACTCCACCGGCGCCAAACGACGGACTCCGATAGCAGCTCCGACAACAAAGACAAGAACAACGATAACGATAAGGACAAAAATAATAAAGATAAAGACCAGCCAAAACCTGCCACTCCTCCAGCAGCGCCGACTTCTGCGCCGTCTGCTAGCGCCCCGACTAAGCCGGAAGTTCCCAAGCCGAGTACTTCGCCGGAGCCTGCGAAGGCTACTACTGCTTCTGAGCCAACATCAGACGAGCCGATTACGGATCCGAATCGGCCCCGCCTGCGTCGCGGAAAGCCGGATACAACCGAACCCCACGAACCTTTCACCACATTCGACGCTCCGACCGACGCCGTGCCGAGCGCATCCTCGGGAGCATCCTCCGGTACGTTGAGTATGGGGAAAGATGCGACAGCAAAGAACACTGCCGCGACTCCGCCTCCGATCGTCGTCATCCCGGCGATTTCCGATGTGGGAGGGCCCGATCCGCGCCCCTACACTTACGATTTGAAGCCAGCCGAAGAAGCCATTTATCGCACCAAGATGCTAGATTTGGCTATAACGCAGCTTCACGCGCAGGCAAATTTAGCCGCGAAAGAGGCCACGCCCGCAAGCAAAAAGTCGGCGGCCAACAAGTCCTCCAGCAAATCCAAAGCCCAGCCGCCTAAGCCTGCATTCGACGATGTGAGCTTGCGCATCTTTGATCTCTCCAATTCGAACGAGCCGGTGCTGGTACTCTCTGCAAAAACTCAGCCGTCGGCCGCCGGCACGACTGGAGCCTCCGAAGAACCCAAGGAAATCACATTGATCGCCCGCACCAACCTCGAAGGCGAGCTGCAAAAACTGTTCTTCTCGCAGACAGATTCGCGCCACCTCGAAGTCAGTCCGCGCATGGAACTGATCGACGCCGTCGATGCCGACGGCGATGGCCGCGGCGAATTGCTGTTCCGCCGCACCTTCGACGGTGGCAGCGCCTACGCCATTTATCGCGTTACCGCCGACCAACTCTGGCCGCTTTTTGAGGGAACCCCATAGGGGCAGACCTGCGTGTCAGGCTTCAGGTGTCACGATTTGTGCTCGATCTCTATCGCGGCAAAGTTGCCCAATCCTGACCTTGCCCATGAGCTGATGCCACCGATGCGTGGCGCCGCACCGTCGATTTTCTGGCGGCGACGCTGAAGGAGTGAAGGCAGTTCGAGCTCTGGCCCTCAGGGACTAAAGCCCGTATATTAGCGACGTTTAGCGGCACAGCTGAAGCTGTGCCCTTTCCAAAAACATTGTGAGCACTTAAGAACAACATTCGTGAAAACACTGCCCGCCGAGACGCCCGGAATTTCCACTTGCCAGAAGGTACCGCTCTGGTTACTATGCACAACATCTTTTATTGACAATTTGTTTGTCGCATACCTATGAATATCGGCGAGACCATCCGCAATTTTCGGCTCCAACGCAGCATGTCACAGGGCGACATCGAAAAACGCACTGGCCTGTTGCGCTGCTATCTGTCGCGCGTTGAGAACGGCCACACCATTCCTTCGCTGGACACCCTCGCGAAAATTGCGGGGGCGATGGATTTAGCCTTGTCGCAATTCTTTGCCGAAGGTAACAGCAACGGCCATAAGGGGCTGCCGCAGCTCTCTGACGACGAAGTCCGCTTCCTGAGCCAGATGCGCCGATACTCGGCAAATCTGAACGACAGTGACCGGAAGCTTGTGCTGGCGATGGTGAAGAAAATGGCGTCGAGCTCGAAGTAAAATAAGCCGTCAGCCCTCAGCCTTCAAAACCCAATTCCTCTCTGCGCTTGTTGACCTGCCGCCGCGACAATCTGTTTGCCAAAGCCAGGATTGATGCTTTGGTCGCTGATACCTGACGGCTGATGGCTGAGCGCTGACGGCTGGTCTTACAGTACTTTCGTACCATCCCTTGCGTGTCCGGCGGGAACCTCGCCAACCCCATGCTTGCAACGCTAAGCTGTTGACGGGGGAATCCTTGTGACCACCGACGAAGAACTGAATCTCCTCGAGCAGCAACTTCGGCGGCTGAAGATCGAGTACGAGATGTTCTTCAACAATCCAGCCAAACGGCCTCCCACCGATGTTGAATGGAAGGTTCTCTCGCTGATTCGCAAGTTCAGCGATGGCAATAGAATGAGTTTTTCGCAGCGCTTCCGCTACAACGAGATGGCGCAGCGTTATGCGGTCCAAAGCGACCTGTGGCGCAAAAAAATGCGGATTCGCGAAGAGGGTTATCGCCGTCCTGCCGATGCGATCCTCTCGGTGCAGGGTGTGCGCGTAAGCGCAGAGCACGAATCGAAGCATCATCCGGCGTATGGCCTCAGTCGCAGCCCTGAACCTGCGGCTGCTAAGGCTCAGGGCGCCGATCAACCTTTCTCCGTACAGTGCTCCGGCGCAGCAGCTGAGCGCGAGCAAGTTGAATCCCTGTACAAAGCGCTAACCGAAGCTAAACAAAAGTCGGGAGAGAAAGTTTCCGGCAACCTCGATTCGTTCGCGGCATTCGTCAGCAAAAAGACCAGCGAGATTCGCAAGCAGCACGGCTGCGATACGGTGGTGTACTCGGTCGAGATGCAGGATGGACAGGTCAAGCTCAAGGCGAAGGCGAAAAGCTAGTTCCCAGTTCTCAGTTGCCAGTTCTCAGTTCTCAGCACCCGGGAGCGCAAATCGTGAAGCTACTGCGACGAATTTTAATCACAGTGTTTGTCACGCTCGCCGTTATTTTTGTGGGCGTGGTCTGGGTCGCTCCAGTGGCGCTTTCTTTTTATGCAGCGAGGAAAGTTCCGCCGGTCGCCAGAATCGTTCCGACCGACTTGAAAGACCAGTCCATTTCGGAGGCACCAGGAACGAAGCTGTCGTATCTCGGCTACGAATTTGAGGTTCCATGGAGCGACCTCGACAAAACCCAGACCAAGCTCTATCCGAACGACAAGCCCGCGAAGTATATGGTCGATCTTCATTTCAGTTCAGGACTGCGGTTGCTGTTTAAGGCCTGTCCCCCTCGACAGTTTACAAACAGTTCTGACGCTGTCATTAAGTCCGCAGCACTTGCTACCGTATCAGTCTTCGGGCTCGAGGCAATAAGGTCAGACTACAGTTTTACCAAGGCTGTCTACGAGTTCACCCCGAGCAAGATGCACTATTGGTCGCTGTCGCCACGTGTTCACTATGGTGAGCAAGGCGTCTTGATAATCAAGTCCATTATGCCAGTGAAGGCGGCCGAAACCGGGATCTTCAACCTGCAGAATCAAAGCTACAAGGGATTCCAGCAAGGAAATCCTGAAGTTAGGCAGGACGGAATTATCGTTGACCTTTTCTCGGACGAGGGCAGCGTCGAAATGGTTTTTTCTCAGAAGAGCTACAAAAATTCCGCCGGTGTCACGCAACCTGAGATCAATCGCATCGTCGAGTCTCTGCGTAAAACTCCACAAGACGACTCGGCGACTCCATGCATTGCCCAGAAGTGACAACCGCTTCGCCAGGACTGAGAACCGGGAACTGAGAACTCCCCACCAAGCTGCTAAAATCTTTCTTCTCTAATTCTCATTCACTCCCGAGGTTCTCATGTCTAAAATTCAACGCGCCATTCTCAGTGTCACCGATAAATCCGGACTGTTAGATTTCGCCCGCAAACTCGCCGCTTTTGGCGTGGAATTGGTTTCGACCGGAGGCACGGCCAAGCTGCTGCGCGACTCCGGCATCACCGTAAAAGATATTTCCGAGCTGACCGGGTTCCCTGAGATGCTGGATGGCCGCGTTAAGACGCTGCATCCGAAGGTTCATGGAGGCATTCTGTATCGCCGCGAAGACAGCTCTCATCGCGCGGCGGTTGCCGAGCATGGCATTTCGGCGATCGATATGGTGGTGGTCAACCTGTACGCATTTGAAAAGACTGCCGCTAAGCCAGGTGTGCACTTCGAAGAGTTGATTGAAAACATCGATATCGGCGGACCTTCGATGATCCGCTCCGCCGCCAAAAATTTCCAGGACGTCGCGGTCGTCACCTCTCCCGCCGATTACGCCCCGATCGCCGATGAGATGGCTCGCTCAAGCGGCGCGCTGTCGCGAGAAACGAAATGGCGGTTAGCACAGAAAGCATTTGCTACCACCGCAGCCTACGATTCCGCCATAGCCTCGACGCTCGAGCGCATTGGCGGCGATTTCGCCTTGCATGCAGCGGAAGGTTTTCCTCAAAATCTGCGGCTGGCGTTTCAAAAAGTGGCAGACCTGCGTTATGGAGAGAATCCGCACCAGAAAGCCGCGATGTACTCGGACGGTTCGGGCGCAGGCGTGGCAAATGCACGTCAGGTACAGGGTAAAGAGCTTTCCTATAACAACATTGTCGACCTGCAAGCGGCGTGGGATCTGGCGCAGGAATTTGACGAGCCGGTGTGCGCCATTATCAAACACACCAATCCCTGCGGAACCGCAACCGGTAGGACGCTCGCCGAAGCATACATGCGGGCGCTGGAGTGCGATCCAGTATCGGCGTTTGGAGGAGTGATTGGAGTGAACCGCACGGTGGATGCGGCGGCTGCTAACGAGATGGCCAAACTATTCCTGGAAGTTATTGCCGCTCCTGCATTCGATGATGGCGCCAAAGCCGCTTTTGCCACGAAGAAAAACCTTCGTCTGGTCGAAGTTCCCGCGGGACAGCAAAACTGGGTTCTGAAGAATATTTCGGGAGGCATGCTCGTCCAGGATTCCGACCTGCACAAACTGGCTGAAGCCGATCTGAAGGTTGTTACCAAGCGACCGCCAACCCCGGAAGAAAAAAGAGCGTTGCTTTTCGCGTGGAAGGTTTGCAAACACGTGAAGTCGAACGCCATTCTCTACGCTCGCGATGGGCAAACTGTGGGCGTTGGCGCCGGGCAAATGAGTCGCGTCGATTCGTGCAAGTTGGGCGCTATGAAGGCGCAATTACCGCTGAAGGGTACGGTGGCTGCTTCCGACGCCTTCTTCCCCTTCCCCGACGGCATCGAGGAAATTGCCAAAGTCGGCGCCGCGGCCATCATTCAGCCCGGAGGCTCGGTGCGCGACCAGGAGGTCATCGAAGCCGCTGACCGTCTCGGGCTGGCGATGATCTTCACCGGAGTGCGGCATTTCAGACATTAGCCACACATGACTCACTAATGTCTTAAGTCTTTACTTTCTTTGACAATCGCCTCCAAAGCCCCTGTACCTCCGGCTTCTGTCTCTGCGCTTTCTCGACACCGGATAGCCCGCCAAGGGTAGAATAAGGAAATCCCGATGGACGCGGATTAGCATCCAATGGGAGATGTGGCTGTAATTTGCAAGCTGCAGGACTTTTCATGAAAAAACAGCTTTGTGTTGTTAGTGTCGTCATTCTTACGGGGTCTTTTTTACTAGCCCAGAGCTTACCGGCTCAGGTGTTACTAGCCCAAGATCAGCCCGCTCATGCCAAGGATTCTCCAGTCGCCACTGGTGTGCAGTCTGCCAACAACGCCAAGACTCCCGACCGCGCAGCCGCCTACTACCACTTCACCCTCGCGCACATGTATGAGGAACAAGTGGCTACGTACGGCCGCAGCGAATTGGCCAACAAGGCCATCGAAGAATATCGTGCCGCGATTGATGCGGATCCGACCTCCGCATATCTGACCTCCGGTCTTGCCGAGCTTTATGCCAAGACTGGACGCATTCGCGACGCCGTCGTCGAGGCGCAGGACATCATCAAGCGCAATCCGAATAATCTTGAAGCGCGCCGCCTGCTGGGACGAATCTACCTGCGCTCGCTCGGTGACATGCAAGCGGGCAGCGGTTCAGAGAGCGTGCTGAAACTGGCGATCGAGCAGTATGAGCAGATCATCCGCCTGCAGCCCGACAGCATGGATGACCACTTGCTCTTGGGGCGCCTGTATCGCTTGAACAACGATCTGCAAAAAGCTGAGACCGAATTTAAGACAGCAGTGAAGCTGCAGCCAGACTCCGAAGAGGCAGTCACGACGCTGGCTTATCTCTACAACGAACTCGGTGACACAGCTCGCGCCACTCAGGTACTCAGTTCGGTACCGAACACCGAGCGCTCGGCGAAGCTCTATTCGGCGCTCGGTTACACCTACGAACAGCAAAAACAGTACAAGGAAGCGATCGAGGCTTATCGCCACGCCATCGAATTAGACCGCGACAATCTCGACGCTATTCGCGGCCTCGCGCAGAATCTGCTGAACGATGGCCAAGCCGATGCCGCTCTCGAACAATACAAAGTGATCGCGGACGCGAATCCGGAAGACGCGCAGACCTACGTTCGTATCGCGGAAATCTACCGCAAGCAGGGCAAATTCGATCTCGCGCTCGACAACCTAAAAAAAGCCGAGACCATGGTGCAGGATTCGGTCGAAGTTCCCTACAACATTGCCGCCATCTACCAGGCGCAGGGACGTTATGACGAGGCCGTTCCGATCATGCGCGACCTGCTGAAGAAATCGGAGAAGGCCGACGGCAAGTATTCGAATGGTGAGAAGAGCAATCGGGCGGTGTTCCTCGAAAGGCTAGGCACGATCTACCGCGACCAAGGGAACAATCAAGCCGCCGTCGAGAGCTTCCATGAGATCGTCGCCTTGGGTGGCGATGACGATATCGAGCGCGGTTATCAGCAGATCATCGATACCTGGCGCGAAGCCAAGGAATGGCAAAAGGCCACCGACGCTGCCAAAGAAGCGGTCCAAAAGCTACCCACAAGCCGCGATCTGAAAATGGTGCTGGCGTCGCAGCAGGCGGATATGGGCGAGGCCGACAAGGCGCTCAAAGACGTCCATGCAATGTTGAAGGGTGATGCCGACGATCGTACAGTTTACATCGCGCTGGCCCAGATGTATACGCGGTTGCGCCGGTTCCCTGAGGCCGAACAGTCACTCGACAAGGCTGAGCAACTTTCGACCAAGCCCGACGACAAAGAGTATGTCTGGTTCCTCCGCGGATCGACTTTTGAGCGCGAAAAACGCTACCCTGAAGCGGAAGAACAGTTCAAGAAGGTGTTGGCCAGTGATCCCGATCATGCTTCCGCGCTGAATTATCTGGGCTACATGCTCGCCGATCAAAACACAAAGCTCGACGAAGCGCTCGGGTATATCAAGCGCGCAGTGGATCTCGATCCCGCCAATGGCGCTTATCTCGATTCTCTCGGCTGGGCATATTTCCGCTTAGGAAAATATGAGTTGGCGGAAGAGAATCTGCTGAAGGCTTCGCAGAAAATCAATACCGATCCGACCGTCCACGATCACCTCGGCGATTTGTATCAGAAGACGGGCCGCCTGAAACTGGCCGCGACCAATTGGGAGCGTGCGCTCACCGAGTGGAACCGCACCATTGCCGCGGAAACCGATCCAGCGGATGTGACGCGGGTGCAGAAGAAGCTCGATTCCGCCAAAATGCGTCTGGCCAAAGACGAAGGCGCAAAATAATAAAAAGTAATAGCTAGTGTGGGGACGGGCGACTCGCCCGTCCAGCCGAGCGTAGCTCGGCCCAACCTCGGATTCGCTGTTAAACTCTTTTCATGCTCGCCGATTATGCGGTCCGTGTAGAAAACTCCCGCGGACGCCGCCATCCCGAGCCCCAGCATCCCTACCGCAACGATTATCAACGCGACCGTGATCGAGTAGTCCACGCGCGCGCCTTTCGCCGCCTAGAGGCGAAAACTCAGGTTTTTACTCGCCGCTACTCCGATCACTTCCGCAACCGCCTTACCCATACCATCGAGGTAGCGCAAATATCGCGTACCATCGCCGCACAACTAGGACTGAACACCGATTTGGCGGAAACGCTAGCCCTTGTACACGACCTCGGCCACCCGCCTTTCGGCCACTCCGGAGAAAAGGCGCTCGACGCGGCCATGCGCCAGCATGGGTTTTCCTTCGATCACAACCTGCACGCGCTTCGCATTGTTGAAGACTTCGAACTTCGTTATGCGTCTTTTCGTGGACTGAATCTTACTTTCGAAGTCCGCGAAGGAATTATCAAGCACTCGCACGATTACGCTGCCAAGGACTATCCCGAACTTGCTGAGTATCTTCTAGAACAGCGCCCGCCGCTGGAAGCGCAGCTTATCGATCTCACCGACGAGATCGCCTACAACACCGCCGATCTCGACGATGGATACGAAGCCCGATTGCTGACAGTCGAGCAGATTGCGGACAGCGTCGATGTCTTCGCACAACATTATCGCGATGCAAGAAAACTTTACCCGAATGCCGCCGAGAAACTCGTCTTTAACGAGGTACTGAAAAGCATTCTTGACAGATTTGTCGGAGACCTGATTGCAAATACAGCGCAACGCGTGAAAGCCGTGGACGTGCATTCTGTTGAAGATGTCCGCTGCCACAGCGAGCGGCTCGCTGCCTTCAGCCCACCCGTCGAAGATGAGCGCCGACGCCTGAAGGATTTTCTCTACGAGAATCTTTACTACAGTCCGGCGCTGGCGGCAGAGAAAGAAGACGCTGAGCGCATTACCGGAGAACTCTTCGCCCACTGGATGGAAGAACCCGACGATCTGCCGCGCAACTACCGTGAAAAAGCCACCGAGGAACCACTCCCCCGCGTCATCTGCGATTACATCGCCGGTATGACCGACCCGTTTATCTATCAGCAGTATGAGAAGTATTGCGGGACATAGAGACACCGGCTCCTACCGCGCAACTCGGCAATCTACTTTTCGTACGTGATGCGGTAAATCACCCCCGCAGAGTCATCGCTCAAATACATCGATCCATCGCTACCGAACACTATCCCCACCGGACGTCCCATCCACCGACCCTTTTTCGTCTCGCCCGGCGCCAGCCATCCAGTGATGAAATCTTCCGCACCTCCTTGCGGCTGACCGTTGTCGTCGAGTTTCACGCGCACGACTTTGTATCCCGTTGGAACGCTGCGATTCCACGATCCATGAAATGCCACGAAGATGTTATTCCGGTACTCTGCGGGAAATTCCGACCCTTCATAAAACGCCAGTCCCAGCGGAGCCGAGTGCGCCTGCATCTGGACCTTCGGCTCCAGTACACTCTGGCAGCGATTGTCTCCAGGTTTGGTGAAGCTTGAATCGGGTACGCGGTCGCCATAACAATACGGCCAGCCGGCATCGCCGCCATCTTTTCCCAGATCATAAATAGTCTCCGGCGGCAGATCGTCACCCATCAAATCGCGTCCGTTGACTGTGACCCATACCGTATCCGTCTTCGGATTCACCGCCAACCCGACCGCGTTGCGCAGGCCTTTGGCAAAGATCTTCTGGCCGCTGCCATCGGGATTGAATTCCATCACCGCCGCGCGCCGCGGATCTTTTTCGATACAAACGTTGCAACTCGATCCAGCGGAGGCATACATCTTGCCGCCGTGAAACAAAATGCTGCGGGTCGAGTGACCGCCGCCGGTCGGCAGGTCGGCGAGCTTGACCGGATTGGACGCTCGCAGATTTGCCTCGTCCCAGTCATAGCGCCGAACCCGGTTGTTCTCGGCAACGTATAGCTTGCCTTCGTAAAATGCCAAACCGTGCGGCTCATTCAGGCCTTTAAGAACGGTTACCTCCCGCTCGGCCTTGCCCGCATGCTTGGAGTCGGGAAAAGCCGCCACTCGACCCTCCCCCGATTCGCTCACCAGGAGGACGCCGCCTGGGCTGAACACCATCATGCGCGGACCGTCGACTTCTTTGGCAAAAACGGAGATGTGGAATCCCGGCGGCGTTTTCAGTTGCGTGAGATCGAAGCGAGTGTTATCGGCATGAACAAAACCGGTTTGAGCAAGAAATGCCAGCAGAAGGAAGAGCAGCGCAAACGATGGCCATCGCATGGATGTTGGGATGATCTATCGGTGCGCTTGGTTTATCTTTAATTATTTATTTCCCAAAATTTCCCAACCGCAATTTCACCAACCAGCTTCACCGATTACCGCAAAGGAAAACCCCTGCACGCAGTTTTTATATCAGTTCCCGCCAAAATTACCGCTAGGGAGGGTGCCCTCCCGAGGAACGATGAGATACAATATCATTGAAAAGAAAGCACTTGCGCTTCATGCCCGGCACACGGGCATTTGGCACGCTAACTGTTATATAGAAAGGCAGGCCAGTGATATGGCCGGCTTTTTGAGGCATCCGCGGCGTCGGCGTTTGCTTCCCAAATTTTAATGGGATTCGTTATTGAAACGACGCAATCAAAATCGCGCCGGAAGGCGAACGGAGTGGATCTCCCCATTCCCCACTTGGAGGAAGTTTAAAATGAAAAACCGCACCATCTTCGCTCTGCTGCTAGCCGTAATCGTGGCTGTGCCAGTATTTGCCCAGGACAATTCCGCTACCCAGACTCAACCTGCGTCGACTCAAACGACGACCCAGCCCGCGTCCAGTCAGTCCGCGGCTCAGCCAGCCACCAGGGCTGATACAGCCACTGGCAAAGATCCGTTACAACCGGAGACTCGCGAAGGCTTTTGGGGTCGCGTGAACCCGTTCGCTCGCAAGAAATATGTTGCGCGGCAGACTGAACCGATTCGCGACCGTATCAACGAACTCGACGAGCTGACCGCCTCCAACACCAAGGCGATCAAGGATACCGATGCGCGCGCACAGCAGGGCATCCAGCTCGCTTCGGCCAAAGCCAACGAAGCTGACCAGCATGCCATCGATGCCGGCAACCGGGCGCAGGCCGCGCAGCAGACTGCGCAGCAGGCTAACACCCGTCTGACCACGGTCGAACAGGTGGTGACCAACATCGATCAGTACCAGGCCACGACCCAAACTGAAATTCTTTTCAAGTCGGGACAGACGGTGCTAAGCCAGAACGCCAAGAACGCTCTCGATGAAATGGCTACCCCGCTGAAAGACCAGCGCGGCTACGTCGTCGAAGTCCAAGGCTTCTCGTCCGGTCATGGACAGGTGGCAATCGCCAACTCGCAAAAAATGGCGGAATCGGTTGTACGCTATCTGGCGCTGAACCACGACATTCCAATTTACCGGATTTATCTCGTCGGCATGGGCAATGCACCGGCTCCGACTACCGCAGCGGCCGGCGACACCAAGCCGAAGCGTATTGCCGGTGGACGCGTTGAAATCAGCCTCCTGAAGAATAATCTGGAACAGCTGGCTTCGACGACCACGACTACCAATCAGGATCAACCAGTGCAGAAGTAGTATCAGCAGTACCTTCCCCTGGAAAGCCTCCCGCGAAAACGGGAGGCTTTTTTATGGACAATTTCGGCTGCGCTCCATCATTACTGAGCTGGATATTGTTAGAATCGTCAAACCTCGTGCTATCCTCCAACCCGTTATGGAGACTCTGTCTTACGTCCGCACGCCTTCCCCGGTCGGCCCATTATTCCTCGCCGCTTCGTCCAAAGGATTGGTCCGACTCGAATTCGAAGGTCGCATGATGAAATTAGACCCCACGACAGAATTGCGTGAATCGAAAGCAACCCTTGCGCCCTATCTGCGTGAACTCAACGAATACTTTTCGGGAGAACGCCGCGAGTTCTCTTTCCCACTCGATCTTCGTGGAACCAAGTTCCAATTGGCCTGTTGGCATGCACTGCTCGAAATTCCGTACGGCGAGACTTGCAGCTACCGTGACATCGCCCAAGCCATTGGCCATCCCCACGCCTACCGCGCCGTCGGTATGTCGAACAATCGTAATCCAATCGCCATTGTTGTCCCCTGCCACCGCGTGATTGCATCCAGCGGATCGCTTTGTGGCTACGGTGGTGGTCTTGACATCAAGCGCAAGCTGCTCGACCTTGAGCAAAGCAGCCTTCGCCCTTGTCTCCCACTGGGAATCGGCGCATAATCGCGCCTTAGTGCGGTTTCTCCATGCTGCCACGCGTCGAGTACTCCGTTACGGTTCCCGCTCCGGTTGACGCGGCGTTCCTGGCCTTTCTGCATCTTGAACGTCTGCTGCATCGCGGAATTTACGACGAAGCCTCATGGGTCGAGGGCGTTCCCTGGCAGGTTGGTAGCCGCCTGCGTTATGTCATTGTTCAGCCCGTCCCCGCTACTGTCACTGCCGTGGTGACCTCCATCAGTCTGCCCCGTTCGATTAGCCTGCTCAACCACGCACTGGGAGTCACCGCCGAGGAACACGTCTCGTTTGGCCCTGATCCCGGCGGCGACACGCGCATCCGCCTGACCATGGATCTTGTCGGTAAATCGCCTGGGCTTTCCGAAAGCGCCGTCCATGACGCCGTTACTTTTATCGTTAAGGACGCACTCGACACCGTGGTAGCACTCTGCCAGCGCCGCGCCTCCGCCGGGGGATAAGTTTTAGTGGAGCGACGGGCGCCTCGCCCGTCGAGCGTGAGATCGGGCAGAGATTACCCGGCGCTTCACCGGATGATTTACAGGCGCTCGTAAGATTCCTGTAAACTAGCCGCCGCCATCGTGAACGCGTCAGCCTCATCACCGACCTCCACCGCCCGCAAAGCCAGCCTCTTTTATTTCGTCTTTGTAATGTTCTCCTACACCACCGGAGGCCCCTTCGGACTAGAAGCCATGGTCACCACCAGCGGCCCCGGCACGAGCCTGCTCTACCTCCTGCTCGTTCCGCTGTTCTGGTGTATTCCGGTCTCGCTCGTCTCCGCCGAACTCACTACCGCTATGCCCGTCGAAGGTGGATTCTATCGCTGGAGCCGCGCCGCCTTCGGAGACTTCTGGGGATTCCTGGCCGGATGGTGGAACTGGTCCGCCTCATTCCTTCTCGGCGGATCCTATGCCGTGCTCTTCACCGACTACCTCACCTTCTACTTCCCGCAGATCATCGGCTGGAAACACTGGCTAGTTTCCTTCGCGCTAATTGCCGTCATCACCTGGGTCAACATACGTGGCATTCAGATGGTCGGTAAAGCTGCCACTGTTTTCGAATTCTTGATTTTCATTCCCGTGATCGCCATGGTAGTGATGGGCCTGGCTAAGTGGCATCACAATCCCTTTGTGCCGCTGGTGCCGCCGAACCAGCCTTTCTCAAAAGTGTTCGGAGTGGGGCTGGCCCTTGTGATCTGGGCCTACTCCGGATACGAGCAATGCTCCACCGTGGCTGAGGAAGTGGAGAACCCGCAGCGCACTTATCCGCGCGCGCTCGCTCTAGTGGTTCCGCTTTCCATCGCAACTTACTTTCTGCCGACGTTTGCCGCTCTGGCTGCGGTCGGCAACTGGCAACAATGGAAAGATGGATATTACTCCACCGCCGCGCTGCTCATCGGCGGTCCCTGGCTAGGGAGCTCGATGACAATTGCCGCCATGATCTGTAACGTGGCATTGCTCAACAGCACTGTGCTGACCAGCACCCGCATGCCTTTCACGCTCGCCGAAGATGGATACCTGCCGCCATTCCTGACGCGGCGACACCCGCGCTACGGCACGCCCTGGATCGCAATTTTGATTTCTGCCGCCATCTATGCGTCGCTGGCTCTGAATTCGCTGGGCGAGTTGATCAGCATTTATGTCTGGCTGCGCGCCGCCACCACTGTACTGACCGTCCTTTCTGCTTGGGGACTACGGCGTAAACGCCCCGATTTGCCGCGAGCCTTCCGCATTCCCGGCGGCAATCTCGGACTCGTCTATGTGATTGCGATGCCGCTTGCCATGACCTACGTCGTTTTGCGTTACAGTGATCCCATTGCCATGCGCTGGGGACCATGGGCGCTTGCTGCCGGTCCAGTTGTTTATTTTGTGGCGAAATGGTTCGCGAAGCATGGTGTACCACCCGCGGCTTAGCTGGATAGATCTGTATCAGGCCATCGCTTTAGCGATACCATAGCGATCGGCAGAAGTTACGCCTTCACTCGCCGTGCCTGCGTGAGTGATCGCGGTCGAGCGAGGATCATTTGCCTTTCACCATCTGCGAACTAAGCCGAAAACTTCGCGACCGCTTAATCTCTCCCGTCGAACTCACCCACGATTGCCTCACGCGCATTGAAAAGTTGAACCCAACGCTCAATGCTTTCATCACGGTCATGGCCGAGTCCGCTCTCGAACGAGCTCGCGTCGCCGAGCGCGAAATCTATCGCGGAACTTATCTCGGCCCGCTTCATGGCATCCCCATTGGCCTCAAAGACATCATCGACACCGCTGGAGTCCGCACCACCGCGGCTAGCGCGCTGTTTAAGAACCGCATTCCCACCGAAGACGCCGAAGTTGCGCGCCGCCTGCGCGCCGGAGGCGCAATCTTTCTAGGCAAGCAGAACCTGCACGAATTCGCCTACGGCGGCAGTTCGATGATCAGCTTCTTCGGCGAGGTCCACAATCCATGGGACCCGACGCGCATCGCCGGTGGCTCCTCTGGAGGCTCAGCCGCCAGCGTAGCCGCTGCTCTCGGCTTCGCCTCTGTCGGCACCGACACCGCTGGGTCCATTCGGCTGCCTGCGGCCTACTGCGGAGTCGTCGGATTGAAGCCAACCTACAGCCGCGTGAGCGCCCAAGGAGTTATTCCGTTGTCATCGTCCTACGATCACGTGGGCCCAATCACAACCTCCGTCTATGACGCGGGGTTGATGATGCAAGTGATGACAGGTCGCGTCTCAGCCGACCCCTGTGTTGAGCCCAGTTTCGTTTCAGCATTCGACGAACTTCCAGCGAATTTACGTGTCGGTGTGCCGCGGGCATTTTTCTTCGATGACCTTCATCCCGAGGTCGCCGACGCGATCGAAAAAGCAATTGATGTTTTTCGCCAGCACCATGCTGAGATCCGCGACGTCAAACTCGAAGTCTCGACCGATCGCACGCTCACGAGTGCGGAGGCCTACGCCTATCACAAGCCATTCGTGGAGCGCTCGCCAGAGCTCTACCAGCCTGCGACACTGGCGCGCATCCGATCCGGAGCCAACATTTCCGCAGACGATGTTCTTCGCGCTTCCCATGATCTTCAGGCGAGCCGTGAGGCGATCCGAAAAGTATTCGATGAGGTTGACGTACTGCTGACGCCCACAGTTCCGATCCCTCCACCCATGATCGCCGACCTTCAAAAACATCCCGACAGCCTACGTGCGCAAGAGCTAATCATGCTCAGAAACACGCGCCCCTTCAATGTCTGGGGAGTTCCGACGATCTCAATACCGTGCGGATTTATGAAAGATGGCCTGCCCATCGGACTGCAACTAGCCGCCGCGCCCCGACATGGAGTTGTGTTGCTGCAGGCTGCATATGCCTATGAGCAAGCGACAAATTGGCACAAGAAAATGCCGCCACAGCTCAACATCTAATCAACGCCTAATTGTCATCCTGAGCGTAAGCGAAGGACCTCATGCTCCCCAAACTCGTCACCCGTAACAATTGTTATCCTGAGCGCAGCGAAGGCCCCCTGCAAAGCACGCGTCATCTGTGCCGCCACAGGTAGTTCTCACGATGACGTAAGCGTCGTTGAAAAGGAGCAAAACCGAAACCCGCAAAGGCTACTGCAAAATCTGAACTTGCTTCACTGTTCGACCAACGCGTATATCGAGAGGCACAAGTGGAAGTTGCAGCGCCAAGAAAGGCTCCTTTCTGACATCGCCAGCGATCCGAACGGATCCTTGTTCTCTCTTCCGTTGCGCATCCGTAGCAGAGGAGGCGAAGCCAGCTTTATGCAGCAACTTGTCTAACTTGATAACGATTTGCCCGGTGGCATAAAGAATTCCATGGGGAGATCCAGAATGCTGAATGTCGTTAAGCTGGACTTGTACCACCTCCACGGAGTCCGGCGTTCCGCGATCTCGAAATTGTCGCGACCAGTTGTTTTCAGCTTCAAGAGCTTCGTCAACGCTATGAAAGTCCGACAGGATTGTCCTCGCCAAGTGTTGCTTCAAAGCCATTGGGTGGCGCTCTCCTGAAGTCACCTGGTGCCGCATGTGTTGGATATCCGGTATAGAAACGTCCGTCAGCAGTTCGTAATACCTCCACATCATCTCGTCCGAAATCGACATCACCTTGCTGTACATCTCGAGCGGAGGCTCGTGAATTCCAATCGCATTCCCCAGCGATTTCGACATCTTGTTCACGCCGTCAAGCCCTTCGAGAATCGGCGTGGTTAGCACCACCTGCGAATCCTGCCCGTAAGCTCGCTGCAGTTCGCGTCCGACCAAAAGATTGAATTTCTGATCGGTACCCCCTAATTCCACGTCGGCTTCGAGCGCCACCGAGTCGTATCCCTGCGCCAGCGGATAGAGCAGCTCATGCATGGCAATCGGCTTCTCGTCATGGAAGCGCTTATGAAAATCTTCGCGCTCGAGCATCTGCGAGACCGTATACTTCGCGGTCAAACGTATGAAATCCTCGGCCGAAAACTTCGAGAACCAGCGGCTATTGAAATCCACCACCGTTTTTTCCGGACTGAGAATTTTGAAGACCTGCGCTTTGTAGGTCTCGGCGTTCTCCGCGATCTGCTCCCGCGTCAGCGGAGGCCGCGTCACCGAGCGTCCGGTCGGATCGCCGATCATCCCAGTGAAGTCGCCGATCAGGAAAATGACCGTATGCCCGAGATCCTGAAAATGTTTAAGCTTGCGCAGCAAGACGGTGTGTCCCAGGTGCAGATCGGGAGCGGTTGGATCAAAGCCCGCCTTCACGCGCAGTGGCTTGCCCGAGGCGAGCGAGCGTTCGAGCTTCGAGCGCAGTTCGGATTCCTTGACGATCTCCGCCGCGCCCTTTTTGAGATATGCCAGTTGTTCGTCAACCGGTGGAAAGTTAGCCATGCGTTTCGATTATAACGACCCTCGTTATAACGAACCTCCGTGTTTCCCCCGTGCCCCTCTGTGTTCCCTGTGGTTCAAGTTTTGGGTTAGCCAAAAAATCTCTTCAAATGCTGCGTCGATAGAAGCTCAGCGCTGCGTCTCCCTGCACCAGCTTCCGATATCGCCGCAAATCGCCAAAAGCCTCTCCCGCATCAAACCTTTTCTCATGCTCAGCAATCACCACGCTACGCTCGTGCAATAATTTCGATTCCGCCAGCGCGGCTAACGTCTTCGAGTACTCCTCCTGCATGGAGTAGGGGGGATCGAGAAACACGAAATCAGCACCGCTTCCCGCCGCCTCCAATTGCTGCAAGGCTTTTCCGGCTTCGATTTTCACAATCCTGAATCCACCCGCAACCCCCAATGACTTCAAGTTCCCGGCGATCAACTCTGTGGCAGCCTTTGACGACTCGACAAAGTAGACCATCCCCGCACCGCGGCTGAGCGCCTCAATGCCTACAGCACCTGTTCCCGCGTACAAGTCGAGCCACGTCGATTCCGCCAGCGCAGCCGGATTACCTGCGCACAGTACGTTGAATAGCGTTTCGCGCAGACGGTCCGCCGTCGGACGGATTTCGAGCCCGGGCAACGACCGCAGCGTCCGGTGCCGATATTCTCCCGCAATCACTCTCATAAGTTCGTGCTCACAGACTCGCGCTTCTTCTGTTTCATCTTTCGGCCCAGCCCTTCCGTTTCGCCTTTTCGCAACTCGGACAGGTCAATCGGTGTCTAAGTAGATAGAATAACGGTAGGCATGTCGATGCGCAGTTGGTCCATCCCGCTCGGACGTCTTTTCGGGATCGAAATTCGTCTTCATTTGACTTTTCTATTTCTGCTGGTCTTCGTGTGGAGCACCGAAGCGGCTACGCAGGATGCCAGCGCTGCCCTGCACGCACTCGCTTTGGTCGGCATTATTTTTGGCAGTGTGGTTTTACACGAATTAGGCCACGCTCTGGTGGCCCGCGGCTCGGGCATTCCAGCCAAGGGCATCATCTTGTTGCCGATAGGCGGTATCACCATCCTTGATGAAGCGCACGTCATTCCAGACTCGACCAACGCCTGGAAGCGCGACATCCGCATCGCGGTTGCTGGCCCGCTGGTAAATCTTTTCATTGCCGGTTTATCCGCATTCATATTGGTCACCGCCATACCGGGCTTTTCACTTACTACGAGGCCACTTCTCCACCCCAACGCCCTGTTGCGGAGCATTGTCTGGGCGAACCTCTACCTGGGTTTGTTCAACCTGCTGCCGGCCTATCCCATGGATGGCGGGCGCGTTCTGCGTGCTGTGTTTGCGCGCCGCGTCGATATTGTTCATGCCACACAGCGCGCCGTCCGCATCGGCCATGTCTTCTCCATCATGTTCATGATGGTTGGGATGCTCATGAGCAACTGGTGGCTGGTGATGATCGGGTTCTTCCTGTTCGTTGGCGCGCAACTCGAAGAGCGCTCAGCGGTATTTCAATCCGTGCTGCAAAGCGTTCGCCTGGAAGAAGTCATGCTCACCGACTTCGCCACGCTCTCTCCTGCTGACACTCTGGAAGACGCGCTCGAAAAAGCCGTACACACCTTGCAAGACGATTTTCCGGTGGTGCGCGGCAGCGACATGGTTGGAGTTATCTCGCGCCAAAAAATTCTCGAAGCATTGCGCGCCGAAGGCAACGGCTATGTGCAGGCCGTCATGAATCGCATTTTTGAAGTTGCCGCCAAGCAGGAATCGTTAGCCTCTGCCTTCCGCAAACTCTCCGCTCGCAATCTCAGCATCATCCCCATCGTCGACGAACAACGCCTGGTCGGAATTGTCACCCTGCAGAACCTAATGCACTCCATGTCGCTGCTGGCTGAAAGCCGCAAGTTACGCAGAGAAGCGTTGGACTCCTAGAAGGTCAGAGGTTAGAGGTCAGATTGCAGAGGTAAAAAATCCCAGGTTAGGCGACGGCGCGTGCTCAATAGTTTCTAACCTCTGCGGTCTAACCTCTGACCTTTGCATAAACTTCCTGTGCCGCTCGGACCGCGCATCCAAACTCCACTGCATTCCCCGTGGTTTCCGCGATCACCTGTTCGAGCGCAGCCAACACTCCCACCGTGTCCAGATAATCGTAGTAACCAATGTGAGCGATGCGGAAAATCTGTCCCTTCATCTCTGCCTGTCCGTTGGCCACGACCGCGCCAAACTGCTCGCGGAAGCGCTTGCAAATGACGTTGGAGTCGGCACCGGCTGAAGCAGCGACGGCAGTCAGCGCAGTCGCTGGAGAACTGGGCGCAAATAATTTCAACCCCAGCGCTTCCACGCCAGCACGAGTCATCGCCGCGCACAGTTCTGCATTCGCGATCAGCACGTCGCGTCCTGCCGCGAGGCTACCATCCCCCATTTGGCGCACATAATCGAATGCCGCTGCCAGTCCGGCGAACAGAGAGGTCGCGGGAGTGTATGCCGTCTCCGCCTTGGCTGCTGATTTTCGTTCCTTGCGCAAATCGAAGTAATACCGAGGAGATTTTGTCGTCTCCATGCGTTGCCACCCACGTTCGCTGATCGCCCCATAGGCCAATCCGGGCGGGATCATCAGCGCCTTCTGCGAACCGCCAATGATGACGTCAATTCCCCAACCATCCATGTCGAGATGTGTTGTGCCTAAGCCAGTGATTGCGTCGACGATTAACAAAGTATCGGGCAAAGTACGAACCAGTTTGGCGATCGCTTCGACGTTATGCCGAGCGCCCGTCGAACTTTCCGTCGCCTGCACATATACGCAGCGGATCTCGGGTGTCAACTTGCGGCGAACTTCCTCCAGAGAAATTGTTTCGCCATAGGGAGCGGTCACAGTTTCTACGACGCAACCAAACGCCTTGGCCAGCGAGACCCAGCGCTCACCGAACTTGCCGGCGGTCAGCACCAGCACTCGGTCGCCAGGAGAAGTCAGGTTCGAGACCGAGGCTTCCATGAAGCCTGTGCCCGATGAGCTCAGAACAAGCACGTCGTTCTTTGTGCCGATGAACTCCTTCACATCGGCGAGCACGCGCGTGAATAGGGCGCGGAACTCGGCAGTGCGATGGTGCGCGCCATACGAAGCCATCGCCGTTTGAGCGGAGGGAAGAAGAGGAGTTGGGCCGGGAGTGAAGAGCCTGTTTTTCTTGAGCATGGGAATAACCAGAATATGCGATGGCCACAGATTCGGGAAGCGATTGCAGAGGGCAGAGGTCAAATTGCAAGAGTAAAAATCATCACTGCAGGCTCTCGGGTTGGCGGACGAGTTCTAACCTCTGCAATCAGACCTCTGACCTCTGCACCTTTCCATCGTTCTATAATCCCCTATGCCTCTAATCGATCAGATCCAGAAAGACATCGTTACCGCCATGAAGGCCCGCGAAGAGCAGCGCCTCTCTACCCTGCGCATGGTCAAGACCGCACTCAAGAACCGCGAAATCGACAAGATGGCGCCGCTCGACGACAAGGAATCGCAGCAAGTCCTCTCCACGCTGATCAAGCAGCGCAAGGACTCGGTCGAGCAGTTTACCAAAGGCGGACGCCAGGAGATGGCCGACAAAGAAGCCGCCGAAATCAAGCTGATCGAGACTTATCTACCCAAGGAAGCAGGCGAAGAAGAAATCGTGGCCGGAGTCCGCGCAGGCATTGCCGAGATGACGCCCCCTCCCGCGATGAAAGACATGGGAACGGTGATGAAAGCCACCATGGCCCGCTTCGCCGCAGCCGGTATGCGTGTGGATGGGAAGGTAGTTAGCGAGGCGGTGAAGAAGGAGCTGGCGGGGAAGTAAGGGGATTCTACGGCTCACGTAGGGGCGGACGCATTCGTCCGCCCGCGTCGAGCGAAGCTCGACAGATCGATGGCTGAGAGGAGACCGAACCGATGAACTTCCCGTTGTTCCTGCCTCTCATTGTTACGGCGGCACTAGCCGTAGTCGGCTGGTACGCCGTGCATCGCCTTTCCATGAATCGCGATCAAGAGAATAAGCGGCGAGAACTTCGGATCCAATATCTTCTTGAGGCTTATCGGAGGTTTGAGAATTCTTCAAATCGACGCGATTTGAGTCCTTATGCCAGAGATCTTGAGTCGGCTCTAGCAGACATCCAACTCCTCGGTAACAAGGACCAAGTTCAGCTGGCTCACGAGTTCGCTGTATCAATGGCGAAAGACCAGACCGCGTCGTTGGACCCACTTGTCGCCAATATTCGCTCTGAATTGCGTCGTGAGCTCGGGCTGGACTCACTGACAAATGGCATAGTCGTCTTTCGCCACGATCCTAAGACTCGTTGAAGCCTCGCTGCGTTCGGCTGCCGGACGAATGCGTCCGGCCTACGTAGTTCGTGGTTATGGAAATCGATTACGAATTCACGCGGGTCGTGTCGGTTCATATGGGTTTGGGAAGGGGCGATGCCACACCCAACGATATTCTTGCCAGCCGCTAACGAGTCCATGTCGAACCGGATTCTCGAGAACATATAAAACCTTGGCACTAATACCTTCTGCCGATCGCAAAACGCGGTCGAATGATTCTTCCTGCCATATAGGGCCGCAGCACTCGAGCCGTTGGTTGATCTTGCGTGCTGACGCTCCCTTGATCGCCTGCATGATTCCAAATAGAGGCATCACTCTCTGCCGCAGCTCATCGATTCGTGGCGTGAGAATCAGATGGACATGATCGGGCATGACGATAGCAGCGTCTAAGTCGTATCGAAGGCGGTCATCATGGCGAATAGATTCGAGCACGATGTCGCGTGCCCAATCCGGCAAGGTCCAGCGATTTTTCGTGACAAACGTGACGAAGTGCCGCTTAGCATCTCGTTGCAGATGCGGCAGGTTGCGCCGGTAGAACGTCATAGGCCAGGCCTTTTCAAGCTTCACGAAGAAGGCACAACCACTAGTTACGTAGGGGCGGACGTATTCGTCCGTCCCCGTCGAGCGCAGCTCGACACAATTCGATCGCTAGTCTAGATTACGATGATTGCCAGAGCCGCGTCGGTGCGGTATGAACATGAATAGTGTGAGGTTTTCAGCAGAGGAGAGCACACCTGCCTCGCTGCGCTCGGTGCCCGGACGAATGCGTCCGGGTCCACGTGAGTCGTGCTGTTACTTTCCCCGCTGCCACTCTCGGTACGCTTCACTCTTCCCAATCCCACGCTCTTTAGCAACTTTCTTCAGCGCCACTTTTTCGTCCACCTTTTCTTGAGACATGATTTCGCGTACGCGCCGGGCGACGCTGACGATTTCGGATACCGGCGGAGCTGTTCCTTCTTCCGCTTTTGCGATCAGCAGGGTGATCTCGCCTTTGACGTCTCCCCGAGCCTTGAGACGTTCGAGGATTTCCGTCGCGCGTCCGCGCAGGAATTCTTCATGAATCTTCGTTACCTCGCGCGCAACAACGACATGACGCTCGCTCCCAAGAACTTCGACCACCTCCGCCAGCGTCTCCAGCAACCGGTGGGGAGCTTCGTAGAATACCTGCGTCCGCGGAGAGTCTTTCACGCTCTCCAGCAGCTTGCGGCGCTGTCCTGACTTGGAGGGTAGAAAGCCGCTGAAGCGGAAAGAATCGGTTGGCAGGCCGCTGGCAACCAGCGCTGCAAGAAACGCCGACGCTCCGGGAATCGGCACAACCGGCACATGATGGCGGATGGCGAGCGCGATCAGGCGGAATCCGGGATCGGAAATGCCGGGCATGCCGGCGTCCGTGACGAGGGCGATCTTGGCTCCGCCTTCGAGATCTACGACCAGCTCGGCGGCTTTCGTCATCTCATTGTGCTCGTGATAGCTGACCAATCGCGTTTTAATGGCGTAATGGCTGAGGAGCTTTAGAGTCTGGCGCGTGTCTTCGCAGGCGATCAGGTCAACTTCTTTGAGCACTCGCAGAGCACGCAGCGTGATGTCTTCGAGGTTCCCGATAGGTGTGGCTACGAGATAGAGCGACGGGCCTCCAACCGCTATGCTTCGATCGGAGTCGCTGTTCTGGGTATCTTCCTGCATGCCGTGAGTCTAGCAAGAAAACCTGCGCGTTCCCGAGCCGTTAGTGGGGAGGGCGAGGCGCCCGTCATTCATCGAGGCTGAGGGTGAGCGAGGAACCACATCTATCAACTTCGTGCTTCGCCTTTTATTCGCTTCGTGTTAAACTGACCAAAACTGATGTGATGGCCAACACTTCACGCTCCAGCCCGAAGGTGTAGGCTACGGGGATTCGTACCCAGATTCCAAAATTAATAAAACAGGAGCAGCCATCATGGCCGAAGAGCGCAACACCGAACGTATCAGCGAGCGTACTAAGGCAATCGATCTCGCACTCGCACAAATTGAAAAGCAGTTTGGCAAAGGTTCCATCATGCGGCTGGGGTCGAAGGAAGCCATCGTCCCCATCGCGGTGATTTCAACGGGCGCGATTTCGTTCGATGCCGCACTGGGCGTCGGCGGATTTCCGCGTGGGCGCGTCGTTGAAATCTTCGGCCCGGAGTCTTCCGGCAAAACCACCATTGCCTTGCAGGTGATTGCCGAGGCGCAAAAGACCGGAGGCATGGCGGCGTTCGTCGATGCCGAGCACGCGCTCGATCCGGGCTATGCCAAGAAGCTCGGCGTGGACGTCGACAACCTCCTCGTCTCGCAACCCGATTACGGCGAGCAGGCGCTCGAAATCGTTGAAGCGCTGGTGCGTTCGAACTCCATTGATGTGCTGGTGGTCGATTCGGTGGCAGCGCTCGTTCCCAAGGCCGAACTCGACGGCGAAATGGGCGATAGCCACATGGGCCTGCAGGCACGCCTGATGTCGCAAGCGTTGCGCAAACTGACGGGGACGGTGGCCAAGTCGCGCACCTGTCTGATTTTCATCAACCAGATCCGCGAAAAAATTGGCGTAATGTTTGGCAATCCGGAAACCACGACCGGAGGGCGCGCTCTGAAGTTCTATTCATCGGTGCGCATCGATATTCGCCGTATTGCGGCCATTAAAGATGGAGACGTGATGGTCGGCTCCCGCACTCGTGTCAAGATTGTGAAGAATAAAGTTGCAGCGCCATTCCGCGAATCGGAGTTCGATATTCTTTATGGCGAAGGCATCTCGCGCGAAGGCGACCTGATCGATCTGGCAGTAGCCCAAAATATTCTAGAGAAATCGGGCTCGTGGTTCAGCTACAAGGGCGAGCGCATTGGGCAGGGACGCGAGAATGCACGAACCTTCCTCAAAGAAAATAAAGACACCATGGCGAAGCTGGATACCGAAGTGCGCAAAGCGCTGGGAATGATCCCGGCCGCAGCGTCGGCGACTCCGGCTCCGACCGCAGTTCCGGCGCAAGCCACCGGTACGCAGGGACGGGTTACGACAATGCCAACGGCGGCTCCCGAAGCAGCGAAGGTGCCAGCAACGAGGCGGTAGCTGTTTCGGCCACAACTGGTAATCGATGGAGAGCCCGGCGGGATGCTCGGCTCTCCATCGTCCCGTCGTCCCATTGAATCATCCCAATTGCCATCCCCGCCAGCGCCCGCATACAATCCTCCTTTCTTTGACCTAGTCTTCGATCGAGGGCCCTGTGAAGCGCATCAAAGCCATCTATCCCGGATCGTTCGATCCTCCTACAAATGGACATCTTGACCTCATCGAGCGCGGCAGCAAGATTTTCGACGAGTTGGTCGTCGCCATTCTTCGCAATCCCGAGAAGAATCCACTGTTTAGCCTTGCAGACCGCCGCAAGATGTTAGAGGCGATGACCGCTGACTTTGACAACGTCTCGGTTGACACTTTCGACGGCCTTACGGTGGACTACGCATTGAAAGTCGAGGCCAGGGCCATTCTGCGCGGCATTCGCGCCATCAGCGATTACGAATACGAACTCCAGATGGCGCTGATGAATCGCAAACTCCAGCCTGGTTTGGAGACGGTGTTCATGATGCCCGCCGAAAAATATTCGTACTTGAGTTCGCGCCTGGTACGCGAGGTCGCGCAACTCGGGGGATCAATCGATTGCCTGGTGCCTGAAATCGTCGGAGAGAAACTTCGTGAGAAAATAGATGTAGCTCACAAGTTTGAGAACGGCGAGCGGCCCACGAGTAAGACGCAGTCAGTGGGCAAGAACAAGTCTAAGAATAAAGAGATGAAAAAGAAATCATGAGCACAGTAATCACGCCCGTCACTCACGCCGTCCGTCTGACGGAACGCATCAATCGCATCGAGCCCTCCGCCACCCTAGCCGCAGTGGCCGAGGCGGAGAAGCTGCGCCAGCAGGGAATCGACGTAGTCGACGCCACCGCCGGCGAGCCACACTTCGCGACGCCACAGCACATTAAAGACGCGGCCATTGCGGCGATTCAGAATAATTTCTCGAAGTACACCTCGGTGGGCGGCACCGTCGAACTCAAAGACGCCATCATCCGCCGGCACGCGACTGATTTCGGCTCGGCCTACAAGCGCGAGGAAACCTGCGCGTCCGTGGGCGGCAAGCATGCACTATTCAACGTGATTTCGGTGTTGGTCGATCACGGTGACGAGGTGATTCTGCCTGTCCCCTACTGGGTCTCGTTCAAGGACATGGTGCGCTACGTCGGCGGCAATTGCGTGCTGCTCGAGGCCGACGAATCGCAGGGTTTCCGCGTCACCGCGCAGATGGTCGAGCGGCTGATTACGCCGAAGACGAAACTGATTATTCTGAATTCGCCGTCGAATCCTTCGGGCGCGGTGATGAGTCCCGACGACATGACTGCCGTGATTCGTCTCGCGCACGAGCGTGGCATCTGGGTGATTTCCGACGAGTGTTATGTTTATCTCAACTACACCGGCAAGAATTTCTCCGTCGGTTCGCTGAACGAATATCGCGACCGCTATCTGGTGGTCGGGTCGCTTTCAAAAACTTACGCCATGACCGGCTGGCGCCTGGGATTCACGCTAGGACCAGCAGCGGTCGTGGGCGCAGTGCAGAAACTACAAAGCCAGTCGACTTCGAATCCGACGTCGATCGTGCAGAAGGCAGCGGTCGCGGCGCTGAACGGTTCGCAGCAATGCGTGGCAGAAATGCGCGCCGAGTACATCAGGCTGCGCGACTACATCGTTCGCGGCCTGCGCGCGATTCCAGGCGTGAAGTGCACGATGCCGGAAGGGGCGTTTTATGCCTATCCAAACGTTTCAGCGTTTTTTGGGAAGAGTGGGATGAAATCAGGGGCTGACATCGCGCACGGATTGCTGCACCAGGCGCACGTGGCGACCGTCGCCGGAGAAGGCTTCGGTACGACGGAGCACGTCCGCATTTCATACGCGACCTCGATGGAGAACCTGGACAAAGCTCTGGAGCGCATGCGCAGGTTCTTTGGCGAACTGTAAGTACGCTCGCATGACCCAACTCTATCCACTCCTGATGTCGCCGGCTTTCGACCCGCGCCCCTGGGGCACGCTCGATCTTTCCGCTGTCTACCCCAATGCAAAATTCAATGAGCGCATCGGAGAAGCTTGGCTCACTGGCGACGATGGTGTGATCACTAACGGTCCACTGGCAAAACGCACGCTGGCAGACTTGAGCAAGGAATTCGGCGCCGATCTCGTTGGAACAGCTGCTCGCGATCCGCAACGTTTTCCGCTGCTGCTCAAATTCCTGTTTCCCGAAGAACATCTTTCTGTCCAAGTGCATCCCGACGATGCCACGGCCCAACGATTCGGCGAGCCCTGGGGCAAAACTGAATGCTGGTACGTGGCGCACGCCAAGCCCGGAGCCAAGATCGCGCTCGGATTAAAGCCCGATGTCACGACCGCTCAATTCGAGCAATCCATCCGCGAAAATCGCGCGGAAGAACTGCTCAACTGGATCAATGTTTATCAGGGCGAAATGATTTACGTAGCTGGCGGCACGGTTCATACGCTCGGACCAGGCGCCGTCATTGTGGAAACGCAGCAACAGTCCGATACCACGTATCGTCTCTACGATTACGGGCGCTCTCGCCCGCTGCATCTGGAACGCGGCCTCGCTTCGATCAAGGAGCGCACTGCCTCAGGCAAAGTGATTCGCCCCGCGCCCGTTGGCATTAACGGCGGCAACAACCGGCGCTCGTCCATGATCGCGGCGCCTTATTTCACGGTGGACTTGTTTGAATTGAAAGCCCCTCTGGATTTATCAACTGACGATGACTCGGGCAAAAAGGAGTCGGGAAAAACTTCAGTACAGATACTGGTCGCCGTCGAAGGCTGCGGAGTTGTCGAGGCACACGGCCGCGATCCAGTAACATTGGCCAAAGGCGACGCAATTGTGATTCCGGCTGCCTTACAAAATTTCACGGTTCGTCCGCAATGGCAGTTGGAGTTCCTGAAGGCTTCCGTGCCCAGCGGGACCGTGGCCGAGCCCGCCACTCGAATGTGAGATTTCTCACGCTCGTGCGTAAATGGTAGGCTTTCTATTCAGTGAAAACGAATTCGCATTTCTATCCCGTGATTCTCGCTGGTGGCCGGGGCACGCGCTTCTGGCCCTTGAGTCGCAAACGCCGCGCCAAGCAATTGCTCGCGCTCGACGGCAAGCAGACCATGATCCAACAGACCGTCGCACGCCTCACGCCGATGGCCGCGCCGCACCGCTTCTGGATCATCACGAATGACGACCTGCGTCCCACTATTCTGCGTCAACTTCCAAAATTTCCCGCGAAGCAGATCATCCCCGAGCCTGTTGGACGCAACACCGCTCCCGCTATCGGACTAGCGGCATTTCTTTTGCTTCGTCACGATCCCAATGCGGTACTCGGCCTGTTTCCCTCCGACCACGTCATCGCCGAACCCGCTCACTATCGTGCGACTCTCAGTCGAGGAATCGAGATTGCCGCTACGGGAGAAAATATCGTTGTCCTCGGCATCCGCCCGACACGCCTCGAAACCGGCTACGGCTATATCGAAGTGGGCGCACCAGATCACGACGGATCGCTGCGCGTTCGCCGCTTCACTGAAAAGCCGGATCTCAGCACGGCACAGAAGTTTCTCGCCGCCGGCAATTACTTCTGGAACAGCGGCATGTTTCTCTGGCGCGCCGATACGCTTGCGAACGCGCTGCGTGAGCATCTTCCCAATACCGCGCAGCTCCTCGAAAAAATTGCTGCCGCTTATGGCACGCACAAATTCGCGGATACGTTTCGCAAGATCTATCCGAAGTGTGAAAACATCAGCATCGACTATGCCGTCCTCGAACCCCGTTCCGCGAAGGGAGAAGCCCAGTCGCGCATCTTCTGTCTGCCCTCTGATTTTGGATGGAACGATCTCGGCTCCTGGACTGCGCTACATGAGCACCACACGGCAAAGGCGAAATCGGGCGATGGAATGCCGGTCTCGACATCCGGAAGTTTTGCCCTGAATGCGAAGAATAATTACGTTCACGTGCCCGGAAAATTTGTCGCCCTGGTTGGAGTGAGCAACCTGGTGATTGTCGAGACCGAAGACGCACTGCTCGTCACCACGCTCGATCAGTCGCAGGATGTCGGCAAAGTAGTGAAGCACTTGGATGAGAAGAAGCTGCATAAACTGGTGTGACAGTCGTTAGTTGACTACAAGCCCCATGACCCAAATTAAATTCGGTACCGACGGTTGGCGCGGCCTCATTGCCGACGACTTTACTTTCGACAATGTGCGCCGCGTGGCTGGAGCGATTGCCAGCTATGTCCTCAAGCATGAAGATTCCGCTCGCGGTGTTGTTATTGGATATGACACGCGATTTCTTTCCGATCGTGCCGCTCGTGTCGTCGCCGAAGTGATCACCGCCGCGGGAATTCCCGTGCTGTTGGCCAACGACTACGTGCCCACACCAGCAGTTTCCTACAACGTCAAAAAGCTGGGGGCAGCAGGCGGCGTCATGGTTACGTCCAGCCACAATCCGTGGAACTGGAATGGCGTTAAGTTCAAAGCCAAGTTTGGAGGCTCAGCTACGCCGGCAATCATGAAGTTGATTGAAGACGAACTCGCCGCTTTGTCCCGCGGAGCTTGTTCGCAAATCCGCGAGGCGAAAATTGACGAAGTAGATCTGAAGCCCGCCTATGTCGAAGCGGTTTGCGAGTTCGCCGATCTCGATCTCATACGCCGTGCAAATTTCAAATTCGCCATCGATTCGATGTACGGCTCTGGCCGAGGAGTTCTGCCGAAGATATTTGATGCGCACGGCATCCGCTACGTAGCGATCCGCCAGGAAGTTAATCCCCTATTCCCAGGCATCAATCCCGAGCCGATCTTGCCGCACGTCGCGCTGCTACAGGAAACGGTGGTGAAAGAGAAATGCCACGCCGGTCTGGTAACCGACGGCGATGCCGACCGCATCGGAGCCGTGGCTGAAGATGGCAGCTTCGTCGATTCGCACAAGTGTATGTGCGTTCTGTTGAATTGGCTGTTGCAGTACAAAAAGTGGCCGGGCGATGTGGTCCGCGCCTTCAACACCACCAGCATGATGGATCGGATCGCCACCAAGTATGGTCGCAAGCTGCACGAGTGCAACATCGGCTTCAAATACATCGCTGATTTAATGATGGACCACGAAATTCTGATCGGCGGAGAAGAATCGGGTGGCATCGGATATGGCCGCTTTCTCCCGGAACGCGATGGCATTCTCAACGCGCTCCTGCTGGCGAATGTCATGGCGGAAGAAGGCAAGCCACTCGGACAGTTGGTTGCCGACCTTCAACGTGAATTTGGCGCGCACTATTACGGCCGGCGCGATCTGCACATTTCGGATGAAATGAAGAACGGCGCTATCCGCCGTGCCGCCGATCCGCAGACGACGAAGCTCGGCGTGTATTCCATACAGCGCAAGGAGGACCGCGACGGTGTGAAGTGTTACCTCGACGCTCCCAAACTTGGCAACGGCGCCGATGCCTGGGTATTGTTTCGCGCCTCCGGTACGGAACGTATGTTGCGATGCTATGTGGAAGCGGCCACGCCTGATCTGGTCGAAGAAATCCTTGAAAGCGGTGAAAGATTCGTGCGGCAGAAATAAAGAGATAGAAGCGGGTCATTTTTACAATGAATACTGGCAGTAACCTGAGTGCATGACCACTCAACCACTTGCACGGTCTTCAAGAAGGAACTACGGGGTATAATCTGGCGTGCTTCAGGAAGAAGCAGCGGAGGAAACCAAATGGATCAACTGTACTTGGTTCCGTTCGGGATCATAGCTCTCATTGCGCTCTACCTGATTCTCGGGAGTTTTTTCACCGTGCGTACGGCCGAGGTCGCGGTGATCACACGATTCGGCAAGTTCCTTCGGGTCGCCCAGCCTGGATTGAACTGGAAGCGGCCGTTCTTCGACACCGTGACGGGCACAGTGAGTCTGCGTGTGAATCAGATCACTCTGACCATGGAGACTAAGACCAAAGACAACGTGTTCGTCACCATTCCTATTTCCGTGCAGAATCGGGTTCGTCCGGAAAAGGTCTACGATGCCTACTACAAGTTGTCCGATCCGGTGGCACAGATCAAGTCTTATGTGGAGCAAGTGATTCTTGGGCATGTGCCGGGGATGACGCTGGACGAAGTGTTTGCTTCGCAATCCAGCATCGCCGCAGCGGTCAAGCAAGAACTGGATGCGGACATGGCGACATTCGGATACGAAATTGTCAATGTGCTCGTCACCGATATTGTTCCCGATGCCAAAGTGAAGTCGGCCATGAACGATATCAACGCGGCCCAGCGCGAACAGGTAGCCGCCAATGCGAGAGGCGAGGCCGAAAAAATTTTGGTCGTCAAGAAGGCTGAGGCTGAAGCGGAGAGCAAGGCTCTCCAGGGACAGGGAATCGCGAATCAAAGGAAGGCAATCATCGAAGGACTGCAGGTTTCGATAGAACAGTTCCAAAAGGTAGTGGAGGGCGCATCCGCGAAAGAGGTAATGCAGTTGGTGATGGTCACGCAATATTTCGATACCCTCAAGTCCATCGGCGAGAGCGACAAAACCAACACGCTGTTTCTTTCTCACTCGCCCGGCGCGGTCAAGGACGTCTCGGACCAGATCCTGCAGTCAATGCTAGTGGCAGAAAGAGCAAACGGCTGAGGTTGAGAGTCGACCACGGCACGAAAAATAACCTCATTGCGATTCCTCATTCTTAATTCTAGGGACCAAAAGCAAAGAACCAAGAGCTGAAAGCCGATGGTTTCGTTCCCGGTACTTTCGCGTGCTACCCAGTCGCGGAACGCGATAGGATAGTGACAGCACTCGCAATGATGGCCACCACGGAAACCACACCAGTTCTTGCCGATTCTCCGGAATCGCGCCGCTACAACCGCATCAAGCGGTGGCTCGGCATCGGCGATTTCGTGATCGGCTTCGGGCTCCTCGTCCTGTTGCTGGCCTCCGGATGGACCGGAACGCTACGCGATCTGGCGGAGCGCGGCGCTTCTCAGAACTATCCCTTTGCCGTTTTCCTCTACGTTCTGATGCTGATGCTGATCAGCAAGGTGATAGGAACTCCGCTTGAGTACTACGGCTTCCGACTTGAGCACCGCTATAACCTTTCCAACCAGAGATTCCGCTCGTGGATCTGGGATGAATTCAAAGGTCTGCTGATCGGCTTGGTCATGGCCACGATTGTGGTGGAACTGCTTTACATGCTCATACGCCAGAGCCCGCAGCACTGGTGGGTGATCGCATGGGCCGTTTTCCTCGGGCTCGTTGTGCTACTCGCGCAACTCGCGCCGGTTGTGCTGTTTCCGATTTTTTACAAATTCGAGCCGCTCGATAATGACGAACTTAAACGCCGCCTGATCGTCCTGAGCGAACGCGCCGGGACGCGGGTGCGAGGTGTTTATAAGTGGCATCTTTCCGAAAAAAGCAAGAAGGCCAATGCCGCGCTTACCGGACTTGGCGCTACTCGCCGCATAATTCTTGCCGACACCTTGCTGGACAATTACTCAGAGGACGAAATCGAAGCCGTACTTGCGCACGAACTCGGGCACCACGTACACCGGCACATTCTGAAAAGTATTTTTGTGCAAGCGGGAATCACACTGTTTGGCTTCTGGCTGGCGAACGAAGTTCTGCGCTACGCGGTGGAGCGCCGTAACATGTTCGAGACCATGTCCGACTTCGCCAATCTGCCATTGCTGATTCTGGTCTCGACGGTGCTTTCGTTTTTGCTGATGCCTGCGCTCAATGCCTACTCGCGTTTCAACGAACGCCAGGCCGACCGTTATTGCTTCCAGTCTGTGGCCAATGTCGAACCTTTCATTTCGTCGATGAATAAACTGGCCGAACAGAATCTCGCCGAAAAAACGCCATCGCGCTGGGTCGAGTGGTTGCTCCACTCGCATCCTGCGATCACAAAGCGCGTGGCTGCGGCTGAAGCTTGGGCAAAATCGCATTGAACGTGTGGCGCGGACACTCCTGTCCGCGTTTCGATAGCATGTCCGACGCTAGAGTTGGCGACGCTGTGTCCGCAGAATCTCTTCTACTCTCCGCAAGTCCTCTTCCGTGTCGACACCCACGGTATCAAACGGCGTTTCCGTGACGTAAATCGGCACCCCGTTTTCAATAAAGCGCAACTGTTCCAGCCGCTCGCTGCGTTCGAGCGACGACTCTGGCCAGCGCACGAACTTCTCCAGAGCCAGTTTGCGATAGCCATAAAACCCCAGATGTTTGTAGTATGGCGGACGCGTGCCATCGCGATCGTGCGGGATGGTCGCCCGCGAAAAATACAATGCACGCCCGCTCGCATCCGTTACCACCTTGACCGCGCTCGGATTATTGACGTCAATCTCCGCAGCGGGTGTCTTCAGCGTCCCTACCTCGACTCCCGCGCCCCGCATCACTGCGATCAAGCTGTCGATGTGCTCGGGTCGAGTCAACGGCTCATCGCCCTGAACATTCAAATAAACATCTGCCGGAATCGCGGTCGAGATCTCATGCACCCGTTCGGTGCCCGACCGATGCGCCGCCGAGGTCATGCGCGCGACAAAGCTCTGCTGCTCGCAGAACCGCATGATCTCATCCGAATCGGTGGCAACAATAACTTGATCGATGGACGAACACCGCCGCACGCCCTGATACACCCAAGCAAGCAACGGGACGCCCGCGATCTCGCGCAGCATCTTGCGTGGCAGACGCGTAGAAGCCAGCCGCGCTGGAATCACAGCAATAACTTTCATGTGTCCCAGTTTCGCATGGAGCCCCGCAGTTTGACACTTCGTTCCACGGACTCCTTACTAGATCGTTATTTAAGTCACTAGCCAATAGTCAATCCTTCGGCAGCAGGTCACCCGAGGCGAGGACGTAGGTAGTCGTCTTATCAAGCTTGATATTGGAACGCTTGGAAGTAAGGGTGACCGCTCCATCGCTGTTCCGCACAGAATCCACATTCTTCATCAAAACGCGATGCTTCGAAATATTCGACGATGGCGACGGCGGCGCCGGGTTTGTGTCGTTGCCCGTGTCACGGCCCGGCATTTTCTGCTGTGAAATCGGATTGTTCGGGTCGGGGTAGGGACCAGCCCCATTCCAATGTTTTGGGCTGTTTGCGGAGTCCGGTGGCTCATATGAGAGATCCTGACCCGCCATGTTCGCCACGGGATAAAACCATGAGGTCAGAAAAACCTTGATAAGAGCTGAGCCGTTCTTCCACTGCGCAGAGTCCATGCGAATGGCTAGGCGGGATGGAGCTTCAGCAGATTTCGCCGTTGACTCGGTAACTTCACCGGAAAAGAGGGCGTCTCTCGGGACTACCGCGCCATCGACCATGGTGGCGACCACGAGTTTAGCCTGGACCTTGGTTCCGACAGGGGTTTTGCCAGCCTCAACATGTTCCTGCATGATTACAGGAAACTCGGCCGCTGCCGGTGACCTGGGCGCTGGAGTAGTTTGTTGACTAACCAACGTGGCGGAGCCAAGAACTACTATTAGCATTGTTTGTCCGGCTGTTATTTTCTTGAACATTCGCCCCTCCTTGACTGATTGGCAGACCTAGTTGCCAAACCAAGCCATCACTTTGAAGCCGATACCGTCCTGGCGGTTGGCTCGGTCGCCAGCGACGCGGAAGAATCGATGGACGTCGTGGGGTGGCACTGTACCACAAGTGGCGCCACACCGAGTTCCTTAGTTCGTTTCAGCCATTCACTCAGTAGGGCTTGGCGCGAGAAATGGAGAGCAGCACGGCTTTCCCGCCGGCTGAAACTCCATCAGCTCCACCCGAATTCCGTCCGGATCATACAGGTTAAATTGCCACTTGCCATCGCGCCCGATCTGAGCCGGAGAGTGCTTCCCGCTCATCCTGTCGTCTTCGTACAGTAGAGTGACCGCCTTCTCCATGTTCGGCACGCCCAGCGAAAAGTGATCGAGCACGCCCAGCGCGTCCTGCGACATCGACGGTGGAATCCCAGTTTTCTCCGGTCCCTTAACGATCATGTATTCGAACCAGTCGGTGCCGTTCGGCACCTGCTGCGAGATCCAGTCGGTCGCGTCGTCCTTCATGCCGCCGTGCCAATAAGGCCGGAAGCCGAGCAGCGCGCGGTAGAATGTGTCCTCTATCGACGGATCGTGGACCATATATCCCATGTGAATGACGTGATTGCTCAACGGATTCTTTGGCACTGGTGCAGGGTGGGCCGGTGGCTGCACCAACTCGATGCGGTTTCCTTCGGGATCCACCACCACAAAGTACTGGCTTCCATCGCTGGCTTTCGTCACCGTCGCAGGCACGGTGACTCCGTGAGACTCAAGATATTTCCGCATACCCTCCGCGTCTGCCGTGTTGTACGCAGTATGATCCACGCGATTGATCGAGGCTGGCCCCGGTGGCAAAGGCAACACCTCAACGAACTGGATTGCGTTGAAGTAATAACGAACGCCCAAGGGATTTTGTGGGTCGTTTCCCTTTAGCGCTCCCAGATCGTGGACGTAGAACCGTTCCGCCTTTGCCGCATCTGACGTGTAGACGCTCAGGTGCGAAATGCTGGTGATCTTTGGTCGCTCTAGGGGACGCTCCTGACCCAAGGCACACGCTGCCAAAGACAGACAGACCGCTACCAAACTTCCTGCCGCTTGCACTCTCATTGTTCACTCCTGTTCGCTCGTTTCGGCAACATGCACTTACGCGATCGGTGCGCCTGCCGCTTTGTAGATCGCCTCGATAGCGAGCATGTCCTTCAGGCCTTCTTCGCCTGGCGACTCCGGTTCCTTGTTACTGCGAATGCAGTCGGCGAAATGTTCTGCCTCCAGCACAAACTGGAATGGAAGCTTGCCGGTGCCGAGTTGGTCGATTTGTTGACCGCCGACCTCTCCATGCAGATGGACGCCGTCGTAGTGGAACGCCGGTTCCATCACGAGATAGCCATTTTCACCATTGATATTCAGGAAACTCGGTCCGCGCTGGCCATACGAGCAGCCGCACGAGGCGATGACACCGGACGGGAATTTCATCGTCCACTCCATCGACTGCTCCACCTCGGTGAAGCGGCCGCCATGGTCGCGCGTCGATACCACCGCAGTAAAATCCGTGGGCTCTTCACCGGTGATGTGGCGGATAGCATTCAACGGGTAGATGCCGAGGTCCATCAGCGCTCCTCCGCCACCGAGTTTCTTGCTGAGCCGCCACGCGCCTGCCGGTTGCTGGCTGTAAAAACCACCCTGGAACGACTCCAGTTGACCAACTCTGCCCGATCCAATGATCTGGATGGCCTGTATCCATGTAGGGTCATAGTGCACACGATAGCCGATCATTAGCTTGACCTTTGCCTGGCGGCACGCATCGATCATCTTGCGGCACTCGGCGCTTGAGATCGCCATCGGCTTCTCGCACAGTACGTGCTTGGCTGCTTGTGCCGCGCGCACCGTGTACTCGCAGTGCATGCTGTTCGGCAAGCCGACATAGACGGCGTCAACTTCCTTGTTGTCGACGATGCGATCGAACGTTTCATACGTGTAGATCGAGGCTTTCGGAATGCCGTACATCGCCGCATACTTCACACCTTTCGTGTCCGGATGTCCGGTCACAAGAGCGGTGATCTTCGCCGTCTGCGACTCTGCGCAAGCGCGCATGAAGATGTCCGAAATTGTTCCCAGACCGATGGCAGCGTAACCGATTGGTTTCTGTGAGGCGCCCACATTTTGTCCGTAGGAAGGTAGATACGCCCAAGTCAGCGTGAAGGCCGAGAGCTTGGCAAAGTCGCGACGTCTCATCATGTGCAGATTTCCTCCTGACGGATGCCGGCCCGATTGTGTTACTAACTGCCGCAGCAATTGGCGATAACCCAGCAGCTAACTGCTAGTAATATTGTCGCTGCTACTCGGGCAGTCTTTGATTGCCCTTGATCCTGAACTCCATTTCCACTTGAGGAGCAACTGTTCCCGGCTGTCCCCCTCCCACGCTGACGCGGTATTTCCCGTCGGCGACAAGTCGATCTCCCTTCTCATCTACCTCGCTCAAGTCGCGCGCATCCAGAGTGAAGTGGACATGCTTGGTCTCTCCATCGCTCACTTGTACCCTCGTGAATCCACGCAATGCGCGAATCGGGGCCGTCGGTGATTTTGGAAAACTTAAATACAGCTCGACAACCTCATCGCCTTCCCGCTGGCTCGCGTTCCTTACATCAGCATCTACGCTCAAGGGATCGCCGGCCTTCAGGTCCGTAGTTGAGAGCTTCAAATTGTTGTACTCGAATTTCGAATAACTGAGCCCATAGCCAAAGGCATAAAGCGGCTCACCTTCGAAATAGCGGTAAGTGCGGTTCTTCATCGAGTAATCTTCAAATACGGGTAACTGCTCCACGCCCTTGTAAAATGTCACCGGAAGTCGGCCCGCTGGATTGTTCACGCCTGCCAGTGTTTGGGCAATCGCCGTTCCACCTTCTTCTCCAGAGTACCAAGCGTCGAAAACGGCATCCGCGTGTTCACTTGCCCAATTCACTGAGAGCGCGCTGCCGTTCATCAGGACAACGATTAGCGGCTTGCCAGTAGGCTTCAACGCTTCCAGAAGATCTTCTTCTTCTTTTGGCAGATCAAGACTGGTGCGGTCCCCTCCTTTGAAACCAGGTACGTCGACTTTCATTTCCTCGCCCTCGAGTTGGGACGTGATACCAACAACGGCCACGACAACATCGGCGTCTTTCGCTAAAGCGACCGCCTCTGGGATTGGGTTAGCCACCAGGCGAAGCCATACCAGCCTTATCCCGGTACCTCCTTGTCCGTATTCCAGTTTGATCGCATAGCGATGTCCTTTCTCCAGATGGACGGACGCTTTAGTCGGTTTGGGATCGTGCAATATAAAATCATCCACAATCAATTTGCCGTCTAACCAAAGACGGTTCATCGAACCAACGTTGCCAATTTGATAATCGCCCGATTCGTCGGGGATCAGGAATCCCGTCCAGCGCACCGAAAAATCTCCCATCCCAGGAGGCGGAGTGATCGAAAACCGCTCTGGATGGAAACGTTGCAGGTCAATAACCTTGTCCACGCGGACTAACTGTGGCGTGCCTTCGAAGTCTTTTTTGGAAAAGTATTCTCCTTTGAGGCCAGCTTGTCCGTCGTCGGTCGAGAGTACGGCAGTTGGAATAAGATCTTCATTTCTGAGGAAGTTCATGCCGGGCGTGTAAGTCACATGGGCTGAAGTGAATTGCTGACGAATGCCGTCCAGCGCGGAAGTTGCCCGCGAAGCCGTACCACTGTAATTGCCATGCAGAACACGAATAGATTCGGCAAGCGGTCCGACGACCGCAATCTTCCTGACATCCGACCTCAGCGGAAGCGCGCCGTCATTTTTCAGCAACACGATCGACTCACGTGCGGCATTCAACGCCAACGCGCGGTGGGCATCGCTGTCGATCTCCGAATCAGGAGTCTGCGCGTAAGGCACCATCTCGGGAGGATCGAACATACCCAGCTTGAAGCGAGCCGTGAAAAGACGTTTCAACGCAACATCAATATCTTTCTCGCTCAGAAGACCATATTTCACGGCTTCCACATATTTTATGTAATCGGAGTTGTCGGTGGCTTTGGTGAAAAAATCCGCGCACTCATTGTCCATCCCCGCCTTCATCGAAACTGCGGCCGCCTCGGCCATGCTCTTCGTGAAGTGATGGCCGTTGAAGATGTCGACTATAGCGTCGCAATCGGACACGACATAGCCATTGAAGTTCCACGCGCCTCGCAACTGATCTTTGAGCAGAAACGTATTGGCGCACGCAGGTTCGCCGTTAACCCGGTTGTAGGCGCACATGACCGACTCCGCCTTACCTTCGGTAACGGCGGCTCGGAACGCGGGCAAGTAAGTATCCTCCATGTCGTGCTTCGACACTTCCACGTTGATCGAATGTCGCGACGGTTCGGGCCCGCTGTGCACGGCGAAATGCTTCGGCGTGGAGACCACGCGAAAATATTTTGGGTCATCGCCTTGCATTCCAGTAACAAAGGCTACGCCCATTCGCCCAGTTAGAAATGGGTCTTCGCCGTAAGTTTCCTGACCGCGTCCCCAGCGCGGATCGCGGAAGATATTGATGTTTGGCGACCAGAAGTCCAAGCCCTCCATGATGTCTCTTCGGCCCGCGCGCACTGCCTGGTTATGTTTCGCTCGCGCTTCTGTGCCGATCACCACGGCCATGTCATGGATCAAAGGAGCATCAAACGTTGCCGCGAGGCCAATCGGCTCCGGAAACACAGTGGCGGTTCCAGCGTTGGCGACTCCATGCAGGGCCTCACTCCACCAGTCGTACGCGGGAACCTGCAACCGCGGAATGGCTCGCGCTTGGTTCACCAACTGGGATGCTTTCTCTTCCAGAGTCATCCGCGACACCAGGTCGTCAACCCGCTCGCCCACCGGCAGTGAGGGGTTCAGATAAGGTAGGGTTCCCGAAGGCACGGTTTGCGCGGCCGGATTTTGCGCGGCCGAACTGAGTACTATCGCAAGTGCGAACACCGTCACGAGTGCTAACATTCGAAAACGATCTTGATGCATAGATACGAAACTCCTAACCACTGTTTTGTTCGCAAAAAGCTAGTCAGCGCGGAAGTATACCACCGTCAACGTACACGGAATTTAACTTTACTGCGCGTTCTGCCACGGCAAGGCGTAAGATGTGCAACAATCGAACGCCGAGCCTTGGGCTTTACGTCAGTGAGTGGCGGCCAGGCTAAAGTATTCCGGCGCGACTGATGCGTGTGGGCTCATGGATCGAACGGTGAAGAAGAATAGGCGCGGAATTCACCTGATCGCCGAAATGGCAGATGTTTCGATTGGGACCGTGGACCGAGCATTACACGGACGCAATGGGATCAGGGAATCAACCCGCCAACGGATTTTGCAGATAGCACAGCAGATCGGTTACACGCCGAATCTGGCTGCGCGCGCGTTGTCCGCTGCCAAGGCTGGCGCCCGGATCGGAGTGTGCATACCGCGCGAGATCCACTTTTTCTATGACCAGCTTTGGGGAGGAGTGCTCGATGAAGCTCGACGCCTGGCTCAGCTTGGTGTTCAGTTCGAATATCGTCCCGTACGCAACTTGGGCGAAGACGACACCGAGGCATTCAAGGAACTGCTCAACGCCGGTGTTGACGGAATCATTGTCACCGCCGGAAATCCAACAGGTCTATCGCCTCTGATCGACGAGGCTGAGGCCAACGGAGTGCGGGTAGTTTGTGTTTCCACCGATGCCCCGGAAAGCCGCCGTTCCAGCATCGTTTGCGTGGAGCCGTTGCTGAATGGCCATCTAGCAGGGGAATTGATGGGCAAATTCGTTCCGCCTAATTCTAAAGTTGCGGTAGTTGCTGGAATGTTGACGACCATGGATCATCGCACCAAGACCGAAGGTTTTTCGGCGACTTTCCCGCGGCACTGCCCGGGCGGGGAAATTGTGAGCATTATTGAAGGACACGAAGACGAGGACGAGAGCTTCCAAAAAACCTTCGACCTTCTTGCCCGCGTACCGACCCTTGTCGGGTTGTATGTGAACACAGTTAACTGTCTTCCTGTGTGTCGCGCCCTCGGAGCTAGACAGCTGGCCGGGAAGGTGAAATTAATCACAACAGACCTCTTCGCGGAAATGGCGCCTTACTTTCGGAAAGGAACTATCTCCGCCTCGATCTATCAACAACCCTACCGTCAGGGTCAATTGGCGATTCGGCTGATGGCAGACAATCTCACCAGTAAGGTACCCCTCCCACCAACAGTCCATGTCAGTCCAGGGGTCGTGATGTTGTCCAATCTGCATCTTTTCCGAGAAATGAAACGAGCAGAGATCAAGTCCGATGATTCCATTCTTGGTATCCGTAACACTCTAAAAGCATAAAAAATATGGGATTTAGAAACTCCTATCAATTCTGATCCCCAACTTCAAAATTCAATTCATATAATCGATTTTCTTCTTGACAAGCATAGTTGAAAGAGGGTACAAGCGTTGACGTTAACGTTAACGTAATTTAAACAATCAGACCACGTCGTCGGAGGTTGTATGGATTCGTGCTCGTCTCAATTCGCTGACATCCTTGTTCGCACGGTGAAAGTTCGCACTGTGAAGAATTTGCGCTTCGCGATGTTTTGCACTCTCTTCCTTGCCTTCTCGCTTCACGCGTTCGGTCAAGAAGCCACGATTGTCGGAACCGTTTCCGACCCCAGTGGCGCCGCCGTTCCGAACGTGGCGATCACCATCACCAGCGTCGAGACCGGTACGGTCCGCAGCAGTACAACGAACGATACCGGCCAATACGTAGCGCCCGGTTTGCCGATTGGTCATTACAGTGTTAGCGCCAAAGCTGCTGGATTTAGCGTCGCAGAGACGAATGGGATTGTCTTGAATGTCAACGACCGCACTCGTGTTGACTTTACGATGAAGGTCGGCAAGGTACAGGAGCAGGTAACGGTGGAAGCTAACGCCGTTGCGGTGCAAACGGATACCGGCGAGCAAAGTACGGTAATTACCGGGCAGCAGGTGAGTCAACTGGGCACGAACGGACGCAGCGTGTATACACTCTTCGCCTTGGCTCCGGGAGCATCTAGCGTTCAAGGGGATTTAATAATCCCCACCGCAGTTAGCGGCGACAGCAATGTAAGCATCAACGGCCAACGACCGGGGCACAATCTTCAACTCCTAGATGGCGGTGAAAACCTCGACCGCGGCGGCAGCAGTGCGAGCGTCATGCCCTCCCTCGATGCAATCGCGGAATTCACCAACATGACGTCAAACTATAGCGCCGAGTATGGTCTTTCCTCGGCAGCCACCATCACCACGGCGGTCAGATCCGGAACCAAGCAGTTTCATGCTTCCGCATGGTGGTTCGGCCGCAACGATGCTCTCGATGCGCGCAACTACTTCAATCCTGCTCCGGCAACCGTTGCCGAGCTGCGATTCAACGTTTATGGTTTCAACGCCGGCGGACAGGTTCCTCTGTGGAAGGAGCACCCAACGTTCTTCTTCTATAACATGGAATGGCGCAGCATCGTCCAGGGCGGCTTGACCAACCAAACCGTTCCGCTGGCAAGCGAGTATCCAGATGCGGGCGGCGCGGGAACCGGCGTCGTGGTGCCTACCACTCTTCCCAACGGCAACCCAAGCATTATTACAGTTCCTGCAACCGTTAATTTGGGCGCCAACTGCCCCGGCGGAGTGCCTCCCGTGGGAATCGTACCTGGGCTGCCCTTCCCCAACAATACGATTCCCGATTGCATGCTGGATGGCAACGCGCAGGCGCTCCTGGCTGCCGGCATCTTCCCCAAGCCGACCAGCGGCGCTCAATTTATTGGCGGTAATAACTCGCCTACCACCGTGCGCGAGGAGATTGCCCGGGTCGACCATCAATTCACCAGCAAGTTCTCAGTTTTCGGTCACTGGGTTTCCGAGCAGACTTCGCAGACCTACGGCACCACGCAGTGGAGTGACGACAACGTTCCTACGGTCAGCGATATTTTTGGCAACCCTTCGTACAGCGCCGTGGTGCACGCCACATATGTCATTAGCCCCACACTGCTCAACGAAGCAGCTTTTAATTACAACGGTAATCGCATCAACATCATTCCTCAGGGTGTGTTTAAAAACCCAACGACCAACCCCTTTTCGTTTAACCGGCTGTTTACAGGGCCAAATGTCGACGAACGGCTGCCTGGCATTTATTTGAACGGCAGTACCGGATCGACCTACACGTCGAACTGGACTCCTTGGACGAACGCGGCGAACGACTACCAGTTGCGCGATGACGTTTCCTGGACCCGGGGTGCGCATCAATTCAAATTCGGGTTCAGTTGGGCGCTATACAAGAAGGTCCAAACTTATTTTGCCGATACCCAGGGAACATTCAAGTTTAACGGCGGCTTCACAGGCAATGATTACGCCGATTTCGTTCTGGGCGATGGCGCGCAATATGAAGAGGACGCTGTCCAGTCCGCCGGTCATTGGAATAACGTGTCCACGGCAGCATATGTTCAGGACGACTGGCGCGTTAGCCACCGCTTGACGCTGAATCTGGGCTTACGCTGGGATGGTGCGCCTCATACCTACGAGGCCAACCAGCAGTCGGCAAACTTCTATCCGAATCTGTACAGTCAAGCCGACAGAGCCACGTTCTTGAATGACGGCAGCGGTAACATCTGCGGCGCAAATTCTAGTTCCATGGTTTGTCCAGGGGGCTCCAGTCCCGGCTTGGTCACCAGCGCCAACCCGATATTGGCGGGGTTGCAGTTTTACGGAAACGGTATCGGTATCGGCGGGGTGGGTGGAATTCCCAAGGGTCTGGTGAATAACCACTGGCTCAATTTCGGTCCACGTCTCGGTTTTGCTTATGACCTCACGGGCCAAGGCAAGACCGTAGTACGCGGTGGCTTTGCCATCATGTTCGATCGCATCCAGGGCAATGACATGTACAACGGAGCGACGAACACTCCCTTCGATGCCAGCCCCACTCTGCACAATGTCTCTCTCTCGAACCCGGGGTTAAACATCCTCCAAGGCAATACGATCAGTGCCGCCGACTTACCGGTTCTTCCAGTTGGCATCACCGGCATCGATTCCGCCAACTCAAAACTACCGACGAGTTACCAATACAGTCTTGGCGTGCAGCAGGCACTTGGACGCAGTACTGTACTTTCCATGTCTTATGTGGGCAGCCAAGCCAGGCATTTGAACGACTACCGCGCGATTAATCTTCCGGATATTGCCGACTTAGCTGGTCTGAATGGTTTGGTCGCCACAAAAGGAGTCTCTTGTAATGCACAAGCTTGCCCAGGCGGCCTTAACACGGATCCAACGCTCACATATCCTGGTTTTGGCGGAATCAGGATGGCGGAAAACGAGGCAAACTCACGTTACAACTCGCTCCAGTTTGACGTGCGTGCGAACATGACGCACAGACTCCAACTGCAATTTGGTTACACCTATTCGAAAGCAATCGACGCGACCACGAGTAACGGCAGTGGTGGCGATCTCAACAATGTAACCAACCCCTATGCAAGCTGGAGATACGATTCAGGACCGTCTCTGTTTGACCGCACGAACATCGCATTCACCAACTTCGTCTACCAGATTCCGCTTTTCAACAACGCAGACAATCGCTTTCTGCGGACCGCCGCCGGCGGATGGTCGCTGTCGGGGATTGTCACGATGGAATCAGGGGCGCCAATTAATCTTGGAGTCAACGGCCAGAACGCCTCCAGCGTCCTCGCCAATACTGGAAATCGGCCCGAAGTGATCGGGCCCATCACCACTCCGCACACCGCTGCGGCATGGTTCAACCCGGCGTCATTTGTTCCTCCAACTGTCGCAAACGGATTTTGCCAGACAGGTCCGGATTGCTACGGCAACCTGGGTTTCGACGCAATCCGCGGTCCGGGCCGCGACGACTGGAACCTGGCTCTTTTCAAGAGCTTCGTATTCAGCGAAGAACGTGGCAGTCGTCTCGAATTCCGCGCTGAGACCTTCAACACCTGGAACCACACGCAGTTCAAGGGTGATGTCAACAACGGAGGTATCAGCCTCAATGCGGGCGTCGGCAATTTTGGCGCGGTCACCAATGCATTTGACCCGAGAGTATTCCAACTCGGACTGAAACTCATCTTCTAACAGTTTCACAGATGTTAGTCCCACATGCCCCGCTCACGTGCAGCTTTTGTGAGCGGGGATTTTTCTTGGTGCCATGCTCTACAGGCAAGCTGAGCGTTGTCGGTTCAACTAGCAGCGAGGGCTACAATGAGTGGAATTCTACGAAGTAGGATGCCAGAGAAGTTTGACTAAAGTTTAGATATGAAGAACTGGACATTGGAACGGACTGCTGTTGTCCTGCTGTTTTCAATTCTCTTTCTGCCAACGTGTGCAAGCGCACAAGCGTCCACTCCTGCTGATGCCATCGCTCTCGAGCAACAGGGAAAGTTAGCGGAAGCGGCACAGGTTTGGCGGTTAGTGATCCAGAAAAATCCTAAAGATGCTGCGGCTTTTGTCAGCCTGGGTGTGATTCTCTCGAAGGAACAACAGTATCAGGAAGCAGCTTCGGCGTATGAGAAAGCGATCGCTCTGGATCCGAAGTTGCCGGGAGTGCAGCTGAATTTGGGCTTGGCTGAGTTCAAACAAGGACATTTCCAGGCGGCGCTCAATCCACTCCACGCTGCCGCAGTCGCTGAGCCTAATAACCTGCAGGCTTCTACACTTCTTGGCCTCAGTTACTACGGGGCAAAGCGTTTTGCGGAAGCGATCAAGTATCTCGATGCTCCGGCAAAATCCGATCCCTATAACTCCGAACTGCATGAGGTACTGGCGCAGAGTTGTCTCTTGGCGAAGAAATACTCCTGCGCGCTAGACGAGTTTCGCCAGATTTTGCAGCGGAATCCCGATTCCGCGGCTGCTCACATGTTGAGCGGGGAAGCGCTGGACGGACTGGGAAGAACTCCGGAGGCTATCGCTGAATTCCAAGCGGCGGCGAAAGTTTCGCCGCGAGAGTCGAATATACATTTTGGACTCGGTTATCTGTACTGGAAGTCTCACCAATACGACGAAGCCAAGCGCGAATTCGAAAATGAGTTATCGATCGATCCCAACCATCCTCTTGCCCTGGCTTACTTGGGCGATATTGCTATGAAGAGGACCAATCCGGACGAAGCTCTGGTCTTTCTCAAGAAGGCCGTGCGGATAAATAACGAAATACGCCTCGCCTATGTTGATTTGGGTGCCGTTCTTACTCAGCAAAAGCAGTATGCAGACGCGATTGCCGCGCTTCGGCGTGCCGTGGAATTGGATCCTGCCCGGCCCGACGCGCACTACCGACTGGGACGGGCGTATCAGGCCATGGGGAACGCAGAAGAGTCCCAGAAGGAATTCTCCAAAGTTCGCGAACTGCACGAGAAGGCAGATGAGCCCCTGGCATCCAAAATGCCCACTGCATCGCCTCCGCCGCCGCAATAGGAGACGCGGAGTTTTGGGAACAATCATATTTTAAGGAGACTAACTGAGGATTGTTTATGGGGTTCCCCGATAACTCTCCGGCGGCCCGAGATAACTCGCTTTCACGCCACCTAGATCGACGACCAACTTCTGCAACACAATTCCCGGATCTATCATCCAGAACTTCAGAGTGTGATAACCGGTTGCTGCAAGAATGTGCGTGGACTTCACCTTCCGCACACTGTCGGATACTGACTGCTCCCAATCCGCCAGAGAATTATGCTCTAACGTATCTATGATCTGGGGCGGTTGATCATCAAATGAGACCGCGTATCTCAGACCCCGCCCCGGCACAAAATTCAAAGTTGGAGCAAGGATCGCTTCGACATGAATCTGCCCCGCGTGAAACAAATAAATCCGATACTCAAGACACGGAGAGTCTTCGGGAGGCATCACGCTGCGGGCCGTGACTGGGAAGATCGACATCGACGACAGCGTCCGGCCGTAGTCTGGGATTTTCTCCCAGCGCACTGAGTTCGCATCAATACTTTTTGTAGATTGATCGGTATAGTGCTCCGCTTCGATCGAGATGTAACCGTTCGCTTCGACAAAACCATGCACCGATGCCCTGGTGGGTGCTTTCGGATTGAATACTTCCACACCGACGGTGACTTCAGCCCCGGCGCCTTCGATCATCACCGAACCGTTAGACGAGCCATGCGGAGCCTTCTGCCAGTCGACTCCCACCCAGAAACGCCGCTCCTTGGCTACGGTGCCCGGTTTCATAGAGCCTCGTTCTGTGAAGTCCTGAGTTTGATTCAGCAGAATCCACGGTGCACTGGCCGTGGCTGTGAATTGAAAGTGCTTTGTCCCGCGATTAAAGACGTCGATGTATCGCCGTTGCCGATTGAAGTTGTCAAATTGCGGAAGAGTAGGTCCACCCGCTGATCCCGGCCAAGCCGCAGCCGACCCTTCCACCGCGACCCCCAGCGCGGCGGCAACCGGAAGTTTAATCTCTGCGACTTGGGGCATGACGTTTGAGGAGGGCTGATTCCAAGAGGTATATCCGATGTGTGTCTGGTCCATCATGTGGTCCCACTTGCCGTGCGCGAGAGTTTGGTTGTAGTAATCCGAAAGCTCTGCGTCGGCGTGAAACAGTGTTCGGGCCTGCGCTGCGAGGTCATTCGTGCTGGCTCGGCCCTGCCTGGCATACAACTGGTTTTTTCCCACCGTCATATAGAGCTCAGCAACTTGAGCAGAGGCTCTTACCGGGTAGAGCACGAGCTCGAAGAAAGCATCCCGCGCATTCTGCGGCAGGCTTCGATAGATCTGCTCAGCTTTCTCAACAACTGATTCCCACTCGGCTACTTCGCGGTCCGCTTCCCCGTAGTTCACAAGACTGAAGGTAGTTGGATCAAGAAGTTCGGGCTTCCGTCGACCGTTGTATTTCGTGTACGCGGAAATGATCTCGGCAATTTCCGCCGCATATCTCGGCCCAAACTCACGCGCTGCCCAGCTTCGGGTATATTCCTGAATTTTTCCCGGCGACCACTGGTCGGGGTTCCACGCCAAGGTCAGAAAGAATTCCATCGGGAACTCCATGGGCTTGAGGTCGCCGACGTTGACGATCCAGATGCGATCCGCTCCGTAGCGATACGCGAGGTTCAGCTGCTCCCAAACTTTTGTGATCGGAATCGTATTGAGCCACTTGTAGGAACGTGGATCTCCCACGTAGTCGAAATGGTAATAAACTCCAGCCCCGCCACTGCGTTTTCTTTCGTTATCCGTTGGCAGCCTGCGGATATTGCCCCAGTTGTCGTCGCACCACAGCAAGGTCACATCGTCCGGAACCCGCATCCCATGCTCGTAGTACTCCTGCACTTCCTTGTAGAGCGCCCAGAGCTGGGGCACTGCAGCTACATCTGGATTCATGTGATCGGCAATGATCTTTCGTTGATCGGCCACGATCCGTTCCAACAGATTTACGTTGGCCGCCATGTCGCCGCCTTCCACCATCGGCATGTCTCCATCTCCACGCATGCCGATTGTCACAATGCTTTCGTAGTTCTTGTTGCGCTCGATACCCTCCGTCCAGAATTGGCGAAGAACCTCTCCATTGGTTGCATAGTTCCAAGGTCCGGTGCCATGCCTCTTCCATTCTTGTTGCGCGCGTAGCATGGGCTCGTGGTGCGAGGTTCCCATCACGATGCCATACTCGTCTGCCAGCTTGGGATTTAGCGGATCGTCCTCGTTGAAAGCATTGTTCCACATGGCCGGCCAAAGATAGTTAGCTTTTAGTCGCAACAGGAGCTCGAACACTTTCTCGTACATCTGGTGGTTGAGGTTTCCGTACTTTTTGTGTGCCCACCCTGCCAGCGAAGGCGCCTCATCATTCAAGAAAATTCCTCGATATTTCACAGCGGGCGGCCCTTGTATGTGCATGCCAGACTTCACAAAGAGAGCGTCTTTGTGGACGACGGGGACGTCTGCCCACCAATACCAAGGAGAGACACCCATCTGCTCAGAGAGGTCGTAGATGCCATAGATGGTTCCGCGCTTGTCGCTCCCCGCAATAATCAATCCGATTTCAACTCCGGGCAAAGGCTTCGGAACAACTTGAATGAGAAACGACTCCCACTTGTCGGCGATGGCGGTTACATCAATCTTTCGTTGCCGGATGAGTCGGTCGATGACCGCGTTCTTTCCGATCGTGCCAACCACGATCGCATTGGTTCCGAGATTGGTTTCACCATTATTGTCCTCGACATCAATGACCGTGGGGCTGCGGCCAGTGACACGAGCCACATCAGCTTGCAGATCTCCAGCAGCGCGCACCACACCCTTGTAGTCGTTCGGGTCTACATAAATGCTGGCGAGAGTCTTTTCGCGCACAATGGCAAAGCTGCCGCGTCGAGGAACCGCTTCCACATACCGGGCACGGCCAATTGCGAAGGTAGGTTGCGCTAAACCGGAGAGGCACAGGACAAACAGAATCGTCTCGCTAACCCGCTTGGCCTGTAGCAGACACTTACTGAAACTGATGACATAAAAGCGCTTGCTGGTCGAGAGAGAACGCATAGCAATAATCGCGTCGCAAATTCCCACGTGAGCCTGTTTCTTAGCGCGCACCGAGAAGAATATCGACGGTAATCTGATCGAGTCGCTCATAAGGCAGGCGTTTCTGGGCAACCTTATTGTTGTCAAAGCTATGCCCCAGCAAGGCAGTTGTGCCTTTTCGCGAGTATTTGTTCACTGGTGGAATCTCATCTGTTTCCGTTTCGATCTCCTTCAGAATTTGCTGGATTTCTTTGTCGGCATTCCACTGCTCCGCCTTCTCTTTGAGAATGAGATAAGTTCGCATGCAGCCCCGAGCGAAATCCTTCACGCCCTCATAGTCCTCCGTGCGATAGGCATGAGCATCGAAGTGGCGGGAGCCTTCGTATCCGACATCTTCCAGGAACTTCACGAGCCAGAAAGCGGCCTTGGGATTATTCGAGCCGAAGCGCAAATCCTGATCGAAGCGTCCAGGCGCTTGATCATTGAGGTCGATGTGAAAGAGTTTTCCTGCTTCCCAGGCCTGTGCCACTCCATGCATAAAGTTCAGGCCGGCCATTTGTTCATGAGCCATCTCTGGATTCACCCCGACCATCTCAGGATGATCTAACGTCGCGATGAGCGCAAGATAATGCCCAGTGGTTGGAAAATAAATATCGCTCCGCGGCTCGTTGGGCTTAGCCTCCAGAGCGAATTTGAATCCGTATTTCTTGTCGGCGTTGTATTCACAAAGATAGTTAATGGCGTTGCGCGCGCGCTGGACCGCAACGTCAGCCCGGCGGCACGCATCCGTCTCCGCGCCATCTCTTCCTGTCCATAGTACGAAGACCTTCGCACCCAGTTCGGCCCCAAGATCCATCGCGCGCATAGTCTTCTGCAGCGCGTACGCCCGTACCTCAGGATCATTAGCGGTGAAAGCGCCGTCCCGAAAAATGGGATGGAAAAACAGGTTTACCGTCGCCATCGGAACTACGATGTGATTGCGCTCGCAAGCCTTTTTGAAATCACACATAATCCGATCGCGTTGCGCCGCTGTCGCATCGATCGGAACCAGGTCGTTGTCATGAAGGTTCACTCCCCATGCGCCCACCTCACCCAATAGATCGACCCTTTCTGGCGGAGACAACTGCTCCCGCACGGCATCGCCAAACGGATCCCGTCCTAGGTTGCCCACCGTCCAGAGACCGAAGGTAAATTTGTGCTCCGGTCGGGGTTGGTACTCTCCGTTCTTTGCCATGAGGGTTCCCTATTCGAATTTCAAACTGACGCTAGCAATCGTCGTTAGCAGTCAAAAATGTCGCGCGTCGCACCATACACGCGGCGATAGGCCGTATAACTCTTGTTGAGCTTCGCGACGACATCTGCCTGCGCCTGTACCCTTTTTGCGACGCGTACAACCGAGGTGCACGCCTCATCGACCGACGGCCATATCCGCGCCCCCACACCCGCCAGCAGGGCTGCGCCATATGCCGCTCCTTCTTCTGCCTCGACAATTTCAACTTCGTGCCCGTAAACATCCGCCTGAATCTGGCGCCACAGCGTCGACCTCGCGCCGCCTCCACCAAGACGCACGTTCTTCACCGGAACATTCATCTCACCGAAAATGCTGAAGGTGTCGCGCAAGCTGAACGCGACTCCCTCGAGAATCGAGCGAATCACATCTGCCCTGGTATGGGACGCTGTAAGACCCACGAAGGCGCCACGCGCGTGAGGGTCCAGATGGGGTGTGCGTTCGCCCATCAGGTAGGGAGTGAATAATAATCCATTACAGCCCGGCGGCGCGGCGGCCGCTTCTTCCGTCAATCGTTCGTAAGGATCGCGCCCAACGTCGGCGCATCCGCCAAACTGATCGCGAAACCAGCGCAGCGAGAGTCCTGCTGCTTGCGTAACACCCATCACATGCCAGCGGCCGGGGATCGCGTGGCAAAAAGTGTGCACCCGTCCCTGCCGATCGAGTGCCGGGGCATCGGTCGCCGCAAACACCACTCCCGATGTGCCGATGGTCGCGCTCACCGAGCCCGGCGTCACAATGCCCATCCCGATTGCCCCCGCTGACTGATCCCCGGCGCCAGCAACAACCGGTGTTCCCGCTTTCAGACCCGTGGTTGCTGCAGCAGTCGCGGATACTCTTCCGCAAACGTCGGGTGATTCATAAAGTGCAGGCAACAAGTTTCGATCGATCTCGGCTGCTTCGAGCATCTCCTGCGACCAGCGCCGGTTAACCACATCCAGCAACAGTGTTCCGGAAGCGTCCGCCATGTCCGTGGCACGATCTCCTGTCAACCGGTAGCGAACGTAGTCTTTCGGCAGCATGACCGAGCGAACGCGTTTCCATTTGTCCGGTTCGTTTTCTCGCACCCATAGCAACTTGGTCAGCGTGAAGTTGGTCAGCGCTGGATTGCATGTAAGCTGGATGATCCGCTCTGCTCCTATTTTTTCCGTCAATGCGTGGCACTGTGCGTCTGTGCGCACATCGCACCAGATTAATGCCGGGCGCACTACCCGTCCGTCCTCGTCGAGCATCACGGCGCCATGCATCTGTCCGGAGAAACCCACGCAAGCAATGTCGTCACCACGGAGTCCAGCGAGCTCCAGAGTCCGAGGAACCGCAACCGTGCAAGCGGCCCACCAATCATCGGGATGCTGTTCTGCCCAGCCGATTTCGGGCGATGCAAACGGAGCGTGCTCCTCCGTTGCGGAGGCAACCACGCGCCCCTGCTGATCCGCAATCAGCGCACGTGTCCCGCCAGTGCCAACGTCAATGCCCAGTATGTAGATAGTCAGTCTCCTCGACGATGACTTTGGATCGTCACGTAGATTAGGGGGACTTCGACTCGCGCTATAAGGAATCTATCATCGTTAACGTTAACGTACACGATAATACCATCGATTCTTGAACTGCACACTCGCATTTCAGCTCGTTGGAGGTTCTGGAGCATTCTCGTGGATGCAACAACTCCCATAAGTCTATACTTGCTAAACCGCAGCATCCATTGTAGTTCGTCAACGTACACGAATGTTATATTTTTCATCTACTGCCAAATCCCGTGGTGCTATTTCTTTGCATGCCGATGTAGTGGGGACGCGGCGCGAGATCTCTCCTGTCTTCAATTTTCACTGTGGCGGCGTTCGCGTTATTGTCGCAAACTGTACCCCTCCGCGTGCCCTCGACCTCCGTCGTGCAACTCATTTTGATAGAATCGAACATGCAAGGCTGCAAGTACCTCGAAAATGTGACGCGAGGATGGCGACTCATATGAACCTCCGACAGGTCTTCGCCATCGCCTGTGCAATGAGAATACAATGACTCGGTCACATGCTCATAAGTTGATGTAAAAACACCGTGGCGGCGTAGCTCAGGTGGCTAGAGCGACGGTCTCATAATCC
>JBATZM010000024.1:0-14923 GCA_049674665.1 Terriglobales bacterium
GAACCGGAGAGATTATTCCGCATCCCCTGATAATCACCGAAGAAAAAGACCCTATTCTTGAGGACCGGGCCACCGAGACTGCCTCCGAACTGATTCCAGCGATCGCCGGGAATACCATTGGGTTGAGTGAAATGGTCGGGTGCGTTGAAACCGGCAGTTCGATAGTTCTCGAATAGTGATCCGTGGAAAGCGTTTGTCCCCGACTTTGTCGTGATCTGCCAAAGCCCACCCGAAACCTTCCCGTACTCAGCGTCATAGTCGCTGGTAGCGAGTTTCACTTCCTGCACGGAATCGTTCGGAGTGACGATGATTGATAGCCCCTGGATGGCTTCTGTGTTCTCGACTCCATCTAGCAGGTGTCCGTTGGCACCGGGGGCGGCTCCGTTGATGTTAACATCGAAATCCTCGCCTGCATTCTCCGGGTGAAGATCAAGTTGGCCGCTGGGCATCGAAACTCCGGGAGCTAAGAGCGTCAGTCGAGTAATATTGTCGCCGAATGTAGGCAGGGCGTTAATTTCGTTGGATCGAATCGTTTCGTTTACTTCGGCGCTATCGGTCTGGAGAAGAGGCGCCTCGCCGGTCACTTCCACCTTTGCGGTCGCGGTACCGACCGGCAATTTCGCATCGATGCGGAACATGATCCCCGTATCGATGCGGGTAGCGTCTCTGGTGAATTGAGCAAATCCCTGCTTATTGACGGTAACCGTGTAGTTTCCTGGTATCAGACTGGGGAATCGATATGCTCCATCGTTGTTTGTGACGGTTTTGTGGGTCACTGCATCGCCAACGTTTGTTGCTTCTACTGTCGCGCCAGCAACCGCCGCGCCGGACGTATCAGTCACGTTGCCCTCGATGCCTCCGGTAACTGCGGTTTGCGCGTGCAACACGCCCATGCTTACCAGGGAAAGAACTGCTACGAGTGTCAGAAAACGGTATATGGCGGAGTTCATCGTGGAGTCTCCTTGGACGACAGCGCTTTCGATCGGAAATGCGCCCCCTGGTCGGAGGCGCTACGAAACATGGAGTTTGCGGCAGCAGCGTTCTTTCGGTAGTCGGGCGACGCGGCGTTGCAAACTCTCATGCCGTCGCGGAAGTTAACCTATGCGTAGGCAAGTGTCAAGAGAAATATTGTTAACACTAATGTCTACAATATTTGGAATTCATCAAGAGAATCGGCATAAACGCTGGATCGGCGTTTTGTTAGGTCACTTCGGCATGTATTTTTTCTGCCGACTATGCTGTTACCTATATTGTCGACAACGTGATAAAGTGGCGGCAGGTTTGGACGCTCTGGCTGACCAAAGGAAAGCTGCAGGAAAGCCGCCTCGCTCTGGCGCAGATGCTGTTCTGCAAGCCTGTGCCGACGGTTCTCCTTGCCTTTCGCCCAAATCCAGCTTATAACTATCGACCACTTCGCATGAGAACTTCAAAGACTCATTCCGCCAAACCAGAGCGCGGCATTTCCGCCAGCAAACGGGTAGAAGCTCATTTGCGCAAGGCCATCCATGCCGGCAAACTGCGGCCGCGCCAGCGCATCATTGAAGAAGATCTTGCCCAGGAATTAAAGGTCAGCCGCGGACCGGTGCGCGAGGCTCTGCTGCGCCTGGAGCGCGATGGCCTGGTGGTCACCACTTCACGGCGAGGCACTTTTATACGTGATATTTCGCTGGCTGAAATTGGTGTGATCTTTCGCATGCGCGCTAAACTCGAGGGGCTTTGTGTACGCTATATGAGGGAAAACCCCTCCATCGATCCCCCCGAGCTTCTGAATCGCGCACTGAAGAAACTGAAAGCGGCCGCGGCCAAGAGCAACGAAGAACAATTCTTTCAGGCCGACATGGAACTGCACCGTACGATTTGGAAAGCGTCCAACCAGCCACTCCTTTACCGGACTCTCAATCTGCTGATGAATCCCTATATCTTCATCATCGCCCGCGCCTATTCCTCTCGCATCCCACTGGCAAACCGGCGCGATAGTCATGAACAGTATGTGCGCATGGTCCTGAAAGCGCCGCTGGATAAAATTGAGGACGAAGTGGAGCGATACTTTGGCGGCCTCTATACCCGCACCTTCGATCAAAGCCCTGCGTTTCCTTCGTTTGCAACTAGCGATTGGACTGACGATTTGGACAGCACTCTCGCTCCCTCCACGGAGTAATTCCATCTCAACATTGCTTTCCGTCCCAAATGTCATCAAAGTTGTTGACAGAGAGAGAATCCAGTGGTTCAATGGCTCGGCTTGAACGCAACCGCTTGAGCCCAGCCTAGCGACATCGGGAAGCGTCCATCTTTCGCTAAGCAGGCCGGAGTCCTCGAAGGCACTTAGAAATACATGACATCTGAAACCGTCCAGGCAATCCTGTTGGTTTTATGCGCTGCGATCATGAACGCTGCGTATGCCCTTCCCATGAAACTGAATAAGAAATGGCAATGGGAGCATACATGGTTTGCCTTTTCGATCCTGGGCGTAGCCGTGGTTCCAACCGTGATCGCGCTGCTTACGGTGCCTAAGCTGTGGTCCACATACACAACGGTCTCCACCGGGACGTTGGCGGCCATGGTATTGTTCGGCGCAAGTTGGGGTGTGTCCCTTGTGTTTTTTGGTCTGGCCCTTACTCGATTAGGCCTAGCTATCACTTTCGCGGTGTGCCTTGGGACCTCGGCTGCGGTTGGTGCCCTCACTCCGCTGATCGCTCAACATGCCGATCTTGTCATGACGCGACAGGGCGGGCTGATTATTCTCGGTGTTCTGGTAATCATTCTCGGTGTGTCGCTCTGCGGATTGGCGGGAAAGCACAGAGAAGCGGCCCTACAACAGACGAACCCCGATGTGCGACGAGGCTTCTGGGGGGGATTTCTATTGGCTTTCACTTCCGGAATTCTCGGGTCAATGCTGAATCTTGGCTTGGCTTTTGGCGGAAGCATTCAGCGTGCCGCCCAGCAACACGGCGCGAGTCTAGCCATGATGTCGAACGCGGTGTGGTTGCCATGTCTTTACGCCGGGTTCTTGCCGGGTGCAATTTACTGTTACATCCTGATGCGAAGAAATGGCAATACGAGTCTGCTTCGTTTGCCGGGTACCTGGTACTACTGGTTCGTTGGCGCCAGCATGGGATTTTTGTGGTTTGGCAGCATCATTCTCTACAGTATCTCAACCGTCAAACTCGGCGATCTCGGAACTTCAATCGGCTGGCCATTGTTTCTTGCTTCCATCGTGGTCGCAAGCACAGTTTTTGGCGCGCTTACCGGCGAATGGGCCCGGACCGGGACGCGCCCCATCAGGACAATGATTCTGGGGGTGAGTTTTCTCGTGCTGGCGATCGCGATTCTAAGTTATGCCGGGCACGCATAGACTCGGGTAGTCAACAGGGAAAAACTTTCCCTGCTTCACAGGGGTGGTCTGCGAGTTGACTTAAAAAATTAATGTTAACAAAAGTGTTGACGATAAGCTTTTAAGTTTAGTATTGTGCGAGTGGCATTTTGAAACATTGCGGGAGTGCAAGTATTGCAAAAATGCTCATCTCCTGCCCAGGTCCAACCGCCTCGCGAGAGGTATCGCCTCTGCATTTACAAAGTCTGGGCTGATAATTTCCTATGCCTGGGCGAGCAGGATTATGAAAATCTTTCGACACGTATCTCAGATCGCCTCTCTAGTCGCTGACCGTTGCATAGTCATCTCCTTCTTCTGGAGCAACAGGGTCGGGTGACGCGGTTTGCGGGCTAAGAGTATGTGCAATGGACGGTAAGCTAGCCGAGGGGGAGGGTCGCGATGGAATTTTCCGGTGATATAGTTCGCGCCGACAGCACTTGTCGCGTTTGGACTTCCATCACCAATACCGTCGCGGCCCTCTGTTTGTTGATATCTCTGCATTCGTTTCTATTTGCTGCAGTCGCGCCGGAACCGGGCCCGCGTTCGGCACTTATTCGGACTGGACAGTTTCCAGGCGTTCGTTTTAGTTCCGGACTCACGGTTTGCGATGAGGAACTACGCCATGGCCGCTGGGTAAGTCGTTATTGGGAGTCGAGCGGTCAGATTGTTGCAGATATTCAAATCGACGCGGAGCGGCAGCAGATGGACTCTCTGCCAGTCGACGCTTTCAGACTGGAAATCGAAGGGCAAGACCTTGCCGGAACGTGGAGATGGATTAAGGCCGAGAAATCCGAAGTCCATGATCCTGATGGATTGCTGGTCACGGTAGAACTTGAGAGCAGTGTTCGGCCCATCGGGGTAAAGGTTCAGACTCTGCTCAACGGCGGCCCCGTCATGGTTCGCTGGCTCGAAATTGTCAACACGGGACAAGGCCCAACTGCCATCTCCAATGTATCTCCGTGGGCGGGACAACTCTGGCACACTCCAAACTTCGCGGAGAAGCTGCAAGCTGAGTCCGAAGATGTTTATGACGTGGGTTACGCGCAATACAGTAAGTGGGGGTACGAAGGAGCGTGGCGCTTCGATCCAGTCGTCAACGATACCAAAATCATCGCCGGGGAACGGGGGAAATCCGGATGGGGACACCCCACATTTTTCGCGCGCAACAATGCAACCGGAGAATGGTTCGTCGCTTCTCTTGGGTGGAGTGCAAACTGGAAAATCCGAGTTACGAGTAAGGTAGAAAAGTCTCCGGTTGACCGCTCCGACTCGATCGACAGGCCCGTAAATGAGGCCCGATTGTTTTTCGATATGGGCCCGACTTCGGTGGATCCAGTACTGCGTGTCATCGACCCGGGCGAGACGGTCAAGACGCCGGAGACTCACACCCTGTGCATGAAATCAGACCTGGATCACGTAGTCCAGGCACTCCTGAATCACGTGCGTCACGATGTTCTTCCCTGTCCACCGTCGGTACATGTTTTCGATGTGGAGGCAAATCATCGCGGCTATATCGTGGACCACGAAACCGAGGCTGGAATCGATCGCGAAATTGACATGGCCGCCGACATCGGCGCCGAGACATTTCTCATTGACGCAGGCTGGTATGGACCGGAACCGAATATCTGGTATCAAAATGTCGGTGACTGGTACGCCGGCGCCTGGCTGCCGAATGACATTCAACCCATCCGCGAATATGCACGAAAAAAAGGAATGCGCTTCGGGTTGTGGGTGGAAATCGAGGGCGCGGGAGCCGCTTCAAAGCTACGCAAGGAACATCCCGACTGGATCCTAACCCGGAATGGTCAACCCATCGCCAATGGCCGCCATCTTGACGTGGGAAATCCCGTGGTCGCCAAGTGGATGGAATCGGAGATTGCGCGGATCATCCGGAAATACGATCTTGATGTATTCCGGATCGACTACAACATGTCCACAGAAGAAGACGGGAACGAGGTGCGCGAGGGCTTCGTCGAAAATTCGTCATGGCGCCACGTTGAGAATCTATATGCCATGTTTGATCGCTTGCGCCAGCAATTTCCTGGAGTGATCTTTCAGAATTGTGCCGGCGGCGGTGGTCGGCTGGATTGGGGCATCCTCCACCGCTTTGACAATACAGAACTCTCTGACTGGATGCGCGAACCGCGAGGCGTGAAAATCCTGAACGGAATGACGTGGATACTTCCGCCGGAAATACTGTTGCGCACTTTCGGTACTGAAGTTCCCGATCTGGCTGGCGACGGCGACATTGACTCCCAGTTGCGGCAAGTGGAGATGTCGTTACCGATCTTTCGCGGGATTGCCCCGTCGCCGGCTGAATTAAATCCTGAACTGCGGGACAAGATTCGTTCGGGAGTCGATCTCTACAAACGCGAACTGCGGCCGATTCTGCGCAACAGTGTGGTCTACCATCACACGCCGCTGACGCCGTACTTTAGCCAGTCACCATGGCTTGTCCTAGAATATGCAAGCCCGGATAAGAAGCGCGATGTAGCGGCTTTATTCCGCACCTCAAGTTTTGAGGATCCTGTCTACCATTTTGTGCCCCGTGGCCTCGATGCCTCTGACACTTATAAGGTCACGTTCGAAAACCGAGGTGAGACGGTGGAATTATCTGGCATTCAGCTGATGACAGAAGGAATTCCGGTAAGGCTTGAAGCAATGGGAACCTCAGAGATGTTGTTGTTCGAAAGCGTGCAAGCGAACGTCAAGGATCAGTGAAGAAAGCAGGAGGCGAAGAGCTTCCCGAGATTTAAATCATGGATATTGCAAAGGCTGATTTTAGAAAACTGTTCGATCTAAGCGGACGCGTGGCACTCATTACTGGGGCCGGTGTTGGCCTCGGTGAAGCGATCTCGCTTGGCTTCGCGGAGTTCGGCTGCGACATAGCGGCTTGTGATCTCGATATAGAAAATCCGCAGCGCACGGCAGACGGAGTACGTAAAACGGGGAGACGTGCAATTGCGTTAAAAGCGAATGTCGCAGTTCCCCAAGACATCTTCGCCATGGTGGATGCGACCGTTCGCGAGCTCGGCGGGGTGGACATCCTGGTTAACTGTGCAGGCATTCCGCAACATGACCCCGCGGAACTGACTCCACTTGAAACTTGGGATCGAGTATTGGACATCAACCTGCGCGGCACGTTCTTGTGTTGCCAGGCGGCGGCGCGCGTCATGCTGAAAAAAGGCAGTGGCGTGATCATCAATTTCTCTTCGATTGCCGGTGTAGTTGGCGTGGGCCGGGGTTCGAACGCCTATTGCGCTAGCAAAGGCGGGGTCAATGCTCTCACCAAACAACTGGCTCTGGAATGGGCAGACAGAGGAATTCGCGTCAACGCCATCGCCCCCTGCCAGTTCATGACCCCTGGGCTCAAGGAAGTCTTGGCCGACCCACAGTTCGATCCCAAAAAGCTAATGGCAACCTGGGTCTCCGGTATTCCACTTGGACGCGTTGGTGAAGCCGAAGAAATCGTTGGACCCGCTTTGTTCTTGGCGTCGAACGCTTCCTCCATGGTGACTGGCGTTGTGCTTCCCGTCGACGGAGGTTATCTAGCTCGATGACTTCGCAAAAGAAAGAGCACCAGCAAGAGAAAGACAGGAACCACGCGTGATCTCGAGTTTGTCATCATCGCTTCCCGGTGGCTTACCGCTTAAGCGGATCGTCCAGATTGGAATTGTGGTCGCCGACCGCGATCGAACCACACAGCTGCTAACCTCTGTTTTCGGCATCGGCCCCTTTCGCCTCGTGGAATGGCCAGACCGTCCCGAATCCAAGTACTACTACCGCGGCGTGGCAGAAAAGATTCGAGTTAAGCAAGCTTTCGTGCAAATGGGGGATGTAGAAGTCGAGCTCATTCAGCCTCTCGAAGGCCGCAATGCATATAAAGACTTCCTCGATCAAACCGGCGGCGGCATTCACCACATCCTTTTTGAAGTAAGCGATATCGATCCCGTTCTTCAGGAGCTGGCGAAGTCCGGAGTAACCGTGCTGCAATCCGGAACCGGGATACGGCCAGGAACTCGCTGGGCATTGCTGGATACCCGGGAACTGCTTGGATTTTATGTGGAATTGCGGCACCGTCCCGGCGAAACGGACGGCACGTCTATTCCCGACTAACCTGCGTGGTAGTAAGTTGCATTTGAAGTCGCAATGATTATGCAGAAGGCACGTACAACTCGTCTGAGGACTGCGATAGTTGGATGCGGCAAAGTTGGCGCAACTCATGTACTTTCCTATAAAGCACTGCCTAACTCAGAATTTGTATCGGTATGCGACGTTGCTCCCGAGCGTGCGCAAGGGTTCGCGGAAAAGTTTCAGGTGAAGGGTTACACGGATCTTGCGGAAATGTTGCACCGCGAAAAAGTAGAAGTGCTATCGGTGTGCACTCAACATACGCAACATCCTGCTGCTGTCGAGATAGCCGCCGCCGCCGGAGTTCACGTGATTTCGGAGAAGCCGCTCGCTGTTGATCTTGCTTCTTGCGATCGCGCGATCGCGGCCGCGCGCGCCGCCGGAATCAAGCTCGGAGTAATCAGCCAGCGCCGCTGGTACGAACCCGTACAAAGGATGAAAGATGCAATCGATGCCGGCAAGCTGGGCAAGCCGGTGCTTGCAATTGTAACTATGCTTGGCTGGCGTGAGCCCTCTTACTATCTTTCTGACCCGTGGCGCGGAACCTGGAGCGGTGAGGGCGGTGGGGTGGTAGTAAGTCAGGCCCCACACTATCTAGACTTGCTTAGCTGGTTCATGGGCCCGGCAGTGGAATTGCACGCTTATTGGGATAACTACAATCATCCAGGCATAGAAGTTGACGACACGGTGATTGCCTCCATCCGCTTTAAGAACGGCGGGATGGGATCCGTTGTCCTCAGCAATTCGCAGCGTCCTGGGCTGTTTGGCAAGATTCACGTCCATGGATCTTCCGGCGCTTCGGTCGGCGCCGAGACCGACAGCGGATCGCCGTTCATATCCGGTGTCACAGAGAAAATGGATCCACCATTCAATGATATTTGGACCGTGCCAGGGGAAGAACGGAATCTCGAAGCATGGAATTCCGAAGATAGGTCGCGACCTTGCAATGTAATGACCCACTACCACCAGATACAACTAGCGGATTTTCTAGATGCAGTTTCAGAAAATCGAGAACCGCTTGTCAATGCTGAAGCCGGACGCCGTGTGGTTGAGCTATTCACTGCTGTCTACCGTTCGCAGCTCGAAAACGCGTCCGTGAAGTTACCGCTGTCGCAATGAACGTTTGGGAGGTTCTAAGAATGACGGAACGAGTTCTGACGGAGCAAGTAGATCGGGAACTGCTCTTGAGTCATTACAAGAAGATGCTCGAACTGAGGCTGTTCGAGCTCAAGGTGCAAGAACTATATCGCAACGGGCGGCTTCCAGGGTTCGTGCACTTGTATGTAGGCGAAGAGGCAGTCGCAGTAGGAGTGTGTTCGAATCTCGAAATTACCGACTTGATTTTTAGCACGCATCGCGGCCATGGACACGCCTTGGCGAAAGGCGTTCCGGCCGGAGTCGTGCTAGCCGAGCTCTGGGGCAAAACGACAGGGAGTTCGGGAGGACGCGGCGGCAGTATGCACATGTATGCGCCAGAGTATGGCTTTATGGGCACGAACGGAATTGTGGGCGCTCCAATACCTCTGGCGACGGGTGCCGCTCTCAGCGCCAAGCTGCGCAACCATCGCCAGGTCGTCGTCTGCTTTTTTGGCGATGGCGCCGTCAACAGCGGCTCGTTTCACGAGGCGGTCAATCTCGGTGCAGTGTGGAACCTGCCGGTTGTGTATGTGTGTGAGAACAACTTGTATGCAACCGAAATGGCGTTTCAACGCGCCACCAAGAATACCAATGTAGCGAGTCGCGCCGCTGCCTACGGAATGTTGGGCGTGGCAGTTGACGGCCAGGATGTGGTTGAGGTTCACGATGCCGCACTAGCCGCAATTGGCCGCGCTCGCGAGGATGGCGGCCCCACTCTGATCGAATGTAAGACCTATCGCTACGTCGGTCACCACGAAGGCGATCCCGGCACGGACTATCGAACCCGCGAGGAAGTTCAGCAGTGGAAACAACAGGACCCTGTGAAGCTTGCCCGCAAGCGGCTGCTCGATTCTGGAGCGGATGAAAGTAAGTTACAGGCGATCGACCAGGAAGTAGAGCTACTTATCGATCAAGCCGTGGAATTCGCCGAAAAGAGCCCGGAGCCAGCGGCAAGTTCCGTGAATGAGCATGTGTTTTAAACGTGGATTTTGAGCATTTGTTTTTGAAAGAGGAGAAGGCATGGCAGAGCAAGGCCGGGTGATTACGTATGCGGATGCTGGAGTGGAAGCTCTGCGTGAGGAGATGCGCCGGGACGGCAGCATTGTTTACATCGGGCAAGGCATCGGACCGCGTGGTGGAAACTTCCGCCAGACCCGCGGACTTTGGAAAGAATTCGGCGATCACCGGTTACGTGACACGGGCATCTGCGAACTAGGAGCAACGGGCGCGGCGATCGGCGCGGCCATGGCTGGCACGCGCACCATTGTGGACGAAGTCTTTCTTGACTTTGCTCTCGAAGCTATTACTCAAATTATCCAGCAGGCGGCGAACATTTCATACATGTCCGACGGAAAGATCAAAGCGCCTGTACTAATTCGGGGAGCTATGGGATCTGTGCGCAGTGCCGGGGCGCACCATTCGCACACCTTTTATAACTGGTTCGCCAATACGCCAGGTTTGAAGGTCGTATTGCCATCCACGCCCTACGATCTCAAAGGCCTATTTAAAAGCTCGCTGCGAGAGCCGGGGCCGGTTGTCTTCATTGAACATAAGTCTCTCTACAACGCCAAGGGCGTTGTTCCTGAAGAGGAGTATCTAATTCCACTGGGAGATGCGCGCCTCGTGCGCGAAGGCAAGGATCTAACTATTGTGGCAATGTCGCGCATGGTCGACTTAGGAATGAAAGCTGCGGCTGTGCTTGAGCAGGAAGGAATTTCTGCTGAAGTAATCGATCCGCGGACCATCGTTCCTCTTGATCGGCAGAAAATTACGGACTCCATCAAGAAGACGGGACGGCTTGTTGTCATCGATGAGTCGCCGTCCTCTTGTAGTTTTGCGGCCGAGCTTCTCGCAATCGCAGTGGAAGACTGCTTCGACGAACTACGCGCAATCCCAAAGCGGATTTGCTCGATGTCTGTCCCCAACCCATTCAGTCCGGTTCTCGAAAATCAAATGATTCCATCAGTCGAGCGCATCGTCAGTGAGGTACACGACGTGATGAAGACGAACAATTCAAGGAGAAAGTCTTAGCGATGGCGTACAAAATTGTCATGCCCCAGCTTGGTCTGACCATGGAAGAAGGTTCGGTGACCAGTTGGCTCAAAAAGCCAGGGGAGTATGTTGAGAAGGGCGATCCTCTGTTCACCGTCGAGACCGACAAGATCGAAATGGAAGTCGAAGCGATGGGTAAGGGCTACTTGGGCACAATCCAGGTTGAACTTGGATTAAAGGTACCGGTCGGTACTCTGCTCGCAACTCTGACCGATGAACCCGAAGCCGCCGCCTAGCGCGGATTACAGGACGTCCACGATATCCGTCGAGTGAATAGAGATTAGAGAGATGACCGCTTAACGATCGCGTTCTCGCGAGCGAGTACTTCTGCACTCAACTCAACACCCAGACCCGGCCCCGGAGGCAACGGCAACTCGCCACTTGTTTCCGGAACCAGCTTTCGCGTAACTAACCCCTCATACTCTTCGTTGTAGTGGCGTCGAACGCTCTCCATAATAAATAGGTTGGTCACGTTGGCCGCTACATGGGCCGTCGCAAAGTGCAAAACAGGACCGCCGCAGTTATGTGGCGCGATAGGGAGATAGTAAGTCTCGGCCATAGTTGCGATTTTTTTGGTCTCGGAAATCCCTCCGCACCAGGCAACGTCCGGCATGATGATCTGGGCTGCGCGATTTTCGAGTATCTCGCGGAATCCCCAACGCGTCATCAGCCGTTCGCTCAAACAGAGTGGCAGATTAGTAGAGCGCGCCAGTTCGGCATAAGCAGCCAGGTTGTCTTGTGGCAGCATTTCCTCCAGCCACATGGGTTTGTAGGGTTCTAAAGCTGCGGCGATTTTGATTGCGCTCGGCAAATTCCAGAAACCGTGAAACTCGATAGCGACCTCGATCGAATCGCCAAATTCTTCGCGTATAAGGCGCAACGGTTCGATTGCGCGCCTCAATTGCTCCGCGGAAATGTGATTGCCGTCGGTTTCTTTGGCGATAGGATCGAACGGCCAGATTTTCATAGCCCGAACGTTGCTGGCAAGCAACTCTCGGGCGAGTTGGCAGGGCTCGTTCGTAAAATCCACACGGTCATAACACGTGTTGTAGATGCGAATGGATTGTCGAGATGCGCCACCCAGCAGTTTGTAGATCGGTTGACCCGTTGCCTTGCCGAGCAAATCCCAAAGCGCGATGTCAACCGCGCTGATAGCACGCATTTCAACGCCCGCCCAACCGCTATAAGAGACAGCCAGAAACATGTCCGCCCACAATCGGTCAATCGCGCTCGGATCTTTTCCCAACAGCACAGCCGCCAGCCGGGAGTGCACGATGGCCGCTTCAGCTTCGGCATTTGGATAGCTCTCCCCTAAGCCAATGAACCCCTCGTCCGTGTGAATGCGGACCCAAAGGTAGGTGATGGCACCCGCATGAACGGTAATTCCGCGAGGAAGGTAGATGGTTTCGACAGCGGTGATTTTCATGGGAGGAACTTGGCGCGTGACTCGAAATTATCGCCGAGTCCATCTGCTATAGTCAACATTATTGTTGACAATATTTACATCCGAGACGTACAGTGTGCGCTGCCATGCTCGGGCCGCGAGGCAGCGTCTTCGGGTGTATCGTAATCAGGCAGGAAGACGGATTGCCGTCCACGCAAACCACTTTCTGACCTGCATTATCGAAAATTCACAGATTGGTTGATCCTCTATGCCTCAAGAACTCAGACTGCACAGGAAGAAAGCGCTGGTCACCGGCTCCGACACGGGAATCGGGCATGAGATTGGTCTCGAATTTGCCCGACAGGGCGCCGACGTTGTGTTCCATTACGTGCAAAGCGATGCTGGAGTAAAGGCCGCTGTCGAGGAAGTAAAGTCGCTAGGACGCAAGTCCGCAGCCTTTCAAGCGGACTTTGATGCTCTGGAGCAAGTTACGCGCCTTGCCGATCAGGCTAGCGAATTTCTCGGCGGAGTAAATTGCCTGGTCAATAACGCCGGTGTCACCATGAATCGTCCATTCCTCAAAGTCACACCGGAACAGTTCGACAAAATGTTTCACATCAACTTTCGTGGGCAGTACTTCCTCACTCAAAGGGTAGTGGAAGGCATGCTGGAGCGCGGAGGTGGCGTCATTTGCAATATGTCGTCGGTCCACGGTCTGCAAGGCGTGCCTGAACATTCGGTATATGCGGCGACTAAGGGGGCGATCATTGCCTATACGCGATCCCTAGCAGTTGAACTGGCCTATAAAGGCATTCGCGTAAATGCAATTGCGCCCGGATGGATTACGGTGGAGAACTATTTCAAGTGCATCCCCGGCTTCACTGAAGAAGTTGCAGCAACAACGGGTTATAAAGCGATTCCGGTTGCACGCTGCGGCGAACCGTCGGATATTGCGCGGCTGGCGGCTTTCCTGTGTTCAGATGACGCATCATTCATCGTCGGGCAAACTATCGTCGCCGATGGAGGAACCACAGCACTTATGTCTTTGGTCTCCGACTTCAGGAAAGAGTCCACGAACACCTTTGGCAGAGGTTATATCCCAGGCGTATAGGTGCCAGAAAAATGCTTCATGAACTCATCGCAACATTAAAAGCGGTCGGCAAGTCTCCCGAACTCCATCAAACCGACGATGGAACGCGGCTGCTGATTTTGCCCTATGGAGGCAGAATTCTCGGGGTTTTCGCGCCCGACAGCGAAGAGAATTTTTTGTGGACGAACTCCGCGCTTAACAATGTGGAATCAGCCCGAGCCTACTACGCGAGTGACGATTGGCAAAATTCCGGAGGTGACAGAACCTGGCTCGCGCCGGAACTCGATTTCTTCTTTCCCAAGTTTCCCAACATCGATATTGCCGGCTATTGGCAACCGCGAAGCCTCGACCCGGGGAACTATGAACTGACAAAATCCGCTCACGTAGTAAAGCTTACCAATCGCTTGAACATCGAAGGATTCAGGTCCAGAAAGCGGGTGGAACTGGAGATCACAAAATCGGTCGCTGCCGCACCCAATCCCCTGCGCCATGATGGCGCGATCCAGAGCGGCGCAATCGAATATGCCGGACACACACTGATAACCTCCTTGAGGATTGTCGCTACAACTCCGAATGACGCTCCCTTGGTCGGCCTGTGGAGCCTTACGCAGATGCCGCATCGGGGCGAACTATTTGTCCCGACTTATTCCAGGACCGAACCAAGAATTTATTTTGGTCTGGTCGACGCGCCTCCCGACGAACTCACCATGAGCGACCGTCTGGTGCGCTTCAAGATGCGAGCGGCCGGCGAACACAAAATCGGAGTGCGTGCCGCAGTTACTACCGGCCGTATCGGATACATCTATCCCGCCGGCAATAAACATGCACTCATTGTTCGCAATTTCTTCGTTAATCCGTCGGGCGAATACGCCGATGTACCCTGGACCGAGCATGAGGATCGTGGTTATTCCACGCAAGCGTGTAGTGTGAACAGCCGCTGGGGTATGTTCAGCGAAATGGAATATCATGTTCCCGCAATTGGCGGCGGCACAGGCCTGCACCACATTGAAGATCGCTCACAACTCTGGGCCTTTCGCGGATCGCGAGAAGATATTGTGAAGATTGCGCGGGCTCTATTGTCCAATGAGATAGCGTGATGTCGCGCTTTCAACGATGTCCCTAGCCCGAGACTCGACCTAAACGCAAACAACATCGAAAAGTCCTTAGAGTTTCTCAATAACTGGGGCATGCCGGTGTCTGAATAGGTCCGGACGGCGAGAGTAAGTTAAGTTTTTCGTTGAAACCACTTCTCGGAAGCACGTTGATATTCGTTGAACCGCTTCGCACCTGCGCAAATGAGAGGCTCGCGCTTGCAGGCGGAAGCACATAGTCGCTCGCAAGCGTCGGCGCCGCAGGCAGCACGTCGTACAGCGGCTGAGCCGGCCTCACCACCGGATTCTCGTCTGCGAGCGAGATGGCGAGGATGCGTACCTTATTATTGTTGGGCAGTTTTATGGTTTTTGTTCCGGCGGGCAGGTCGATCGGATACACGAACAGATAAGAGTAACGATAAGGCACGTTCTGGCCCGTGGCATTGTGATGATGCGAGCAGTACCACGCCAGAGCTGCGCGCTTAATATAGCCGGGCTTGATGCCGAGCATCTCTCCATAGTTGTCGTTCGAAGTGTCCTTCGAACTCCATTGCCGGTCATCCCACTGTCCGATGAATCCGCCCCAATCGTCGATATTGATGTTGATCTTGTCGCCACCGACTGCGAAGGTTGCGTTCTGGTCGCCGTCTATCGACGCTGCCAGCACG
>JBATZM010000025.1:0-53225 GCA_049674665.1 Terriglobales bacterium
TTGAAGAACTGATTGATATGGGGAACGCCGCGATGCCGAAACCAGCAAAGCGCGGCTCCTACAAGAAAGCTGCTGGAAATTCAAACTGGGCCACTACCGTCGTCTGACCATCGTTGACGAAATCAGGTTTTTTCAACCAGTCAGTCTTAAATGACAAGTTTGACATCATCACCCCGGCATGGAAGTAACTAATTCATCGTCCTGATTGACTCCACAATGCGACTATGGCGGATCAATCCCAAACAGGTAGTTCTCACTTATTAATCTTCTCCATTTGATGCCTCTCCATCCAGATGTGGGGTATCCCGGAATCCAACTCCGCCGGGTGCCCCACATTCCCCGCAGATAGATTGCCGTTCCCGATTCCGCACCGCCGATAACTCTCCCAGCAATCGCAAGATGCGTTAATCTGCGAAGGATGCGTCTGTCGCGTTTTCTCCGTCCATCGCACCAGCACACCGCCTTCTCGGCAACATTGCTGCTGATGACCGCCGTCACGCTCTCGCGCGTGATCGGATACATCCGCGAGGCCTACATCGCCTACGCCTTCGGTGCTGGACAGCAGACCGACGCTTACGTGGCCGCGTTCACCCTGCCCGACTGGCTTAACTACATTGTTGCCGGTGGCACTGCCTCGATTACATTCATCACCATCTATACCCGGTTTCTGGCCGAAAAACGCGAGCAGGATGCGCAGAAAACTTTCTCAATCATTATTACGGTGATGACTACTGTGCTCATCGCCGGAACCATCCTCGCCGAAATCTTCACACCTCAGTTCGTCCACTGGATGTTCGGCGGCTTCACGGCCGAGCAAACTCGTCTCTGTGTTCATCTGACGCGCATTCTTCTTCCCTCGCAGATTTTCTTTTATGTTGGCGGAGTCGTTTCGGCGGTATTGCTCTCGCACCGTCTATTCCTGTTGCCGGCATTCGGTCCGCTGATCTACAACGTGTTCATCATCGCAGGCGGCGTGATCGGCGGGCGTCAGATGGGCATCGCATCTCTTGCCTTCGGCGCCCTCGTCGGAAGCGTTGCCGGTCCATTTCTGTTCAACGCGCTCGGAGCGGCTAAGATCGGCACTGGATACCGGCCCTCGTTTGATCTGAAGAATCCCGCATTCCGCGAGTGGGTGCGGATGTCCATTCCGCTTATGCTGGGCGTTTCATTGGTCACGGCCGACGACTGGATTCTCCGTCACTACGCTTCCAAAGGCATCGGCGACATCGCACGGCTTAACTATGCCAAGCGTCTGTTCGCTGTTCCCATCGCCATTCTTGGGCAAGCTGCCGGACAGGCGTCGCTTCCCTTTTTCTCGCGTCTATTCGAAGAAAAAAAGTTTGGGGAATTCGCCGCTACGGTGAATGCCTCCGTCTATCGCATTACAGCTGCTTCCCTGCTCATAACCGGGTGGATGATGGCCATTGCCCTCCCGCTCATCGATCTTGTATACCGCCGCGGACGCTTCACCTTCACCGATTCCGAATCTACAGCTCTCTACTTTTTCTGGTTTTCGCTGTCGCTGGCTTTGTGGTCGAGTCAGGCGCTCTATGCCCGCGCCTTTTATGCGTCCGGAAATACTTTGACTCCGATGATCGCCACCAGCCTCATCACTCTTGCTTCTCTGCCGATGTATGCGCTGTTGTTTCGGACGCTGTCGATCACCGGACTAGCTATCGCGTCCGATTTAGGCATCACAGCCAACGCCCTCACGATTGCTCTGCTTTTGCATATTCGAGGCATGGTGCCACTCGGCGGCATGAACTGGAAAGAGCTATCAAAAGCTGCGCTGGTGGGTGCCGTTTCCGGCGGATTGAGTTATGAGGTGATGCGCACGATACCGCTCGATGGCAGCCGACGCGCCGATCTTCTGGCGCTTGCGCTCGGTTCGTTAACCTGGGCTGCAGCCGTTGCCGCAGGACTGTGGCTGTTGCGCTCGGAGTTGCCAGCGGATCTTCGCAGGAAAAAATCCACTACTTTGCCAAACCTGGCAGAAGGCCAAGCGTCGGAAACGATGGCCACCGGCAAAGAGCCGTGAAGTCCGCTATGGATATTGTCCTAAATTTCAAGTCTCGGTTGCCAAATATGGTATGAACACCTCTCCCATTCAGATACGCCGTTTAACTCCCGACGATGCCGCCCTGTATCGCGACATTCGACTGGAGGGCCTTCGATGCAATCCAGAAGCATTCGGCAGCACGTTCGAAGCTGAAAATGCCAGGCCTCTGACTTGGTTCTCGGAGCGACTTCTTGGTGGTGCTAAAACGTTTGGCGCTTTCCATAGCCCAGAGCTTGTCGGTGTCGCTGGATTGTTGATCCGAGAGGGACAAAAAGAGGCTCATAAGGGTCTGCTCGTGGGCATGTACGTTCGACCTGGCTCAAGAAACGTTGGGGTGGGGCGGCGACTTGTCGAGACCATAATCGATCTTGCACGCCAGGAGGTCGAGCTGATCCAACTGGCTGTGGTTAGCGACACCCAACAAGCGCGGCGGCTATATTCCAGCCTCGGCTTCCTGGAATATGGAATCGAAAAGAACTCTCTAAAGCAAGATGGCCGCTACTACGACGAGGTGCTTATGACAAAGGACCTCAAGCCAAGTTGAAACTGCAGCGCCACACCGCGTGGGTAAAAACAAGAACGGGCACTCCTGAGAGTCCCCGTCTATAACCAACTTGCCGACGATCAGCAAATAAGAACCGTCGACTATGCTCTGGCAGCAATCGCCGGTTCCGGCGTTGAACTCGAAACATTCTTCGTCACTTCTTCCGGCTTGGAGTTCGAAGCTCCTGTCGATCCTGCTTTGCGGATGTCGATGCCGCCCTTGAAGAAGGCGCCATCTTCAATGGAAATACGCGCCGCGACCACGTCGCCCGTCAGCGAACCGTCGCTGCGGATATCCACTCGATCGCTAGCCGTCAGATTGCCGCGCACCTTGCCAAGCACAACAATCTCGCGCGCGCTGATGTTGGCTGCGACCACTCCATTACGGCCGATGGTGACGCGATTGCCAGAGAGATTGATCGACCCCTCCACTCGTCCATCGATATATAAAGACTCAGAACCTGTCACTTCACCTTTAATCACCAGCGACTTGCCAATGGTGGCTTGGTCCGAAGTGGTGGTGGTGGTAACCGGTCGCGGCGCAGCAGCGGGCTCGCTCGCACCTATATTCATGACCGGTGCTGTCGTCGCCGTGGATGGGCTCGGACGCTCCGGCTCAGCCGGTCGGCCAGGTGTCGCAGGTTGATTCGTGGGCTTCCACATTGTCGTCGAAATCCTTTCCTTTTCATAATTAAGGGATTCTGAATCACCGCCGCATTTCGGGGGCCAAATCGAATTGTACTCCTCAGTAAACCTCGTGCGCTGTGGAAATCCACGTTTTCTTATTGATTTCCATAGTTCCCCTCGTGGTTCCTCTACCGCGCAGCACGATCCGGCGTGCGTCCTGGGTGTGTAAGCCCTGCCCATCCTGCGGTAATTCTTCTATCGCGATAATATGTAGCCGTAGGGCACCGTTTCAGAACACGACGGTCCCTGAGGAGGAATTCTTGAATCCGGCTTCGACGAGCACAATCGCAACTACCTCCCTTCGACCCCAGCCCGGAGAATACGCTCCCTACTGCGACGGCTACATTTCACTGGTCCCAGGAAACGATGTTCTGGGCGCCTTAGAAGACCAGCGCCGACAAACGCTTCTCTTGCTCTCCGGACGCGTCGAGGCCGACGGCGACCTTCGTTACGCGCCTGAAAAGTGGAGCCTGAAAGAAGTTGTAGGTCACATCAACGATTGCGAGCGCATCATGAGCTACCGCGCGCTGCACATTTCGCGTGGAGACCAGACGCCTATCGAAGGCTTTGAGCAGGACGACTATGTTCGTAATGCTCCATTCGCGCGACGTTCGCTGGCCGATTTGATTGAAGATTACATTGCTGTGCGACGAGCCACTGTCTCGCTGTTTCGCAATCTTGACGAGGACGCTTGGAGCCGGCGCGGCGTGGCCAACAACCACGAGGTGACGGTCCGCGCCGTGGCCTATGTCATTGCCGGACACGAACTGCATCATCGAAAAATTCTGGAAGAAAAATACCTTGGTCGGCATTAGTACCTGGAGGAGACGATGAGACGGCATTGGAGCAGACCGTGGGTCGTAACGCTCGTCATTTTCTTCTTCTTCGCTGCCTCCGGGTTGCATGCCCAAACGCAAGGCGATCTCGACGAACAATCCTGCGGACAGTTTCACAAAGCGGATGTCGCGCTGAATGAGGCGTATTCCAAGATTCTGAAAGAATATGCGGATGACCAGCAGTTCATCGCCAAATTGAAAACCGCGCAGAAGGCATGGCTGGCGTTTCGTGATGCCGAATTAGAAGCGCTATATCCCAAGGATAACAAGCAGGCCGAATACGGCACCGTATACCCGATGTGCCACTGTTCCGAACTCCAATTCCTCACGGAGGAACGCACAAAGCAACTCAACCGCTGGCTCGACGGAACGCGGGAAGGGGATGTCTGCGCTGGCAGTATCAAGGTCGCGCAGAGGACTGAGTCAGAGATAAACGATCAGGCGATCATCTCCAAACGACAAAGCGACTAACGACCGACAACCAGCGACCAATAAACCGCCCGATGCTCTCCGATTCCGCCATCCTCCGGCATATTGCCCGCCAGCCCAAGCAGACGGCGAGCCACAAGCAGCTCTTGCGTGAACTCGGCGCCAAGGCCTCCAATCGTCGGGAATTAACTGACCGTCTCTACGCTCTTGTCAGCAAAGGCGAATTGGTCCATGTGGAAGGTGAGCGCTATGCCATTCCACAAACCGCCAAGGGACGCAACCTACTCGTCGGCCGCTTGACGATGCATCGCGACGGCTTCGGCTTCGTGATTCCCGACGCCACTTCGCTCGACGCCAGTCTAAAGGCGCGCATGGCCGGAGATGTCTTCATTCCTCCGCACGCCACCGGATCTTCCATGCACGGAGATCGCGTCCTGGTAGAAGTCTCTGCCGTCCGGCCCGATGGCCGCGCCGAAGGGCGCATCATTCGTTCTCTGGCGCGCGCGCATCCGACTGTGGTCGGCATCTTCCACTACGGACACCGCCACAATTACGTCAAGCCGATCGACGAAAAGGTAACGCAAGAAATTGTGATTCCACTGGGGATGGAGAATCCCAGACCCATAACCGCAGAGGACGCAGAGAGCGCGGAGAAAGATAAATCGGGAAAAACAAAAGCTGCGAGGCATCGAGTCATAGGCAAAGAAGTCGCAACCCACTCCGACTGGGAGGATCTGGAAGGCGTAGTAGTTGACGTAGAAATTACCGACTGGCCCAGCGCCACTCAGAATCCGCGTGGCCACGTCATCGAAATTCTCGGCGAAGAAAATGACTTCGGGGTCGACGTCGAGATCATGATCCGCAAGTTTCACCTCCCCCACCGCTTCCCGCCTGAGGTGATTGAAGAAGCGCAATCCATCGAAAATGCCATTCATGCCGAAGAATTGCGGCACCGCCGCGACTATCGCGACCTTCCCATCGTCACTATCGACGGCGAAACCGCGCGCGATTTTGACGATGCCGTCCACGTACGGCAACTCGAAAACGGCCACTACGAACTGCAAGTCCACATCGCCGACGTAGCTCAGTACGTAACTCCCAACTCACCGCTCGATCAGGAAGCCCGTCTGCGCGGCACGAGCGTCTATTTCCCCGACCGCGCTGTCCCCATGCTGCCGCTGGAACTCTCGACCGACATTTGCAGCTTGCGGCCGCAAGTCGATCGACTGGTGCTCTCCTGCACGATGGAGATCGACCACCAGGGCGAAATTGCCGGTTACGAGATCAACGAAGGCGTGATTCGCAGCGCCAATCGCATGACCTACACGGCCGTGAACGCCGTCATCGAAGGAGATGCTGCCGCGCGCCAGGATTATGCAAACCAAGTCGAGCATTTCGAACGCATGCGCGATCTGGCAATGATTCTGAACCGCAAGCGTAAGCGCCGAGGATCGATCGACTTCGATCTCCCCGAAGCAGTCATCGAGTTTGATGAATTCGGAATGATGAAGAGCATCGCCAGATCCGAGCGCAATATCGCCCACCGCCTGATTGAAGAATTCATGCTCTCAGCCAACGAGTGTGTAGCGCACTATCTGGAAAATAAACGCATCGCATCGCTCTACCGCATCCACGAAAAACCCGATGCTAAACGCGTCTACGACTTCGAGGTTATTGCCGCCACTTTTGGATACTCCCTGGGAGTAGGCGCGCTCCCCATACAGCGCGTGCAATTAAAAGCTGACCGCCGCGACGCGCGCGGCACGGGCAAGCGAGTCCGCGAAATCGAAGTGCCCAAAGAAGTTCATATCACTCCGCGCATGTATCAAAAGCTCACCGAGAAGATCGCAGGCAAGCCGGAAGAGAGAATCCTAAGTTTTCTGATGCTGCGTTCTCTGAAGCAGGCCCGCTACTCCGAAGAAAATCGCGGACACTTCGCGCTCGCCGCCACCACCTATACACATTTCACCTCGCCGATTCGCCGCTATCCCGATCTGATCGTGCACCGGATCTTGAAAGAAGTGCTGCGCGAGTCGCCGGAAAAGATGGATGGCGAAATACCTATAGGGATGTCTTGTCATCCTGAGCGAAGCGAAGGACCTCATTCTCCTCAGCTCAAAGCCGAGCGAGACACCCCTTCCCCTTGGTCAAAGCGCCGCGACCACGACACCCATCAACAAGCGATCGAGCCTCTCGGCGGACCCATCCCGCTCGAAGAACTCCACACTATTGCCGATGAATCCAGCCAATCCGAACGCCGCGCCGACGAAGCCGAACGCGGTCTGATGGAATGGAAAAAAATGAAATTCATGGAGCGCCGCATCGGAGAGGACTTCGACGGCCTCATAATCAGCGTAACCAAGTTCGGGTTCTTCGTGGAACTGACCGACCTATTCGTCGAGGGCCTGGTACCGCTCAATACACTAACCGACGACCGCTACATCTTCCACGAAGACACGCGCCAGATCATCGGTCAGCGCACGCGCAAAACCTACGGCCTGGGCAATCGCATCCGCGTTTTAGTAGACCGCATAGATCCAGTAGAAAAGAAAATTCAGTTCGCGGTCTTCGAAGAACAGCCTCAACGGATCACGCCGCGCCGACGCAAGTAACTTTGCCGGGATGCAGCATCAGCGTCCCGCCTCAGCTACCCAATACGTGCTCCTAAACAAAACCGTCTGATTCGAAACTGGATGCTTCAATCGAACTTGAATTCTGTGCAGACCAGTATGCGGATCTTTCGGCTCAAAGCTCAGCAGATAACGGCTGTGCAGGTGATTGGCAAAGCTGATCATGTCTGACTCAAAACCTTTGCGCGTCGCAAACAGTTCATACTCGCCGCCCGTCATGGATGCCAGCGCCTTCGCGGAATTCTGGCGCATCGCCTGCCGCGCAGCGGCAAGTTTCTCGATGAAGTCGAGGCCCGTGCCCCATTCATCTTTGTTGCTGCCCCGCGCGGTATCCAGTTGCTGCGAAATATACGGTGAAAAGGGTAGCGAGTAGACGAGAGTATGCGTGATGCCCACCAACCTTACGGCGTCGTCAATCTTGGCAAAATGGCTACCATGATCGCGCGTCTCGCTGATCAGTAACAGCACCCGTAGTCGCCCCTCCGGCGTTCGGCCTAGCATTTTCGCCGAATAGGCTACGGCATCGAGAATGGCAGCGCCATTGTCCCCGGAGTCTAAACTCTTGAGATCCGTCTCGATGACGTCGGCCTGGTTTGTAAAATCGTGTACCAGATTCAGCTTGCTGTCGAAGAGCAGTAACGCCGCTTCATTCTGACGTCCGCTCAGTACGGGATCGAGCATAGCGGCCAAGCCCGCCATTCTGCCGAACTCCCGCTTGGCGCGACGCCCGCACTGCACCGCGATCACCAACGATATCGGTTCAGCCTCCGCCGGTTCATCCACATGAACCGTCTGGTCGACACCATCGTCCTCGATGATGAAATCCTGCGCCTTCAGACCGTAAACGGCGTTGCCGGCCGCGTCTCACCAGTGCAGGGACGGGTACCAGGTTGCCTTGAGTAGTAAAAGTTGGTTCGTCCTGGCCTGCAGCGGCGCCAAAAAGTAGTAGCAGCACCATGAGCCCGGTGGCGACTCTGAGCATATTCATAAGATGCATGGGCAAGGCCAGGAGAGCGCTTCTCTGATCCTGTGTAAAGACGATCGCGTATAGAATCGACGTGTACAGGGAGCGAACGACCATGCCAACACCAAGCGAACCGAAGCCCGAGCAGGATACAAACCAGGCGGCGGAGCACGTTGTAAGTGCTCACAAGATTCTCAAGGAACTGCAGAAGAAGGTCGGAAATCATCCCGAACTCGGCGAAGCCATAACGAAACTGGAGATGGCGCTTAACAGTCTGGCGATACGGACTGGCGGATTGCTGTAGTCGTGAACACGCTGAGACTAGTTCAGGAACAAGGATTTGCGATTCTTCCCGAAGTCCTTTTGCCACGCGAGGCTCAGAGTTTGATTGATGAGCTCAATCGATCGACACTGAGAAGAACCAAGGCTGGCGTTCGCCATGCCCTGAAATACCCTGCCGTTGCTGCTCTGGCACAGGAGCCGCGACTAATCAACATAGCGCGCGAGATTCTCGGTGGTGAGGCGCTGCCTTTCCACGCAACCCTGTTTGACAAATCGCCCCAAGCGAATTGGCTGGTGGTATGGCATCAAGACACAACCTTACCTCTGCGCGAGCGGCGAGACACTCCGGGTTGGGGACCGTGGTCCGTAAAGGACGGAGTGACCTACGCACACGCTCCGGCGAGCGCCCTTTGCCGAGTAGCGGCACTTCGAATCCATCTCGACGACTCCACTACGCATAACGGGCCGCTGAGGGTCTTACCCGGGACTCATATGCAGGGCGTGTTGAGCGATGATGATATTCAAGTGCTCGCGACGAAGAAAGCGCCTGTCGATTGTCTAGTCCCGCGAGGCGGAGTGTTGGCGATGAAGCCGCTACTTATTCACGCCTCTTCTAAATCTCAGATGGAAATGCCGAGGCGGGTGCTGCACATCGAATACTCTGAAACCGCAATTGTAGGCACAGGTCTCGAACTCGCCATAGCTTGAGCGATTTGCTGTTCAAAGAACAGCTATTTGCCACTGTCCATCGCCATAAACAGGTTGTTCAGCGATTCCACGAGCGTGGGGTGGGCGAAGATGCCATCGCGCAATGCGGTGTACGGCAGTTTTCCCATCATTGCAATTTCGAACGCTGCCATAACTTCGCCACCCTCAATTCCCAATATCGCCGCGCCCAAGATCTGATTCGTATCGTCGTCCACGACGGCTTTCATGAACCCGCGAGTCTCGTCCACTTCAAGAGCGCGGGCAACAGAGGTCATTGGCAGCTTCGCGACGCGAATTTTCAAATTTTGGGCACGCGCTTCGGTCTCGGTCAGGCCGATTCGCCCCAACTGCGGATCGATAAAAACTGTATAAGGCACCAGACGATTCTTAGTCGACGCGTTTTTCTTTTCGAGCAGATTGGACCGGATGATCCGAAAATCATCGTAAGAAATATGCGTAAATGCCGGACCACCCTTGATGTCGCCGAGGGCGTAAACGCCACTGGCCGTGGTTTCCAAGCGATCATTCACTTTAATGAAGCCGTGGTCGTCTGTTTCAATCTCCGCGGCTGCAAGATTCAGAGTATCGGAATTCGGCACTCGCCCGGTCGCTACCAGCAGATGCGAACCTGCCAACGTCGTCGACGCGACTTGCCGATCTACGTCTAAGTCTAAGCGAATGGCTCCGTCTGCCTGCCGTACGCGGATCGCTTCTGTGTTCAGCAAAACTTCGATCCCGTCCTGCTGAAAAATCTTCGTGACTTCTTCCGCGATGTCGGGATCTTCATGTGTGAGAAGCTGACTGCCTGGCTCGACTATCGTCACGCGACTACCGAAACGCCGGAAGATCTGTCCGAACTCCAACCCAATGTAGCCGCCCCCCAGAATCAAGAGGTGATCGGGAACAGCATCGAGCTCCATGATAGAAATGTTGTCCAGAGCCGGAACGTCATTCAGGCCATCCAGCGCGGGACGAGACGCTCGCGTGCCGGCATTGATGAAGATATATTTCGTCGAGAGCGAACGCAGAGCGCCGTCCGATAAGCGGACTTCAACCGTCTTGGGCCCTGTAAAGCGGGCGTCGCCGAAAATTAATTCAACGTTCGCGGTTTTCTCAATACGCGCCTGACTGCCATTGCGAAACTTGTCGACGATGTCGCGCTTGCGCTGCCGAACCTCTCGCAGATCGATACTGATCTCGCCGGTCCGCACTCCATAATCGGAGCCACGCCGCGCCAGGTAAGCGACGCGCCCGCTCGCCACCATCGTCTTCGTAGGCGTGCAGCCCTCGTTCACGCACGTTCCGCCAACATGTTTCCGCTCGATGAGAGCTGTGTGCATACCCGCGGCAGCCAATGTAGTGCAGAGCGGTGTGCCCGCCTGTCCAGAACCAATAATGATGGCGTCGTATTGCTGCGGGGTCGTCATATAGACGTGCTCGTGATTAGATGTGAATTAGGCGCTGGCGTTACGTAGTCGGCTGAAGTAATTATGAAGAATTCAGAATCTTGAGACCAGCAGCAGTCCAAGCCCAACTGCAACCAGATCTTCAGGGATGGCAATCACAACATCCGGAACGTGAAGAGCGCGAACCAGTCCGACGCGAGCCTGATAACCGCCAAATGCTCCCGCAATTGCTCCGATCGCTCCGACCAGAGCCGCGAGCCAAAGCGATGCGCCGCCTGCGATGCCGATACATGCGCCCGTAAGCAAGCCCATGACAATTCGAACGCTCAGCCCCACAGGGGCAGTACGGGCAGGCGTGTTGGGAAGCTGATCGGCAACAAACTCTCCCAGGGCACCAAGAGTAAAGATCGCCACCGCCCAAATGGAACCCATAAATGCCAGGTGCGAGCCGAACAGGTTAATCCAACCGAGATGCGTCGCCCAAGCCACAACCGCAGGAGCAGTCATGGATCGCAAACCTGTGACAACGCCAATACCAAATGCCAGCAATAGTACGAGTTCAATATTCATCATGCTCCTCCTCCGCAAATCGAACTCATTGCTTAAGCTTCGACCTGCTAGAATTCTCCGTCATCACTCTTGGCGCCTGCCTAGGAAATCCGTTTCATGTCCAATAATCTCACGACAACTCCGCGCACGCGCGTGGTGCGCGAGCCGCAACGCGCGGTCTATGACCGCGAAACCATCAGTCAGATCCTCGATGAAGCATTCCTTTGCCACGTCGGCTTCGTCGCCGACGGCCAGCCTTTCGTCATCCCGACATCCTATGGACGCGACGGAGACTTGCTTTATATTCATGGCTCCGCCGCCAGCCGCATGTTGCGTAATCTTAGTCAAGGCGTGCCGGTCTGCGTCACAATTACGTTGCTCGATGGATTAGTGCTCGCCCGCTCTGTCTTTAATCACTCGATGAACTACCGCTCGGTCGTAATTCTGGGAACGGCAACGCTGGTTGACGATCCGGCGGAAAAGCTTGCGGCCTTGCGGACACTGAGCGAACACATTATCCCCTATCGCTGGGACGATTCGCGCCAGCCCAACGAAAAAGAGCTTAAGGCAACCTCAGTTCTGCGTCTTCCCATCACTGAATTTTCTGCGAAAGTGCGAGTGGGACCGGCGGTCGACGACGAGGAAGATTATTCCTTCCCGACGTGGGCGGGCGTGATTCCACTGGACACTACGGTCGGCGCGGCAATGCGCGATGAGCGCTGCGAGCGGGAGTTGCCAGCGTATCTTAGGAATTACTCACGCAAACCCACGCGGTAAGGACTGTCATTTTCGCGAAGCAAAGGCCTATGCATTTTGCTCGCAGCGCCGGGAGGCATGAGGTCCTTCGCTTCGCTCAGGATGACACGCGTGGGCGGTGATGTACTCCCAATAAAGGTCAGCTCAGGGCAACAGCAGCAACTTTCCAGTAGTCTTCCGTGCCTCGAGATCCCTGTGCGCCTGCCGCACTTCCGCCAGCGGATACATGTGCTCAATCCGCAACCTGAGCTTGCCATCGCGAATCATGCCGAAGACTGCGGCTGCACGAGCCTGCAACTCCCGGATGGTCGCAATGTAATTCCCGAGCGAAGGCCGCGTCAGAAAGAGCGATCCTTTCTGCGTTAGCAAGAGCGGATCAATCGGTGCGACCGCTCCACTCGATCCGCCAAACAGCACCATCATTCCGCGCGGACGCAGGAGATTCAGCCCTTTTTAAAACGTTGCCTTGCCCACGGAGTCGTACAACACGTCGATGCCTTTGCTGCCGCCGTTTTTTTCGGCAATCAACTTTTCGGCAATCAGGCGTTTCGTCTCTGCCTCAAAATCCGTCTGCGTATAAAGAATGACGTCATCCGCTCCCGCCGCGCGGGCCAGCGACGCTTTTTCCTCGGTCGAAACCGTGGCGATCACATGCACTCCAAGGTTGTGTGCCATCTGCACCAGCAGCAATCCGACTCCACCAGCAGCGGCGTGAATCAGCGCCGTCTCACCTTTTTTCAGCGGATACGTGTCATACGCCAAGTAGTGCGCCGTCAATCCCTGCAACATGACGGCTGCGGCTTCGCGCTCTGACACGCCCGTTGGAATCTTCACCAGGCGATCAGCAGGCACCGCAGCATACTCGGCACAGCTACCGAGCACTGACGTGTAAGCCACCGGATCGCCCACTGCAAACTGCTGCGCATTCTCGCCTAGATCCGAGCCAACCGCCAACACCACACCCGCTGCTTCCTGCCCCAAAACCAGCGGCAGTGGAGCCTTGTAGCGGCCTTCGCGGTTATAGACGTCAATAAAGCTGACGCCCGCCGCCTTGATCCTCACCACCACTTCGTTTGATTTCGGCTGCGGAACCGGTAAGTCCACCAGTTCCATCACTTCCGGCCCGCCTGTTTGCTTGATCTGGATCGCTTTCATATTCACCCTCGTATTCACCTTCGATGACACGACACGTCTAAAGACTCGGTTGCCATTTCCCGACAGGCTGGGGTAACATGCCCGCCAGTTCCTAAGGTAACGGGCTTAATGTGTCTTACGTGGCGTTGACCCAACGAATTTTGCGATAGTACCATCTCAATACCAGCTAACACACAGGTTGCACTCAAGAGGCGTTTCGGTAAGTTTCTGAAAATATGAGGTTTTCTTCTCAAAATCGGGCGATCCTGTTCTCGGCAGCATCGACATTGGTATTGACGGCGACATTAGCAGCGACCATCGGCTGTCAGAGCGCGCAGAAATCGTCTTTCCTGCCGCCCTCTCAGGCTCAGGCACCCGCGTTGGTCGCGTCCAGCAATCCGCCCGACCAGCACCACCAGAAACCAACTACAACGGCTGCCGCGGAGCCCCAATCGAAGCCGCAATTGCCACAAGCGCTCGAAGTCGATCCCGTAGCCGACCTGATCGCCCGCGTAGAGAAGGAATACCAGGCCGGGCAGGATAACTATCAAGCTGGGCATCTCGAAGCCGCCAAGCAGAAGTTCGATTCCGCCTTCAACCAGCTACTGGGTAGCGGATTCGACCTTAAATCCGACGACCGGCTGGAGCAGGAACTGGACCGCATCCTCGATGGCATCAATGGCCTGGAAGTCGCTGCCCTTCAACAGGGCGACGGATTCGCCGAGCAAAAATCGGAGCCTGCTCCGATCGACGAAGCTAACGAACTGACGCCTACTGTCGATCAGAATGTCAAAGCCAAGGCCGAAGCCGAATTGAAGAATACGCACTCCGACTTGCCGCTGGTGATGACCGACCAAGTTGCCGGTTATATCAATTATTTTTCCAACCGCGGACGAGGCACGCTCGAACACGCGCTGGCCCGCTCCGGACGCTACGAAGATATGATTCATCGCGTTCTCCGCGAACAAGGAGTGCCGCAGGAACTCATCTATCTTGCCCAAGCCGAATCCGGGTTTCATCCTCTGGCCGTTTCACGAGCTGGAGCCCGCGGCATGTGGCAATTCATGGGCAGCCGCGCCAAGGGCTACGGACTCGAGCGCAGCTGGTGGGTCGACGACCGCCAGGATCCCGAAAAAGCTACTCGCGCCGCGGCGCATCACCTGAAAGACCTCTATAACGAGTTCGGAGACTGGTACCTAGCCATGGCGGCCTATAACTCCGGCCCTGGCACCGTCCAGAGTGCCGTGAAGCGCACGGGGTACGCTGATTTCTGGGAGCTCTACCGCCGCAACGTGTTGCCCAAGGAGACTCGGAACTACGTTCCCATCATTGTGGCCGTCACCATCATGGCCAAGAATCCAGGGCAGTATGGATTGGATTCAGTCATTAAAGACAAGCCCATTCCTTACGACACGGTAAAGATCGACTATCCCATTGACCTTCGGTTAGCCGCAGAGTGTGTCGATGCCACCGCTGAAGACTTGTCGGACTTGAACCCTAGTCTTCTGCGCATGACTACTCCGAAAGATTCTGAATTTGAGCTCCACTTGCCAGCCGGGACGGCCGACAAATTCGAAACTGCTGTCGCCTCGATTCCAGCGGATAAGCGCGTCTGGTGGCGTTATCACAAGGTGCAGGCTGGAGAGACTCTAGCTTCAATCGCTCGCACCTATCGCACCACTCCGAGATCGATTGCCGAAGCGAATGATTTAGATGAGGGATCGAATAACAACACCGTCGCTCCAGAAACTCGTTTAATTATTCCGATTGCGCCTGGGAAGCAAGCGGATACTAGCACTTACGCCCGCGCCACTACCCATTACAAGATTCGCAAAGGCGATACGGTGGAGTCAGTGGCGGAAAATTTTGGTGTCTCCGTCAAGATGCTTCGCAGCTGGAACCGCATTAAAGGCAGCAGTTTGGCGGGGAGAAAAATCTTATTTCTCCACCTGCCGGTAACGCGGAGCGGAGAAACTCAAGTAGCTTCAAAGCGTGGGACAGCACGTCCAGCGCAGCATTTGAGCAAATCAAAACATCCCGCCGGAACTCAAACCGCTGCGGCTAGCAAGCCCGCTGTGACCCATCACAAGGTCAAGCCGGGCGAGACCTTGTACTCGATCGCCAACTCCTACAACACCACCGTGACCGCTCTCAAGCACGACAATCGCGACGTCGCAACCCTGCGTCCGGGCATGATTCTGGTCGTTCACAACGTCCGCTAAGTTCGGCGCCAACTCCGAATTGTATGTACAAAGTGTTTCACGTGGAACATTTTGTACTGGCCCAATCGTACGTACGTCATTGTAGATACATATGAAAAATGGGGGATTTGGGGGCGAGGGGTGGGGTTGCAAGTACCTGATAACAATCGGTCGCGTTTGTGGTTAAACAGACACTTGCGGGTAGTTATTACACGGTAAGTTTTCCAAAGTCGATTTTTTTAGTTGGGCACGCGCTCGATCGAGGGTCTCGTTCGTCGGACGGGTGAACGTCTTTCAGGGGGACGGGATTCCGCGACCTCGCCAGCGTAGGCGTTTGCTTTTGGTTTTTCCAAGCCGCGGGGCGAATCGTAACCGGATTGCCCCTCAACTCTCCCATCCCCGTTCTACCCGCTAGCACCAAAGTGGTCTATGCATCGTGAGTGGAGACGGGTAGATAATGAAACTCGACCGAGGGCCATGGAGAAATCCACGGCTCTTTTTTGTTGCGTTGCTCCGCAGCAAGGGCATCGCAGAAATCGAAGCGAGGGATAAATGGCGGCACGCAACTATTGGCTCGATCTCTTCACGCCGGTGACGTGGCAAGAATTTCTCCAAGCGGGCGGCAAAGTGTCGGGGTTCCGGGAGTCGAGGTGGGGCATCCTCCAGAAGGTCAAGACGGGAGACTATTTTCTGTGCTATGTGACCGGCATTTCAAGATGGATTGGTCTCCTTGAGGTAACTTCAGAGCCATTTCGAGACACAGCATCGATATGGAAGGACGAGAGCTTTCCTTGCCGCGTGAAGGTCAAGACCATAGCAAAGCTAACCCCCGAAACTGGAGTTCCAGTAAAGGAAATGAAGGATCAACTGTCTGTATTCCAAACGGCTGGCGGCGCGCTGTCTTGGACCGGTCATTTTCGGGGTTCGCCGACGAAGTGGAAAACTGCCGATGCCGAGGCTGTAGTCAAAGCGGTTCTACAAGCCGCAGAATCACCTGTTGTGCGCCCTATTGATCCCGGAAAGCTGAAGTATCGCCCGAAGGCGCTGAAAGCGAAAATAGGATTGGTTACAGTCCCAGAGTCTGAGGGAACGGACCAGCCAGAACAAGAAGTGATAAAGGAGCCTGCGGCGCATACCGAGATTCAGTGGCTGCTTCTTAAACTGGGCTCCGACATGGGTTTCAGCGTTTGGGTGGCGCGAAACGACCGCAGCCGTTCATTCGGTGCACACCGCTTCGCAGAGCTACCAGCACTGAAATCGAGTCTCCCCCTCCAGTTTGACGATGCGACCAATCGGACCATCGAACTGATCGACGTGCTTTGGCTCGATCGGAATTCGATTGTCGCAGCGTTTGAGATCGAGAGTACGACATCAATCTACTCGGGTCTATTGAGGATGGCAGACCTGGTAGCGATGCAGCCGAATCTAAACATCCCTCTTTTTCTGGTCGCGCCTGACGATCGCCGAGAAAAGGTCTTTGCTGAGGTCAACCGCCCAACATTCTCTCGGCTGGACCCTCGGCTGGCAGAGATATGCCGCTACATCTCGTTTGATGAACTAAGAGAGAGGCTAGGACAGGTGAAGGACTTTGTTCGGTACTTGAAGCCGGACTTTCTAGAAGAATTGTCAGAAGCGTGTGACTTAGAGCAGGAATCGTAACCGACCTCCGGAAAAACTTGGGATCACAAAAGATCAGGGGGGCGAGTAGCCACGCTATATAAGCGACGGATAGGGGTGTCTGCCCTACACCATAGCCAACGGTAATCTTCTGGTTTAGATACCAACCCCCTGATGACTGGGTTCTGGCTGATGTACTCCAGCTTCTCCTGAAAACTTCTATCGTTGCGAATGGTGTGTTCGAAGGATTCTTCCTGCCAGACTGCACCTGAGGTTCCCAGCAGTTTATTCACGCTACGTGCTGAGATGCGCGAGAATGAGATGGCGTGCCGCGTCGGGGAAGGGATCGTAGATGAGTTTGCAGAAGGTCACAAAGATCGGGTGACCCGGCTTTTGGTAGTGTGGCATGCGCCGCCGATATTCATATTTGCGGCTGAGGGTCGGATGGTCGGCCATGATTTATTGAAGGCGCAAATCATGGCGCTGTCAGTGACGGGGAAACATGCAATAAGTTCACTTTCTCGTGTAGAGCGGACACTCCTGTCCGCTGCCTTTGATTTTGTGTTGGTTTTTAGCGGACTTTGGGAAAATTAAACGTCAAGATCAAGATCAACACCAAGGTCAAAGGCGGCGGACAAGAGTGTCCGCCCTACACATTGACTAGCCCACTTTACCGCAGTAAACTCCGAAACCGGCAAGTTCCAGATTGTCCGTCTTGAATGGAGGAGCCATGCTCAAGCTCACTTCAGTTAAGTTTCTTGCGGGAGTTGTTTTGGTTGCGGCCCTTGCTGCTCCACGGATTGCGGTTGGGGCAACGGGCCCGGGCGTCGGGATCTACGTTGTATCGAGTTATGTGGTTTCGGCGACGGCAACTAATGGCGGAACGTGCGGGGCTGTTCCGGGGGATTACCTGGCCAGTTATTTCTATTATCCTGGACCGGCGAAAACGGGCGCGGTGGAGCGGCATTCCATTAATGGTTCGGAAGGAAACGTCATTCAAGAATTAGACTTTCCGGTTACTCCCGCGGCTGGAGTTGACACCTGGTCTGGCGAATATCACGGACGGCGCCGACCGGGAAGTGGATCGGAGACTGCGACGTTCTCCACGACGTTTGCTTTTGTCGATACGAATTCGTTCGTAGGAACCACCACTTATATGTATTCGGTTGGTCAAGACAGCATCTGCACAACGGTGTTTCAGGATACTTACATACGGACGGGAAAGTTGCCGACACACACTAAGGCCTCCGAGTAGCTCGAGATCAGGACCAACTGCGAGGTCAAGAGCGGCGGGCGAGGGCGCCAGCCCTACACTCGTCCGCGGCAAGCAAAAGTCGGAACGGTATCTTGCTAGAATTTTTTGCGCAGAAATTCGAAGACGATATAGCCGAGGAGGGCGGCGATCATGGCAATTTCAAAATTGGCCGCGGTAAAGACATCTTCGAGGGCCCAGACGATGCCCCGCTTCCGTCCCAGGCCGGAGCGTTCAAATTCTCCCATTAAGAGATTGGAATAAAACAGGAAGACGATAAAACCTACTTCGATCACCGCTCTCCAGACACTTTTTTTCATGGCAGATATCGGAGACGCTCAAAGTTAACACCTAGATCAACATCAGCAACAAGGTCAAGAGCGGCGGGCGAGGGCGCCCGCCCCACATTAGCCCATTAGCAGGCCGCCGTTTACGTTTAGCACGTGGCCGGTGATGTAGGACGCTTCTTCGGAGGCTAGAAAGCGGACGGCTGCAGCCACATCTTCCGGTGAGCCCACTCGGCCTAGCGGAATCTGTTTCACTGCATTCTGCTTGAACTCTTCGCTTAGCGCGGCGGTCATGCTGGTTTCGATGAATCCGGGAGCTACGGCGTTGCACGTGATATTGCGCGATGCGACCTCGCGCGCCATGGCCATGGTCAGGCCGATCAGTCCGGCTTTGGAGGCGGCGTAGTTGGCTTGGCCGGCTTGGCCCATCTGGCCGAAGACGCTGGTGATATTGATGATCCGTCCCCAGCGCTGCTTGAGCATCGATCCGATTACCTGCTGGATGCACAGATAGGCGGAGGTCAGATTCGTATTGAGGACGGAGTCCCAATCGGCGCGCTTCATGCGCATGAGGAGCTGGTCGCGTGTGATTCCGGCGTTATTCACCAGGATGTCGATCTTGCCAAATTGCGCAATCGCCGCTTTGATACCGGACTTTACCTGCTCTTCGTCGGCCACGTCCATGACGAACGCGGCGGACTTGCCGCCTGCGGCGGTGATCTCGGCTACCAGTTCGTCTAGTTTCTGCCGATTGCGCGCGGCTACCGCGATTGTTGCCCCCTCTCGCGCCAGCGCTCGTGCGCAGGCATAGCCGATGCCCTGCGACGCTCCTGTAACTAGCGCAACTCGACCTTCGAGTTTCATCTTTGATCCGTGCTCCTTGCTCCTTACTTCTTAGGAACTGAAATGGGAACTGAACTTAAGGAACGAGGATTATAAACGTCGCCGAAGGTTGTCGGTTGGCAAAGGTTTGTCGGTGGTCGCCGCCTTTGATTTGGCGGGGGCAAAATCAAGATCAAAAGCAACAACAAGGTCAAGGGCGGCGGGCGAGGGCGCCCGCCCTACACGGTATTAGCCGGCTTGGGTCGCTCGCGCCGACAACGGCGCGCCAAGAATCTTTTCAATCTTGTCGACCAGGGTTCGCCTGGAATAGGGCTTGGCTAGAAAATACGTGTGCGATTCGGGAGCTTCCGTCTCGTACTCGGGATTGCCGTATCCCGACGTTACCAACACCACGACTTCCGGTGAATGCTTACGAAGATCCTGGCCTAGTTGCTCTCCCGACCGCCCCGGCAGCACCATGTCGGTCATTACCAGATCGATTCGATGCTCGGAATTTTGTTGGTACTCGTCATAGATCTTCATGGCATCTTGAGCATCTTTGGCGGGGAGGACTTCAAAGCCTGCGCTTTCCAGGATGCTGCAAGTTGCCTCGCGCACGAAAGGTTCGTCCTCCACCAGAAGAATGGTGCGTCGCCGTGGCTGATCGTTTTCGAATACTCCGTTGGATACACCTCGGGAGAGCGCTTCGTTCGGGAAGGCTTCATTTGGGAATCTATGGGGCTGAAGAGTCATGACCATCACTCCAAATTGACTGTCGGGATGACTCTTCTAGAGCAATCGCATGGCCTCATGGCCTCAGCGCTTAGCACGAATATCTCTGTCTATTTGGAATTTACTTCGACACTTACTTGGATACCCTGAGAATCGTCTGCTTCGGATCTAGCACAATCTTGCGAGCGTCACTTGGAGCGGTCAGGCGAAACGTGGTCTCCGCGCCATCCGCGAGCACTTCACCCAAGAAAACCTGCGAGTTGGCCGCCGTCGTCGCATACACGGGAACAGCTGTGACGAGATCATCAGGTGCGTCCTTTTGTATGATCACGCCGGTGACCGTGGTTACTCCGGCTTTCTCCGCGATATGAATGTCGCGGGTTTCGAGCTCTGGGATTGCTGTCCCTTCGATCCAACCTTCCAGGAACCAGTCCAGTTTGGGACGTTTCTCATACCAAAGTGGGCGTGGTAGCTCCTCTTCGAAAACTTGCATCAGTTCCTGCGTGCTCATGGTCTTTCCCGCGTACAGCTCCCTGGCTTTGCGTAGTGCACGGAAGAACGGCTCGTCTGGGTTCGCTGAATTCGCCCGTCGTTTCCGGGAATGGGAGGCCACTTCGGGATCGTGGGAGATGGAGTCGTGGAGGGTGGAATCGTGAATCACAGAATCCCGGAACATCGAGCGGAGCATGTGAAACAGCCACGCTCCTCTTTCATAGCCGATCGCCTCGTATCCATTCGGAAAATGCGATGACTCCAGGCGCGGCCCGAGGGTCACGGGTCCGGCGTCGCGCAACCACTCGTCATCTTTGTTCTTGCTCAGGAGGTCGTGACGATACTTTTCCAGAACTTCCCGAAATTGCGCCGGGTTCTGTTGTTCCAGCATCAGCAGAGACGAATAGTCGGCCAGGCCTTCCGCGACCCACTGATCGCGATAACTCTGGCACAGGACTAGGTCGCCCCACCATTGATGCGCGGTCTCGTGCACCAATACCTGGGCATCGATCGCGCGATCCACCGGGTCGAGATGAAGATCGGTCTGTTCCTGCGGACTGAGAAATGCGAAGCTCGATAGAAACACCAGACCGGGCCAGCCCTGGCTCAAATTTCCCGGCATCTGCGTCAACTCCAGCGAATCATAGGGATAAGGGCCGTACCACTGTGAGAACATTCCGATGGCCTTTGCCGCTTTGTCGGCTACAGCCTGTACATCGCGTGCTGGGGATGGAGGAGGTGGAATCAGCACCATCGGTGTCGCGGGCCTGGTCGGATGAATGCCCGAAAATGTCGGTTGATCAATCACCTCCGGCTGCCCTTTTGGAAATGTTTTTTCCACTCCCTTGGTGCCGTAGGCATCGACCAGAATGTTACCCGCTTTCGCCTCCGCCCGAACATACTTACCCAGGTTGAAACCAGCCACCGGAATTGGCCGCTCTGAGGTCCACCGCGAAACCGTCGTTGTGCCGACCTCTGTTCGGGCCTCTGCTCCAGCTTCTTCGTTTTTATTCGTTGGCGCTTCTTGGCCCCGCGAGATCTGTTTCCCTGTAGCTACCAACGTCCAGGCTGCAGGATAGTGAAACTCCATGTCGAACTGCGCCGGGCTCAAACCGAAATTGGGATACCACGTGCCGCGTTCGCCCACATACAGCAATCCGCTCCCCGCTTCCGATAAAACGTCGCCGGCATAGTTGAAGCTCAGTTTCAGTTCCTGCCCAGTCACGAGTGGAGAGGGAAATACGACCGCCACCATATCGTTCCCTCTTCGCCGCAACTGCGTTCCTTCAATCGCAGGATTCTGGATGAAATCCACCGGCCGCCCATCCGCTTCCACTGCACTAATCTTCAGGTAACGCGACAACTCAAACAGCAGCGCCCTTTCTCCTCCATCGTGAATTCGAACCCTCACTTCCGTCGATGCTTGCAACCTGGTTGGAGGCTGCACCGTGGCTCGAATCCGGAAACTCGTTATCGAGACATCGCCAGCCAGGGGAGTGGTCGCTGCGCGTCCGTTAGGGGCAAACGAGGTCCAGATGTCGAAGAAAAGGATGCCGTCTTTCACCCGTGGTTGCGCTGCCGACAACGGTTCGGCGGCTGCGGTATCCCAGAAAACTTCGAATTCACCGAGTTTCTTGCCCAACAGATGCGCGTGCAGCATCGGCGGAAATTTTTGCTCTGGATTGCTTCCATCCGACGCCGGAAGAAAATGACTGAAGTCGAGCAGCAGACGCAGGGAATCAAACTCCGCCAGGCTATGGCTTGTGTCTCCCCATTCTTTTATGAATTCCGCAGATTCGGGCGCAGGGGAAAGAAACGGTTGCAAGGCTGCCGCGGTGTCGTCGTTGAAGCGCAGATAGGCTGAAGAGAACTGTTCTTCAAGAATCGCCATGCCGGTGAATAACGCCATCGATCCGCGCTCCACGCGGTTGGGCGGGCGCAGCCGAACCTCACCATCGCCCTCGAAAAATGCGCCGGTAATGCGCCCACAAATGTCTTCTGTAAACGCCAGGGTGCCATCGTCAAAATCAAGGTGGAGATTCGGCCGGTCAATCGAGGCGTCGCGAATGCGGTACACGCGTTGGGGATCGAGTTCCACGGAACGAATTCGCGCGTAGAGCGCGCTGGTTGTTTGCGGACAGCTGGCATTTGGCGCCGCGGCTTGAGCCGCAGCGGTCGCAACCAAGAGGCACGCCAATCCGGACATCCATCCGGAGATCCGCCACCCGAGTTGCAGTACCTTGGTCACCTTACGACCCCTCCGCGCGATTGCTAGAATCAGCCGAGTGCGCGGCCTCGTCCTCATTCTATTGCTTCTGCCGGCGGTTCCAGCGACCGCCGACGTCATCCATCTTAAGAATGGACGCACCATCTGGGCCGACCAGGTACGCGAGAATAAAGACCATGTCGAATATGACCTGGGTGAAGATACGTATGCCATCCCGAAATCCTCGGTCGACCACATTGATACTGGCGGCGTAGCGCCGGTTCATAGCGGTTCCGGTGCATCCTCGGGAGGAGCTGTTAATGCCGCTGACATCACCCCGCCTGCGCCCTCGTTCGATCATGAAGCCGATATAGCCGGAAAAGTCATCCACGACGGCAAAGTAGACAGCGATACGCTCGCCAGCATCGCACAGACCGGCAATTCCGAGCGCGCCGCTACCGCATATTTTCTCGCTGGCAAGCACGAATCCGATCACGGCAACTTTCCGCAAGCCAAGCGCTATTACGAATCTGCGCTCGGTTTTCAGCCGGATAACTCTACTTTGCTGATTTACTACGCTGCTACTTTGATGCGTACCGGGCAAGCCTCGGAAGCTCTGCCTTATGCGCAACACGCTGCCAATGTTGCTCCCGACTCACCGGATGCCATCGCTATGCTGGGATTTGTTCAATTTGCCAGCGATCATACGCCCGATGCCATTCGATCCTGGAAGAAGTCGCTGGCACTGCGTCCCGACGCGACGGTCAGCCAGTATCTGGCTCGTGCCGAGCGCGAATCGAGCGCCGAATCCGATTTTTCGCAACGCGAAAGCAGCCACTTTAACCTTCACTTTGAGGGAAAAGACACCTCCGAGAATTTCCGCCTGGACCTGCTTGCGACCCTCGACTCCGAGTATGACGATCTGGTGCGTGATCTTGGTTACTCGCCGCACAACAATATTGCGGTGACTCTATATACGCAGCAGGCGTTCTTTGACGTTACCCGCGCACCTTTATGGACCGGCGCCATCAATGATGGCAAGCTGCGCATCCCGATCAGCGGCGTCCAGAGCATTACTCCGGAACTCGCCCGGGTTTTAAAACATGAAATGACACACTCGTTCGTTTCGCAGATGTCCGGTAACCGCTGCCCCACCTGGCTGAACGAGGGCATCGCACAACTCGAAGAGGGCAAATCGTCCGCGTCGAACGGACATCAACTCGCACAGTTATTCGCGGCGGGGAATGAAATTCCTTTTAACATTCTGGAGGGCAGTTTCATGAACTTCTCCGCGCCCGAAGCTACTGTTGCCTATGCAGAATCTCTGGCCGCGGCGGAATACATTCGGGACGCTTACGGGATCAGCGAAATTGCGCACATTCTTGAAATGCTGTCGCAGGGCAGCTCCACGGAAGCGGCTTTACGCGCCACTATGCATGCCGACTACCGGCAATTTCAGGATGAGATAACCCACTCGCTCAAAGAAAAGTACGAATAACTTTCACCTTTTAGCTATTGTTATTCACTCCCACAACATCCTGAATTCAGGGGAAAAAGACTTCGCGCTTTTCATCCTCATTTTCTGCGCTTACCCCCACTTCCCGCTCATTGCCTCGCCGCAAAGTTTGTGTTAAATTTCGCCCCTCATGGCTGGTCTCCTTTCAAAACTCAGGTTTGGCTCGACGGTTGAAGAAGTTCCGGAAATCGTCCAGGGAGACAGCCCGGCGCTTCAGGGCGCTGACTTGGCGGTCGCTTATTTTTCCTCGCGCGCTGGAGGCGATTTTCACGAATTCTTGCGGGTCAGCCCGCATCGGTTCCTTTTCGGCTTGCTCGACATGGCGGGCAAACGCGACGCCAGTGGCCCCGTGCTGCAAGCGGCCCAGACTTGTTTCCGCGCGGCTGGCGAACAAATCTTTGCCACTCCTGAACTTAATGAATCAGAGGCGATGATCGAACTGTCGCGCCGTCTGAATCTTGAGATCATGCGCGCTGCCGGAGGCGTGCGCAGTTGCCCAGCATTTGCGGGCTGCTATAACGAAGAACTGGGCACGGTCTGCTACGTCAATGCCGGCCACACTCCGGGGCTGCTGCGCGACGACGCTAGCGTGGTTGAATTGCCCGCGACCGGGTTGCCGCTCGGTTTGTTTTCGCTGGCACCGACTGACGCCCGCATCGTTGGCCTGGGACCAAAGGGCTCGCTGGCGGTGGTCTCACGCGGCGTAGTTGAAGCGGAGTCGAAGAACGCGGAATTTGGGCTGGACGGAGTCAGGAGTGTCTTGCAGGCGGGACCGTCGTCGGCCAAAGATCTTTCGCATCGCATCCTGCAACGGGTGCAGGACTTCATGCACATGGCTCCGAAGCATAACGATGTGACCGCGTTGACACTCACGCGCGGGAATTGATCCAGCCAGCTCACCAGTAAATTCAACTTCTAGTGTGACTTTCCGAGTCATGCACAAAACCCGAACCTCACCACAGAGACACGGAGGCACAGAGAAAATCTTCAGATCTTGCAAAAGACCTCGGACGCCACCCAGCCAGCCGCTTTCATTGGCCTCTATGCCACTCGCGGCGTAAAATGGAAAGACAATTTTCCCTCGGGTGTAATTCAGCTCCATCTACCCAGGTTTAAGAGAGCCCTAAATGAAGACGACCAAGCTTGCTCTGTTGTTGGTGGTTGGGTACGCGCTTTTGCTGCCGTCTCTTTCCCCCGCCGATACCGTGGTAGAAGAGATCGTTGCCCGGGTAAACAATGAGATCATCACGCGCACGGAATTCATCCGCAGCCGCGATCAGGTCAAACAGGACATTCAGCAGCAAGATCCCGCCAACGCCGACCGCGATTTTGCCGAAAAGCAACGCGACGTGCTGCGCGATCTGATTGACCAGCAACTCCTGCTGCAAAAGGGTAAGGACCTGGGCATCACCGGAGATACCGAACTTGTCAAGCGTCTCGATGAAATGCGCAAGGAGATGAAACTCGAAACCATGGAGGATCTGGAGAAAGCGGCAGAGGCGCAGGGAGCTTCGTATGAAGACTTCAAGCAAAATTTGCGCAACCAGATCATCACGCAGAAGGTCATTGGGCAGGAAGTTGGTCAGAAACTGGCCATGAACAAGGAGGAAGAAAAGAAGTTCTATGACGAGCACCGCGCGGAGATGGAGCAGCCCGAGCAGGTTCGCCTTAGTGAACTTCTGATCGCGCCCAAAGCGCCTGCTAAACCGGCGGCTGGAGCCGATGGAAAGCCAGTCCCGCCATCCGACGCAGAGACTCAGGCAGAGCTGGACGCCGCCAAGGCCAAGGCGCAGGATCTGCTGGATCAAATTCACAAGGGCGCAAAGTTTGCAGACCTGGCAAAAAAGTATTCGGATGGACCCTCGGCGAAAGACGGCGGGGACCTCAGTTATTTCAAGCGCGGCACGCTCTCGAAAGAACTTGAAGATAAGGTCTTCGCGCTGAAGGCCAGCGAAGTCACAGACGTGATTCGCACCAAGCAAGGCTATGTGATTCTGCAGGCTACCGAACATCAGACGGCCGGTATTCCTACACTGAAAGAAGTTGAGCCGCGCATTCAGGACGCGTTGTATATGCAAAAATTACAGCCTGCGTTGCGTGCCTACCTCACCACGCTGCGCGAGGAAGCCTACATCGACATCAAGACTGGATACGTTGACACGGGAGCCAGCTCAAAGCAAACCAAGCCGGTCGAGACGGCGGACAAGGATGCCGGCTCGAAGAAACTGAAAAAGAAAAAGCTCGGCGTGTTTTAGATTAAGCTTGGCTGTGCTTGCAACGGGCGACCGACTTCAGCTGGCGCCAGTGTTTACGCGCGGAAGTCGATTTCGCGGAGGCTCATGAAAGAGTTCTTCATCTCGGAGTGTTCCCAACAGGAAAACAAGGTCGTCACCTCCAGCTTCGTAGTGGCGTCGAAGCAGGTGAAAGCTAAGAAGAATGGCGAACCCTATCTGGCGTTGGTCCTGGCAGATCGCAGCGGCCAGATCGAAGCCAAGATGTGGGACAACGTCGATGAATTCATCGCCATTTTCGAGCAGGACGACTTTCTCAAGGTCAAGGGGCTGATCAACAAATACAAGAATCGCTTTCAGCTTACGATTCACAAGCTACGGCGAATGGAAGAAGCGGATATCGACTTTACCGACTACCTGCCCAAAACATCCAAGGACATTGGCGAACTTTGGAGAACGCTGACGGAGTTTGTGGCCACGTTCCAGAATCCGCACCTGAAGTCGCTAGTGGAGTTGTTCATGGCAGACGCGGAGATTGCCGAGCGCTATCGCAATGCTCCGGCGGCCAAGACGCTTCATCATGCTTACATTGGCGGACTGCTCGATCACGTGGTGTCATTATTTCGCTCGTGCGATCTGATGTGCCGGAATTATCCCCAGGTTAATCGCGACCTGCTGTTGACGGGCGCGTTTCTGCACGACATCGGGAAGATTCAGGAGCTGAGCTACAACCGCGCGTTTTCGTACACCACGCGCGGGCAGCTGCTGGGGCACATGATCATTGAACTGGAACTGCTGCAGGCCAAGCTCGCAAAATTGCCGGACTTTCCGCAGGAACTGAAAACTCTGCTCGAACATATGATCATCAGCCATCATGGGCAGTACGACTTTGGATCGCCCAAGCTGCCGATGTTCCCCGAAGCGCTCATGCTGCACTATCTGGACGATCTGGATTCGAAGATGGAAGCGATGCGCGCCCACTTCGAGCGCGAGTCGGGACTGGAAGGACCATGGACCAGCTATAACGCTTCACTGGGGCGTCCGTTACTCGATTCAAGAAAATTCATGGAAGGCGAGAAAGTAACGGCTGCGAAAAGCAATACAAATAGTGCGGCGGAAAAGTCCGGCGCTGCGGCCACGCCAACAGTGACGGAGAGTGCAGCCTCCTCGGCGCCGGTGGTTGACTTGGACTTATTCAGCGAACAGAAGGCGTAACACAGAGAGTCTGCGTCCGACCTCGAATCGTCCTCTCGAATAGTCCCGTTGTACTTAGCCTTAATTTGCACGCTGAGCCCGCTTGGATTAGAGTTTTGGCCTCCACAAATTCTCTTTCGGAGGAGAATATTATGCGTTCTCGTGGGCTGTGTTTACTTTCCATTTTCATGCTATTTACGCTTGTTGCCTGCTCGCACAAGCCAGCCGATACTGCCTCCAATGCTGCCAGCAACACGGCCGCACCACCCAATGCGCCACCATCGAATACTGCCAGCGGAAATGCGATGAATTCTCCGACTGCCGCAACGACGCCGACACCAGAGGCAGCAGCGCCGGCAGGAGCGGCACCGACAACAGCGACAGCACCGGCAGCGGCACCAATGCCCGCACCCGCGCCGCAAGCGGTGGTCGTGCCTGCGGGTAAGACCCTGACCGTGAGGCTTGGAAACGCGGTGGGATCGAAGATCAGTTCGCCGGGCGACTCTTTCAGTGCAACGCTGGCTTCTGCCATTACGGTGGACGGGAATATCGTGATTCCGGCAGGCGCAACCGCTCGCGGTACGGTTGTCGACGCGGAACCTCTAGGCAAGTTAAAGGGAGGCGCTTTGCTGGAGCTCAAGCTGACTTCAATTACGGTAAATGAAAACGGCGTGCCGATTGCGACCTCCGTGATCAGACGCGAAATGAAGGGTAAAGGCAAGCGGACGGCTGCGATGGCAGGCGGTGGCGGGGCGTTCGGAGCGATCGTCGGCGGCTTGGCGGGTGGTGGAAAAGGCGCAGCGATTGGCGCGCTCGCAGGCGGTGGTGCAGGTACGGCCGGAGCCGCATATACGGGCAACAATGACATCGTTCTTCCGGCGGAGTCCGCGCTCAGCTTTAGGCTCAAGTCTCCGCTGCAAGTGAATCCGGCAAATTAACGGCGTAGAAGTGGCATGGATAGAAGTCGCATAAAGGACGCAGGCAGCACTCAGCAACCTGCGTGTCTACGCTCAATTGTGCCGCGCGTTCTATCTGCCGCCCGTCTATCTATCGACCGACACACTATGGATTTCTCGCGTTTCAGCACAATCAGCTTTGACTGCTACGGCACTCTGATTGATTGGGAGTCTGGGATTCTGCCCACCCTGCGAGCTGTGCTCGCAAATCATGGTCAAACTCTACTCGACGCTGCCATTCTTGAACTCTATGGAGAATTTGAGGCAGAGGCTGAGAGCGGCTCTTACCGAAGCTATCGGGATGTGCTGCAATCGGTAGTGCGCGCGTTTGCCGATCACCTGAATTTTGCAGCCAGTTCCGCGGAAATCCACTCTCTGCACGAATCTGTAGGCGCGTGGCGTCCCTTTCCAGATACGGTTTGTGCGCTACGCGAACTTCAGAAACGGTTCAAGCTCGCCATCATTTCAAACATTGACGACGATCTATTTGCAGAAACACGAGAGCATCTTCGAGTGGAATTTGATGGCGTGATCACGGCGGAACAGGCGAAGAGCTATAAGCCTTCCATCAACAATTTTCAGATGGCGTTAAGCGCGCTTGCGATTTCTCCAGAGCAATTGCTGCACGCCGCGCAGAGCGTATATCACGACGTCGTGCCGGCGCGGTCGCTGGGGATTGCGACGGTGTGGGTGAATCGGAAGTCGGCTCGTCCTGGGATTGGCGCGGTTCGAGACTCGGGGGCGCTTGACTCAAAGAAGCAAGCGGACATGGACGTCCCTGATCTCGCCAGCCTTGCCAAAGCAGTCATAACGCGGGCGCAAGACTGATGCCTGGGCACGCCACTACGTCATCGGGACCGGCATGGCAAGAATCTTCTTCTGTATGGCGACCGTGACCAGTTGGGCTTTGTTGTGAATGTCGAGTTTGCGCATCAAATTGAACTTGTGCGCCTCCACGGTCTTGGCGCTAACCCCCAGAACCGCCGCCGCTTTCTTGACGGTATTGCCTTCAGCGAGTAACTTCATCACTTCGCGCTCGCGCAGGGTCAGAGTACTCCTCCGCAGCGGCACCCGTGTTGCCTGGGCTCGCAGGGTCGCGTCATCGTTTAATGTAGTCTCGACTTGCGGACTCAATGACCGCTCGCCGCGATGCACTTCACGCAAGGCGCGCAGCAAAAGTGGCGCTGGAGTATCTTTCAGCAGGTAACCGCTGGCGCCTGAGCGCAGGGCTTGCTGCACATATTCCCGATCCTCATGCATGGTGAGATACACGATGCGCGTGCCAATGCAGTGTTCCTGGATGAGGCATCCGGCTTCGAACGACGACATACCGGGCATGCCGATATCGAGCAAAACCAGGTCGGGACGGTGCTCCAGTACCAACTTGAGTGCCTCGGCGGCGTCGCCAGCTTCGCCGACAACGGCGAATTCAGGATCGTCTTCCAGCAAGCGGCGTACGCCGTAGCGCAGCATTTCGTGATCGTCGGCGATCACGCAACGAATCTGCTTAACCTCCGGATGAAACGGACCCATCTTTGTTGTCAACATGAAAAAATGATCCTCGCGTCAGTGACGAAGATGGCGCGATGAGCTAACGAGTAAAACTTAATTGTACCCTGCTCAGGGCTGGCATCCGTCGCAAAAATCTAAGGAGAGCCTAACTTTTCCTCATCATTTACAATGCCTGTTCCACATGCTGCGCTACTTCACTTCCGGAGAATCCCACGGCGAGGCGCTGGTTGCGTTCCTTTCCGGACTGCCTGCCGGGCTAACGGTGGATCAGGCATTTGTCGACCGCGAGTTGTGGCGGCGCCAGCAGGGCTTTGGACGCGGTGGGCGGATGAAGATCGAGACCGACCGAGCGCACTTTCTCTCGGGCGTGCATCACGGAAAGACGATCGGTTCGCCGATCGCAGTAATGCTTGAGAATCGCGACTGGCAGAATTGGAAGGAATCGCTGCCGGTGGAGACGGGCGATCCGGAGAAACACAAGCGGGTGGCGTCGCCGCGCCCGGGCCATGCCGATCTTGCGGGAGCGTTGAAGTACGATTTCACGGAAGCACGCTATGTTTTGGAGCGCGCCTCGGCTCGGGAATCGGCGGCGCGGGTTGCTATTGGAGCGCTCGCCAAGCTGCTGTTGCGCGAGTTGGGCATGGAAGTTCTGAGTCATGTGATTGCGGTCGGCGCGATTTCGATTGCGGATCGAGAAATCGCGTGGGAGCAAATCGAGCCGCTGTCGCGGAAAGACGAAGTACTTCTTTCCTGCGCCGATGCCGATGCCGAGCAGCGCATGAAGAATGAAGTCGATAAAGTTCTGCGCACGGGCGATTCGGTGGGTGGAGTTTTCGAGGTAGTGGCGCACAATGTTCCGCCCGGTCTTGGCAGCTACGTGCAATGGGACGAGCGACTGGATGCACTCCTGGCTGCGGCCGTAATGTCACTGCAAGCGGTGAAAGCGGTCGAGATTGGAAGCGCGATTCAGGCAGCGCATTCACCGGGGTCGGCTGTGCACGACGAAATTGGTTATCAGAACGACACAGGATTTGCGGGCTTCACGCGGACGCGAAACAATGCCGGAGGCATCGAGGGCGGCGTTTCGAACGGACAGGAGATTCGGGTGCGCGGTTATCTCAAACCGATTTCTACTTTGCGGCGTCCATTGCAGTCGGTGGATTTTGCAACGCGGGAACCGGTGAAGGCAGCGTACGAGCGCTCAGATGTATGCGTCGTACCTGCGGCTGGCGTGGCCGGTGAATCCATGGTCGCGCTCACGCTGACGCGCTGCGCGCTCGAGAAATTCGGCGGCGATTCGATGAAAGAAACGAAACGGAATTTTCAAGGTTATCTGGAACAGCTGAAGAACTATTGAGTTGAAACTCTTAACAATAAAATGATTTATCCAATTGTGAAATTTGGCGATCCGGTCCTGGAAAAACCCTCGGCCGAGGTGACCAGCTTCGACGATGAGCTCAAGAAGCTTGCAGAAGACATGTTCGAGTCGATGTATGCAGCCCGCGGCGTCGGCTTGGCGGCTCCGCAGATCGGCATTTCAAAACGAATCGCCGTCGTCGATGTGACCTTCAAGGAAGATCCCGGCGCCAAGCTGGTGCTGATCAATCCCGTAATCATCAGTAAAGAAGGCCGCCAGCGCAACAGCGAGGGCTGCCTGAGTATTCCCGAATTTCGTGAGGACGTCACCCGTGCCAAGACTGTAACGGTACGCGCGCAAGATCTGACCGGAAAGTTTTTCGAGCACACCGGAGAAGAGCTGCTGGCGCGGGCCTTTCTGCATGAAACCGATCACTTGAATGGCAAACTCTACATTTCGCACATCAGTGCGCTGAAGCGCGACCTTATCAAGCGCAAGATCAAGAAGTTGGTGAAGGCGGGAGAGTGGTAGAAGGGCACGTGTTAGCCGTTAGCTCTTAGCTAGTACCCGTATCCTGACGTTTTATGTGCGACATGCGGCGCCCCTATGATTCTGATTTTCTGCGGCACGCCTAACTTCGCGGTTCCAACGCTTGAGAAACTGGTCGAGGCCGGGCATTCTATACCGCTGGTGGTGACGCAGCCAGATCGACCTCGCGGGCGCGGGATGGAAGTGGCTGTTTCTCCGGTAAAAGATGCGGCAGTTCGCCTGGGCATTGCTGTGGTACAACCGGTCACAATCAAGAACAATACCGAATTTCGCGATCACCTTGTTGCGATTGCGCCGGACGCGATCATCGTTGTCGGCTATGGCCGCATCATTCCGCAGTGGATGATTGATCTTCCGCGGCTCGGAAATTTGAACCTGCATGCATCGCTGCTGCCAAAATATCGCGGAGCAGCGCCAATTCAGTGGGCGATCGCTAGTGGAGAATCGGTCACGGGAGTTACTACGATGCGCATTGACGCGGGCCTCGACACCGGCGACATGCTTATACAACGCGAAATTCCGATTGGCCTTGATGATACAGCCGAGACGCTCAGTCCAAAGCTGGCGTCCATTGGCGCTAGTCTGATGGTCGAGACGCTGCACGGACTCGATAACGGGAAGGTTCGTCCTACTTCACAAGATCATTCGCGCGCCACGCTTGCGCCGATTCTGAAAAAAGAAGATGGCCGCATGGACTTCGCTCGCACAGCTAACGATCTGTTCAATCGCCTGCGCGGTTTTCAGCCTTGGCCCGGAGCGTTCACAAACTTTAAAGGAAAGACGCTGCAGGTGCATCGTGCTCAGCCGCCGCAACACTCCGCTAAGTTGACGTCTGGAGAAATCGCGGTGGATGGAACTCACCTGTTCGTCGGCTGCGGCAAAAACAATGCTGCTGGCACATCGCTGGAGTTGATTGAAATTCAACTCGAGGGCAAACGCCGCATGACGGCTCGGGAATTTATTAATGGCTACCGGCCCAAATCCGGTGACCATCTGGGACAGTAAGCTGCAATGGCCGTTTCTCCTGCTCGCGCCGCGGCTTTTGAAATTCTTCTGCGAGTGGAGCGCGACGATTCTTACGCCTCCGAATTGCTCCATTCCTTTCAGCTTGCGAAGCTCTCTTCGCGCGACCACGGGCTCGCCACCGAGTTGGTGATGGGAGCTCTTCGCTGGCAGTCTTTGCTCGATCGGCGGCTGGCCGCGGCGTCGTCGCAAAAGCTTGACCGGCTGGATGGCGAGGTTCTAGCGGCATTGCGGCTCGGCGTGTATCAACTACGGTTTCTTTCCAGAGTTCCGGCGCGCGCGGCAATCTTCGAAAGTGTGGAGCTCGTCAAAACGGCTCGAAAGCGATCAGCAGCATCGTTCGTGAATGCGGTGCTGCGGAAAATAGCTGCGGGCAGTGCTGAAAACATCTTCACCGAAATCACAAACTCACTTGACGTGACCACGCTGGCTCAGAACGCTGCTCATCCGGAATGGCTGGTGAATCGCTGGATTAAGCAGTATGGAATTGAGGTCACGAGGCAGATTTGCGCACACGATCAGAAGGTATCCGACACGTCCATTCATATTCGCAGTGATGAATCGGACGCTGAACTTGCGGCGGCAGGCATCCAGCTTGCGCCAGGCAAGTTGCTATCGGAGGCGCGGCGCGTTCTTTCGGGCGATGTAACTGAAACTCGCGCGTATCAGCAAGGTCGCGTCTCCATTCAGGATGAAGCGTCGCAACTGGTCGCATTGCTGGTCGGTCGAGGAGAAGCAATTCTTGATTGTTGCGCGGCTCCCGGTAGCAAGGCTGCATTGCTGGGCCAGCGTAATCCAAGCACAAAAGTGTTTGCGACGGAGCTTCATCCTCACCGCGCGCGCTTGCTGCAAAATCTCAATCGCTTGCCGAACGTTCGCGTAGTCGCTGCGGATGCGCGTCATTTACCTTTTTGTCACGGGTTCGACCGCATCCTTGTCGACGTTCCTTGCTCGGGCACTGGCACTCTGGCACGCAATCCTGAGATCAAGTGGCGGCTTAAGGTCGAAGACCTGCGCGATTTTCAGTCACGGCAGATCGCCATTTTGAAGTCCGCGTTTGCGCAGCTTGGGATAGGCGGTCGGCTTGTTTATTCCACATGTTCGTTGGAGCCTGAGGAGAACGAGGTGGTGGTGGAAGCTGCCATTCGGGATACAGCTCAATTCAAGGTCATCGACTGCAGAGGAGAATTGGAACAACTGGGGCAGTCTAGAGAGCTTTCCTCTGGACTTGAGATCGCGTCGCTTCTCACCGGTCCTTATCTGAGAACAATTCCCGGTGTGCATCCTTGCGACGGATTCTTCGCTGCGATGATCGAGCGACAATGATCAAGTACAAGATGGGATGTCTCGTACGGCCGAGCGGGGACGCCGGGCTCCCCACCAGCAAAGGCAGCTAGCGCACTTCGAAATTCACGGCGCTGCCTGCGGTAATTTTTTGTCCAGGCGCTGGAGTTTGAGACACGATCATGCTCGCGGCGTTGGGCTCGGAGACAGCAGCCGGCGCTATGGGCTCGGCTTGCGGCTCGCCGGGCGACGGCTGTGCCGACGGTGGCGGTAGAACGCTAACCTTCCCGACCTTGATACCGGCATCCTGTAATGCAAGCGTTGCGCTGCCGAGCGGCTGTCCGGTGAGGTTCGGCATTACATAGGTTTGCGGCTCGGGGCCGTCGCTGATCAGCAGACTGATTTTTGGCGCTGACACGCCGCTGGCATTTGCCGGCGGGCTTTGCGATAACACCTGGTCTTGCGGCGTGTTCGGTAAATTGATGTGCGCGACCGAACCCAGACTTAGTCCGCGGCGCCGTATGTTCAATTCGGCGACTCGCTCGCTTCCTCCAGTCACGTCAGGAATCGCCACCCGCTGGGGGCCCAGACTTTGCGCCACGCGGATCGACCAGCCCCGCCGCACCTTCGTTCCCGGCAGCGGCATCTGCGTCATAATTTTTCCTTCGGGAATGTTGGGACTGTAGAACTGCCGCTCGACCACTACTTGCAGTCCCGAAGCCGCACCCGCACGCTCGGCTTCAATAGGACTTAAGCCTACCAACTTAGGAATGGCCACCTCGCGTCCGTGGATGGCGAGTTGCATAGCCGTGAGCGCAGAAATCAGCGCCACCGTCATCAGCACCAGAGCCAATAACAACATGCGAAAAAATTGTCGCATTGCTGAGGATTATAACTTCTCCACGTAACGGCGGCTGGTTAGGACGTGGCGCTATGAGACTCCGGCGGGACGTCGTCCTGATCTTCCCATTCATTGCCGCACGCATGGCAGGTCCAACCTTGTTTGTAGGCTGGAATGGGAACACCAGCGTACGCCGTTAAATAGGCGATCGGCTTATTCAGTTCTTCAAAGCCGATATCGAGCGACTGGCACTGCGGACACTCCGGTTGTTCGAAATTTCCGACGCCTTCAACATCCAGCATTTCGGGGATGGGCTGGTTCAGAATTTCATTGGCGACTTCAGCATCCTCGAGGCGAACGTTCAATTTGATTCCGCCGAGAAGATTAGAAATGAACCAATCCATGCGGATCATGTTGTCGTCCACGAGGTAAACCTGAATCCCAGCGGACTCCAGACTGCCCTTCGCCAACAATGCTTCGGGAAGATCGCGGAACTGGCGCAGCGTTACCGTTTCGTTGAATTCGATGACGTCTTCGCCATGTGGCGGAGCAATTGTCACCTTGAGGCCGCGCCTCGCTGCCTCCGCCTGCAATGCATCCTGGGCAACGTCGCTCAATTCGTCGCCGCTAGCGGCGATCTGTTCGAGTTCTTCATCGCTCATTGCGGAGTACACGCCAGCTATACGTTGACGTTCTTGATCTGGTGTCGGCATTGTCATAGCCGGACATGATACTCCGCAATGAACCGGCTAGTGATTTTGATTTGGGCTCACCTTTGGCTCGGCTTTGGGGTCGGCAGTGATAGCGATGCTTGCGTCTTCTGCTGCGTTACCCAGTCATGAATGCGCGTGTTCAGGACATCCATCGGAAGCGCACCACCTGAAAGCACTTCATCGTGGAAGCCGCGGATGTCGAACTTGTCGCCGAGTTGGTCTTTCGCATACTGGCGAAGCTTCAGGATTTCGAGCTGTCCGATCTTGTAGCCGAGGGCCTGCGCGGGCCACGCCATGTAACGGTCCGTTTCGCTCTGCACTGAGACTTCGTCGATGGAGGAGTGCGCGTGGAAATAATCGACGACCTGTTGCCGCGTCCAATGCTTGTAGTGGAAACCGGTGTCAACGACCAGGCGAATCGCCCGCAGCATGTCATCCTGTAGGTGGCCGTAGTAGCTGTAGGGATCCTGATAGAAGCCGACTTCTTTGCCCAACCTCTCCGAGTAGAGCGCCCAGCCTTCGGTGTAGGCCGTATATTCTTCGTGCTGGCGGAAGAGTGGGAGTTCGGGCAATTCCTGTGCAATAGAAATCTGCATGTGATGTCCGGGGACGCCTTCGTGATAGGCGGTGGTCTCGAGATCCAACAAGGTGCGCTTGGCGAAGTCGCCTGTGTTCACCATGATGTGGCCGGGGCGCGAGCCATCGGGAGTGCCGTCCATGTAGGCAGCGTCGGGTGCTTCTTTTTCGCGGAATTCCTCGACCGGCATTACCTCCAGTTTGGCTTTGGGCAGGCGTCCGAACATTTGCGGCAGCTTGGCGTACATCTGATCTTCATATTTGCGGTACAAGTCGAGAATTTGTTCTCGCGATTGTGCGTGCAATTTTGGATCCGCGTCGACAGCCGTTTTGAAGCTGTTCATGTCTTTGTAGCCAAGTTCGTTCACCACAGTGATCATGCGGGCTTCGATCTCTTTCACCTGCTCCAGACCGACTTGGTGGATCTCTTCGGGTGACAGATTCGTCGTGGTGCTTTCTTTTACACGGAATGCATACCAGGCGTCGCCATCCGGCAGAGACCATGCTCCGGGTTCGGTTCTGCCTTTTGGCGCATACTCGTCGCGGACGAACGCCGTGAATTTAACATAGGCCGGAATCACAGAATCTTTGACTGCAGCCAAGCCCGCTTCGCGCAGCCGCTTGCGATCGGCTTCGGGGATGGCATCAGGAAATTTATCGAAAGGATGAACGAACGGGCTTTGATCTACGGGAGTTGTGGCGATTCCGTTCGCTTGCGTGACAACTTTCTCCAGCAGCATCTTCGGCGGCATCAGTCCCGCAGCCATGCCTTTGCGCATCTGCTCGGTGGTTTGGTCGAACAGCCGCGGAAGTAGTTTGAGGCGTGTAATGTAATCTTCGTAATCCTTGACGCTCGCGAACGAAAGAATGCTGACTAGTTGCGGCGCGTCGATGTGAATTCCGCCCTCCTGGGTCACCGGCATCTCCCACGGCTTGAAGCGCGCGCCTTCCAGATCCATCTTCAGGTCTCGAACCATGAGCTCTTTGTTCAGCACTTCCTGTTCAGGAAAACCGGTTGTGTCAATCGCTTCGAAGCGATCAAGGAAGCGGCGAGTCTGTACCAGGTTGTCGTCGATGGCTTGCTGAGAGAAATCGTCAATCTTGTCGTTGTAACGCTTGTCGCCCAGAATGGAGGCGTAGATTGGGTTCCTGCTCATGGTGTATTCCCACTGCTCGTGCAGCAGGTTGGTCAGCGCTTTGCGTCGCGCCTCGAAGTCGGCAGGTGGATTCGCGGCGGCCACAGCGGACGGAATCAGCATGGCAGCGACAAGCAGGCAGATTAAGAATCGCATTGGAACTCCAGAAGGAAATTTTGTTGGCATTGAGGCAGCCTTCATGAGGCAGACTTCCCCACACACAGGTCTGTTCTGTTAGACGAATACGCAAGCGGATGGTAATCAGTTCCCTGAAAATCATTTGCCTGCCGCGTTCGCGCGGACGCAAACGTCTGAAAGCGGGAAAAACGTATGGCTTACCGGCTAGCCAGTCCTCCCGCGGTTTCTCCGCCATCGCACGTATAAACGTGGCCGGTGATGTTTTGAGCGTCGTCCGAGGCGAGGAACGCGAACAGCGCGGCTATCTCTTCCGGTTGCGCATGTCGCTGCAACGGAATCTTCCGGTTAACCTCTTCGAGCATTTCGTCCGTGTATTCGGCGCGCTGCATTGGCGTCAGTACGTATCCTGGAGCCACCGCGCACACTCTCACTTTTGGCGCAAGTTCGAGCGCCATTGATTTTGTCAGCTCGATCACGCCCGCTTTGGTGGCGTTGTAATCGGCATAAAACGGATATCCCATAACACCGTTGGTCGACGCCGTTTGCAGAATTACACCGCCGCCGCGCTCCATCATGTGGCGGGCCGCCGTCTGCGCCACGTAGAACACTCCGGTGAGATTCACGGCCATCACTTTGTCCCACTCTTCTGGCGTAATGTCGAGAAAGTTATGCCGGATGCTGATGCCGGCGTTGTTGATCAGCACATCGACGCCACCCATCAGGCGGATCGTTTCGGCAAAAGCCGCCTGAACTTGTTTCAAGTCCGAAACATCGGCATTGAGCGTTGCGGTGAGATTGGGCAGTTCTTGCAGGATATTTCTTCGCGCTTCCGCGTCGCGGTCGAGCACGCACACCACCGATCCCTCTTCAAGAAATCGCGCTGCCGTGGCTGCTCCAATGCCACTGGCGCCGCCGGTGATAAGGATTCTTTTCGCTCTCAACCCGCGCACTCGCGCCTCCACAAAAGAAAATCGGGCAGATCAGGATACCTGTCTGCCCGCGAACGTGCCATCGTTCTGAAAACTCTAGGGCTGCGAACTGACCTCCAGCAGTAGATGATCTTTAAATTCTGCCGGCAGCTTCGCCACGCCATTGGCCGACGCCGCCACCGTGCCGAGATCTTTATTCTCGCTGTAGTCACTCACACCATATTTTCCTGGCTTCAATCCGCGCAGCTCAACTTCACCTTTCCACGGCGAGCCGGATGATGCGAAGAACGCATAATACATTTTGCCGTCTTTCGCGATCGCGTATGCCTCGGGCGTGTCGTAGCCGGTAACATAGAGATCTCTGAACTCACCCTTCGAGAGCATTTTCTCGTTATAGAGACCGATCCATTTCTTCCAGAGCTCTTCTTTGGTTGCGGTCAGATTGACGTCTTTGAATTTCGGGCCCGGATCGGGCCATACGAACTTCGTCCCGACAACACCACCAGCACCAATCGTAGACGCAAAATCTTCGCCGTGTTCTCTGTAGTCGTTGCCGACTCTATCCATCGCAGAAAGTTCGACGTGGTCGCCATACACGGCCGATTCAGGCCCGAGTAATGCCTTATACATCTTGATCCGCCGCCGCACCTGTCCGGCTCCCACGGGATCGGCCGTCACCGCCTGATCCATAAACGGCAGCCATGCCAGCGATGGCGGCGTGCCGCAGGGACAGCTCTGGGTCACGCTCTGCGGCTTGATTGCGCGCGTTGTCTGAAAGATTACTTTGTAGACATCCGCCATCGCATTCACCGAATCCTGCGGCGACTTGTGATGATGGGCCGGGTTGAAACACTGCGGAACGCTGTAGATGTTGTCGAGCTTGCTGCCGTCGAACCCCCAGTCACGGATGAATTTTTCCGTGAGCTGCTTGTAATATGCCTGCACTCCCGGCACAGCCGGACACAGCACGGCGAGGCCACGAGTCATGTGCGCATGCTTACCATTCTTGTCAAGAATGAGCCACTCGGGATGCTCCTGCACAACTTTCGAGAGCGAGTATTTGTGCGATTCATATTTTCCCTCGCCATCTTCGGCCGCAAGCGGCAACCACCATAGTTGCGCCAGCATGCCTTGCGTGTGGAAGTCGTCCACCATTTTCTTGATGGAATCTCCGGGAAAATTATCTTTGCGCGGGTTCCAATCGCCATAGGTATCGAACCAGCGATCGTCAAGCGTGACCCACTTGATGCCCATCTCCTTCAGCTTCGGAACAGTGCCCAGCATCTGCGCCGGAGTTACGTTCTCCTCGTATCCCCAGCCGCACCAGCTCACGTTGTAGGCTTCGCTCGATGGTTTCGGCAGTTCCCAGCCTTCTTTCTGCAGGACGCTCGACCAAAGCCGCAGCGGCTCATAAAAATCACCCGCGAAGACGGAAACGAAGCTGCGCGGAGTTGAATATGTCTCTCCGGGCTTTAGTGTGACGTTGGCGTCGTAATCCACTTCGGCGTCGACTCGTCCATCGGAGGAGACTTTTGCCGGGATCGCTGCGGAAATCGGAATCGTCTCCACGTGTCCGACCGCTTCGCCGACTTGGCGCGTCCAGAAGGCCACCACCGGAATCCCGCCACCGTAACCACCTTTGACCATCCCTCCCATCACGTTTGGCTGGAAAAAAGCAGGCGTCAGCTTCACGACGTCGTCTTTCCCCCAGTCGTAGCTGGCGCCATGGAATGACCACATATCCCATGGTTTCACCTTCGCATCGGCCAGGCGCGCATTCAAACGGCGTCGCTGATTCACGCTTTTCCCGATTACAACTTCGCTCGCGCCTGTGTTCTTGTACTCCACCGTGCTCAACAGAATGTTTGGGAAGTTGTCATAGACTTCGAGCGCAAGCACACGCTGCAACTCCGTTCCCGCTGGCCCCAACGGACGCGCCGGAATCTCGATGCGCTTGCCGACTCCCATCTTTCCGATCGCCTCATGCACCTGGGCCTGCTGGAAATCGAGCGTGAAGTGAACATCCTTGCCCGCCACCTGCACAAAATCGCTGTCGTCGGGCGCGCCGACGCCAGGATCGTCGAGTGAAAGCTTCTGGCCATCTTTCAATAAAGTGGCCTTCACATAACCATCCGGCATCAACTCGAACTTGGCCGTGCTCGTCGTCAGCACTATCGGACCGCCGCCGTTGACGTCGACGGCGATCGCGGAAGGCTGGGTGGGTTCAGGCTTCGCGGTCGCGGAATTTGTCTTTAGCGGCGACGGCGGCAGCTTCGAGCAAGTCGATAGCAGCAATGTGAGAGCGAGCGTCGTACCCAGCATCATGCCTGACGTCTTGCTCAGCATATCGCTCATCACTCTGCGGATCAGGGAAGTTCCGCTTTTGGTGGCAATTTTTTTGGTGGCAATCATGGACAACCTCTCTATTACAACGTTCTACCCAATGTGTTCTAGCTGATGTTTCACGACTGCGCCTTTGCAAGCCGGCGCAAGTACATTTTCCGTTAGCTCGTGACAAAATCGCAGTTGACAAACGCTACCAAGCGAAAGTAAAAGTAATAGTTCGTAATATTACACCGAAAGCTTGTTCCAACACCCGAACTTTCGCGAGCCTCAAAAAAAGTTGCTTGCGAACATTTGGATTTAGCGTTGAGGAGCCTCGTCATGTCCCTGCATTTCACTCGTCTGCAAACTCTCTCGGCTATGTTCGTTCTCACATTCGTTACGTTAGCCACGCCGTTGTGGGCGCAAAAAGACGCTGGAGCAATAGTAGGCATAGTGCGCGACCCGAGCGGCGCCGTCGTCGCCGGCGCCCAAGTCACGGTGACTGACGTCGATCACGGCACTCAACTCACTCTCTCCACTAATGACGAGGGTCAGTACGTCGCTAGTCCGCTAAGGATCGGCAGTTACAGTATGACTGTTGAAAAGCAGGGATTCAAGAAAGCTGTTGCGGGCCCTGTACAAGTCAACATACAGGATCGCGTCGGTGTGGACCTGAAGCTTGAGCCAGGCATGGCAACGGAAATCGTTACAGTCTCCACCGAACGTCCGCAGCTAGAAACAGACACCTCCGAGCTTGGCCAGGTTGTGGACAGCCACCGCATCAACGCGCTCCCGCTGAACGGACGCAACTACGCGCAACTCGCGCTACTCGGAGCTGGGATTGCCGCCGCCGAGCCGGGATCGCGCGTCGAAACCACTTATGGCTTCAGCTCCAACGGCGCCCGCTCTCTGCAAAATAATTTTCTGCTCGACGGCATCGACAACAATGCGAACCTAGGCGACGTTCTCAACGGCGCCGCTTATGTGGTTCAGCCTTCCGTGGATGCCATCGCCGAGTTCAAGGTCGAGACCAACTCCTACAGCGCCGAATTCGGGCGCGGCAACGGCGCCATCATGAACGCCGTCATCAAGTCGGGTACCAACCAGATCCACGGTGATGTGTGGGAATTTCTGCGTAACGAAAAATTGGATGCGACTAACTTCTTCGACATCAATGGTCAGCAGCCCTACAAGCAGAACCAATTCGGATTCACGCTGGGCGGCCCCGTCATCAAGAACAAATTGTTCTTTTTCGGGGACTATGAAGGCCTACGCATTCGCCAGGGATTGCCCCAAGTATCCACGGTTCCGACACAAGCCGAGGTTGCCGGGGATTTCTCAGCTTTTCTCGATCCCACCCAGCTCGTTCTGGCCACTGATATGAATGGCAATCCTACCAATCAGACTGCGCTCGACTGCAACGGCAACGATACATACGTGGGAGAGATTTTTGACTCGCGATTTGCTAGTAGCAGCGCACTCAATCCCAACGGACTCTGCGGCGTTCCGGTCGGCGGTTACGTCCCCGGCGGCGCATTTCCGACCAGAGTGCCGACCAATATCTTCCCTGGCGCGCTGTGCCCGGCCCCACCGAGCGCGCCGACCACGGGGTGCATCGATCCCCTCGGCCAGGAACTTGCCAATTTATTTCCTGCGCCCAATGCCGACATCAACACTCTGTCGGCCGCCGGCAACTTCCTGTCCGATCCCAAACGGAGCGAAACAGAGAACAAGTTGATATTCGCGTGGACCACACGATCAGTGATAAAGATAATTTTTTCACTCGCTACAGCTACGGCAACGACAGCAATTTCCTGCCCTCCCCCTTCAACAACGTACTTGACGGCGGCAGTTTTCAGGATGGTTATAGCAACAATACAGCCCAAGGCCTGGCCGCCAGTGAGATCCACACTTTTCGCAACAACCTGATCAACGAATTTCGCTTCGGTTTCAATTACCTTAATTCCCACCGCTACAATCTGAACTATAACGTCAACGTCTCGGCGAACCTTCCTGTGCCTTTTCCGGGAGTTCCGTTTGGGCCTAACATCGGCGGCTTGCCATCGATCGGCTTCGGCGATGGTACCGCGGCCATTGGCAGTTCCGGGTTTCTACCCGCCATCGAAAAGCAGCACAGTTACGTTTTTACCGATAACTTGAGTTGGACACGCGGACGCCACGCGCTGAAATTTGGCGGCGAACTTCGCTTCGAGCAGTTCACGATACTCGAGCCAGCAGCCGCTCGTGGCACTATGAGCTTCGGCAGTGACTTCTCCGACAATCCCGCCGGACCAGGGCAGGGTGACGGCGAGTCCATCGCCACTTTTCTGCTTGGCATTCCCGACGGCGGCACCATCACCAGTGTGACTCCCAACATCGACTATCGCCGGCAGATTTACGCGGTCTATGCTCTCGACGACTTCAAAGTAAGTCCCCGACTAACTTTGAATCTGGGCCTCCGCTACGAAATGTTTACGACCATCAAAGCAGCGAATAACCAAGCGGACACGTTCAATTTCAACACGCAAACGTTGATCGCTCCCAGCGGAACCCACCTGCAGTTGACGCCTACACTCGGCACCGAGCTCGCCGTTCAGAGCACCGGTTCCAACGGACTTATCAGTCCCGACCTCAACAATTTCGCACCCCGCATCGGATTGGCTTACCAAATATCCGACAAGCTTGTCCTTCGCAGTGGTTACGGAATTTTCTATGGCGGCCAGGAAAATGGTCCATTCTCCAACCCCAGCCCCGGCTTCAATCCACCGTTTATGTCTTCCGAGGCATACACTCCTCCCTGCACCGCGGCATCGGCGAGTTCGAACCTCGATTGCTCCATCTCGGCTGCGAACAACGGTGGGTTGGCGCTCAACCAGTTGCAGGCGGGTTTTTCCAACAACGCCAACACCGGCCTTAGTCCGCTCGCCGACCCGAACTCGCCCGAGATCTACTCGCTCGATCCGCACCTGGTAACGCCCTATACACAGCAGTGGCATCTTGGTCTGGAGTATCAATTGCCGGCTGACACCGTTCTCGAAGTCTCCTACGGCGGCTCGCGCGGATTGAAACTCTTCGCTTTTTACAATGGCAATCAGGCCACGCCCGACCCGAATCCATCGGATCCCCAGGCGCCCCGGCGTCCCGCCAACAACAATAATTGGCCCGGCGGAGCGGGCGGTCCATGCAGTCTGACGCTGCCTATATCGGACCCGGGTGCCTACTGCAATCCCGCGCTCAATACCGTCATCGACACCTTCCGTTCGAATACGCAATCGAACTACGACTCACTGCAAGTCCGCTTGGAGAAACGCTACTCTCACGGACTGCAATACGAAGTGGCTTACACCTTCGCGCACGCGCTCGACAACGCTTCCAGCGCCAGCCTGGGGTCGGTGAACAACGGAGACTTCCAGGACCAGCGATATCCCAACCAAAACTACGGCAATGCCGACTTTGACGTGCGCCACCGCTTGGTTTTCAGCTATGTGTATGACTTGCCCTTCGGACGCGGACGCGCGTTTGCCAAAGATGCTCACGGCGTCGTGAATCAGATTCTCGGCGACTGGCAAATGTCTGGCGTCCTTTCCGCCGCAACCGGCAACTACTACACTGCCACTGACGTTATCTCGGTCTCCAATTCCGATTGCGGCGGCACGGTGGGCTTCTATTGCTCGCGTCCCGCCCGCGTAGGCAATCCCAACGCGAAGCCGTGCGTCCCGGGGACGCTCTTCAACACCTGCGCATTTTCGGACAACACCATCACCCCCGGAATTATTCCCCTGGGAACATTCGGCAACTCCGGACGCAACATCATCGAGGGCCCGGGATATAAAACTTGGGATACTTCACTGGTCAAACAATTTCCGATCAGCGAACAAAAGCATCTCGAATTCCGCGCCGAATTCTTCAACATACTCAACCATGTGAATTATTTGTTTGGACAGTTTGGCGCGATCAGTGCCGAGCCTACGCCATTGGAACTCAATACTGCATCAACTCCGAGCAGTTTCGGCTTGCCACTGGCAGCGCGTAATCCGCGGCAGATCCAGTTTGCACTGAAGTTTTATTTCTGATAGGGGATTTGAAGGATGATTCAAACGCAGGCTACGTCATTTCTCGCCGTACTCCGCGAGCTCTGGGGTTGAATGAGGTTGCCGCGCGAACTGGGCGGCTCAGACTTTCCGCTGCAATTCGAATCCTAGATACACCATCTGTCCAATATGGTGATGCAGGTGAGTCGCACACGACAGGACTATGCCAAATCAATCCTGCGTATCCGCGCCCACTGCTGTGTATTCCTTTGACCAATCTTCCGCCGACTGGCCGTTGATCGTGCCGAGCACCATCTCAATCGCCTGATCGAATTTCCGCAAAACCTCAGCCTTTGATGGCCGCGTCGTTTCCGAAAATTCCAGCGGACGATCTCGCACATAGCCCGTTCCCGCAATCTGCGTCCCGATGTAGTAACTCAAGTTCCCGGTGAGATGCATCACGAGATGGCCAAAGCTATTGCCGAACGGAAACGGTTTGGCCCAAAACTGTTCTTCGCTCAGCGGCGTGGCCAGTTCACGGACCCAGCTCGCTAGTTTTGAGTAACGCGCCGTCAAGCCGGACGCAATCGTCTGTTTCAAATCTGCCATTCCTCTTTCCTCAACAAAGGTTCTTACTTCTCAACACGATTTCTTATTTTGAACCAGCCGGCAGCGTCCCCGAAGATTCTTTCTCGATCGGTAGCAGCTCTATGCTGCATCCCGAGCTGCCGCAACTCAACAGCCCTCGGCGAACAATTTTCACCGATGACACATCCGGAAATCTTACCGGGAAATCCTTCCCGCGGAGTTGCTGGGCCGCTGAGCGAAGACTTTCATCGCCGTCAACAAATTCGGCGCGCTCGGGACGTGGGGAGCTGTCGAACACTAGATTGAACCGCGCCGAAACTGATTTGTTTGTGATCGGCCCCAGCTCTACGGTGCGAGCCTGCACCAACTCCGCCGACGCCTGCGCAACGTCGCCTCTTTTGCCGGCCGCGCTGGGGTCGCCGGCCAACTTCGCCAAACATGCCTGCGAATCCTGGACGTCGCTGCCGCCAGCCGCTATGGCCAGCGCATACATATGACGGGCCTTCTCCAGCTGCCCTTGCTTTTCGAGCACCTGCCCCAATCGGTTCGCGACCGTCCCCGACTGGCTCAGGAGCCATGCCGAGGTGAGAAACTGCATCGCCGACAAATTTTCGCCACGCTGAAATTTCACCCATCCCAGCCGCGCCCATGCCAGCGCCACCAGTCGCATCGACGAAAATGCTGACGGACCGAGCCGGTCTAACTCACCTGAGTCAAACTGGCCTCCAATGTCGTAGAGAACCTGCTGCGCATCGTTCTCGGTCTGCGTTGGATCAATGTCGCCTCTCAATGCCGAGGCATAAATATCCTGGCCCGAATCCGCGCTCGAACTACCGGTCAGTCCCTTCATCAGCTCTTGCGCTTTTGCGTTCTCTCCCAATCGGCCATAAACCTGCGCCAGCGCCATCTTTATTTCCGGATCATCTGGCGGAATCGCAGCGGCCGCTTCCAACTCTGTGCGCGCGTCGGCGTCGCGTCCCAGTTGCGCCAGCAACAAGCCCAGATTCTTGAGTGTCTCTTTCTCATATGGAGCCATTTCCAGTTGTTTGCGATATGCGGCGATTGCATCGTCGGTTTTTCCAGTTTGCTGCAGCTCCATCGCCAACTCGCCATTCGCGTGCTTGTGATTCGGATCGAGCTCGATCTGCTTACGGAACGCGGCGATCCCTTCCCCATGATTATTGGCTCCGGCATAGGCTAGACCCAGGTCATACCAGCCGTCTTTTAGAGTTGAATCCGCGTCCACGGCGCGCTTCAACAGGTCGATAGCACCGCGATAATCCTTACTTTGCAGCGCTTTTATTCCCGCTTTTTGCAATTCCGTCGGAGTTCCTTGCATCTTCGAGGCGGTTTCCGTCCCTTGCCCCGACGGCGTCAAAATCGTGCACGACAACACTTGATCCTCGTCGCTGTGCGCAGCATTGCGAAACGATTCATAGTCCGCGCGTCGGGACGCCGCCAACTCGTTTGTCTTCACGACAAGTTTGCGCTCACCTTCCAAGGTTCCCTTGGTCAAGGAATACGTCGATGAATAGTCGCCATAATCTCGCGACATTTTCACTGGGGTCGGCGTGCGCACCGTGTAGTTGGGGGGGAACTGCAAGCGAACCCTGTAGTCAGTTTCACCCGCGGGACCGATGTTCAGTGGCTCCGTATTCTTTTCCGACGCTCGAATCGCGGGCATTCCAAGCGGCGGGATCGGACGAAAATTCACACTCGTCGATGGCACTAAGAAATACTGGTCCTGGCGCAGGTGATACTTCAAATGAAAGGGCTTGCTCGTGTCTTCGATGGAATCAAGATGAACGTCACCGACGTCACCCGGCAAACCCCAACTCGCGGAGAGAGCTTTCACAAAATCTTTCCACTGCGCCTGTGAGAATCGGCGAAAACTCGCGCGCATCGGCCAATCGCGGTCTCCCTGGGCGGTAACTTCAACCGTCGCGTCGAGCGCGCCGAACTCGGTGAACTTGCCATCGAGCGTGAAGTGCATGTAGGTCTTGATCGGCGAATCCGCTGGCGTTCGCCGCAAACCTCCTTCGCTATCCTCCGATGCCACTACTGCTTGTTTATTTCGCAGCTGATAAAGAATCAGCCCAAAGGGCGTAACTTCGGGAGTTGTATCAAGCCATGTAAGCTCCGTTCCGGCCCCCAGTCGCGCCGCTGTGATCACATGATCGAACTGGGCCGGCGAGGGAACATCAGCATCCAGTTGACGCGAGCTGTCGATCAGCACCGGATAACTCTGAATGCCCTCTGCCCGCAGCATGGCGGAAAATAACGTGTGCTTGTCCTTGCAGTCGCCATAGCCGTTCTGCAGAACGTCTGCGGCGGAGTGCGGCTGATAACGCCCGATTCCAAGCGAGATGCTCACGTAACGCACGTTTCGAGCTACGAAATCGTAGAGTCGACGCGCTTTCTCGGTGGGAGTGTCCGTTCCTTTGGTGAGTTCGTCGGCCTTTTTTTGCACGCTGTCGTCGCCCGTCATGCGCTCGCCTTGCAGCTTTGCGTACCATTGCGCGATCTGCTTCCAGTCGGTAAAAGTCGTCAACTGTACATCAGGGCCGGTTTCTTCGTCGTCGTCCTCTTTGTTTTTGTCGCGTTCCGGCCGGATGTCTTTTACCAGCCAGGTGTAAATGCGCCGGTCTCCCGTCTCTTGAATTTCCGGCTGTCGCGTTGGCGTTTTCAGCTTCACTTCGCGAGACTTCGGGAGGTCAAGCTCCAACCGGTCTTCGTTGACCACCACACCTTTAGGAAATGTGTATTCGTACCAGAAGTTTCCCGCGGCTAAGGGCGTGAGAACTCGTGTCACCGTGCGGTATTCCAGCGTGTCTCCGGGTTGCAGCGCAGCCACGGAGATATGCCGCTGCCGGTAATCGCTGTACATGGGAGCTTCTTTCAGCACATCGGGAGCGAAATCCTGCGCCGTCGACTCGGGCGTCACGACCACTTGGCCATCCGGTTTGCGCACGCGAACGTATTCGACCTCTAGTTTTTCGGTTGCCGACGAATATCCGAAAACCAGTTGGCCGAACTCTTCCACTCCTGCCTGGCTCTGGATGCGAACCACGGCCTCGGTCTCGCTTACCTCGGTTCCATCATTTTCGAAGCGAACACGATTCAAGATTCGATCGAAAACTGCTGCCTCTTCAGAATTAGAGTTGGAGCTAGCGTTATTTGTTTTCTGTTTGGATGGAGATGAAGTTGGAGCTTGCGCCGAAACACCAGCGTCCATCAAAAAGATGGCCAAGCAAGCGAGTAAGAAGCCGACGACGACGCGCAAAACACGACAGGACATATTGCAGTTCTTTTACGCTGTGCTCAGCGTAAAATCAAACGAACCTGTATGAATTTCACCAAGATCGTGCGGCTCATTGCGATCCTGATTTGCTTCTGCGGTCTGCTCGCCGCTCAGGCTCCGCCGCTGGCCGTTATAGACGAACCGCTGCCATCAATTGAAGTGGGCGTAGAATTTCATGTTCTTCTTCATGCCACCGGCGGCGCTCCACCCTACGTCTGGAGCGTGGCCAGTGGCGACCTTCCCGAAGGAATCAATCTCTCTCCGGAAGGCCTCCTGTCTGGACGCCCCACCAAACCCGGGGCCTTCGCGCTGACCTTGAAAGTCGAAGACTCAGGCCATCCCGCGCATACGATTAACAAAGAGTTCCATGCCGTAGTCTCATCTTCTCTGTTGCTCGAATGGCTTGAATCGCCAAAGGTCCAGGACAACCGGATTGACGGCTCTGTCCAGGTCTCCAATGGCTCGGCTGACACCTTCGATCTGACCTTCGTCATCGTGGCCATCGCCGAAGACGGGCGAGCTACCGCCATCGGGTATGAGCATTTTCCGCTGAAAGCCGGCGCTACGAACGTGAAAATTCCCTTTGGCAACACGCTGCCCCACGGCGGCTACGTGATCCACGCCGACGCTATTGCTGAAATCCCTAAGCGGAAAGCTATCCTTCGCCAGAGTCTCCAAACCCCTCAACCTTTGCAGGTGATACAGGGACCGTAGCACTTTGGCCTATCCTAGTTTGGCCTATCCCTAGGTACGCAAGTCACTTGCCGTCCTTGTGCTATCCTAAGATATTCTTGATTATCGATACTTTTATTATGCCGAGGTAGTCCAACCAGGTTGTGGTGTGGCCTCCAATGACCTGGGTATTTGGTATGGAGCTTTTTCTTAATCTCTGTTGGCTGTCACTGCTGCTGCCGGCATATCTGCTGTGGCGACAACGGATGTATTCGAACGGATCGAGTAATCCGGCAAAAAGTCCGGTAGCTCCTCCGCTTGTCTTCATTTGCGTTCTCGGTTGTGCTCTCGTTCTGTTGTTCCCTGTGATTTCGGCCAGCGACGACTTGCACGCAATGCGCCCCGAGATGGAAGAGTCGGAGCGGGCTTTCCGGCATACGACTCATTGCGCTTCCATATCGCACGCGCTCACTCATTTTTCGCAGCCCGTTCTGTCAAGTTCCGATTCTGTAACACCGGATTTCGAGCAGATTGGGGCGGTTCTCATCGCTCTGCCGCAAATACACGGAATTCTCTCTACCCCTTGGCCAGCAGGCCGCGCTCCCCCTCGCGAGCGGCCAGCTTCGCTATAAGATCGAATTCCGTCTTGTTTCTTTACGGAAAATCCTCAAGCCTTTTCGCAGTTCACGCGCATAGGGCAACCCGTTTTTCCGATGCTCACGGAGCACACGATGTTCAAGTTTCATAATTTCAGTTTGGTCGCATGGCTATTGCTGGCAGAGGCGCTCAGCGCCTCGGCGCAGCAGACCCTTACCTGGGAACAAGTACGCCTGCGATTTGCGCAGAACAACCCCACCCTGCTTGCCGACAAACTGAATATCGACGAATCAAAAGCGCAAGAGATCACGGCGTTTTTGCGCCCCAATCCACAGTTCAGTATGACGGTGGACGGGACTCAAATCGCTCCCGAGAAAGGCGTCTGGCGACCGTTCGCCGGGACTTTTGAGTCGCCCGGCATCAGCTATCTGCAGGAACGGCGGCACAAGCGGCAGTTGCGGCTGGAGAGTGCGCAGAAGGGGACTCTGATTGCCGAGTCGAGTTATGCCGACTTGGAGAGAAGTCTGCTCTTCAATTTGCGCGGCGCATTTGTGGCAGCGCTCCAAGCGAAAACGGTTGTGCAGTTGGCGAAAGATAATCTCGCCTACTACGACCATGTTCTCGATATCAGTAGAACTCGTTTTAACGCCGGCGACATTGCGCAAATCGATCTGGACCGACTGGAACTACAGCGTGTGCAATATGAATCCGACCTGCAAACCGCAGAGGTTAATCTGCGCACGGCGAAAATTCAGTTGCTCACATTACTCAACGATCGAAGTCCGATTGAACAATTCGATGTAAGCGGGCCCTTCGATTTCAACGACCAACTCTTGCCCCGCGACGAGTTCCGAAAGATTGCACTGGACACGCGGCCGGATTTGAAAGCAGCCCTCGAAGCCGTGGACAAGGCTCAATCCGACCACAAACTCGCGGAGGCCAACGGCTCAACCGATCCGACCTGGAGCGCATGGTATACGCATAACTCATCCAACAATAATCCGTTTGCCGTAAATACGATCGGGGTCAGCGTCGGCATTCCATTGCGCATTTTCGATCGTAACCAGGGAGAGAAACTGCGCACTCAGCTCGACATTACGCGCAATGAAAGACTGCGCGATGCCGCAGAGGCACTCGTGCTGAGCGACGTCGACTCCGGCTATGCCACGCTGGACAGCACTGTAAGTCTGCTGCAGCCTTACAAGGCAAAATATCTGCAGCAGGCAACGCGGGTGCGAGACACGATTTTCTTTTCCTATCAGCATGGCGGGGCATCACTGCTCGACTTTTTAAACGCGCAAAGTGACTACCGCACTGTTCAACTCAACTACGTGAACTTGCTTGGCTCCTACATGACTGCTGCGGCCCAACTGAATATGGCCGTCGGCCGGGAGGTTATCCAATGAAAACCACCCTTAGCGGCTTGATGTTGGCAGCAGCTCTTTGCTTGCCCCTGAGCTTGCTTCTTCTCGGATGCGGAGAAAACAAAGCTGACCCGAAAGCCGAGGCTCCGCCTGCGGCAACCGTCGAGTCTGACCTGGATGCCAACAATTTCAAAGTGGATCACCCCGACCAGTTTCCATTGGTGACGGCGGTTGAGCACAAAGCCGCGCCCGCATTGAATGTCACCGGCGTGGTGCAGCCCGACATCACGCGCGCTGTGCCGGTGATTTCACTGGCTGCGGGACGAGTTGTGGAAATCAAGGCCCGGCTGGGTGACACCGTAAAGAAGGGACAGTTGTTGCTGAGAGTGCAGAGCAACGATGTTTCCGGGGCTTATCAGGTGTATCGCAAGGCCGAGAACGATGAGCGATTGGCGCGTATACAGCTCGAACGGGCGCAGACTCTATACGACAAGGGCGCTATCGCAAAGAGCGCACTCGAACAAGCCGAGGACACGGAACAGGACGCGAAGGCCGATCTGGATGCTGCGACTGAACAGCTGCGGCTTCTCGGCATCGACAAGGACCATCCTTCAGGCGTTGTCGACATCTTCGCACCTATATCGGGCGTGATCACCGACCAGCAAGTTACAAATGCGTCGGGAGTGCAAGGTTTGGGCTCTCCCAATCCCTTCACCATCTCCGATCTTTCTTATGTCTGGATCATCTGCGACGTTTACGAAAACGATCTCGACGCCGTACACGTCGGTGAGTATGCGGATGTCCGGCTGAATGCCTACCCTAACAAAATTTTGAAAGCGCGGATCGATAACATCCTGCCGATTCTCGATCCTACTATTCACACGGCCAAAGTTCGGCTCGAAGTCCCCAACCCCGGAATGATGCGGGTTGGAATGTTTGTCACTGCTACCTTCTACGGTAAACAGTCCGAAACGCGGGCCGCAGTTCCCGCCAGCGCCGTTCTGCACTTGCACGATCGCGAGTGGGTTTACATGCCAGTAGGCTCGGGACATTTCAAGCGGCTGGAAGTGGTCACGGGAAACATGCTTCCAGGCAACCTGCAGGAAGTTGTTTCAGGAATCAAGGCTGGAGATCAGGTGGTCTCAAATGCGCTGGTACTCCAAAATACGGTGGAGCAATAGATGATTCGTCGCGTCGTTGATTTTGCTCTCGACAATCGTCTGCTGGTGCTGGGTCTCGCCGTGCTGCTGTTTGCCGCGGGCATCGTCGCGTTCCGCGACCTACCCATCGAAGCCTATCCCGACGTCGCCGATAACTATGTTGAGGTCATCACGCAATGGCCTGGAATTTCGGCGGAGCAGATTGAACAGCAGGTCACGATTCCGCTCGAAATCGTCATGAATGGCATCCCGCATGTCGTGCATCTGCGTTCGTTCTCGCTCTTCGGACTCTCCGACATCAAGCTGATCTTCGACGATGAATCGGACAATGACTGGAACCGCGAACGTGTTCTCGAGCGACTCAGTCAAGTCACATTGCCGCCGAACGTGGTGCCACAGATGGGCACGGACTGGAGTCCGGTCGGGCAGATTTATTTCTTCACCCTGCACAGCACCAACCCAGCCTATGACGCGATGGAACTGAAGTCCCTGGAAGATTGGGTCGTCGAAAAAAGCTTCAAATCTATCCCCAACATTGTCGATGTGTCCAGCTTCGGCGGTCCCACCCGCGAATACCAGGTCCGCGCGGATCCCAACAAACTGGTCGCCTATGGCCTGAGCCTCAGCCAGGTTGAACAGC
>JBATZM010000026.1:0-6190 GCA_049674665.1 Terriglobales bacterium
GTCACGCCGCTAAAAGCATTCACCTCATCCATTGAGGAGTTGGTAGAGACGACCCTGTCCAGTTCCGGAAGCACGGCCAGGCTGTACGGTGTCAACAGTGCGCCGGGGAAAGCCGGGTCGTCCGAACTCGCAGAGCGCACTACCGTGCCCTGATCGTCGATCTCCACCAAGCCGCCGCTGCCGCCCATCTGGCCATCGCTCTCGCCATGGTGTAAGTGTTGAAAAGTCGCAAGCACGTGTCCATTGGGAAGCCGCAGGTAGGAGTGCGGATGCATATAGCCCGCCATGTCAGTAAACGAGGTTACCGTCTTCGGATGCAACGGGTCGCGCAAATCAAAGATGAACGTGCGGCCGGCATCATGATCGTTGGCAAACAGCATCCCGTTGGCGGGCATGACATATTCAGTGTGATGGACACGCATCGACTGTTGGTCGGTTTCGAGGGTCGTCATCAGTTGCCCGTATGATTTCGAAGCCGGGTCTGCATCGATCACGGCCAGAAAGTCGTTGCCCTTGTGTGCGGCATCTCCGGTCCAAGCAAACAGGTAGTGACCCGTTGCATTGGTCTTTGGCTCTTGCGACTGCGGTTCTTGCGACTGCAGCTTGGACGGAATGATGCAAGACATCAAGGCGAGTGTTATCAGAAGGCGCATGAAGAACCCCGATTTGAATGAAATTCCAAACGACCAAGCCTATCAGATATGGCCTGTCTGATAGCCCTTAACGAAACATCTCCGCGAAGACGGGGACAATCGTCACCCATCCCCGAATGACATGCAATCGGCAAAGAATCCACAAAGAGACACAAGCCCAACTCGTTGGATCGAGGTTTTGCGAATATGGGCGTGGTCGGAGCCTCCAGACTCCCAGGTGTTCCAGCCCGCGCGCGGAATCACTTTACAAGCAACGGTGGATGCCTCTATTGCGAGAAAATTAGCCAGAGGAGTACAGTTCTTGGTAGTTAGTCATCTCGCCTCACAGGCGCATCTCTCGGGGTCCTGTTGGAAGGCTCTTTCAGCGAATTTGCACGCGCGCAAAACCCGGTACAAGCTACAGTGGGTCCGGGTCCATACGAGACATCTCAAGTCGAGGTTTCAGGAAACACGATTTTCGTGCGCCGGTATGGAAAGGGACCAGCCATTTTAATGGTGCACGGATTCCCGCGCACAAGCCTGATGTGGCGATTCCTTGCGCCAAAGCTTACAGAAACGCACACCGTGATCTGCGTGGACCTGCGCGCCTATGGCAGCAGCGGGATACCCGCCTCTAAAGATGACCACTTTCCTTACTCAAAGCGTGCAATGGCGAAGGAACTTGTGGATGTGATGAACAAACTCGGCTTTCCGACCTTCACGCTGATCGGCCACGATCGTGGAGGGCGCGTCAGCTACAGGATGGCCTTGGATCATCCGAAGAACGTGGAGCGACTCGCTGTTTTCGACGTGATTCCCATCCTCGAAGCATGGAGCCGGTCAGATGCGCGCTTTGCTCAGACTTACTGGCCGTGGATATTGCTGTCGCAGAAGGAGCCACTTCCCGAGAAGTATCTTCTCGGTGCGCCCGAAGCCGTCTTCCACAATCCCTTCGGACGCGGTTCCTTCGGCCCAGAGATTCTGGAAGAATACGTCTCCACCTTTCGCGATCCGGCTCGTGTTCACGGAATCTGTGAGGAGTATCGAGCTGCCGCGACGATTGATGTCGAACACGATCGTGCAGATAAGGAAGCGTCAAGGCGAATCGAATGTCCCATGCTGCATCTATGGGCCGAAGGCGGCCCGCTCGACAGTTTCTACTCAAAAGACGACGGTCCACTCGGCATTTGGCGACAATGGGCCCCAGACGCCCACGGACAAGCGATGAAGGGTGGCCACTTCTTTCCGGAAGAGAATCCTGCCGATACCGCACTTCTCGTCAAGCAGTTCCTCTCTGCGTAATACTTTAAAGATAAAAGCGCTGCCATAATAGGTTCTCTTTCCAGCAGCTGGTGCTGGCTTTTAGGCCCCGAACTGCGCAAAAGTCAGGACATGCCCGGCTGGATCTTGCACCCCGATCTCGCGTGCACCGTAGAAAGTCTTTCGCTCCGGCATGACCACCCTGGCGCCTTTCGTGGCCGCGATCACATCATCCAGACTGTCGACCTCGATGTACAGGAACGTAGGCCCCTTGGCATACCCTCGGGCTTGGAACGAACTATCTTTCTCCACGCTGGCATAGCTCTGATACATCAACTCGACTCCTGCCTTTTGCAACGAAACGAACCCTATCTTGTTGCCCTCGGGAACTTCTATTGCCACTTCAAAGCCCAGTCGCTCTTTCCAGAACTTAACGCAGGACTCGACTTCTTCTACCAGCAATACAGGCGTGATTTTCTTAACCGTCATCAGATTTCTCCTTTGCTAAGTGTCGACCTCAGCGGAGTAAAGCAGCTCAATTTTCTTCTTGCCAAGACAGCTAGTCTTATTTAGACTAGTTACACTATAAGAAATTCCAAAGTTCGTCAAGCAGTTCGTCAAGGAGGTTCGATGCCCGGCAAAGAAATGACCAACAAAGAACGGCAGTTGAGCGACCTGGTTTCAATTGGCCCGGCGATGCTGCGCGATTTCGAACTCCTCAGTGTTCGCACCGTGGCACAGCTGGCACGGCGCAATCCGGAGAAGATGTACGAGAAGCTCTGCCAAGTCACCGGCCATGCACAAGACATCTGTTGCCTGGACGTATTTCGGGCGGCGGTAGCGCAAGCGAAGAATCCCGATCTTCCGATCGAGCAGCGCCTGTGGTGGCACTGGAGCCGCAAGCGCAAGGCAAGCGATGCCTGCCACTAGGAAGCGCGAGCTGACGACTCCCGACCTTGTGCTCCTCAGCTTGCTCGCCGAGCGGCCGATGCACGGTTACCAGGCCAACGCAGAGCTGGAACGGCGTGAGGTGCGCGATTGGGCGGGTATTTCGCGGCCACAGGTGTACTACTCGATCGAGAAGCTGGCGCAGTTCGGACTGATTCGAGCCTCGGGGAGCGAATTGCCGGCGGCGGGTCCTGAACGCAGCGTCTTCCGGACAACCGCCAAAGGTCGGGCGGCTTTGTCCGATGCCCTGGAACGTAAAGAGTGGACGACGCACCGCGAACGGCCACCATTTCTCACCTGGATCGCCCTCTCCTGGCAGGCAAGGCCTGGAGTGTTTCAGCAACAGATCGAGCGCCGCCGGGAATTTCTGGAGAACGAGCTGTCACGGGAAGAAGCGACGCTACGATCGATCAAGAAAGAAGTAGGCCACCGGTTTCATGAAGCCGTGTGGATGGTCGGCCTCATCATCGAGCAGTTCCGTGGCGAACTGCGCTGGCTGCGCAGACTGGAGTGCGAACTCCCGCGGCGCGCTGCGGCGAAGCACACGTAGTATGAAGTTAGCCGGTATAGATAGCCAGTAGAAAAGCATCGATCCGGAACCGACTCATGCCCGCCCCGCAAACTCCCGGCTCTCGGTCGACACTTTCACCTTTTCCCCCTCTTTAATGAAGAGCGGAACGCGGATCTCCAATCCTGTCTCCAGCCTCGCTGACTTGGTCACGCTGCCGCTCGACGAGTCGCCGCGCACCCCAGGTTCCGTGTAGGCAACGTGCAGCTCAACGAAGATCGGCAGATCTAACCCGATCGGATTGCCGTTGTATTTGCGTAACTGAATCAATGCGCCTTCGATCAAGAAGTCCAACGCATTCCCGACCATCTCTTCGGTAAGGGTGAGGGTCTCGTAGCTTTCCTGGTCCAGAAAATGAGAGCCATCGCTATCGCTATAGAGATAAGAGGCGTCGACCGACTGTAGATCCGGTTCCTTGAACTTGTCGCTGGCCTTGAATGTTTTCTCGAAGACCGCATTTGTGAGAAGGTTGCGCATCTTCAGCCGCACCAGCGTCTGGCCGCCACGAGCGGTAGGCGTATTCACCTCTGCTTCCAGGCAGTAGAAAGGAGTGTTTTCAAACTCAAACAACGTCTTGCGTTTGACGTCAATAGCATCAATTAAGGCGGCCATAAACTCCTCAAAGGCGGGTCGGCAGAAGCCAGAGTGCGAGGGCTCAGGCCAAGCCGTCTTTACGCTGGCTGTGCTCATAGGCAAAACTGTTTGCTTCTTTGGATACCAGATTTGCTCTGATGGACGCGAACAGTATCCACCGGCGCCATCAACCTAGAGTGTGGCACACAATCCCAGTAGAAGCATAATTGCGGCGTCCCGCAGCAGGTTACAACCCGTGAGTTTTTCTCCTAGTCGTAAACAGATAGGAAGAGTCTGGTAAACGGGTCAGTTTCCAGATTGGCTGTTACTCACCCAGAACCCGAATGGGAAAGCTGTCACAGAAGATCCCGATAGCATTCTAGCGCCACTCGGACCAGTTGGCTCCGAGTCCGCACTTCAGTTTTTGCAAAGAGCTGTTGAAGAATGTTCTTGACTACGCTCTCTGAGACGTTTAAATGTGCCGCGATCTCCTTGTTAGTCAGGCCCTGAACAAGCAGTCGAAGCACCTCCGATTCGCGACTGTTTAAGGGAGTTCCCTCTTGCTGATCCGATTCAGGTGGAGTCAAATCGGCGGCGCTTCGCTCTTCCGTCACATCGGCGATGATCGCGGCTAGCTTAGGAGTCGAGCCTTCTTTGTAGCTGGAGAACCACACTTCCGCCAGAAACGACTCACCATTGCCTCGATGCCCACGGCATTGCATCGAGGTTCTGAACTGTGGTCCTTCTTCCCATCGCAACGCGTGATGTAACTCGGGCAAGAATGCCGCAATCGGCTGCCCTATGAGATGTCCGTCCCGAGGGGCTAAAAGTTCGGCGGCCGCATGGTTGGCGACTTCGATGAAGCCATGATCGTCGACCGTGACAATTGCCGCTGGACTCGTTTCCACCAGAACGCGCAATCGCTCTTGGTATACCAATCTCAGTCGGCGGTTCCGCAGAACTTCAGAGATGAACAGTCCAGAACCGACCAGCGCCAATGCTTCAAAACTGGTGCGGAGCGGAGCGTCAGCCGGGTCGAGGTTGCTGAAGCGTTCGCTAAGCAGCGCACATCCGATACCGATGAAAACAACTGCCCACCGGGGAACAAATCCAGCCGCGAGCATAATGGGAAATAAGTAGAGAAACCCCAGCGACACATAAGGCTTTGTCCACCAATCCACTATTGCGATTGCGAGCACGATGCCCATGCTCGCGAGCAGAACGGCGGTTCGGTTCTCCGATTCCCAAATCCATTCCAAGTTCAACATAGATTTCGACTGAACCGTGATTATCCCACCACATGTTGTTGATTTTCTAAGCCAATCAAATGATTGCCAGAGAGATTAAAGGTTCGGCAATCGCGGATAAACACGCCGCTTGGAAATGATCTGCGATTCCGACGTTTATCGCGACGCAATCGGACGATTGGCAAGGCGCATGTGTTTCGGAAATCGAAAGACTCGCAGCCTTGCCGTTTGAGTGTCTCCCATCAATCGGAAATTAAGGATACACAAGGCTTAGACCCGCCAGCCGATTTCAAAATGCCTTTTTATTGCAAACATCTTTTGGAGCACTTTTTGGGAGCAACGAATGATTCGTCGCGTCGTTGATTTTGCTCTCGACAATCGTCTGCTGGTGCTGGGTCTCGCCGTGCTGCTGTTTGCCGCGGGCATCGTCGCGTTCCGTGACCTTCCCATTGAGGCCTACCCCGACGTCGCCGATAACTATGTTGAGGTCATCACGCAATGGCCTGGAATTTCAGCGGAGCAGATTGAACAGCAAGTTACGATTCCGCTCGAAATCGTCATGAATGGCATTCCGCATGTCGTTCACCTGCGTTCGTTCTCGCTTTTCGGGCTCTCCGACATCAAGCTGATCTTCGACGACGAATCGGATAATGACTGGAACCGCGAACGCGTTCTGGAGCGGTTGAGTCAAGTCACATTGCCGCCGAACGTGGTGCCGCAAATGGGCACGGATTGGAGTCCGGTCGGACAGATTTATTTCTTCACCCTGCACAGTACAAATCCAGCCTATGACCCGATGGAACTGAAATCCCTCGAAGATTGGGTCGTCGAAAAGAGCTTCAAATCTATCCCCAACATTGTCGATGTGTCCAGCTTCGGCGGTCCCACCCGCGAATACCAGGTCCGCGCGGATCCCAACAAACTGGTCGCCTATGGCCTGAGCCTCAGCCAGGTTGAACAGC
>JBATZM010000027.1:0-15748 GCA_049674665.1 Terriglobales bacterium
GGCCCGGTTTGGGATCTTCCTGGTGTTTTGGAAACGGTAGCAGGACGCGTAGGCTCGTTGTGGGCTTGTTTGTGCTTGAATTCCAATCGGCGGAATGCTTCTGTTCTGCGGTTTTAAGAATCCAGCGATTATTTTCCTTCAGCTATAGCACTCTGCGTCCCGACAAGACGCCTGGCATGTCGGAGCCAATCATCACTGTATAAGTTTCCGAGAGAGCTGATAGTCACGCGATCTCCGGTCTCGATGTTGATCACCGGCAGGGAGGAAATCAGTGCCTGCCGCGTGACTCCTTCAGCAAAGGAAAGATTGTTCGAAGCGTCTCGCGATTCCCGAAACTTGGACGGTGAAGCAGCTATGCTGGCGATAACCGTCCTGCTAAATCGCGGAGCGTAGTCATTGCGGATGAAAAAAGCATTATTGCCGGCAGAATTGGTTCCAAGAAAGGCATACCCTTTGCGCTTCGCTAGTGACTGCAGAGCTGCAATCGAGGCACCACAATAGAGATTGTGATAATCGGGCAGTGAGCGATCGAATGTTGGATTATAAGGAATGGCGATAGGGTGCAAGTCTCCCAGAACAGCGTTATATTCACAGATCGTAATGATCGGGTTTACCGATTCAATTGCTTCCCAGATCCAATAGTCATTGCCGTCAATGTCAATGCTTAAGAGGCCGATTTCGCCCGAGAACCCGCACTCATCAAAGATCTGGTTAATGTTTTCCGTAGTAACAAAAGCACTTTTGGTCTTCAAGATATGTCGCCATGCCAGATCACTCTCGCGAAGCTTTGTTTCAAGCTGTGAGTTACCGTCGATGATCAAACCGCGCCAATTACGGTTTTGCAGCAGGAATCTCGTGTTCGCTTCCTCATACAATTCCACCCCGAACTCAATGAAACTGTGCAAATGATCAGGAATGTGCGATCGTTCGATAATCCAGTCTAGAATTCCATCCTCGCCGAATTGAGAAAAAACCTTAAACTCTACGTCCTGAAGCGAAGTAATAGATTCTTTTGCACGCACTAGCCAGCTGGCGATTCGACCCTGGAGCAGCAGTGTGTCTCGGGAGTCTTTCTGCAGTTGCCCGAGCGCCTGGGCTTTAAGTTTGGCCGCGAAATGCTTGAGCATAGTGTCTAGCCTCGATGGAAAGAAGTTGCAGAAAATCTGGACAAGCCTTTAGACAACACCCGCGTAGATGAAAAATCTTCCGAATCGTCACCGCAGATGCGGCTTGGCATGGTGAGTATTCTAGCGGACGCGGCGGTTGCACTGATTGTATTTTGCGAGCTATAAACAATACTTCCATGTCTGAGATAGATATTGCGATTCCGGCCTACAATTGTGCAGCCTGGCTGGATGACCTGATTGAATCGATCCTGCAGCAGGGCTTTGACAACTGGCGCATCGTTGCGCGCGATGATGCGTCCACTGACGACACAGCCTCGCGCCTCGCTGCGTGGCAACATCGCCTCGGCGAGCGGATGACAATCCTGCCCACAGGCCCCAATCTCGGCATGATTGGCAACTATGACGCGGTGCTGGCCGCAACCAGCGCCCGATGGGTGATGTTCGCCGACCCAGACGACGTATGGAAACCCGACAAAATGACGGCTAACGTAGCCGCGATGAGAGGCGCAGAGGCTGCGGCGGGACGCGACATTCCGATCGTGGTTTGCTCTGACGCGGAGGTGGTTGACAATCAACTTCACCCCGTCGCTGCTTCGTATTGGCGATGGTCGCGCATGAATCCACGACTAAGTAATATTTTCCATCGGCTTTTGGTAGATTGCCCGGTGCTCACTTCCACCATGATGATCAACCGCGCGCTATTGAACGCGTCGCTGCCTATGGCGGGAGTGGCAGCGTGCCCAGATTGGTGGCACGCACTGGTGGCCTGCGCGCTCGGAAGGATCGTTTGCCTGCCGCAAACAACTATCTGTTATCGACGCCACTCGCAAAACGATTCTGTGGTGCCAACCACTGTAAGTCTAGCAAGCGTAGTCACACGGATCGGCAGTGCGCATAGCCGCGTCGAACAACTGATGCGACAGTACTCATGCCAGGCCAGCGGATTCCTGGGCCGCTACCAACACCTCATTTCACCTTCCGATAAACGCACACTCGAAGCGGCAGGCGAACTCCCATCGCTGGGGCTGCTGGGTCGCCGTTGGAATGTCGTGCGCCATGGACTTTGGTTCGGCTCTTTCATCAAAAATGTTGGACTTATGGTACTACTGTGACAACTTCGTGGAGACTCAAGAGCTGGCGGCTTGGTATATGACGAGCAAAAACCGAGAATTCAAATGGAAATCCCAGCTGAGCATCCTGTAGCATCATCGAAAGCCGGAGGCGTCGTGCAGGGAAACCTTGTCGAAATTGTGATTTTCGGGGCGGGAGGTTTTGCCCGCGAAGTTGCGTGGCTGATCGCTGAAAAAAATGGACATTCTCCCACTGCCATAGCCTGCTTTGTCGGCAGGGGCGATGAAGTGGGTCGTGAGGTACACGGCATCGCAGTACTGACAGCGCCAGATGCGTACAAGCGATTTCCGAATGCTTACGTGATATGTACGTCCGGCAGCGGGGCAATTCGCGAAGCAATGACACAGGAAGCGGCGGCGGCGGGGTTTCTGCGTTACGCGACACTGATCGATCCCGGGGTTCGTTTCCACCTTGACCACGTCGCGGTCGGGGCGGGCACAGTCATTTGCGCTGGAACGATCCTGACGACCGATATTCGCCTTGGGAATCATGTGCAGATCAACCTCGATTGCACAGTCGGACACGATGCGGAGATGGAAGACTATGTCACCCTTGCGCCGGGAGTCCACGTGTCGGGACGGGTCAAAATCTGTAAGGGCGCTTACGTTGGAACTGGTGCGAGTGTGATTCCGGGTGTCACGATCGGGGCTGGAGCAACCATTGGCGCGGGAGCGGTTGTGGTGCGCGATGTACCGGCCGGTGAAACTCAGGTAGGCATCCCCGCCAAAGTCATCAATCGGGACAAGGCCGCACGTAATTCAGGATCATGATACTTGCGATGCAAGCGTTCCCGCGGCACAAGGAATACGTGACCGAATAAGACACTGCTCTATTGCCTACCGATGTCCGTTGCGGATCACGGTTGCGATGCGCTCCTGATCCGCATCGGTCAAAGCACTGTAGGTGGGCAGGTTCATACCCGTCGCGCTCAACCTGTCTGTCATTGGCAGATCTTCTCCGCGCCGTCGCGATTCGTTGCGGAAAGGCGGCAACCGGTGCAGGGCCAGGAAGAACGGACGCGTTTCTATTTTGTTCTCGCCGAGCAATGCCATCAGTTCATCGCGCGAGTGTCCATAAGCGTTCTCATCCACCGTGATCGAGTACAGCCAAGGAGCCCGCTTGGCCCACTCTGCTACCGGCTGCAGACCGATGCCTGGCGTGTCCTGCAATAGCGCATCGTAGCGGGCGAATATCGCATAACGTCGAGCCAAAATCTCTGCGCAGCGCTCGAGTTGAGCGCACAGTAGCGCGCACGCAATATTTGTAATACGAAAATTGTATCCGGTGACGGGGAAGTAGTAGCGTCGCTTCGGATCGACTCCCTGACCGCGAAGGGTGCGCAGCCGTAATTCAAGCTGTGAATCGTTGACGGTCAGTGCCCCACCTTCACCCGAAGTAAAAATCTTGTTTCCGTAGAACGAAAAAGTCGCGATCTGCGACAGCCCGCCTACCACCCGATTCTTGTACAGAGCCATATGGGCCTCGGCTGCATCCTCCACCACCCACAATCCATGCACTGCGGCCAAGTGGTTGATCGCGTCCATGTCCGCCGGATGTCCGTAAAGATGAACCGCGATAATGCCCTTGGTGCGCGGCGTAATGCTGGCTTCGAGCAATTTCGGATCGATGCACCAGGTCGCTGGATCCACGTCCACGAACACAGGCTCGGCGCCAACATAGCGAACCGCATTTGCCGTCGCAATGTAAGTGAGCGATGGCACCAGCACTTCATCGCCGGGACGAACATCAAGTCCAAGCAGCGCCAGATGAAGTGCGACGGTGCCGTTGCAGACGCCTAGTGAGGTGCGCGTGCCGCACAGTTTCGCAAATTCGCTCTCAAAGCGCTGAATGAATGGTCCGGTCGAAGATATCCACGAACTGCGGATCGCTTCGACGACGTAGGCTTCCTCGTTGCCGCCGAGATCGGGTGCGGCCACTGGAATGGTCGCCAGCGAAGTCATAGCCGCCAAGCCTGCGCTCCCGCTGCTCGAATTCCTCGATAGCTTATGCATAGCCTGGCACGGTGAATGTTACCATCGAACCGCCATCTACACGCCAGTTACCTGAGTCATGACTCGTACCTACCATGTCACGGACGTGCGCGACCGGGCTCAAAGTACAATGCATCTTTCGATGCAACTTTGTCTCCATAAGGGATAGTCACGCAGAGGGTTGTCACAGAATGCAGCACACGGCCCGGCCCAGAATCGCATTTCTCGCAGCGGGCTTCATCCAGTGGACGGGCGGACTCGACTTCCTGCGTCTCTGCGTAGGAGGCATTGATTCTGTACTGCCGGGCATCACTTGGTCCGTCCTTGTGCCCGACGATACCGTCAGCAAACGCGCGCTTGCCTTGGTCGTGGCCACCAAGCGACGCATCTTCTCGCTGGCTGGTGTACAGCCAGCGGTGACGCCTCCTGTTACCGAAGACCACCTACGCGATGCGATCAGCACTACCGGTTGCAGCATTGAAACGCACAACTACTATGGCTCGCTGCGGGGACTCAGCCGTGCCCTAAGCAACCTTGATGCCCAAGTCGTGCTGCCTTCTATGATGAGCCTTGGGCCGCATTTTCCCCATCAATGGATCGGATACATCGCCGACCTGCAGCACAAGCGGCTGCCCGGCAACTTCAGCCGGCGCGAGTGCCAGGAGAGAGAGAGGAATTTCAGCGCGCTTCTGTCCGACGCGCGCGCGCTCATCGTCAATTCCAGAAGCGTGGTGCGCGACATCGAGGAGTTCTATCCCCGCTCCAAGGCAACCCTGTTTTCTCTGCCCTTCTGCCCGTCCGCGAATCCGACCCCATTGGATGATATTGATGAGGACGTGCTGCGCCCTTACGCATTGCCGGAAAAGTTCTTCATCATCTCCAATCAGTTCTGGGTACATAAATCGCATCAAACTGCTTTTGACGCTCTACGCTTGGTGAAAGATGCCGGCTTCTCCGATGTTCACATCCTGTGTACAGGCAACCTGCACGATTATCGTGCTCCAGGCTATGTGGACAAGCTTAAAGATGGCATCGCCTGTAACGGCCTCACGGATCGAATTCATTTTCTTGGGATGATTCCCAAGCGGCATCAACTCGCGGTGATGCGCCGCTCGGTTGCCGTAGTGCAGCCTACACTCTTTGAGGGCGGACCCGGCGGCGGTGCGCTCTACGATGGCGTCTCCACCGCAACGCCGGTGATCCTCTCTGATATTGACGTGAACCGTGAAGCCGATCTCGGGGTGATCGAGTTCTTTCGCGCCGGCTCGGCCGAAGATCTCGCGCAAAAGATGGTGGCAGCACTCAGGAACCCGCCTCAACGCCTCAGCACTGAAACTACGCTCTCGATGCTGCGGCAGCGCCAGCGGCAAATGGGGGAGACACTTTTACAGGTAATTTCGTTTGTCATGGGCTCGTCGGCAAGTACCGAAAGCAACAACTCTCAAGGAATTCAACATACCCCCGTGGGGCTGTGAGGCGAATGAACGTGGAAGGGATGAATCTGGCAGGCAGACTCGCGCAGTTGTGGAACGATCTCAGGCCATCTGCCGCTGTCGGTCACGATGCCGGCGAACGTGGAGCCGAGCGCAACCGCCGCGCTGCGATCACTGGCGGCACGGCCTTGCTGGCTCGGGTCGTGCAGATATCAACATCTCTTATCACCATTCCTCTCACCATTCATTACCTCGGCAATGAGCGATTCGGCCTCTGGATGACGATTAGCTCCGTGCTTGCCATGGCTAACTTCGCCGATTTTGGTATTGGCAATGGAGTCCTCAATACGGTCGCAGATGCCTTCGGCAAGAACGATTTTGATCGCATCCGCGCGGCAATCTCCAGCGGGTTTGCCGTCCTCGGTGCGGTTGGTTTTCTATTGCTGGCGTTCTTTGCTTCCACTTTCGCCTGGGTCTCATGGGCTGACGTCTTTCGCGTCGCTTCGGCTCAAGCGCGTGCCGAGGCAGCTCCGGCGCTGATGGTCTTTGCCTTTTGTTTCACCCTCAACATTCCGCTTGACTTGGTGCAGCGTGCGCAACTAGGCCTACAGCAGGGCTTTCGCATGAATCTCTGGCAAGTGTGCGGCAGCGTCGCGGGACTGGCCGGTGTCATTGTCGGAATCCGTATGCACGCCGGTCTGCCGCTTCTCGTGGCCGCGCTGGCGGGCGCTCCTGTCGCGGCCACTGCGCTCAACACGTTTCATTTTTTTGTCATCAGCAGACCTGATTTGCGTCCTCGTCACCGGTTCGTCTCGCGTGACGCCATCTCTCGCATCGTCACGATCGGAACCCTATTCTTCGTCCTCCAACTGGTGGCGGCCGTTGCATTTTCCGCCGACAACTTCATCATCGCCCGCACCCTGGGAGCCTCCAGCGTGCCCGATTACTCGATCCCGCAGCGCATGTTCTCTTTGATTTCCATGATGGTCGTCATGATGGTCACGCCGCTTTGGCCCGCCTACGGAGAAGCCATCTCACGCGGCGATATTCCCTGGGTGCGCCGAACTCTAAGGCGCTCGCTCGTTTTAGTCTTTGGTTTCGCTGCGGTTGCATCCATAACTATGCTGCTCATTGCCCACTGGTTGCTTGACTGGTGGATTGGCCCGCGCATCTCGCCGCCTTTCGTTCTGCTTCTTGGCCTTGCGCTCTGGACCATTGTGGACTGTTGCGGAAACACCATTACCATGTTTCTCAATGGCGCCAGCATCATGCGTTTCCAGATCGTCGTGTCCTCCATATTCGGAGTCACGTGCCTGGCCGTGAAGGTCTATCTCACAGGCCATTACGGCATCGTCGCCGTTCCGTGGGCCACCCTTATCACGTATCTCTCAATCGTTATATTCTCGTGCGCGATCTATCTGCCGCGCGTCCTGAAGCATCTGCACCGCGCGCCCAATCGGGTCACCATCGCCACCCCGGTCGTAGAAGATTAACGAAGAAGATTAACGCGGTGAAGATTGGTGCGACGAGAATTAGCGTAGAGGCTCAGGGTAGGAGCTCAGCCGAATTCGGACCAGTTCATCCACCGGACACGACGAAAGCCGTAGAAAGGACTGAGCAGGCCGATCATCGCGCACTGATACGGGAAATAAATGAGATAGGCAAACAGGGCGCCACGGTGCCTGCGGCGGACGCGTTCCAGCGGATAGCGCAGAAGGCGGTGCCAGTAGGTCAGTGGTATGCGCTCGTGAACATACGCTGCATACAGCTTTTCCAACTCGCGAGTAATTTTTTCGCCGCCGGTCGAGGTTTTATTATCCTCACTTTGGACGGCACGGCACAGAATTTCGTCGATCATCTTCCAACGTGCGCCGATGGAATGAAAGTAAGTCCACAATTCCGTGTCCATGGCATAGTGATAAGACTCGTCGAGAGGCGTGCTACGGGTCTGGATGAGGCGTTTTCTATAAAAACAACTTGGCTGTGCACAGGGATTATTGACGGGCAGAATGTCGATCAACTCCTTGGATGCCTTGAACAACCGGTCACGGCGACGGCCATCGGAGAAGTGTTCCAAAGTTGATCCGGCAACCACATCGGTTTCGGGCTCAGCGGCAAAGATGCGGCCAACAGTCAACAGCGCGTTTGGCAAAAGAATATCGTCGCTACAGAGCCAGTTAACGATCTCTCCTTTGGCGCGCAGGAACCCCTTGTTGATTGCGTCGGCCTGCCCGCGATCTTTTTCACTCACCCACCACGCGATGTGACTCTCGTACTTGCGGATCACTTCCATGCTGTTGTCCGTCGACCCACCATCGACGACTAGAATTTCAAGTGCTGGATAGTTCTGATCGATCAGGCTGACCAGCGTAGCTTCGAGGGTCGCGCCACCATTGAAATTGGGAACGACGATGGAGATAGAAGGCAGCGCCTTTTCTTCAGATTGTGGACGTAAGGTCATCTTGTACTAACAAACTCTGTTGTTGGGAACAGCTAAACTAGAGATGCAACATGAGCGGCAGAATAGCATGATGCAGCATTCCCCTAAGCTGCCTATGCCTAGCAGCACAGGGCGTAATCACATTCTGCTCTTAAGAGACGTTCCACAATTCTGGTACCACTCGATGGTCTGTCGTAGTCCGTCTACTAGCGAAGTCGTGGCGAGAAAACCGAACTCGCGCTCGGCGCGGGTGACATCGAGGCGACGACGGGGTTGGCCATCAGGCTGTGTTCGGTCCCAGATAAGTTCGCCTTCAAACCCTGTCAACTTACATAGCAATGCAGCCAAGTCCCGAATGGTGATTTCGTATCCTGATCCGATGTTCACCGGATCCGGTTTATCGTAACGTTCGGCGGCAAGCAAAATAGCATCTGCCGCATCTTCTACGTACAAGAATTCACGCGAAACTGACCCAGTTCCCCAGCACGTGACCTTGTGTTCGCCACGCGTTCTCGCCTCCAGAAATTTTCTTATCAATGCTGGAACCACATGCGACGTTTGCAGATCGAAGTTGTCTTTGGGGCCATAGAGATTTACGGGCAAGAGATAAATGCAGTTGAACCCGTATTCCTGCCGGTACGCCTGGGCCTGGACCAGTAACATCTTCTTAGCCAGTCCGTAGGGTGCGTTGGTCTCTTCTGGATAACCATTCCACAGATCTTCTTCGTGAAACGGAACTGGAACAAATTTTGGGTAAGCACAAATTGTTCCCAAACACACAAACTTGCGAACATTCAGGCGCCTCGCATATTCGATGAGTTCAATCCCCATAATGGCGTTATCGTAAAAGAACTCCCCGGGATGCAACCGGTTCGCTCCGATACCGCCCACGACTGCCGCGAGGTGAATAATTAAATCTGGTTCCGCACTCTTGAGGAGGCGAACAATTTGTTCCCGTTCCCGTAAGTCGTACTCGCGCTTTCTGGGCGCGATAATTTTTTTGCAACCAGATGCCCTCAACTTCGCGAGAACATGCTGCCCGAGAAAACCACTGCCTCCGGTTACCAGAACCGTCTTGTCTACCCAGAAACCAATTTCGTTACCCAAGCACCGCTCCCGCAGCAGCTTTCAGGTTATCGGAGACACTGTTATTCCACTGATGCCATGCGCCAAACTTTTCGCGCAAAGTTCGCGCGCCTTCACCCGGAGAAGCGAGTCCGCAAGACTCCATGTCTCCATCCACCATGATACGCACCAACTCGCGAAAACTAATTTTTGGTTTCCACCCTAGTTCACGCTCCGCCTTCTTCGAGTCGGCAAGTAAAAAGTCGACTTCGGCTGGGCGTTTGTAGCGATCGTCAATGGCAACATGTTTTTGCCAGTCCAGGCCGGCATATTCAAAGGCTTCCGTCACAAACTCACGGATGGTGTGCGACTCACCCGTGCCGAGAGCATAGTCATCGGAACGTTCCCTTTGCAGCATTTGCCACATAGCTTCGACATATTCTGGGGCGTAACCCCAGTCGCGTTTTGCCTCTAGATTTCCTAGATACAGTTTGTCCTGCTTGCGCGCGAGAATATGCGCAACCGCGCGCGTAATCTTTCTGGTTACGAATGTCGGTCCTCGCCGTGGGCTCTCGTGATTGAATAGCAGCCCATTACTGCAGAACATCCCATATGCCTCACGGTAATTGACGGCTACCCAATATGCGTAAACCTTCGCAGCACCATATGGGCTGCGGGGATGGAATGGCGTTTGTTCGTTCTGGGGCGGCGGCGCTGAACCAAACATCTCCGAGGAACTGGCTTGGTAGAAACGAGTGGTCACACCACTCCGGCGGATGGCGTCAAGAAGCCGGATTGTCCCCAAAGCCGTAATGTCGCCCGTGTATTCCGGATTTTCAAAACTAACCATGACATGGCTTTGAGCGCCTAAGTGGTACACCTCGTCCGGTCGGATGCTGTAGATGAGATCAATTAAGCGGCTGCCGGTAGAGAGATCGCCGTAATGCAAGAACATGCGGACGTTGGGGATGTGCGGGTCCACATAAATATGGTCTATGCGGCCGGTGTTGAATGTGCTGGCACGACGAATGACTCCGTGCACTTCATAGCCTTTTGATAAAAGCAGTTCAGCAAGATAGGAACCGTCCTGTCCGGTGATTCCTGTGATCAGAGCACGTTGCAAAGGGCACCCCATCTCACCAAAGGGCTCGAAAACCCGGTCCAGTGGCGCACAGATATCTGAGTATATATTGACGATGGCTTGTTGTGGCTTCTTCTAGCGCGTTAGCGGCGGGGAGATCAAATGGAGGGGTCAGCAGGCCAGCGCAGCTTACAGCGAACTGCGATGAACATCTTAAAATATGAAATCTTTCCGTAGATTAAGTTAGCGCCACCGGGCCCGGAAAAGGAGAGTTAAGCCAAAACCAGGCCGGTGGCGATTCTGAAGGGAAGGCACCCCTCAGAAAACTGAGGAACCCTTGAAAACTTTGTCGTTAAACCGATGGTCTCGCGTCAAACGGTGACGCGGGACCATTTTCGGTTTTACGGCAAGTAGTAGCGGAACGACGTGAAAACCATACCGTCCAGTCCTTCAGGAGCGATTGCTCCAGGGATGGGCGTGGTGCCACCGCTGGCACCTGACCAGGTCTGACGAGTTACGTAAGAGTACTGCGTACCGAACCGAAACCTGCCTTTAGCCCCACTGTAGAAGGTGTACCAGAAGCCGGCTGTACCCTCGATCACAGCCCGCGTGTCGGCAGTGCAATTGGCAAGAGTACCGGGAGTGAAGCCGCCATTTCCGGAAGGAGCGACTTCGCTATAGCAACCGTAATTTTTGAAGGACGGCGCTCCGTAGCCCACGTAGGTTCCGCTCGCGCCCAAGAGCGGATCGAAGCCATACGTCCGGGCGGCATACTCCGCTCCGGTGTAGGTGTAGACGTCGAGTTTCTTGCTGTGCCACTCCAGTGTGGTCAAGCCCTGGAGACCTTTGATCAGATGAATCGTTCCGTCGGGGTTAATTGAAAGATCGGAAAGCTGTGCGGCTCCATAACGGCCCATTCCGCTGCCTCCGAAGCCATGCAAACCGAAAACGATGTGCTTGTTAGCGAAGGTCCAGCGAGCGTTGGCGCCGATGCCTCCGCCCTCTTTCGAGGCGTTATAGGCTCCCGTCGAGGAAGTAGCGCCAGTGGCGGTGCACAGGGGCGAACCGGCCGGAAATTCCACGCAGGGGAAGATACGGTCGGTAAAGCGGTCGACCAAGCCGAAGACCTCGTAGTGTCCGAAGCCGGGATCAAAAGCCACCTTGGCGATGAGATCGGGCGCAGGATTAGCCGTGTAGTTAGAGGTTGTGTTGTAGGTATTGCTGGCACCCGCTTCGCCGAGCAGGAAATTGGACGCGTTGTTGTGTGTGGTGAGTGTGCCTTGCGCGTTTTCCATGGCGAAAGCGACCGAAAATTTGTCGCCGAAATCTTTGGTTAAGCGAACCCCATACTGGCGCGCGAAACTGAAGCCGACGTTGTAACCCGGATCAATTGTCATCGGACGAGCATCATTGACTTTGCCCAAGTCGTCGCTGGGGGCGATTCCAGCCTTGCCTTCGGTCACCAGGCTCCACATCTGGCCGCCGAGGAATTTCCAGCCATTATCAAACTTGGCTTGGCCCCAAGCTTGGCGTAGACGGAGAGTGTAACTATTGGTCTGCGTGGCGGTGGAGGTAACTCCCGCTGAGAGAAAGTCGGCTGATATGTAGCTGGAGAGTTCCACATTTTTCAAGCGGCCCACAACAAAGAGAGTTGGCCGCGACTGGCGGGCGGAGCCGAAGAACTCCGACAGATTGCTCTGCGAAGCGCCGGGCATGGTGAGCGAATTGAAGGGAGTCGTAAGATCGGCTCCCAGCTCTCGCGAACGCCGTACAAATTCGGCGGCTACAAAGGCGCTGGTGCTAAAGGTGATTCCTTTGTAATGAATCGACAGCGGGTTCGATAGTGTCGAGTCGATGGTCTTCTGGGTCTCCTGCAATGACGCTGCGGCGGTGTTGAAGTTCGTCGTGAGATTGGCGACGTCGCCTTTCAACTCACCCACCGTCTGCTGTTGCTGGCTGGCCTGGGTTTGAGCGGCAGCCGCCTGGGTTTGAGCGACAGCGGCTTGATTGGCCGCAGCTGCGGCGGCAGCCTGCGCCTGCTGCCCGTTCTGCTGCATTTGCTGCAGTTGCTGAGTAAGTTGCTGGATTTGCAATTGCTGGGCAGCCAGACCGTCTTTCAAGGCCTGAACGTCGGCAGCTGTTATTGCCGGCGCTGCTGCCACTGCGGGCTTGTGCTTCTTCTTGTGAACAGGTGGCGGAGTTGGCGCCGTTGCGTCCGAGGTTTGTGACCAAGCGCCGATTGAAAGTGCCGCCAGCGCCAGGACCGTGAGAAACAGGTGCTTGGTGAATTTCATAAAATGCAATCCTCTCCTTTTTTGGTCGAACTATACGTTCGGGAAAACGACTGAAAATTTCTTTTTACAAATCGGGCGTCGGAGCGCTCCGACCCTTACTTTTACTTTTTCCCTCGACATTTCCCCAGTACGCTTCTCCAAAATCCAATGGCTACGATTATTACAATCGACATACTAGGGATTTGAGATCAACAACTTACTCCTCGTTCTATTACAAGAGTGTTAAATTGCGGGAAATTGGGGGACAATTTCCCAAAATGGGAGGCCTAGGTTAAGGGCGTCAACTCCAGCATTTGTCGTAAGTGCTGCGGGCAGTCACGTCGTGCACATCGTCCTCGACTCTGCTCACGTTCTGGGCCACGGGTACGGGAAACTCGGCCATATGCGATCTCGCGAACTTTGACGGCGGGCTGATGGTAATAGCGAGTTAGCGTCATCATGGCCCGTGGTACGTAGAGCTCCCGTGGGAGATTTTCATGGTCCAAATTATGCCATAAAGTCCATCATACTAGTGGACTTTATGGACATTACCGAGAATAGCAAGTGCGGCTCCATTCTGCCGCGCATCGGTAGAATCACATAACTCTTTGCTTTACAATGGTTTACGATAGCTATTGCAAGTTGATGGGAAAGGAGGGGTGCGCATCAAATTGCAGTTCGACGAACGAAAGGTGCTCAGGTGGAGTGGCCTTTCCTCTGGGATGAGGTTGGGCTAAGCCAAGCGAGGTGTGCGGGGCTCGTCTCTCGTTGTAATTTTGGTTTATAAGCCGGTCGTTTGATATTGCAGGATTGCCAGGGCAAGCCGGCAATCATAGCCCGCTTGTGCATTGGTGATTTGCGCCTGCGTCTGCTGCAGCTGGGCCTGACTTAGTTCGACAATCGAACCCAATCCTAACTTGTATCGCGCCTGTGCAAGATTGAGCGCGAGATTTGCTTGCTCCAATAATTGCTGCGTAACTGCCAGTCGATCATAAGCATTGGTTGCATTGAGCCAACTGATACGCACGTCGCGTGAGATGCGGTCGCGAAGATCACGTACGCGCTCCTGCACGGCTTGTGCTTTGAACGCCGCTTCGCGAGCTCTTGCCGAAAATAGAAAGCCGTTGAAGACAGGGATTTCGACGTTAACGCCGACTGCCCCATACGAACTAGAGATTATCGGGTTTCGCACGGGCGTATCTCCGACTGCGCCCATCGCCTGAACATTGGGGAAGAACAAATCGCGTTCCGCGGTTTGGAACCTCTTCGCCGACTCCGCTTGGAATTCAAGGGACAGGATTTCTGGACGCGTGGCAAAGGCAGTAGAAATCAGATCATCCACATTGGCTTGTGGAGGGGCGATCGCAGTTGTATCTTCCGCCGGTTGGAACTTTTGTAGATTCGGAAACCCCAACACCGCCGAAAGCGATGCCAGCGCGCCATTTTCGTTGTTTTGCGCATCTAGAAGCAACAATTTAGCTTGTGCCAGATTGACGCTTGCAAAGCTAAAATCGAGTTCCGACTTCAACTTATTCTTATAAAGAGCCCCCACTTGATCCGTAACCGTTTGCCGATCTGCTACCGTCTGTTGGGCCACGGTCAATACGGCTTGCGCCTGCAATGCATTGTAGAAAGCTTGATCCACGGCCAGCAGGACTTGCTCTTTAGTGGCCACGGAATTTTGATTCTCCGCCTTTGCCGCCAGATTCGCACTCGCGATCAAGTTGGTCGTGCGTCCAAAATCAGTGAGGAGCTGAGTCACCGTCGCACCAACAGCAGCGCGCTGATAGATAGCGGAATTGCTGAGCGCGCCGGTTGTGATTCGCGTGCCTGGGTCCGAATCTACGGCGGTGAGATCGACAGCCACTGTTGGCCATAGATTTGAACGCACTTCTCTTGTTACCTGCTGCGACGCGAGCGCAGTCAGCCGCGAAACCGAAATTTGGGGATTATTTTTCAAGGCCAGTGCTTGAGCGTCTTTCAGAGACAACGATACCGACGCCGTCACTGCTTGACCGTTTGGCGGAGCAGGGACCTGCCCGGGCAAACCAGGCATCGGTGCGTTCGGAGTGGCAGGAGAGGTCGCCTGCTGTGGGATTGGAGCCGAGGGCAAATTTGTTGGATTTGCTGGACTGAGGCTGCCCTGCGCGGCGCTGCACACTGGCATGACTAGAGCGAAGCAAATTGGCAATATATTTTTCATTAACGCATTGTTCATTCGGCGTAAACCAATGTTGCTCATCATTCTGTCGTCTCCACGGTTAAGTTCGTGGCAGGTTTCGCGTCGCGCTTGCCGTAGACGAGCAGATAAGCGGCGGGCACGATGAAAATGGTCAGAAGGACCGATGAAGTAAGTCCGCCGATAATTGCCTTCGCCATCGGAGCGTATTGCTCGGCGCCTGTGCCCAACTTCATCGCCATAGGGATCATCCCGATGATGGTCGCGAGGGAGGTCATCAGGATTGGGCGCAAACGAACGCGGCATGCGGTTATGACTGCATCAGCCGGCGACAATCCCTCGCGCTCTAAATTGTGCGCGAAATCAACAATAAGAATGCTGTTGGAGTCGGCGATACCGACCAGCATCAGTACTCCCATGAGCGACATTACGTTCAATGTGCTATGGGTGAGCGGCAGAATGATCAGCACGCCTACGAAGCCCATCGGGATCGCGAGCATGATCAGGAAAGGATCGACGAAGGATTTGAACTGCGCGGTCAGAATCAGAAACAATAATAAGAAAGAGATCAGGAATCCCAACGCAAAACTCTTGAACGAGGCGTTCATGCCTTGCACCATGCCACGCAGATTCACACGGACGTTGCCGGGAATCTTCGTGTTGGCAAGAATTTTCTGCACGGCGCTGGTGACTTTCCCCAGATCTTCTCCGGAGGGAGTGACGTAAATATCGATTGCGCGTTGAATCTGATAGTGGTCCACTTCGGTCGGCGTCAGAACCTGTTTCACATCCACAACATTCTTGAGAACGGTAGTCGGCCTACCCTGTCCACCGCAGGACCATGAAGATCGCCCCGAACCGGCCTGTGGCGGGCCAGTAGGGCCGCAGTTCATTTGACTCCCGCTGGAGGGATCGCGGAGAGGAATCTGTCCCAAGTCGAGCATGTTTTGAATAGCGCCATTGCCATGCTCGAAGAACTGCACGGTAAGGTAATAGTCGTTTCCGCTCTTGCGATCGACCCAATAGTT